>JBGPHT010000211.1:0-11055 GCA_041484525.1 Bryobacteraceae bacterium | reverse complement strand
CCCGGGAAATGGGGAACGTAGGCGTTCGCTGACTTACTAAAGGGACGATCAGAGCAGATTCAGTCCAGCCGCTCGGCAGCCGCGCCGCCGGTCACGCTACCGCTGCGCCGAGTTGCGTTCCGTGCATAATCCAGGTGTAAAAGATTCCTATGTCAGCATCAATGCTGGATACCGTCTCTCCCGTTTCGGTCGGAACGGCTCCGCGTACGGCTATCCGAAGCACGATTCGCTGAATCTCCGATATCTTTGCGCCTGTTACGTTGACATCGACTACTACAAGTTATGCACAGACTTTGGAACAACCCTCGGAGCTGTTGTCAACCTCCAAGACAGTAGTGCCATTCCGCCGGCATCCATTATCGTCCGGAGCGGTAGGGGACTCTGGCTGCTTTGGCTCTTGGGCGACCCAAAGGACATTGAGCGTCCTCAATGGGCCTGGCCGGAAAAGGTGGAACTCTACTGCCGAATTCAGCGGGCTATCGGAGAAAGGCTAGCACACATGGGTGCGGACCTCGGCGCGCGCGATCCCGCACGTCACATCAGAGTTCCCGGTTCGCTCCACAGTGGCGGCGAGCAGTTTGTCCAATGGTGGATACAAGGAGCGGACCGAAGAGGATACATGTACACACTTTCCGACCTCGCTCGGCTCTTTGGGGTTCAGCAGCGCAAGCTAACCCAACGAATCCGCCGCGCATTCGTAGAGAGTAATCCAAGGAAACGTCGTGGCTGGCAAGCTCTCGCAGCAAGACGCCTCAGAGATTTCGAATGTCTTCGGGCGATGCGCGGTGGGGGCTTCGATGAAGGCTGTCGGAATTACGCCGCACTTGTCTATGCATGGCTGCTCCGCTGCAATGGTTCAAAGAGAGACGAAGCCGAACGCCAAGTGAGACGCATGGGGTCCGAGTGTCGTGGACCGCTCAGTGCTGGCGCAGTCCGAAGAGCGGTAAAAACGGCTTACGGAAAGACCATCCGCAAAGTCCGTGACCAGAAGCTCTCAGATTGGTTGCATATCTCTCCAGACGAATCGTGCAGGTTAAATTAGAAGGTCTTCCCGTGTCCACGTACTTCCCGGCATGGCGTGATACACGGACGGAATTAGGCCCGCCAGTGAAATACCCTGAGGATCGCCGACGCACGATCCTGGAGATTGTCGCCGGTCTTGACGGTGCAACCCCTCCCTGCCGGAAAATGGTTCGGCTCCTCAACGAAAGGGGCTTTACGATTGGTCATGTGCAAGTTTCACACGATTACAAGCTGCTGAATCTAAAAAGCGCTCGGACACCGGAACGCGAAGCCAACGTTCAGCGGAAGGAATTGTAAGCTTATTAGGGTCAATCACCTACTGAAGATTTCGGCAATCTCAAGACGTAGGTGAACAACGCTTGTTCACTATGGCTGCATATGGGGAAAAGAGATAGGGTTTGCCGTTGAAGCGCGGAGGCGGAGAAGAGATTTGAAGGATTTGCCCATGGACCCCATGCAAAGCGAGCAGCCTGTAACGTTACACTGCAACGATGTCAACCCTCCGTTGGGATGGCTGAAAAACGGGAACCTGCCCATGGACCCTCGACTTCTGAGACGGGCGGCCCGTTGCACCGCGCGCCGGAAACGTGACTGGCAGCCATGCCAAAACCCCGCAGTGAGGGGTTTCAGCGTCTGCCGTATGCATGGCGCTGGCGGTGGGCCGAAGACTGCTGAGGGATTGGAACGCTGCCGACGTGCGAACTGGAGAACTGGCTGGTTCTCTGCCGAGCACCGGCAAGACCGGAGGGAGTTGCGTGCATTCATCGCATGGCACAATGCCGAACTCAAGGCTATTGCGAGAGAGTTTCGCGCAATGAAGAGAGCGTTTCGACGTGAAGGCGCGGTCGCGCCGCCTACACCCCTAATCTCCCTGCTTTCTATTGACAAACATAGGGCCTAGGTTTATGATCTTGACATGGCAACCAAACTACCGAAAGAGGCGTTGAAGTTCTTTCAGAAGACGGGTGCTCAAGGTGGCAAGGCGCGCGCCGAAAAGCACTCGAAGGAGCAATTGAGCGAGTGGGGTAAAAAAGGCGGGCGGCCGAAGGGCAGCGGGAAAAAACAGAAAGGGGGTAAGTGAAATGGCGGTCTACAAGCGCGGCGGAACGTGGTGGTATGAGTTCATCTTCGCGGGGAAGCGGGTGCGGGAGTCGGCGAAGACCAGCCGCAAGACGATTGCTTTCGAAGCGGAGCGACAACGAAAACTCGAACTGGAGAGGACTCTCGCCGGAATGCCCGTCGAGAAACGAACGAATCGGATTAACTCCGTCTCTGACGTTGTGAAGCCATACCAGGAGCACTACGGCGTCAATCACCGGGAGCAGTCCGTTCTGTTCTGTGAGGGGCGATTGGCGCACGTAACCCGTCTGTTGGGCAATACACTGTTACCGGACCTTACGGAAAAAACCATACGCCAGTACATCAGAACGCGACTCGACGAGCAGGCTTGCGGTCGCACCATCAATATGGAGTTGGGCGAGTTGTCGCGCGCCATCGGCCACAAGTGGTCACTCCTTTGGCCAAAGGTCCGCAAGTTGGAAGAACGGAAGGATGCGGGCAAGGCGCTCTCCCCCGAGGAAGAACAACGGTTGCTTGATTCCGCAAGCGCCAACAAACGGTGGAAGACACTGGCGACGTTGGTTCGTGTCGCACTGCTCACCAGAATGCGAAGTGGCGAGATCACCGGTTTGACGTGGGGGCAAGTCGATTTTCAGAAGCGGGTTATCACAGTAGGCCGCGCGAAGACTTCATCCGGAACGGGACGCCAGATCCCGATGAATCAGGATCTGTTTCTCGTCCTCTCAGCTCATGCGGAATGGTTCACGGAGCGATTCGGCGAGACCAAGCCAGATCACTACCTGCTCCCGTTTGGGAAACCCGCCCCGACCGACCCGACTCGGCCCGCAACGACGCTAAAGACCGCGTGGGCGAGTCTACGTGACCAAGCGGGGGTGGAATGCCGCTTTCACGACCTCCGGCACACAGCCGCCACCAAAATGGCCGAAGCGGGCGTTCCGGAGAGCACTATGCTTTCGCTCATGGGCCACATGAGCCGAGCGATGCTGGAACGCTACTCCCACATCAGAATGGCCGCGAAGAGGGAAGCCGTCGAAGCACTCAGCACCACCAAAAGGCAGTCGATTTCAGTTGAGTACCCCACAAAAGTCCCCACAACATCGACTTTCGTCGGAATCCAGTAGCGTGTAAGTGTTTGGAAACAGTGGTGAGCGCGGTAGGAATCGAACCTACAACCTAGTGATTAAGAGTCACTTGCTCTGCCAATTGAGCTACGCGCCCGCTGTGGTGGATGGAAACCTGACGCGTCACTGCCCGCGCCACGACATGATTATAGCATTCCGGCGTCGGATGTCACGTTGCGATCCCCGGCCCTTCCGGCGGCAATTGCGCCGCGGCCAGTTGTGCGATGTCCAGGAGCTTGGGCGGAGTCTGGGTCACCGTGCCCAGAGCATCGCGGAACATCGTCTGGCAGAAGGGGCAGGCGGTGCCGATCGTCTGCGCCCCGGTCGCGACCAGTTCCTCCACACGCTCCACGTTGACGCGCTTGCCCTTCTCCTCGCCTAGGAACATCTGGCCGCCGCCCGCGCCGCAACAGAAAGATCGCTCGCGGGCGCGCGGCGGGTCGATCACGGCCGCGCCGGTATGCGCGGCCACCTGCCGGGGCTCGTCGTAGATGTCGCGGTAACGTCCCAGGTAGCACGGGTCGTGGAAAACCACCGTCTCGCGCGCGGCGCCGGTCCCACCGGATGCGGCGGGAAGGCGCGAGCCCAGGCGCGCCAGCAACTCGCTGTGATGCTCGATCTCGAACTGGGCGCCGTACTCGCGCCAGTCCGTGCCGATGGTGCGGACGCAGTGGGGACAAATCGACACCAGCTTCCCGGCGTTGGCGGCGCGCAGGGTTTCGATGTTGGCTTCGGCCACCTGCGACACGGCCAGATCGTTGCCCAGGCGGCGCGCTGGATCGCCGGTGCACTTCTCCTTGCGCAGCACGCCGAAGCTCACACCGGCGTGGCGCAGCAACCGCGCCAAAGCGACGACGATGTCGCGGCCCTGCGGGTCGTACGCGCCCATGCAGCCGAGCCACAGGCAGTATTCCTGCGTGCCGTCGTAGAGCGGCAAGCCAGCCTTCTCGATGAACTTCTGGCGTTCGGCCGAGGAGAATCCCAGCGCGTTGCCGGTGCGTTCCAGGTTGAGGAAGAGCTTGCCCCCGTAATCGTCTTCCCATTTGCCCGTGTTCACAGCGCCGCGCCGCAGACCGACGATCATGGGCAGGTGCTGAATGCCCACCGGGCACTGGTATTCGCAGGCGCCGCAGGTGGTGCATTGGAATGCGGCCTCTTCCGAAATGTATTTGCCGAGCAGCGGAGCCTCGTTGCCGGGGCCGAACTCGTTGAGGTAGTCGCGCAGGCCGAGAACGATTTCCTTGGGGTTGAGCGTCTTGCCGGTGCGGAAGGCGGGACAGTGCTCGGTGCAGCGGCCGCATTCGACGCAGGTGAAGGCCTGCAGCGCGTCGATGCGCGTGACGTCTTTGCCGGTATCGAGGCCGAAGTCTTCGTCGCCGGCGAGCGGCGGGATGGCGCTGAAACCGGCGCGGCGAAGAAACACCGTGACGGGGCTGAGGACCAGGTGCAGGTGTTTGGTGTGCGGGATCAGCGGCAGAAACACGGCCAGCGCCAGTGTGTGGACCCACCAGTTGGTGCGGCCGGCGCCGGTGGCCTCGTCGACAAGGTAGAGGCCGGCGAGGTACGTCACCATCAACACGAAGATCAGGATCGCAATGACTCCGGATTCGGGCGAAGTCTTCCCCAGCCACGGCGGGCGCACGAAGAAGCGGCGGACGAACAAGCCCGCGATGGAGACGGCCACGGCCACCGCCCACACGGCAGCGAAGCCGAAGTAGAAACGGCCGAAGGAGGTTTCGGGCCACAGGAAGCGCACCCCGAATCCGGTGGCAATATGGTTGACGGTGATCAGCGCAAACGCGCAGAAACCCCAGAAGACGAAAGCGTGGGCGAGCCCCGGCAGCGGGCGCTGCACGATGACTTTGCCCTGCGCCATCACTTCCCACAGAAACTGGCGGATGCGCGGGCCGAGGGGAGCCACGTGGAAATCAGGCGTGGGGCGGGCTCGGCGGATCGTCAGCAGCACGCGGCGGAACCGCCACCAGAACAGCCCGAGCGAAGCGGCCAGCAGTACGGCGAGCGCGGTCATCTCCACCCAGGATGTGCCGGTCATTACGAAATCCAATCTGAATGTAGCATGTGGATGGAAGCGCGCTCCGTTAGAATGGATCGTTTGGAGGCCATTTGCGCATAGTCGTTTCCGGCGCCGCCGGGTTCGTCGGGTCGCACTTCTGCGACCGGCTCCTGGCGGAGGGCCACACGGTAGTCGCGCTGGATAATTTCCTGACGGGCGCGCCGCGCAACATCGTTCACCTCGAAGGCGAGCCGCGCTTCAGCTTCGTGGAGCAGGACATCACGCAGCCATTCGCCATCGACGGGACGGTGGATTGCGTGGTAAACCTGGCTTCGCCGGCGAGCCCCAGGGACTACCTGGAGTACCCGATCGAGACGCTGGACGTGGGATCGCTCGGGACGCGCCGCATGCTGGACCTGGCGCAGGCAAAGGCCGCGCGCTTTCTGATGAGCTCGACTTCAGAGTGTTACGGCGACCCGATGGTGCACCCGCAAGTGGAAACCTACTGGGGCAATGTGAATCCGGTGGGACCGCGCTCGTGCTATGACGAGAGCAAGCGCTTCGCCGAGTCGCTCACCATGGCGTACCACCGGAAGCACGGGCTGCGGACGAATATCGCGCGCATCTTCAATACATATGGACCGCGCATGAAGCTGAACGACGGGCGCGCGGTGCCGGCATTCCTCGACCAGGCGCTGCGCGGGGAAGCCATGACCGTCTTCGGCGACGGATCGCAGACGCGCAGCTTCTGCTATGTCAGCGACCTGGTGGAGGGGTTGTACCGGCTCATGCTTTCGGACGAACGGTACCCGGTGAACCTGGGAAATCCGCGCGAGATGACGATTCTGGAATTCGCCGATCGCATCCGGCGGATGACGGGAAGCCGCTCCAAGATCTCCTATTGCCCGCTGCCGGAGGACGATCCCAAGCAGCGGCAGCCGGATATCGGGAAAGCGCGCGTGGTGCTGGGTTGGGAGCCGCGGGTTTCGCTCGAAGAGGGGCTGCGGCAGACCGTCGAGTACTTCCGGGCAATTCAAGCCACCTTAGCGTAGGCCTCCCGGTTACAGTACGTTCATATCGGACGCTTCTGGCGCCACCTAACAAAAAGACATCTTGAGGGCCGCTGGATGGGGAACTATCCTGAGCGGTGCGATGGAACGCGATTTGAGTTGGATCGGCGAGCCGGCGGAACTGGAGTGGGTTCTGCCCGAGGGGCTCCGGCAACTGGTGACCTTGGGAGACGAAGAGACGGTAGCGGAGATCATTGAAGTCTTCCGCAGCGATACCGCGGCGCGGCTGGAGTTGCTGCGCGGGGCGGTGGAGCTTCAGCAGCGGGAAGAGATCCGGGCGCAGGCGCACGCAATCAAAGGTAGTGCGATTCAGGTCGGGGCCGACGGAATGGCGGTGGTGTGCCGGCAGATCGAGGCGCTGGCGCACGCCGGGACGGAGGCCGAAATTGCCGGCCTGACGAAGCGGCTGGACATCGAATTTCAGGTCTTCAGCCGGATGCTCGAGGGAAAACACCGAGCGGCCGGGGCTCCGGGTTCTCACATACGGCATACAGAGAATCCGGAAAGCAGCCGATAAAGAGTCACGTAGGGTGCCACGACCTGGGTGTGAGGCGTAATGGAGACGGTGCGCGTGCGCAGAAAGACGAAGATCCTGGCGGGGGCGGCGGCTGGATTGGCAGCGCTGGCCGTGGCGGGAATCTGTCTTCTGACGCCTCGCGCGAAAATCGACCGCACGCTGAAGATCGGCTTTCAGAATTCGCCGCCGTACCATTTTCCGGACGCGCGCGGCAATCCGTCGGGGCCGGCGGTGGAGATCGTTCGGGAAGCGGCGGCGCGCATCGGCATCCAACTGCAATGGGTGTTCTCGCCGCAGGGGCCGGAATGGGCGCTGTCGTCGGGCGCGGTGGACTTGTGGCCGTTGGTGGGAGCTCTCCCTGAGCGGCGCAACCTCTTGTATGTGAGCGCTCCCTGGACGGAGATGAGTTTTATGATCATCGCGCCGGAGTCCGAGCGGATCTTCCGGCGGGAGGACGTGGCGGGGCGCCGGCTGGCGGCCGCGGTGAACATCAGCCTGGAAAACCGGATCGCGCGGGAATACTTCAGTGGCGCCACCATCGTGGCCGCGTCTAGTACTTCGGACGTGCTCGAAAAAGTCTGCCAGGGTGAGGCGGAGGCCGGTCTGCTCTCGGTGAACCGCCTGGGTAGGGGGAAGGTCAGCACATGCGCGGCCGGGCCGCTGCGGATCTTGCCTATTAACGGCGCTACGTACTGGCTGGGCGTGGGGGCGAACAAACATAGGGCGGATGCTATGCTGGCGGCCGACCGGCTGCGGGACGAGATCGGAGGGATGTCGGAAGACGGCTCCCTGGTGGCGATCGACCTGCGCTGGGACACGCGGGTTTCGAGCGAAGTGGGCACGATTTTCGCGTATCGGCGCGCGCAGCTCTACTCGGTGATTTTTCTGAGCGGGCTGGCGGGCCTGGCACTGATCCTGCTGGTGATGCTGTGGCTGGCGCGGCGTTTGCGCTCGGCACGCAAGCAGGCCGAGGCGGCCAGCGAAGCCAAGAGCCTGTTCGTCGCCAACATGAGCCACGAGATCCGGACACCCATGAACGGGGTGATCGGAATGACGGGGCTGCTGCTGGATACGGAGCTGACGCCGGAACAAAGGGAGTACGCCGAAACGGTGCGGCGCTCGGGCGAGGCCCTGCTCACGGTGGTCAACGACATTCTGGATTTCTCCAAAATCGAGGCGGGCAAGCTTTCGATCGAGGCGATCCCGTTCGATCTGCGCCTGGCGATCGAGGAAGTGAACGAAATGCTGGCCCCCAAGATCGAAGACCGGAAGCTCGATCTGGTGTTGCAGTATCCAGCCGGGGCGCCGCGCCATTTCATCGGCGATGCGGGCCGGATCCGGCAGATACTGACGAACCTGGTCGGCAACGCGGTGAAGTTCACGCCCAGCGGGCATGTGCTGATCGCGGTCGCGTGCGAGGGCCAACTCGGGCACACGGCGCAGATTCGCGTTTCCGTGGAGGACACGGGGCTGGGCATCCCGCGGGAGAAGATCGAGATCCTGTTCGAGAAATTCAGCCAGGTGGACGGTTCTTCGACCCGAAAATACGGCGGGACGGGCCTGGGGCTGGCGATTTCGAAGCAACTGACGGGACTGATGGGCGGCACGATCGGCGTGGACAGCGTACCGGGCGAAGGATCCACATTCTGGTTCACGCTGCCGCTGCGCCTCGACGCACAACCGCACACCGCGCCGGTACCGGTGGCGGACCTGCGCGGGCTGCGGGTGCTGATCGTGGATGACAACGAAGTGAACCGGCGGGTGATCCACGAGCAGATTACGAGTTGGGGAATGCGCAACGGCAGCTTTGCGTCGGGCGCGGAAGCGCTGGACGCGATCCGGCACGCCCGGCAGGCGGGCGATCCGTATCATTTCGTGATCCTGGACTACCACATGCCCGGGATGGACGGGATGGCAGTGGCGCGCGCGATCCGGCGCGACCCCTTGCTGGGCGAGACGGTGATCGTGATGCTGACCTCCGTCGGCCAATTGGGCGAGGCGCGGCACGAGATCGGGCAGGTGGTACATGCGCGCCTGGTGAAGCCGGTCCGGCAATCGCTGCTGCTGAACACCCTCGCCACAGCATGGTCGAAGAAGCTCGAGGCCGCTCCGCCGCCCGCGCCCGAGAGACGCGACGACCGTATCGCGGAAATGCGGACTCGGCTGGCCGAACACCTGGGCGGGGCAACGGTGCGGGTTTTGGTGGCGGAGGACAATGTCGTCAACCAGAAGGTAGCCGCCCGGATGCTGGAACGCCTGGGGTTCCGCCCGGACCTGGCGGCGAACGGGCGCGAGGCCGTGGAGATGTTCGAGATCGTGCCGTATGACGTGATCTTCATGGATTGCCAGATGCCCGAGATGGACGGGTACGCGGCCACCCGGGAGATCCGCCAGCGCGAGGGAGCCGAGCGGCGCGTCGCAATCTTCGCCATGACGGCCGAAGCCATGGCAGGCTGTCGCGAGCGGTGCATCGAAGCCGGCATGGACGAACATATCGCCAAACCAGTCAAACTCGACGACCTTTTCGACGTGCTGCAGAAACTGGCGCTGACGGCCAATAGCCGCGCCCATCAGCAGACCAGCTAAAGGCCGGATGCACCACCGGTGTGCGCGTTCAAACGCGCATCCTCCCACCAAAAGGAGTCCCGCCGAACGACCGTTTGGTAAGCTAAATTATCACTATGCCCGGGTGGCGAAACTGGCAGATGCAAGGGACTTAAAATCATCCGTATAAGACTTTCCAACCAGCTAAGCAGCTTTTATTCATAGAGATAGCTAAAAAAGCCTTGATGCCTCTGGTATACTTACACAAGCCTTACACAGTTGGGCTGTTTTGGCGGCCTGACCGCTATGCCCGAGAAACACACGGATCCTCGGCGGTAAAGTCCACGTCTATAGGCGCGACAACAGCAGTCTCTGGCAGTGTTCGACCTACCTCGCCGGCAAGAACCGAAGGGTCTCCACGAAGGAAGACGGCCTGGCCAAGGCCAAGGACTTCGCCGAGGACTGGTATCTGGGGCTGCGCGGCAAGGCCCGGAACGGTGAAATACGCAACGAAAAAACCTTCCGCGAAGCCGCTGCGCAATTCGAGCGCGAATACCAGATCATCACCGAAGGCCAACGAAGTCCAATATACGTCAAAGCTCACAGCACCCGCCTCCGTCTTCATCTGTTGCCCTTCTTTGGCAACATGGGACTTTCCGAGATCACGCCCGGCCAGATTCAGGAGTACCGCATTCATCGCCACGAGGAAACGGTGAAGGAACACGGAAAGCCGCCGGCCCGGAACACCATGCATCAGGAAATCGTTGTTCTCCGGCAGACGCTCAAAGCCGCCGTGCGCCACCGATGGCTGGACCGGCTTCCGGATCTCTCCGAACCCTACCGGGCGTCGGGGAAGATATCCCACCGCGCGTGGTTTTCCCCGGAGGAATACAAGAAGCTCTATGAAGCCACCCGGCGAAGGGCGCACAGTCCGAAAAATCCCCGCTACAAATGGGAATCAGAGCAGCTTCACGATTTTGTCCTGTTCATGGCTAATACCGGCCTGCGACCGGACGAGGCAAACCGCCTTCAATATCGCGATGTGAAGATCGTGGACGACGACGCGAGCAATGAAACCATCCTTGAGATCGAGGTCCGCGGCAAACGCGGCGTCGGCTATTGCAAAAGCACCAGCGGGGCAGTAAGGCCTTTCCAGAGGCTGGTCGAGAGGAACAAGCCCCAGCCGACCGATCTGATTTTTCCGAAGACCCACAGGCAGCTCTTCAACACGATCCTGGACGAGGAAGGTCTGAAGCAGGACCGTGAAGGACAACACCACAGCTTACAGCCTTCGGCATACCTACATCTGCCTGCGTCTCATGGAAGGTGCGGACATTTACCAGATCGCGAAAAACTGCCGCACCAGTGTCGAGATGATCGAGAAATACTACGCCTCCCATCTCAAGAACAGTCTCGCCGCCGCCGCGATCAACATAAGGCGCCCGAAAAAAAAGAAGAACGAGCCGCCCACGGAACAAGAAGGGTAGAATCTACATAGGGACGTTCTCTTGGCTGCGGTCTCCACCGCGGCCATGGAGCGAACCAGTCACGCGGGCGTGGCGGAATCGGCAGACGCATCGGACTTAGGCGCAAACTTGAGTGCTCGCCGGGAAACCGGCGATGCAGAACTGCTCAAATTCGGGGAACCCTGTAACATGGCGATCCCGAGCCAAGCCCCGAACGGGG
>JBGPHT010000210.1:0-11340 GCA_041484525.1 Bryobacteraceae bacterium | reverse complement strand
GGCTTCTGGCCGCTGTGCGGCGAACGCACATCTTGACCGTTGCGGGATTGCCCGTCCTTGAGGCCCTTTGCTTCGGGACCCTGCGGGCCGTCAAAAATCAGGTTGCGCCGGGTGGCTCCACTTTTATGTCGCACACCCCCGAGCGTCCATCCGCCGAAGTATCGAAGACGAGTGGTGGCTGAGATTCGCCGTGCCGACCCCCATCACCTCGCCAACCAGCGCCCCCAGCGCCTACCCGGTGACCAGCATGCGGATGGCTTCGGTGGTGCACCGCAGATCGCGCGCGATCGCCCATCCGCCGATTTCTGCAAATCGTACGTTCCTCCGCCGGGCAGTGGCGATCTGGGCTTCCACGGTTTCCCGCAGAGCGCTTCCCCATCGATCGGATTTTGCCAGCGCGGAGTGCGACACCATCAGGTCCGAAAACTCGACGTTGTCCTGGTGCATGCAGATGCGTGCGCAACTTCCCAGTTCGCCGCAATGGGTTAGTGTCAAAACGTGCCAGCTCTTGTAATCCGCCGGTTGCACGTGTCTCCCGTTGCTGGATAAATCCGTGGGGGCGAAGGTCGCGCTCCGCTACACATAAATCCGGCCGCGAAACCGCTAGATTTCTTCCGACACCGCAGCGTGCCGGCTGCGGTCGATGAAAGTCGCGGGAAATTGCGTGACATCGGCGCCTTGCGGGGCCAGCAGCAAAACGCCGCGAGCTCGATGGGATCCGGAACTAGTTTCATACAGCGGCCCTTAGGAATTCTCCTGAACAGTACGATTACAGTGGTCCTTATGGTACTGCAAGCCTTCGAAGGGAAGTCTTCAAACGACATCGTAAGTAAACTAGTCCTCACTGTCAGCGCCGAAGAGTGGGCAACAGACGCGCGAATGACGTCCGGCGAGGTAGAGTTACAGTTTTTACCTTAAGGCGATTTCCTAGCTCACACATCAAGACAGGTGTATACCGTAATCGGCGTTAAATAAGCAGGTTAGGGGGGAGAGCAATCGGCTGAAATCCGGTCTATGTATGCTTGCGCGCAGTTTTTACCCGCCGGGGGGACCTGGTCCGTGACGTTTTTCCACTCCTAGCCGGAACGGATGTGTGGCCCGTCTTGTACCGCGGCGGGCTATCCGGCGTCTATTATTGTTAGTGATGAGAATCCTAGCCGCCGGTCTGCTTGCCGCCATGCTCGGCCGGGGCGCTATTCTTCCCGAGACCATTGGCCCCCATCAGCGCGCCGCGGTTTCGCAGCCGGATCTGGCCGACCGGGCGGTCTGGAACGAATACGGCCTACAGGCCTCGGAATCCGCGGAGTATGAGAATGGCGCATCGCGCTTCACTGCCGCGGCGTACCAGTTGCGCGACAGCACGGGCGCGATGGCGGCGTTCGATTGGCAGCGGCCCGCGAACTCGACCGCCTCGCCCGCCGCCAGCCAGGCTGTTGAAACTTCCGATGGACTGCTGCTGGCTCACGGGAGCTATCTGCTCTCATTTAAAGGGTACAAGCCTACCGCTGCGGACATCGATGGACTGACGGCGGCGCTGAAGAACGTCGACACCACGTCGCTGCCGGCCCTTCCCGGTTTCCTGCCTTTGACCGGCCTGGTTCCGAACAGTGAGCGCTATGTCACCGGTCCGGCGGCGATGCAGCGGTTCGATCCCGGGATCCCGCCCTCGGTGGCCGCGTTCCACCTCGGTACGGAAGGGGTGCTGGCAACTTTCCGCGGTCCGAAGGGTGACATGACGCTCGCGATCTTCAACTTTCCCACGCCCCAGATCGCGATGCAGAAGATCGCTGAATTCGAGAAACTCCCCGGCGCCGTGGCGAAGCGGAGCGGTCCGCTGGTGGCCGTCACCTTGAATCCACCGGATGCGGATGCCGCCGAGCGCCTCCTGGGGGAGGTGCACTACCAAGCCGCAGTGACGCGCGACGAGCGCGTTACCACGCGCAAGGACAACATCGGGGACCTCATCGTTAACGCATTTGAGCTGATTGGGATCTTGCTGGTGTTCTCGGCGGTCTCCGGGCTGGCGGTGGGCGGCTTCCGCTCGGCGTTCCGCCGCTTCCGCAAGACGCCTGAGCCGGAATCGGTGATCACGCTACATCTGAAGTAGGCCGGACGTTTCACTCGTTGCGCGGCCGAAACCCGTAGAAAGTGAGACCCGGCGAGCCCGTTGCCACTCGAGAGGACGGCATCCGTAATCACCTCATAAGCTCCTTTATTCTTATTGGGATACTGCTCGTGCTCCCGAGTCGTATCCGAGCTTGCGGTGGGTGGCTTTGGCGTGGCTCTCCGGTACTTCCCGGTGGCCCGCGTGCCAAGATCGCCCTTGGCGGTACGCCGGAATAGTGCTGATGGCGGTACATAACGCCCCGATTTTGTTCGCTTTAGACGGAAATCCTCAGGTCCGGAAGACGCCTTTTGCGGTAGCCTGCGATTCTTGCTGAAAGGGCGGCACTCTCGCAAGTTGCCCCCCAAGAGCACCTTACAGCGAAAAATGTTGAGCCGGATTTCCTGCTTGACTTGGAGGCTCCGAGGAAATAAGATCCAACTACAAAGTTTTGGCGGTTGCGATTCCGTCGAAGCTGATTCTCCCATCGAACATCACCCTGGTAGAACAGGGGATAAAATGCTCACCCCCCGGGGTGAGCATTTCTATTTGGTAGGAAACGTGGCAGTTATGCTGGCTGTATGGACCCGCCCGGGCAGCGGTGGCTGGCATCCGCGGCGGCCGGCCTCAACCGCCATTTTTGTGCGTTTTCCGCGCTTGTTGCCGCTGGCGATGCTCTGGGTCTCCTAGCTCATCGACGATGCCGTGGTGGGCAGGCTTATGCGTAACACCGGCAATCTGGGGACGATCTGGTAGCTTGGGCGTTGGAATTGGGACCGACCACCTGAGCGCGCCCGGCAGATTCAGTGCCCAGGGGAGGCGGGGCCTTCCATCGGCTTCCCGGCCGCCTTATGTCGCTCGACAGTCGCTACACGGAGCTTTTCGAATTGCGAGCGACGGGGTATCGTTAGAAGGTACCTCGCACACGAACAACCAGAATCTGAATGACCGATCATAAACTGCAAGTCATCCCCCTAGGCGGATTGGGCGAGTTCGGCATGAACATGACCGCCATCCGCTATGCCGAAGACATCCTCATTGTCGACTGCGGCATGATGTTTCCCGAGGCCGAGCTGCTGGGCGTCGACCTGGTCATGCCCGACCTCACCTTCCTCAAAGAGAACCAGTCGCAGATCCGCGGCCTGGTCCTCACTCACGGACACGAAGACCATATCGGCGCCGTGCCGTACTTCCTGAGCGAAATCGATGTGCCCGTCTACGGCACCGCCTTTACGCTGGCCCTGGTGGATCGCCGCCTGGAAGAATACGAACTCGAAGAAGAGCCGCGCTTCATTAAAGTGAAGCCCAAACAGATCGTCGAGATCGGCCCGTTCAAGGTCGAGTTTATCCACGTGACGCACTCGATCGTGAGCGCCGTCGCGCTCGCCATCACCACGCCGCTCGGCGTCATCATCCACACGGGCGACTACAAAGTCGATCCCACTCCCACCGACAACGAGCTGTTCGACCTGCACACGCTGGCCGATTACGGCAAGCGCGGCGTGCTGCTGCTGCTCTCCGACTCGACCAATTCCGACCGGCCCGGCTACACCGAATCGGAGCGCGCCGTCCGCCCGCGCATGGAGGAGGTTTTCAACCGCGCGGAGAAGCGCATCGTGGTGTCGTGCTTCAGCTCTTCGATTCACCGCATCCAGTTGGTGCTCGACCTGGCGGAGGAATTCAACCGCCGCGTGGCCGTGGTCGGCAGAAGTATGGTGTCGGTGACGGAGATCGCGCATTCTCTCGGCCTGCTCGATATTCCCGACGGCATCCTGCTGCGTCCGCAGGACGCGATGGCGGCGCCTCCCGATAAGGTCGCGTTCCTGATCTCGGGCACGCAGGGGGAGCCGATGTCGGCGCTCTCGCGCGTGGCGGTGGACAACCACAAGCACATTTCGGTGGAGCAGGGCGACACCGTGGTGCTCAGCGCGCGCATCATTCCGGGCAACGAGAAAGCCATCTTCCGCATGATCGACCACATGGCGCGGCGCGGCGCCGATGTGCTCTACGGCCCCATGAACCCGCCGCTCCACGTCTCCGGCCACGCGTCGGTGGAGGAGATGAAGCTGGTTCTCAACCTGGTGCGGCCGCGCTACTTCATGCCGATTCACGGCGAATTCCGCCAGCTTTCGAAGCACGCCCGCCTGGCCGAGCACCTGCGGTTCGCCGGTCTCGAGGACAGCTTCGTGATGGAGTCGGGCGACATCCTCGAGATCGACCATCACGGCGCACGCAAGGCGGGCAAGGTGCCGGTGGGCCGCGTCTGCATCGATTCAGGCTCGGTGGATGACGTGGTGCAGGAGGTGGTGATTCGCGACCGCCGTCACCTTTCGGAAGACGGAATCGTGCTGCCGATCATCGCCATCAACCGCCACACGGGACGCATGGAGAACGTGCCCGAGATCGTCAGCCGCGGATTCGCGCTGGCCGAGGAGGGATCGGAGTTCATGCAGGGCGCGCGCTCGGTGGTGGCGAAAACGCTGGAGAGTTCCAACCAGGAGGAGAAGACCGATTGGGGCGTCATGAAGGAGAAGATCCGCGCCGACCTGAAGCGCTACATCGTGAAGGAAACATCGCGGCGGCCGCTGATCATGCCGGTAATTCTGGAGGTGTGAACCCCCGGTATCTCGAGGACGCGTCCGGCAGCCACGGCCATGCCGAGCGCGTGGTGGTTCCGGCCAGCGAGACCGAACTGGCGGCGGCGGTTCGCGAAGCTGCGGCGGCGGGCGTCCCGATTACGCTGGCAGGAGCGGGCACGGGAGTTACCGGCGGATGCGTCCCGTTCGGCGGCTGGGTGGTCTCGCTCGAAAAGTTCAATCGCCTCGAAGTGAATCCGGGCTTTGCCGTGGCGGGCGCGGGCGTGCTGCTGCGCGACGTGCATGCCGGGGCGGCGCGCACCGGCCAGTTCTACCCGCCCGATCCCACTGAAACCTCGGCGTCTATTGGCGGGAATATTTCGACCAACGCCAGCGGCTCCCGCAGCTTCCGCTACGGCGCCACGCGGCGTTGGGTCGAGAGCCTGCGCATGGTCCTGGCGGATGGCAGCGTGCGCCAGTTTCGGCGCGGCGATCCGATCGATTTCGACGTGCCCGCGATCCCGCTGCCCGGCGTCGCCAAGAATACCGCCGGCTACCTGCTGCGTCCCGGCATGGATTGGGTGGATCTGTTTTGCGGCGCCGAAGGCACGCTCGGCGTGGTGACCGAAGCGCGCCTGCGCCTGCTGCCCGCGCCTAAGGTGCTGCTCTCGGGCGTGGTCTTCTTTCCCTCCGACGACGAGGCGCTGGATGCCGTCGACCGGTGGCGCGGGATCCCGTCGCTGCGCATGCTCGAATACATGGACGTGCACTCGCTCGATCTGCTGCGCACGCGCTTTCCCGAGATTCCGCCGGATGCCGCGGCGTGCCTGATGGTCGAGCAGGAGCTGGAGTCGGAAGACGATCCGGAAATGGACCGCATCGACGCGCCCGATTCCTCGTGGTTCGGGATGACGGCGCGCGACCGCGAGCGCTTCCGGCAGTTTCGCCACGTGCTGCCGGAGTTAGTCAACGATACCGTGCGGCGGATGGGCGCGCTCAAGATGAACACCGATTTCGCTGTGCCGATCGCGTGCAATCGAGAGATGCTGGCCTGCTATCGCACGCGCCTCGAAGCGGAATTTCCCGGCCGGTACGTGCTGTTTGGCCACATTGGCGACGCACATGTGCACGTGAATGTCTTCGGCGAAGCCAGCGCGCTACTCACCGAATTCGCGCGATATGCCGTGAGCCTCGGCGGCACGGTGAGCGCCGAGCACGGGCTGGGCAAGCGCAAGCTGCACCTGCTGGCGCTGCAGTACGCACCCGAGCACATCGAGGCCATGCGTGCCGTGAAGCGGCGGCTCGATCCAGGGAACATCCTCGGCCGCGGCACGCTGCTGGCGTAGAGGGGCCCGGGCGGAAACTGGCGCAGAATCGGTTGGTCCTGCTGGCTGACGATAGAAAGATCGAGGACCAATCGAGATGAATGCGGTAGGTTGTCCGATCGCCGCGCACCGCGAGGAACGTGCCCTCGAGGGTGCAGCGATCCTGAATCGTCAGCCGCGGCAGCAGGCGCTCGATGACGCTCCGGCGGCTCACCCGCCATCTCGGTCAGCTCGCCAAAAGAGCGCCTGGTTCCAATACTCGCGAAAGGGAGTGCCTGCGGGATGCGACCAGCATCGCGGAATGGCAATGCATCGGTGCGGATCAACAGTAGATGGCGTGCCGCTCAGCGCCCTTTCATCCCTTGGGAAATCTACGGCGTATTGTGCTTGGAGGCCAAACTGCGGCAGGTCGAGCGTGGAGATGTTGTGCGAGTCCCAATCGCCCATCAGCCGGTATTTCCAGCCGCGCTGCTCGCAAAGGGCGGCGAAACGGTTCGAGTAAGTGCCGGTCCGGCGCTCGGCATCCGTGATCGGGTACACCTCGCGATGCGCTTGCTTGAAGGGCTGTCAGACGCTGTGATCTTCGAGCCAGCAGCGCCAATGCAAAACGGTCGACACATCGGATGAGACGGGATGTCACAGCCGGGCGGTCGTCTGGGCGGCCAGGTCGATCTCGCGTTCCGCGCCGTCGATGATGCGGCCGTCGTGCCAGATGCCGGGTCCACACTCGAATTGCCAGATGAGGCGGCGCGACATGTCGGTCAGCAACGGATGGTGCAGATAACAGGTGCGCAGCGTTTCGATGGGGATGGCGCGCTGCGTCTTCTCCATGTCCTTCACGGCGCGTTGCAACTCCTTCCATCCCTCGCCGTGATGCTCTTTCACGTAGGCGGGCGAGCCTTTCAGCGCCTTGCCTGCGCCTTTTCGATCAGGCGTTGGGCGGTGTCGTACTTCATGTGTGCGCCCAAGCGGCTGAGTTGAGAGACGATCGAGACCGGGCAACTCCGCCAGCACGTTCACGCCGGCATTCCCTACCTTTTGGGAAACCGCTCCCACCATAGGGATCTTCTTGAAAGCGGCTTCCGTAAAACCGGCGAGGGTGCCGGGCAGACGCTCGTCGGAGTTGCCGGCGTGCAGCGCGGTCAAGAAAAGCATCGCGGCCAAGTTCGCCTGCCAATTGCTGTGCGGCGGTATGCCACTTCTTCGACGCCTCGTTCGATTTGAGTTCGGCGGCGTGAAAGAAGATGCGCTCCCTGGGACCACGCGCCCTGCACTTCAAGAGAGGTGTCGGGAGCGGGGCCGCTAAAAAGGGCGTCAAGGCGGGCCTGAAGATCGCGCCCTTCTACAATGCCCCGAAATCCGATCGAAGGGCGTAGGCACGCCAGGGCATGGGCAAGGCGCGATGTCATCGGCAAGGATTCAGCGGCTTTGAGAACGCCCTTGAACGGAAATTCCATGGGTTGCACCGGAACCTGCTCGGTCATCTCCACCACCTGGTCTTCGGTGAAGTGAGGCTTGCGCCGCAGCACATTTCCAAACTCCCGCTGTAAGACATGCGTTGCCCAGGATTGCTCCTGACGCGCGAGGCGCAGACCGGTCAGGATGAGTTCGGCGGCGGCTTCGGGCGGAGCGTCCTTCAATCGCTCCAGGGTGGAATGAACTTGCGCGTCGAATCCGTTTGGGGCGGCATTGCACTCAGCCGCCAATAAGAGGAACCAGTTTCAAAAAGGTGACCTTGGTCTCCCCCGTTAGTTGGATGGTCTCGTCGAGATCGGTGACCTGCCGAGAACTAAGCGGCGGTCCCGGACGTCGTTCAGGATGAACTCGTTTTCCTCATGCCGGATGAGGCCCTGAAACACTTGTGGCTCGGAGTGGTCTCGTCGAGGAGGGAGAGGGTAAGTGGCATGCCCCAGTATCATATCCTGGACGGACCCGGCCGCTGCCAGTATTCGAAAGTTAACGGCCGGCGCGCGGCTCACGCCTGCGTCGGCGATTCCGATCTCTCGGGGCGGTGAACGGCTTCTTCGGCCAACGTCAAGATTACACGTTGAATGTCTTGGCGGATCCTGTCTTCGATGTGGTGCTGGTGAAGCGTCGAACGCAAGAGCGCACCACTGAGGGCAGCCGCCACCAGGAAGAGGCCGATGAGAAGCCCAACACCAGGAAGCAACATGAGTCGATTTCACCACGGATCGCAGGTTACGGCTGGTCCGGTCCGGCCTATTTGCGGGGTACCAAGCGGGCTACCAAGCGGGCTACCAGGACCATGCGCGCCGGGGCTTCGAGGTAGCGGCGGCACTCGACTTGCCTAGGCCAGCGCCATGTGGCAGCTAAGTGATTGATACGCGGCGATTCCTTGTAGCCGGTGCACCACGTGGGCATGCGAACCCGAGGAACTACGGTGCTTCCGCGAGATCGAGGTATTTGGCGAGATTCAGGAGCTGCCGCCGGATTTCATCTCCGTCTGTGTCCCTGGCAGCCGTCTCCACGGCCGCCCCGACGGACGTGATTTCGGGAAACCCGTAACTGGCGCCCGATCCCTTCATCCGATGCCCCAGTTTGCCGGCGACTTCATAATCGCTGTGCCCGATTCCCACCAGGATATCGTTCATATTCCGCCGGATGTTTTCCAGATATCTTGGCACAAACGCCAGGACTCCCTCCGGTGGACGCACCCGGACATTTCGCCGGGTGTGGAGGGAAATCGCATCCAGGAGAGTCGTCTGGCTGATGGGCTTGCTGAGGAACGCCGTACAACCGGCCTTCCTGCTCTTCTCGGCGTCCTCTTTCAGGGCGTCCGCCGTAAGCGCGAGAATAGGGACGGGGCGGAAGCCCTTCTCTCCTTCCCACTGGCGGATGGCGCGGGTAGCCGCATAGCCATCCATCACCGGCATCTGCACGTCCATGAGCACCAGATCGTAGGCGCCGCCGATGACTTTCGTCACCGCGACCTGACCGTTCCGGGCGACATCGAGATCGAACTCGGGGCTATTGAGGTAGGCTTTGACAAGGAACAGATTGTCTTCGCAATCCTCGACAACCAGGAGCCGGGTGACCGCCGGTTTTCCGGCGCTTTCGGCCCAAGCGGGCGGGGCTGGGAGACTGGCGAGGCTATCAGGCGCCGCGGTGGTCTTGCTGCCAAGGGGTGTCGGAGGCTGGCGCTTGAGCAGAAGTCCGAATGGCGCCGTGAAGGAAAAAATGCTTCCTTTTCCCACCTCACTGGTACAGCCGATCCGGCCGCCCATCAGCTCTACCAGGCCCTTGCAGATCGCGAGACCGAGACCGGTTCCGCAATAGTTGCGCGTGGTGGAGGAATCCGCCTGGGTGAAACTCGAAAAAATCAGTTCGGTTTTTTCAGGAGCGATCCCAATTCCGGTATCGGTGACGCTGAATCGCAGCGCACCTTCGGCACCCTCGCGGGGGTGCCACTCGACGCATAGCACGACACTGCCTTGCGCGGTGAATTTCAGCGCGTTTCCTATCAGATTGATCAGGATCTGGCGCAGGCGGTCGGGATCGCCGGCCAGCCTGAGGGGCACGTCCGGCGGAATCTCCCAGGTGAGTTGCAGTCCGCCCGCACGGGCTGTGTCGAGCATGATCTCGGTGGTCTTCGCCACCAGCTCGCCGAGATCGAAATCGATCGAATCCAACTCAAAGTGCCCGGACTCCACTCTCGACAGGTCCAGGATATCGTTGATCAGGTTGAGCAGCTTCCCGCCCGCTCTCTGGAATATGCCGACATAATTCCGCTGCTCGGGATCAAGGGCTGTCTTCGAGAGCAGATCGGACATTCCCAGGATGGCGTTCATCGGCGTTCGGATCTCATGACTCATCAGGGCGAGAAATTCACTCTTGGAGCGGCTGGCGGATTCGGCCGCCTGTTTGGAGCGTTGCAGATGCTCCTCGATGTTCTTCAGATTCGTGATGTCTCGGGAGATACCGGCAATTCCGGAAACAACCCCGCTGGCATCGAAAAGCGGCACCTTGGTGGTCGAAATCCAGCAGACGTTCCCGTCGGCCTTCCTGATCCGCTCCGTCCGATCGACCAACGGTTTACCCGACCGCAGGATTTCCTGTTCGTCGTCATAGGATTGGCTGGCGTATTCGGAGTCGAAGTAATCCGAATCTCTCTTCCCCACGCATTCACCCGGGTCTGCGGCGCCGAGGGCTTCCGCATGCTCCCGGTTGATCCTGGTGAAACGGGAATCGGCATCTTTGAAATAGATGAGATCGGGAATGCTCTCCATGAGAACGCGCAGTAATTCCCGCTCGGTGTCGATGGCCTGGTTCAGCCGGTAGTGAACCATCGCCGCCGTGACCGTTCCTTTAAGCTCCAAAGGATGCCATGGCTTGGCGACATACGCAAAGATCTGCCCGCGATTGACTGCCTGCGTCACCGCATCTATGTCGGCGTATCCGGAGACCATGATCCGAGTGGCATTCGAGACCTCTTTCACTCTTTCCAAAAACTCGTGACCATTGAGTCCGGGCATGCGCTCGTCGGTGAGCACCACCACTACTCCCGGGTCTTGCGCGAGACGAAGACCTTCCTCGGCGTCCGTGGTCGTCAATACCTCATAGTCGTCCTCGAACAGGTCCTCGATCGAGGAGAGTATGCGAGGTTCGTCATCCAGCACCAACAGTTTCTCTTTGCTCATTCGTGCCTCCGCGACTCCAGATCCCTGGGGATCCTGATGGTGAACTCCGAGCCTGCGCCTTCCTGGCTTTGGACTTCGATCGTGCCATGATGGTCCTGCACAATTCCGTAGGAGATGGCCAGCCCAAGGCCGGTACCCTGCCCGATCGGCTTGTCCGTGAAGAACGGATCGAAGATGCGGCCGCGAATCGCCTCCGGAATTCCCTTCCCGGTGTCCCGCACCGAGATACGGTAGGCGTCGTCAGTCTGGCCGGTCGTGATGACGATCTTTCCCTTGCCGTGGATGGCATCCGCGGCATTGGCGATCAGGTTCATGAAGACCTGGTTGAGCCGGCCCGCATAACAGGAGAGTGAGCGCTCCGGGCCATAGCGCCTTTCCACCTGGATACGCCCGCTCATTTTGTGTTTCAACAGGACCAAAACCGAATCGATGCTATCTCCGATGTCGATGGTCTTGAACTCACCTTCGTCGAGCCGCGAGAACGTCCGCAGATTGCCCACCAGCTCCTTTATCCGATCCAGGCCTTCTCCCATTTCCCGGAGGCGCGTGCGTACTTTCCGCATCCTGGCAAGCGAACGCTCCGACAGGTGGGGCTCGGCTTCCGGGGTGATGCGATCCAGGCCGGTCTCGACGGTATACAGGTTACTGACAACGAAAGCCAGCGGATTGTTGATCTC
>JBGPHT010000209.1:0-11618 GCA_041484525.1 Bryobacteraceae bacterium | reverse complement strand
GTAAGCTTCAATGAGGCCACGACCGTGCGGTCGTGGAATTGCCAGCGTGATGCGCAGCGGCACAATCCAGTCCGGGCTTCAATGAGGCCACGACCGTGCGGTCGTGGAATTACATCCAAGAACATCACCCGATCCCCCACCAGGCTGCTTCAATGAGGCCACGACCGTGCGGTCGTGGAATTTGGCTGGTGGTACGGTGGACGAAGCCCAACAGTTCCTGCTTCAATGAGGCCACGACCGTGCGGTCGTGGAATTGAGCAGCCCTGGCACCCTCGAACCCAAGGTTCTTAGGCTTCAATGAGGCCACGACCGTGCGGTCGTGGAATTAGCCCCCTTTTATTCTATTCTGTTTTCAAAGACCTGCGGGCCCATCCGCGAGCGCCTCTCCATTCTATGCCCAATTCTCACTCCCGCACCATTCTCCACGCTGCTAACTCCCCCCATCCCGCACCTTTACACCGCCGCGAGCGCTCCCCGCTCCGCCGACGCCATCCCGTCACTCGCGCCCGCCTAGCGCGTCGTAAATACCGGGTATTCGCCAATCTCCCCCTCCAGAACCCGCGCGAGTAGCCGCGACTGGATCTCCAACAGGCGCCGGTAGCTTACCCGGTACTCAAATAGCGGATGCGTCACCAGGGTATCCATCCGCATCTCGTACGCCCGGAAAAATGCCTTTCGCCCGCCCGACGTCAGCGCCACCGCGCCCCCAGCCCGTACGAAATCCCGCGCCGTCACCATCCCCGTGTTCACCGCTGTGAGCACCGCCGAATCCACAATTAACGCCCGAAACGGCTCCATCAAATCCAGAGCCAGAGCTGGCCGTCCGAACCGCGGCTGATGGTAGAACCCGACGTATGGGTCGAAACCCACCGCGTAACATGCCACCGTCAGATCCTTCGCCAGCAGGCTGTACCCGAGCGACAACATGGCGTTGACCGGGTCCCTCGGCGGACGTCGGTTCCGCCCGTCCATCTCGAACGGCAGCGGGCTGGTCCCCGCCTCCTCGTCAGGCTTCATCATCCCCGCGAATTCCCCGAAGTACATCCGCGCCGCATTCCCTTCGATCCCCAGCAACTCCTCCAGCGATCCGGCTCCCTCGGCCCGGTCCGCCATGTCCTTCATGCCCGCTAGCGTCTGACGGTTCGGCTCCACGTGATTCCGCTGCAACAGCGTCCTCTGATTGCGAATCTTTCCAGCCACCAGCCGTCGTGCTATCGTTCGCGCGAAATACTCCTGCTCCGAAAGCCGGAACTGGTTCCGCCGCAGGAACACGTTCTTTGTGTTCAACCCCATCGTGATTCCGTAGAACCACCCGCCCATTGAGAAGTAGCAGATAGGGACCTCCGCCTCACATAGCGCCTGTACCGCCTGAGTCGTGATCTGCACATTCCCCATCAGGTTCACCTGGCAAGTCTCTCCGATCCGCACCTCTTGGAGCAGCTTTTCCTTATCCTTGACCTGGAGGACAGCCCCGCTCTTCCCCAATTTCACTCCCTGGCTGTTTAAATATAGCGGACGCAGTTCGCTGCGCGGCGTCATCATCGAACGAACCTCGCGCTTCACCGGCTTGCGCCGCGGTACATCGAACAGAGCCAGTTGTTGCGGCTCTTCGACCTCTTCCGCGCCCGCCCTCCATGTCTCGTCTGGAAGGCAGATCCCTACCAGCGAGCAGCCGGGACACTTCGGCGAATCCACTAGTGGCGCCGGAATCTCCCCAGACTCCGCCAAGCCCCACGCCTCCAGGATCAGCGCCTCCGTCTCCGCGATCAGCGCCTCGTCAAACGCTACCCGGACCCGCTGTCCCGTTTTCCTGTAATACGCGATCCCTTCCTCACACCTGTAGCCGTTCTCCCGAAGCACGATTCCCTGGACTCCCAGTTGCGCCCGGTCCGCCGGCCAAAGCGACAGTCCGTCCGGCCCTTCCCGCGGACGCCCGTGCTTGTAATCCACCGGCGTCACCACGCCGTTCTCCACCTCCACCAAGTCCATTTTCGCAATTACCCGCAGCCGCTCGCTCGATAGCTGAACGCTCCGAGAGTGAATCGATTGCGGTAGATCCGCTGCATCCGGCAGCGCTGTCGTCTTCGCATCCACACGTCGATGCTGAATCGAGCCTTCGACTGTATCAACGCTCTCGGCGAACAGTCCCTCTACCCATTCATAGAAGAACAGTCGCGGACAGTACGCAAACTCATTGACCATCCGCGCCGGCAGATAGTCCGGCAGTTCCCGCTTCGCTTCGATCTGGATCGGCAGCGCGCCCATCAGGGACACCTCACACGATGATGCACGGCGCATCCAGCGACGTGTACGGTTTGCCGAGCGCCGCGATCACGCGGTCTCCCCGCCCCTCGGCGGGTCCCAGATTGACGAATAGTACCTGGTCCTCGGTATGATGGATGATCGCCGCCAGCGCCGCCCGACACCGCGCCAGGTCGGTCGCCGTCAACTGGCACTCGAAGACCGAATACTGCAAATGGTCCCCATACCCGCGCATCGTCTGAAAGACTTTGCGCAGGCGTTTGTCATCGCAGATGTCGTAACAAACAAGATAGGATTGGCGCATATCATGCCTTCAACACGGCGGGCTGGAAACTGGTCAGATACTTATTCGGCTTGTAAACTGCGCTTGTGTACATCGCGCAAAGCCCGCGCCCGACCTTCTCATCTTCCTCGATTCCCGGTGCCTGCGCCAGCAGGGTACGCACGGCAGTCAGAAATAGCGGTGACTCCCAGACAGCCCAGTGGAAACTTTGTTTGCGCCCTTTCTTCACAAAGCCGCATGTCACTAATCCACTTTCGAAAAAGCACGGGAAGAACGGCAAGCTCTCCATAGCGAGCCAAACTGCCGCCCGCACGCCGGCTTTACTCATCGATGTTGGCGCTTTTGGCGTGAACGCGCCCATCAATATCGTTGCCGGGTCCCATCCGAGAGAATGCTGATTATCCCCATATTTCCACGGACCAAACAATGCCTCTCGAAATGACTCAGCGTTTACTTCGTCTCCGCGTTTCTTATCTCGTTCCGCCAGGCTTTTCGTCAGCCAATCGGCATCGGCGAGAAACAACTGGCGTGCGACCGTCATATCGAAAGGGGTCGATTCCAAGACGTCCTCCTTATGAGCAAGTTCGCTCGCGAAAGCCTGGAACCAATCGACCAACTGGTGATTGTCCGCGCTGGCTGCTTCCAGTGCATGTTGGACCTCGCGGCGAAGCTCCGCTGTTCTAGAACTCTTCACGGCATTGGACCACGTGAACTCGGGCCTCTCGCCCATATCCTTCACGCGTTCGACGAAGAGGTGCACGAATCCTTCAGCGCTGACATCATTCGAAGTCTCCAGCACCGCACGCCATTGCCCGCCGTGCGGCGCCCAGCCGAGTTTCACCAAACCCAGTTCCGGCATCGCGTTCGCATGACGGAAGGCCCCGAGTGCTGCCATAAATCCGATCGGCACGCCAGACTTAAGCGCTGTGAGTCTTAGTTGCGGCAATCTGCTCCTCCTTTCGGGACTGCATACAGTCTGCCCTTCGCAGAATCGCCTCCATATATGCAAGGCCCCAGTAGCCGTACCGGCGGTTGAGCAGCGCGAACCGGTCCACCCATCCGGAATCGATACGCGCTAACTCGTTACCGCTCGATGTTTCAAAGGACTTTCCCTCGGCCTCCACTAGAACCGTGAATCCGGACTCGTCGTTCCACACCGGAAAAAATGGCCTGCCAAAACCGTGGTGCGTGCCGATCAAGTGCAACACCAGATCGCGATCATGCGCCTCACTCAATAATCCGGAAGCGCAAGCGGCCATCACCGACGCCGCTTCATGCCGCGCCTCCTCCGGGTAACCCGCCGCTTTTCGCAACTTCGCGTTATCGGTCTTCGAACGGTTGCCGTCGGATTTCGCAAGGTACTCGCCGCCACAAAAGCGTGTCCCCGCCAGCCATGTTTGGAACCGCTCATCGCACTTCCCCCAGTCGTGCAATCGTGCGGCAAGGTGAATGTCGCTCGCCAGTTCAGGGCTGATCCCGCAACCGGCAGCGAACTTCTTTGCGTGCTCCACAACCCCGGCTGTGTGCGTGGCAAGCGATTGCCGACCGATCAACGAGCTGTCGTCCGTCTCATCCTTCTCTTCGCTCAGCGGTTCAACCGGGTTCGCCCGCGCCGCGATCGGTTTGATCGGGCACCTTACGGTTCGTCCAGCCCAATCGACCTTCGCGCCAGTCCTGAGCAGTCTGAGACGCTCAAGAATGGCGGCCTCGACGTCGGGTTCGTGTTCATCCCGAAAGCGCGCTACTAACGCCGCCAGTTCGCTATCCGTCTTCGCTGCAACGTCCAAGCGAATGCATCGCCGACGCACGCCTTTCTCTGCCTCATCGGCATTCACAGCATCGGCAAGGTCTGGCGTTACGGTTGCTTTCGGATTCCAGCCGAAACGATCCGCCCCGCCATAGACTGAAGGAACCACAATCGTGTCGCTTGGGCGAATACCGTTTGCGTTGACCTTCTTTGCGTCGCCTGAACGCCACAGGACAACGCTCTTCGCGGCTTCCCGCTTCTCATCTTTAGGCGCTGACACTTCCAGGCCCTCGACGTCCGCGATATCCTGTTCCTGTTCTTTCAACCACCGCCGCACGGCACCCAGCGGCATTGCCAGTGCCTCGCGCTGGACGGGTGGCATCAGTTCGACCACTTGTTCCCACTGGTCTTCGTTTTCTGGCAACAAATCTTCGCGCCACACGATCTGCACGTCCGCGGCATCAGTTGCGTCAGGGCCATGCAGGAAAGGGGCGACAGCCGGACTTGGTTCGGGCGTCGGGCTTGTCTGCGCCCACCACTCCAGATGCCCAGGACACAAAAGAGGGGCGTCCAAAGTTTCTGCACTCAGCTCCTGTACAGCCACGCCCTTCAACAAATCATTCATCGCCAGCACGCCGAAATCGACCGGCTTATGGGAATTCAGAAAGTCCCATGTCAACTTTGTCCGTTCCCCGTAAACCAAATCGTCTTTGGGCCGAAGGACGATAATCGCCTTCGCCTCGCCGTCGCGACCCAGCCGGTTCAGCCGTCCAAAACGCTGTCGCAGCGAATCAATCGGCGCAGATTCGCTAATTAGCGCGTCGAAGTCGATATTCGCGCCAACTTCCACTGTTTGCGTGGCCACGACATACAACAAGCCCTTACACTCCCGCTCCGGCCGTGCCGCAATCCTGTCATGGTATTCTCCCCACAACTGCTCGGTACACCAAGGCCGATTGCGCCCGATCAACAGCACCTTTTCACCGTTCAACTTATTGAAAATCTCGCGCGCCGAACCTACCGTGTTCGCAATTACTCCCACGACTCCCGTCTTGATTCCGGCCGCCAGTTCCCTTGCAGCCCCCGCCATCTTGTCTTCGAATTTCTTTTTCGTCTCGCGTAGTTCGGCTGGCTTCGAAGCACGGAGACGCGCACCTAGCACCGCTTCGTCTCGCTCAATCCATTCCTTCTTCAGATCGAAAACGCCTTCGCCGGTCGTCGTGGCGGACATCTTGACGACCGTGGGAGGCCGCGCGGGTTTCTGCTCCCGCCATAGCGCGTACTTAGTAGTGACGACTTGCAGTGTCTGGTGAAACGCCTTCGACAGATGCGCTTCATCGAGGATCAGCAGCGAATCATTGCCGATCAGGCCGGCGTGCACGGACCGTGACCTTTCTCCCACCTGATATCCCCGAAACAAGAGCCGTGATCCAACTTGGTCCACGGTCGAAAGACACACGGTGGGTTGATTCGGCTCATCCGCCCACCCGTTGTCACGAAGCATGCCGCCGCGCATCTTGCTCACTTGAAGGGGGACCGCACCACCAAACAGCTTCAGATGTTCTGCCACTTCCTGAACTGTGCCATCGGCGGGTTTGAGCAATGCCTTGGCAAGCTTCTCTGCGTGTTCGAACGCTTCATCCACAACAACGCGGCGATCCACGATGAAGAAAGTTCGCAACGAAGAGCGCCGCTCCAATGTGTCCATACCGGCCTCAAGTGCAAGATGAAAGATAGCGACGTCAATCGCCGAGGTCTTACCCGAACTGGTAGGCATTGCAATTGTGGCGGGCCAACCATCCGCTACAACGCGTTTCAACAATTCCTCCTGCCACACAAATGGCGGGTGACCGTGAATGGCACGGTAGAAGGATGAAAATGTTTCAATCGTCAATCTGATCCCCCTGTCGCCATTTCCACGGCCTTAACAGTCCCAGCCCGAAAAACCGCCCCGCGCCCAGCAGAATGGGCCCGCGGACCGGCGCTTCAAACCGAAACTTGGCATGGACGCCCCAGCGCGGTTTATCTTCTTTGCTTCGCTGCAAACGGAACTCACTCACCGGTGAAACGCCGCGAATTTCCGAAAACGCCGCGTGTTCTATCTCAATCGGCCGGGGCAGTCCGGCTCGTTCGCAGGCAACGGCAAGAATGTCCTCGACGGGCAGATTCCTCTTCGGAAAACGGTCCAAGAGAATTGGTGTCACCGAAGCCCACGTCGCCGATGGACCGCTCCAGACTTGAGGACGAAGCGCCTGTTGAGGAATATCGAGGCCGCATAACTCCACATCCCATAAATCGCCTTCGTCTTTCAGATTAATCATCACGATGGATGCGCATGCCCGTAAAACCTTACGCCGCTGCGCCGTGCTCGTGATTCGCGGCAATACCACAGCTACCCCCATCAGCCGGCCATCCGAATACTCATGTCCCACAAACGGCAGCGCTGCAAAGGCGCAATGTAGTTCCTCTCCATGCCCGCTGAAAAACCCGCACAACGCCGGATCGTATTCGGACAAACTCATCAGCGCCTTCCGTAGCGCGGCACTCAAGGTCAGTGCCGCCTCGATCGGGAGGCCCCGCCCCTCGACGCGGCGCAGCACGATCATCTCGCCGAAGCAGCTTTCAGGTACCGGCGTTTTCACGCGGGCTCGCCCGTAACGCATCTGAGGCGCGGGCGATGGCCGTTGCCCCAGCTTGTACAGAGTCTCCAGTTCATCGAGCCGGCCTTCACCAAACACGCGCAGCACCTCTTCGCCTTTGGGATCGGGTACATAGGCGGGAGGAACCGAAGGCTCACCCAACCTCATCCGCACCAGCGAGCACGCGCGCCCTAGCGAGGGCACGCGTGCCAGCAGGCTCCCAAGCTTATCGCGAGTCGCCTGGTCGGGATCGGCCGCTGTCCAGACGAAATGCACCACCGGCGAAGACGGTGATTGCACTGGAAACACTCTCGGTTGTCTTCCTCTCTGATCCGGGTGCGGACTTCCCAACTTACCGTTGTAATTCGTCGGAACGAAGTTCACCACGGAAGCCGCGTGGCCCTTCTCCCCTGCGGCGATTTGTGGAGCTCCCAGTGTCTCCAGCCACCGCAACACGGAATCTTCGCCGTCGACCGAAAACGTATCGTGATGCGCTGCGACCAGCGCCTCGAAGAGCCGGTCCGGATGCGGCGGCCACTCGGGAGCCGTGTCGTCGCGGAAATCGGTCGCATACGAACGCCCCATCAAATACTCCACTTCAATTGCGAGCATGGGCGTTACCCCTCGACTTCCGTGGACTGATCGCTCATCTGCACCAGCTTCACGAGTTTCTCCTCGGGCGTAAGAGTAATCGGCTCTTCCTGCCAATCGAGGCCCGCATCCTTCGCCTTCTGATAAAGAGCGTTGAATGCTTCCATGGCAGTTCCCGCGTCAATTTGGGATTTGATCGTGTCTGGGGCGATGGCGCCAATCCACTCAAATTCCGGGTCGGTCACAGGAATCAGTTGGCACCGAGAGCGTAGCTGGTAGCCTTCTTTGAGTTGCAGCGCCAGAGCGAGAACGCCCAGTGCCGCCACTACCGCGCGACCGGCTGCATTCACTTCGGGAGATTCTTTGCCATTCACGGGAAACCGAAGCTTTCGGATCTGCGCGAAGGACAATACGGCTGTCTGCCGCGCTTCGCGGAACGTCACGCCGCCATCGGAAATCGTCGGCGGGATATTGCCGTGGTTGATCTCGGCCGGTGTCCCCTTCGACTTAAAAAGCTGAGGCTTATCCTTTGACTTCACCGCTTTCGACGCATCGAGCGTCCACTGTTCTGTTTTGCTTTCATAGATCGCGCCGGGCATTGCCTTGATGCCCAGCGGGTCGATACGCGATGAGGTCCGCTTCCCCAGCACCGCATCGAGGCCGATTATTTCGGAGACTAAAGCACGCGCGAACTTGGCACTATTGACTCCCGCTCCGCTCTGCGAATCCCACGTACCGAACAACAGAGCGGTGGGACAAAGCCGGAACATACCCGTGGCATTCCATGCGCGCGCCTCAACCATCTCTTTGCCAATCTCCGAATCGCGAAAACGCGTGCCCTTGTACTTGCAATCCCGGAATATTGCATCGTGAACCCGGTGTGGCGCACTCAGGGAAGTGATCGTTGGGTGCCCACCAATATCCATCTGAAGAAGAGGAATCCGAATGTCTCCGGCACGCACCGCGGTAAGCAGGGCGTCCTCAAGTCTGTTGGCCTGCGACTGCACGGAATCAAGCAGAACAGTCTTGACGTCGCTACGCCCATCGACGACGCGTTCTTCAAACGCGTACTTTCCGCCTTCATGGGTGGGAGGCGCAACCTTATCCCCATCCCCGCCCGCCGGCGCCAGTTTCACAATCGCTCGCAGCGCGGACATCCCACCGGCGCAAGAACTCAATAACTTTTCGCAAAGTTCACTTGTAATCACGGAATTCATCTCCTTAAGGCGCACCGTCGCGCCGTTCGTCTAAGGCACCGGGAAAACCGCGAGCAATAAATGTCGCAATTGCTCCTCGGATCGAGTGATTCTACACCGGATCAGGAGTAGAGCGGTTGACGACGCAGGTTGGGGTCGGTTTGTGAAAGTTGCGATCTTGGCCGCAATATCAGGCTGGCCGAGCCAGCCGCAATGTACGGAGCAGATCGGCGGAATCGACGATATGTCATGCGTCTCCTTTCCAAACCGGTCAGAGACGCGCTAAACTAGCGTTGCAACTGCTTGTCGCGTCTGCTGCAGGTCCTTCGGGTCGGGTAATTAGCGTTACTCGACTCGTTCCTTAACCTTACTGCATATCCATTCCATGGAGCAAGAGTTTTTATTTTCTTGAGCTTTCGGGCTATGCGTAGTCAATGAACCTTAAGATTGACATTTTGGAGCCACGCTCATACAATTAACCTAAACCAAATTGAAGCAGGTTAATTGATTGAGCATGGCCTGAATCCCTCGGCGCTTCCGCAGAACTTCTGCGGCCTCAGCGGGCTGGCGAACCTTGTTTCGCCAGCCCTTGATTCGCTTCAGTCCCTCATCGCTTCGTCGTGCAACGAGCAGCGAGACGAAAGTGATCATGGCTCAAACGATATCCACATCTGTCTGCAAATACAGCGATCATGTCTTTGAAACTTCACTTTGTCTGGGCTTCGAGCGCCCGCGCCGAACTTCGCCAAATCGAACGGGAGACGGCAATGCGGATTTTGCTCGCCCTGACACGTTATAGTGAAACCGGCGAAGGTGACGTCAAAGCGCTGGAGGGAAAATTTACCGGCGCTCACCGACTACGAGTCGGCAATTGGCGCGTGAGATTCCGCAGAGTCCAGGGTGGCACGATTCACGTACTTGCGGTTGAGAATCGCGGCGAGGCCTACTGAACAGTGTCAGCGCGATGCTCGTTTTCGAATCGCGCGGAGCTTCTAAACGTGCTTAGGCGGTTGAAGACCGAACTCGCGGAGGACTTCCGCATGAGAAATGCCGCCACCTATGGCGATTGATGCCTCAGCCTCCACGTCGCGCTCACGTTGCCCCTCCGTATAGGGCTCATCGTCGGACGGCGCGTTCAAAAGCGAGAGGAGAACCGGATCGGCGCAGAGGTAGTGCATATATTGCAGGGCTGCCGTAACTTGGTCAGTTGGCAGTTGGTCAATCAACTGATGAAGCTCCCGTTTCCCATTATCAAAATCGCCATCCATACCGGTTCGCCTCCTCGGGGCCTGTATCCATATTTTACGGCACTGTAGGCGAATTTGTAGCTGCCCAAAGCACCAAAGTTCAACAGTCCTCAACAGGGTTCAACAATCGAGCAGCAAGTGCTTTTGTTGCAAGTACTTGAAAGTAAGCATTCTCGCCGGAGCGATGACATCCGCCTTGGGCGCAGGGGGTCGGGCGTTCAAATCGCCCCGCCCCGACCAATAGAATCAATCAGATGCGGCCATTCTTGGTTGCTCTCAAAACCCCGCTGTAGTCGATTTTGTAGCTGTGGTAGCCTCGCGGTTCTCTCTTGCGAGAGAATCAGGAGGAATCCTCAGCACGTTGTCGGGGCGTGGCGCAGCCTGGTAGCGCGCTTGCCTTGGGCGCAGGGGGTCGTGAGTTCGAATCTCGCCACCCCGACCATAGAATCAATTCTGCGACGTCGTCACTTCGACGAATATCTTTCTCGGAATGTTGGTGTGCTTCGCCATACTGAGCGATGTCCAGATGATCGCGTCATAGGGCTGAGAACCACTCAACCACCGGATCCTCAGCCTATTGCCAGTGCGGTATCGGGCCTGAATATATTGGGCAATTGGAAGCAATTCCTCAAGTAGCCGTTTTTCCCTCTTGCTCTTCAGGAGCCTGATTTTTCCAAGGCCATCGGATTCGGCCCGGACCTGATCGAATAGGTCATAGACTTTCAGGCAAAACTTCAGACCATCAAGCAGCTTATCGTCCAACGATGAAATATCAAGCGGCTTTCGCTTCGGCATGTATTCCATTATCGGCGTTTCCTACCGTTGTCGTTGCCGACACCCACGCTCATGGGCGATCAGTCTCGCTCGCGGGGTTCGGGCGGGGTTGAGTCCCACAGCCACCGTTCATGAACTACCCCCATGAGTCCGCAGTTCGCCATCCCATCCGACGTACACCGTGCTGCGACGAAGCGCAAACGTGCGAAGGGCTGACCCTCGATGGATCGGCACCCCGGCAAGCGCGAGAAGCCCTATTCTTCGGCCTTGGCAGCCTCAGGAACGCGCCGCCCGGCTTTCCTTTTGCCCGCCTACGCCCGACGCCGCCGGACTCGTCAACGTGCGAATCGGCCTCAGCCTGTTCGCCAGCAGGCTTCTGTGAACGGCACGCACCGCTAGTGGGCGGTTCCGAGTGCTTTGTGGCCGAATGGATTCCATCCGTGCAAATGTCCGTGCAAATTCTCCCAACAGGCCCGACAACCCCGACGAAAGTAATCGAGATCACAAATTAAGTGCCTTATCCCTCTTCACCCATTACATTGGAGCCAGCCTTGGGCGCAAGAGGTCGCAGGTTCGAATCCTGCCGCCCCGACCAATACCTTCCTCATAAAGCAACTCATAAAGCACCATTCGCAGCCCGGTGAAGTTCGCCGACCAGAGCTACCTTAACGGTGCCGCAATGCTTGCGGATCATTCGTCGTTCTTTCTGGGTGAGGATTCCGGCGAAGGCGAACACTGATTCCGAAGGGAACGCGAACGGCATTCCGGGCCGAAGGCGAACAGATTTCGGAGCGTAGCGACGCTGGCAGTTCGATTGTGCCGCAAGTGTTCGGCTTCGTCAAGGAAAACCTATCCGGAGCGCAGCGAAGGAACAGCGCC
>JBGPHT010000208.1:0-11696 GCA_041484525.1 Bryobacteraceae bacterium | reverse complement strand
TATGCCGCAAAGCGCTTTTCCTGTGGGCCTGGTGCGAAACAATGTCCCATAAAAACATTCTACATCAGTTTTGTTATTTCTAACACAGTAGTATTAGTAGCTCAGTAGCTTGTCGATTTCGACGACTAACGTCTCGGTCTGCGGCAGGATGGCAGCCTCGAGTTGCGGGTGATAGCCGACCCATGTATCGAGCGCGCCTACCCGCCGTACCGGTGCGTCGAGGTGGTGAAATAGCTCGTCGCCAATGCGCGCGGCGATCTCGGCGCCGTAGCCCCAGGAGACGCAATCTTCGTGCGCCACCAGCACGCGGCTGGTCTTCTCGACAGAGGCGCGGATGGCTTCCCAATCATAGGGCGCCAACGTGCGCAGGTCCAGAATCTCGATGCTGGCGTTGTTGCTGCGGCGCTCGATCTGCGTGGCCGCCAGCAGCGCCTTCTGCACCAGCGCGCCGTAAGTGATCACAGTCAGATTGTGACCCGGCTTCACCAGCTTGGCGCGGCCGAAGGGGATGGTGAAATCCTCGCCCGGGTGCGGCGAGCGGTTGTAGGGCTCGCGGTAAAGGCGTTTGTGCTCGAGGAATAGGACCGGGTCGTCCGAACGCAGCGCCGTGCGCAGCAGGCCGCAGGCATCCAAAGCATTCGAGGGCATCACCACGCGCAGGCCGGGGATGTGGGTGAACGTGACTTCGCCGCACTGGCTATGATAGATGGCGCCGCCGTTCAGGTAGCCGCCGATGGGCACGCGAATGATGGCGGGGCAGGAGAAGGCGCCGTTCGAACGCCAACGCATGATCGCGAGCTCATCGCGTATCTGCATCATGGCGGGCCAGATGTAGTCGAAGAACTGGATCTCGGCCACCGGCTTCAGGCCGCGCGTGGCCATGCCGATGGCGCGGCCGACGATCGCAGCCTCGGCCAGCGGCGTATTGAAACTGCGGCCCGGGCCGAATTCGCGCTGCAGGCCGGCCGTGGTCTTGAAGACGCCGCCTTTGCCTTTCACCTCGGCGAGATTCTTCAGGCGGCTGCAATCGGCCACATCTTCGCCAAAGACCAGGATCTCGTGGTTGCGGCGCATTTCCTCACGCAAGGTGGCGTTGATCAGGTCCACCATGGTCATGGGAGCGCCGCGGAAATGCGGCTCCGAGACCAGCGAGTCCGCCGTGGGGTCGACGCGATCGGAGTAGAGGTGGGTCAGCGCCGATTCGGCTGCGGGCGGATCTTCGCGGAGCGCCTGCTGTGTGGCCTGGTGCACCTCCTCGTCGATCTCGTGCGTAAGATCCTGCAGCATGCGGCGGTCGATCGTGCCTTCGTCGATCAGGAACTTGGGGAAGCGGAGCACGGGGTCGCGTTCGGCCTCAGCCTCGCGCTCGGCAGCGGGCTTGTAGAGCCGCTCGTCATCGGAGAGGGAGTGGGAGTAGGGCCGGGTGACGTGCGCGTGCACCAGCGCCGGACCGCGGCCTTGCCGGCACCACTCGGCCGCCTCGCGCATGGCGCGGTAGGAGGCCAGGAAATCCGTGCCATCTACTTCGAGACGCAGCAGCCCCGGGAACCCTTCGACGAGTTTCGAAACACTGCCGCCCGCCGTCTGGCTCTCGACCGGGACGGAGATGGCGTAGCCGTTGTCTTCCACCAGGAAGAGCAGCGGCAGGCTTTTCAGGCACGCGGCATTCAGCGCTTCCCAGAATTCGCCTTCGCTGGTGGCGCCTTCGCCCGAGGTAACGAGCGTGACCTCATCGGTTTCGGGATTGCGATAGCGCGACGCTTCGGCACACCCCACCGCCTGGTTGAACTGCGTGCCGGTGGGCGAAGAGGAGGTGACAATGTTGTACTTCGGGTGGCCCCAGTGGGAGGGCATCTGGCGGCCGCCCGACGCCGGATCGGCCGCGGCGCCCACGGCCTGCTGGAGCATTTCGAAAGGCGTCACGCCCAGTGTCAGGCAGAGCGCGCGGTCGCGGTAATAAAGATAGAACCAGTCATGCCCCGGCCGCAGCACCATGCCCGCGGCCACTTGCACGGCTTCGTGGCCGGCGCCGCTGATCTGGAAATAAATCCGGCTCTGCCGCTTGAGCGTGACTTCGCGGTCATCCAACCGCCGGGCCGTGTGCATGATGCGGAACGCGCGAATGAGCTGCTCCGGTTGGAGCCCCTCAAAGCGTCCTTCCACGGATTGCGGCTGCGTGCTGGTAGTGGTGGCCACCGGTGGCAGTCCCCTCCCCACTCCCAGTGTAATCGAGAGGCTGGAATTTGCTGGCCGGATTTTGAACGGACGGGTGGGTCGGCCGCGTCTCCCGGGCCGCCCCGACGCGGGACTAGCGCCAGCCCGTGCCGTAGCTGGGACGCAGGTCGCGGCGATCCGAGTAGCGGTCGCCTTGGTCGCGCCGGATGTTGCGGAGTTGCGTGTCGAGCGCGCGTTGGTCGCGCGCCAGCTCCTGGGCGTCGCGCTCGGCGGCCCGGTTCCGGCCGCGGCGGATATCCTCGCGCAACCGCGCCTGATCGCGGGTGATCTCGGCGCGCAGGGCGCGACGGCCGCGATATCCGGACGGACTATCGGGACACCGGGCACGACCACGCGCGCGTCAAGGTCTTGCTGCCTGCCTTCACCTCTAGAAACGCAAACGCGGGGGGCACGGTTATCCACGTGAAGGTAGTTTCACGTTAATGACTTTCATGCACCGAGTGCTAACCAAAGTTGTGGGAGTGAATTGACCGTACCGATCATGGTACAAGCGGCACTATTTATGGAATTCTGGCTGAGTGACCATGGGAGTCGAAGGACCGGACAATGATCATCAGGTACGCGAACGGAAGGACGATCGAGGGTGTTACCCTGGCACGATCGGAAACCACGATGCGGGTCGCCGTACAAGGGCGCCACGATGTGGTTCTACTTACGAACGTGAATGGAACTTGGCTTTCGGAGGACTGGGAGCCGGTGACGATCGGCTATGGCGCAGTTCGCATCGAACCCGCCCGGCGTCCCGCTGAGGACGAGTTCATCTGCTCGCCGGATCTCGCTAACCGGCTCCGCGAGCTGTTACTCGATGGCGCCCGGCCGCCGGAGGACGAGCCCCGGCCGATGGGCGGGCAGCACGGCCAGTCTCTGCGCGAACAGGAAATGGTCTGCTGACCGGCGAAGCAAACAAACTTTACCAAAGAGTCGCACCGTGTTGTAATCAAGAGTTAGCGTGCTACCCAAAGCTGCTCTTGTCGCAAGGTCACGTGGACCGATTCCCCGCCTGCCGGCGCGAGGCAGCGCGTAAGTGGCAGCGACCCTGCAACTGCTCAGCGTGGTGATTCCGGCGCGCGACGAAGAAGCGTGCGTCGCTTCCACTGTCGAGCATCTCTACGTGGAACTGCGCATCCACAATGTCCCTCACGAGATTGTCGTAGTCGATGACGGCAGCGGCGACTCGACCTGGCAGAAGCTGCTCGATGCACGCGATCGGGTGCCTACGCTCCGTCCGCTGCGGAACTCGGGTCCGCACGGATTTGGCCGCGCCATCACTCTCGGCTTCGAGCATATGGCCGGCGATGCCGTAGTGGTGATGATGGCGGATGAATCCGACGACTGCCGCGACGTGGTCCGCTACTGGGAGCTGCTCAACGAAGGCTGGGACGCCGTTTTTGGGTCGCGCTTCATCAAGGGCGGCGGTGTCATCGACTATCCGGGAGCGAAACTGCGCATCAACCGGCTGGCGAATTTCTTCATCCGCGTGTTGTTCCGCATTTCATTCAACGACACGACCAACGCCTTCAAGGCGTACCGCAGGACTGTGATAGACGGTTGCCGGCCCATTCTCTCGCCGCATTTCAACCTGACGGTCGAGCTGCCACTGAAGACCATCGTGCGCGGATACACCTGGACGGTCATCCCGATCACCTGGCGGAATCGGCGAAGCGGCAGCGCCAAGCTCAAGCTCAAGGAAATGGGTAGCCGCTATTTGTTCATCTGTCTATATGTGTGGCTGGAGAAATACTTCAGCGGCGGCGATTTCAAGAGGAGCAAGTGAGGGTGGCGGCCAATCTGGCCGCGCTGATCGCCTGCCCGGCGTGCCGCGCGGTATGCTCGGCGATGTGGGTGAGCAGGCCGATCGCGGTCGTCGGCAGCCGCTTTCTTCCGACGGTGCGCGGCTCGGCTAAGATGGCCGGATCCAGGCGCCGCACCACTTCTTCGGCCCTCCGGAAGGCGTGGTCCAAGGTCGATAGAAGTTCTTCCTTGCCGGGTCCGCCGGGATCGTTTTCCGCCTGCAGCTCACCCATCTGCTCCTCTGTCAGATCGCGCCCATCAAGGTAAGTCATCAGGCGGTCCGTGCTGCCGGCGATGTGGCGGATGTGGAAGCCCACCGGCCCGAAGCCATGCGGCGAGGCCCAGATCTGGCTTTCCGTAAGGTCTGTCACATATTTCAATAGGTCCTCGCGTGCCTGCTGAAAGGCATAGAGAACCGGCGCCACCAGAGGATGTACGCCGGGGATGGGGCCGCGGAGCCAGGGTTCGGGTAAGGTGTCCATTGAGATGATGCCGTTTGTAATCGTACCAACAGAGAATGCTATGAAATGGCCGGCCGGCATGCGCTATTGGTTTTGGTGTTATCCTCTGAAATTCACCGGCAGCGGTTCAGCGTAAGGGACATGGTATTCAGCTCGATTATTTTCCTGTTTGCTTTCTTGCCGATCGTGTTGCTTTTCTACCACCTCCTGCTGTTGCCGGTGTGGCTCGGTTCCACGGCGAAGCTCTGGCTGCACCTCGGGAATCTCTTTCTCCTGTCTTGCAGCCTTCTGTTCTACTTCTGGGGCGAGAAATTCCTCATCTGGGTATTCATCGCAACGGTGCTGTTTCGGAAGGGCCGAATCTGCTCGTCGTCGTGCGCGACACCACGATGAGTACCATCGCGGGCGAGCGGTCAGGCAGACTGACTCGCTGAGGCCCTCAATTTCTGTTCCGAACGCTTGTCGCGAACGTCAGTATGGGAAAAAGAGGCCAAAGCCCTGATAACGCCGATCACCAACGATGAGCGGACCCCTGACGGGTTCAGCGAACTCGATGCGCGCATGAGTGAGTACGGCGGATTCTCCCGGGGGCCGATAGCGCTCGGCGCGGTGTGTATTTGGCACAAGCGGAGTGGGCGTGAGTGTGATTGAGCACGTGGCCACCAAGTCCACTGGGATGCCGATGTGAAGCAGGCTGGAGCGGAGCAATGCGCCCCATTCAGTGAGCTTGCGGAGGCGTCTTTCATTACTCGTAAGTCTTCGAGATCCGTCCGGTGAGTGCGTGGGGACATTGAAGCTGCGGGCAAGAGCTACTGGTGTTACGGAATGCCAAACTCGACTGGAGCGGATGAACTGAGACCAGACTCTGTCAACTTCGGGGCGCCCCCCGACCCGTTGGAGGCGATAGTGTTGCCTCTCGGCCTCGACGACCTCCCAGTCCAGCGATGCGCACACCACCCGATAGACATCTAAAACTAGATCACTACGAGGGTCGCAGTTGGCAAGGGTGGCACCATCACGTCACTCTAGTGATGATGGCGCACGCGTTTCTCACGCTGGAACCCTCCGCGGGAAAAAAACTTCTGGGTGGACCCTGCCGAGGACGCGTCGTGAGCTTCAGTACCTGCTTTGCACATGGACCGGTGAGTGTTACTGCGGCGCCGCGAGTCATGAGTACCCGCGACACGGTTCATAATTACTTAACGTTGTATTACTAAGCTCGAGAGACATTTGGGTCCGCATTGGCACGAGGTCTGACCGCACGCAACGGAGTATCGACTATTCCTGCCAAGATGCGCTTTAAGACCGACTTCTACAGGATGCGACTAAAATGCGGCGACCAGGAGATCGAGCCAATTCAACCTGGAAAGGTCGCTAAGGTAGTCGATGTTCACAACTACTTCATGAACGCGACGGATGCCTCGTGCGAGGGCCTCTACACGTACCCAGCAAGTGCCATTGCCCCAGCGTGTCCAAGTATTTCAAGCTTGGCCACGGTGCTTATCGGCGTAATGGCTCCACTGGACCGGATTTGACCACCTTTTGCTGAAGCACAGAATCCCTCCGATCTTGGAGATCCGCTCTTTTGTCGCGCGGAACGCCTGTCGCAGGTCCTTATTGGAAAGCTCGATACTCAGTAGCTCAAATGGATCGTTGAGATCCGGAAATAAGGAAATCTTGAGTCGACGTCTTCGTATGTCGTCGAGACCATACTCCGAATTGAGGAAGTGGAAAAGCCGCATTTGGAATTCAGCTTAGCGCCACTCGATCCATTCGGCTCGTCTGCGCACAGCCATTCGACACCAGAAATGTTTTGGGAGGCATCTCGGCGCTAGGTGCCATCCTCGATTTTGGCCGTACCCGGAGGGTCATTTCCGCTGGCCTTTGAGCGATTGAGCGAATGACGGCCACCCGGACATTGGGCCGGAATTCCTCTGTTCGGGCGGTGCAGTTGGCCCCAAGTCTGGTTCGAGGAAGTAGCCACCGAACAACCCAGCCTGGGTTCGAGACCAATTCTGGCAGAGGGCCCTTATTCTAATTGACGCCTATGCAGGGCGCCTTGCCGGGAGCCAGCCCCCCTAACTTCCCAGGCCCACAAAAACCACGCCCAGAAGAATTAGCCCGAGCCCGATGAGCTTGCCGCGGGTGAACGCTTCCTGGAAGAACAGGCGTGACCATAGCATCGTCCAGATGTATCCGAGCGACACCATCGGGTAGAGCACCGAGAGCTGTCCTCCCTTGATGCCGAGCGCGTAGAACACGCTCGAACCCAGAAACAGCGCCACGCCGGTTGCCAGGCGCGCATTCAGAAAACTGCGCAGCGTCCCGTCCAGGCAGGCCGCTCCCATCTTCAGAAACACGGCGCCGAAAGACCCGACCACGGAGGCCCCGAACACCAGGGCCATCGACCGCATCAGCACGGCGCTCACTTCTTCCCACCCCTGCCGAGCACGGCCACGCCGATCACGATGGTCGCGATTCCCAGGTTCTTATACAGGTTCGGCGGCTCGGCAAGCAGCACGTAGGAAAGTAGCGTTACCCACACATAGGTCAAAGCGATGATGGGGTAAAGCATGGAAAGCTCGCCGTCGCGCAACGCCAGAATCAGCATCAGGGTGTTCACGCCATACAGCGCATAACCGCCAAGCAGCGAGTAATTCGTGAGGATGGCCGATAGGCTGAGCGTGAAATGCGCCATCCCCAACTTCATCAGGATCTGCGCGGCGGCGCCCAACACAGTACACGAAAACACCAGCAGGATCGAGCGGCGGCGTGCTCCGGGATCAACCGGTTTTGCGGGAATAGCGACACTGACACTCAAGGAAATAACCTGGCGATCTCAAACAGGATAACAAGTATTCCGCTAAAATGGAGATTCGTGGATTCAGATAACGTCATCGTCGCCGACGACCAGCGCGATAATGAGCAGCCGCCAACCCCGGCAGTTCCTCGGGGGGACGCACAGCGTGGCTTCATCGCGGAGTGGACCGTCACCATCATCCTGCTGCTGTTCGGCACCACCAGCCTGGTCCAGGCGTTCGTCATCCCGACGGGCTCGATGGAAGACACACTGCTGATCGGCGACCATCTGCTGGTGGACAAGCTCGCCTACTCTCCTTCAGGGCCGGTCTCGAAGCACCTGCTGCCCTACTCCGACGTGCACCGCGGCGACATCATCGTTTTTCGCTACCCCATCGATATCAACCAGACGTTCGTCAAACGTGCCATCGGCGTGCCGGGCGATCGCATCCGCCTGGTGAACAAGCAACTCATCCTGAACGGCAAACCGGCGACCGAACCCTACGTCTTCCACAAGACGGAGTACATCGATTCGTACCGCGACAATTTTCCGAGCGAGCCGAACGTGCACGTGGTCCAGCCGGCATGGGACATGCTGCGGAACCACGTTACGAACCAGGAGGTGGTGGTCCCGCCGGGCTGCATCTTCGCCATGGGCGATAATCGCGATTCGTCGCTCGACAGCCGCTACTGGGGATTCGTGCCGCGCGACAACGTCATCGGCAAGCCGCTGATCATCTACTGGTCCTATGACGCGCCCACTGAAGCGCTGGCCAATCCGACCATCGGCATCGATCACATTCTCGACCTGATCGAGCACTTCCCCACCAAGACTCGCTGGCGCCGGACGTTCCGGCTGATTCGCGGCTATCCGCTCAACTGAAAAATGAACCGTCACTGTTACGGCTTGATACTCGCGGGCGGCCGCGGCACGCGCTTCTGGCCGCGCAGCCGCAAGCGCTCCGCCAAGCAGGTGCTGAACGTGGTGGGCGAGCGGTCGCTCATTCAAGCCACGGTGGACCGGCTGGCGCCCGTCATCCCGCCGGAGCGTCTCTGGGTCCTGACGAACGTCCACCTGCGGGAAGAGATCGCGCGCCAGCTTCCCGAAATACCGAAGCGGCAGGTGCTGGCCGAACCGGCGCAGCGCAATACGGCGCCGGCTATCGGGTTGGCGGCGCACATCCTGCAATCGGTGGATCGCGACGCCATCATGGGAGTCTTCCCCGCCGACCACGTGATCGGCAAAGCCGCTGTGTATCGCGGAGTGCTGCAAGCGGCATTCAAGGGCGCGGCTGCGGGTAACCTGATGGTGGTTGGGATCCAGCCGCGCTGGCCCGAGACGGGCTACGGCTATATCGAATTCCCCGGCGGGACGAAGGCGGGTGGCGCCGAGCCGCTGGCTGTCAAACGCTTTCGTGAAAAGCCGGATCTCGCGGCGGCCAGGGGTTACGTAGCGGCGGGCAATTTCTTCTGGAACTCCGGCATGTTCTTCTGGCGGGCCGGCGTCCTGCTGGACGAACTGCGCCGCCATTTGCCCAGGACGGCGACGATTCTGGCCGCGCTGCCGCAATTCGGCGGCCGCAAATTCAGGGAGCAGTTGCAGCGTTCCTTCCCGCTCTGCGATAACATCTCGATCGATTACGCCGTGCTCGAGAAGGCCGCCAACGTCCGCGGCATCGCGGCGGCCGATTTCGCGTGGAACGACGTGGGAAGCTGGAACGCCGTCTACGAACTGCTGCCGCGCGACGAGTGCGGCAACGTGGTGACGCGCGATTCGATCTGCCTGGAGGCGCACAACAACTTCGTGGATGCGCGCAGCAAGCTGGTGGCGCTGCTCGGGGTGGACGACCTGATCGTGGTGGATACTCCGGACGCTCTGCTGGTGGCCGCCCGGGACAAGGCGCAGCGCGTGGGCGACATCGTAAAAGAGCTGGAGCGGCGAAAACGCGAGGAGCTGTTGTAGGTGTCCGATTTCACGCTCGCAGACACGTGGCATCTGAACAACCGCGTCAACCTGATGCTGCTCGACCGGCGGCGAAGAAACTCCGCAAGATCGGGAAGGGCGCGGCTACGAAGGTAGGACTGCGGGAGGCGCTACAGGCATCGGCCGCTGCACTGGGGGAATCGATCGCAGCCGCTGAAGGCGGAGGTAAATTGAAGGGCGCCAAGCGTGGGCCAGCCGCTTTCACCGGGTATGTCCTGGCGCACGAAGCGCACCACCGCGGGCAGATTATCCTTCACTTGAAGTATGCGAAGATGCCCGTCGATGCGGCGTTCGGGTACTCGATATGGGAGTGGGAAAAAGATCTGAGGCGTGCGGACCCGACAGGCAAAAAAGCCTGCGCCACTTGGTAAGAAACACCCGGCGACCGTGTAGAAGGTGCGTGTACATACAGTTAAGACTCGTTAACTGACTGAAAATACGTTGAGCACACTGGCACTAGAATTGCACTTTCTTTCACTCCTCTTCCTAGCCTCACGCTGACTTGCGCATCCTGAGGGAGAGGGCCGGGAGGTGTGCATGGAAAAGTGGAGTGATCGCCGTACCAGCAAGCGCTATGAAGTCCGGCTACCCGTTCGCTATCGGGCGACTCTGCGAGGGGTCATCGATCGCGTGGGGTCGGGGATGACCTTCGAGATGAGCGCCGGGGGGCTGAGCTTCCGTTGCCGGAAACCGCTGCCGGTAGGGGCCCACCTCGAGATTGTGATCGACTGGCCGGCGAAACACGACGACATCTATCCGCTCGACATACAAGCCACAGGTTTCGTGGTGCGCAGTGATGGCGGGCGCACCGCGGTGCATCTGACTTCCCGCAAGTTCCGCGTCCACACGGCGGTGTTGCCGGAGAAAGTCAGCGCGTAGGCTATTTCGCCTTCAGCGCTGCCTCGACCGCCTTGGCGGCCAGCGGCTCCATGATCGCGTAGCCCTCGTTATTCGGGTGCAGACCATCGTAGGTCAGCTCCTTCTTGAAGAAGCCTTTGTCATCCACCAGGGCGGGGTAGTAATCGAGATAAACCATCTTGTGCTTCGCCGCGTAATCCTTCATCCATTCATTCAGCGCCAGAATCTTCTCGGGCGGACGGCGGTCCGTCTGGGGGCGGATGTAATCGCAGACGGGCATGACGGATGACATCACCACTTTGATATTGTTGGCGGCGGCCAGTTCCGCCATGGACTGCATGTAACCCTCGATGGCCTCGAGCGTCTCCGGCCCCGTGTTGCCGGCGATGTCGTTGGTGCCCGCCAGGATGACCACCACCTTCGGCTTGAGGTCGATCACGTCCGGGCGGAAGCGCAGCACCATTTGCGGCGTGGTCTGCCCACTGATGCCGCGATTGACGTAAGGCTTGTCGGGGAAAAACTTGCCGTAGCGGCGGCCCCAGGCGTCGGTGATCGAGTCCCCCATGAAGACCACGCGGTTCTCGCCGGCGGCCGGCGGCGCCAGTTTGGCGTTCTCGTCGCGGTACCGCGCCACTGCGGGCCAGTCCTGCAAGGTGCGCTGCGAGCGCTGCAGATCAGCCTGTAGTTTGGCAACGTCGGGGGCCGGTGGAGCGTCCTGCGCGGAGGCCATTCCGGCCATAAGGAGCACGAAGAGCGTCAGCTTCATACCCGACAGTATCGCTCATTCTCCGTTGTGGAAATCGAGCTTGCCGTCCCAGTAAACGTAAAATGCGCAGGGCGTTTTGGACACGCAGGAAAGGCGCTGCACCACGCGGGCGGGCAGGTACGCGTAGCCGCCCGGATCGAGGAATGTTTCGGCGGCGTCCTGTTTCAAGGAGAGGCGCCCTTCGAGAAGGATAATGCGCTCGTTGACGCTGTGCCAGTGGGGGCGGAATACGTGCCCGGCGGGATAGCGGACGAGCAACTCGAGTGCGCCCGATTGCGAGTCCTCGCGCAACACTACGTTTTCGGAGCCAGGAGGGTCGCCGGCGTCGTGGACCCATTTCGATGTGGAGAGATTGGCGAGGATGGGCTTGGACGCGGTTTGGGAAAGCAGGAGCGCGGCGGTCAGGAGGAGAAGGGCGTATAGTTTCATGTCTGTCGAGAATACAGGAAATCGTGGAAGGGGTATTGGAAAAATGCGACAGAGAAATCAATTTTGGCCGCCGATGGACGCAGTGTGCGCCGGGATAAAACCGGCATGGAATAGGGGATGAAAGAGTCCTACAGGAAAGGAGTAGCGAACCATCCTGACCCCGAGTCATGCGTGTGTCGCCGCAAGGCGGCAGGCAAAGCGTTGACAGGGGCACAGGCAGGCAGGGTATTGAGCTGCGAAATCAATCACGTTCGGGGTGCCGGCGCCGTTCTGTGAAGCGGAAGGCAACAGCATGAGTGACGACAAACGCGAGCCACTCACGAGCCCCGCGCAGGCAGAGACCCCAGGCATGTCTGAAAATTCCATGCGCGAG
>JBGPHT010000207.1:0-11728 GCA_041484525.1 Bryobacteraceae bacterium | reverse complement strand
TTGCGGAAACGAGCGGCCAAGGAACCCGGGCGCATTTCGCCGATCCGGGCGAGTTGGGATTTCAACTGGTCGCGTTGAGCGAGCAGAGCGTTCCGGTCAGGAGAAGTGGGCATAGATCGCCTGACAGCATTATATACTGTCAGAAGTAGGGCCGAACCTACGCCCCCATGCTCGTTAACGGGTTTCCATCATTCTGCGGTCGTGCACCCCGGCGATACCCGCAGTTGCATTTGTCCTCCGGTCCAGGCAATATGGTAGGTTTTCCTCTCCTGATGCTGGAACGCGTGCTGTATCACGATCACTGTTTCGATGGCGCGGCGTCGGCTGCCTACTTCAGCCGCTTCATCGCGGGGGCCATCCACCCAGGTGCGGAGTTCCGCTATACAGGGATGGCGCACAAGGCGTCCCAGTTGTTCGATCCGTCGCTGTTCGACGGCGACGAGAACGCCATCGTGGATTTCAAGTACTCGAGCGATCCGCGGCTGACCTGGTGGTTCGATCATCACCAAAGCGCGTTTCTGTCGCCCGAGGACGCGGAGCATTTCCACCGCGACACCAGCGGACGCAAGCTGTACGATCCGGCCTACAAGTCCTGCACGTCATTCATCGCGACGGTGGCGTGCGAGCGGTTCGGATTCCGCGCACCCGATCTCGACGACCTGGTGCAGTGGTCGCTTGTGATCGACGGCGCGCAGTACCCCGACGCCAAGACGGCGGTCGAGCTGGGCGCCCCGGCCATGAAGCTGACGTTTGTGATCGAGGCGGCCAAGGGTTCCGGAATCGTGCAGAAGATCATCGGCTGGATGCAAAACCGCATGCTGTCGGATATCATCCAGGAGCCGGAAATCCAATCGCTATATGAACCGCTCTACCGGCGCCACTTGGACTCGATCGATATCATCCGGGTACGCGCGCAGCAGGACAACGGCGTCGTGTTCTTCGACCTGGCGGGCTACGACGTGGAGGGCTACAACAAGTTCATCCCGTACTATCTGTTTCCCTCCGCCACCTATACGGTTTCGGTGAGCCCGTCGAGCTTCCGCACGAAGATCTCGGTGGGGTCGAACCCGTGGACGCCGGCCGAGCCGAAGCATAACCTGGCGACGATCTGCGAACGGTATGGCGGCGGCGGGCACGCGCGTGTGGGCGCGATCAGCTTCGAGCCGGGCGCGCTCGAGAAGGCGCGGGCGGTGGCGGCGGAAATCATGGCGGAGCTGAAAACGTAATACGCGCCGCCGCGCCTACCCATCCAAGCGGCCCCGATGCTTCGTATAGTCGGGTGTGCGAAAGGAGATTCGATGACCCCTCAAGAGAATATTCAAGTGGCGCAGAAAGGCTATGCCGATTTTTCGCGCGGTGATATTGCCTCGCTACTCACAAGTCTGGACGAGAACATTCAGTGGACCACGCCGGGCGATGGGTCCGTGTTCACAGCGGGTACGCGCCAGGGAAAGGCTGCGGTGGCGGAATTCTTTCAGACCGTGAATCAGGTTTGGGAATTCGAAAGTTTCGAGCCGCGCGAGTTTGTGGCACAGGGCGACACCGTGGTCGCGATCAGCCACTACGATGTGCGCGGGAAGCAGACCGGACGCCGGGCTTCCTCGGACTGGGTGATGGTCTGGAAGTTTCGCGACGGCAAGGTGACGCATTTCCAGGAGTACACCGACACGCTGGTTTTGTGGCACGCGCTCGAGACGACTGCCGCGGCATAAATCGGGGTGGCGCAGGGCGGAATTCTCTCAAACGCTAGTGAATCGAAGTAGTCCTATGCTATACAGGAATTGTTGCGATTTAGTGCGGGAGATCAACTTTTGCAGCCACTTCCGGGAGCGATGGACCAGGCCTACGTCATCGCAAGTTCCAAGATCGTCTGGCAGAATTTTGACGATGAACTGATCGTAATTCACCTCGAATCGGGCACCTATTACAGTCTGAATCGCAGCGGAGCCGCAGTCTGGCGCATGCTGGAGGCCGGGTTGACGCCTGCCGAGGCGGCCCACCGCGGCGGCAACGGAAACGGCGAAGCGCGCGCGGCGGTTTTGGAATTCTGGTGCAGGTTGGTTGAGGAGAGCCTGATTCGCCCAGCGTCCGAGGCTCGCGGCCCGCGCGCTAATGATCTCGAGGATGCGCCCGCCGAGGCGTCGCCTTACGAAAGGCCTACGATTACCGTATTCAAAGACATGCAGGATCTCTTCCTGCTCGATCCGATCCACGATGTTGACGAGGCGGGCTGGCCCTCCTATCGCGCCGATTCGAACTGAGGGCGGCATGACAGGCTCCAGCGTGAACGGCCGCGATGCAGACGCGGCGGCATGCGATTTCTTCGCTGCCGTGCGCCAGCGGTTCGATGCTGCCGCTTCGTCGGCGGGCCTCATCGAGAAAGCATTTCGCATCGGCGACCGCACGGTGGGAGTGCGGTTCGCGGGCAGCGCTCTCGAGAGCCTGATCGCTCCCGCGCTCGCCCACCTGCTCATCCCCGACGCGCCACCGGACCTGACGGTTTTCGCGTTCGACACCGCGACGACGGGAATCCGGCCGCCGTCGCCCGGGTGGGACCTGGAAGCGTACGGGGTGCGCGGCGAAATCGCCGGATTCAACACAGACCAAATCCGCACGGTTTACCAGCCCGGCAGCGACATTCTGCTGATGATCGACCGGGAGCGCGCGGAAGCGATCTATTGGACGGCCGACAGGCGCAACGTTCCGTATTGGGAGTGCAGCTTTCCGTTGCGCACGATTTTTCACTGGTGGCTGGAGGACCTGCCATTCCAGCCGGTGCATGCGGGCGCGGTGGGCCTGCCCGAAGGCGGCGTGCTGATCGCGGGGCGAAGCGGCTCCGGCAAATCGACTGCCGCGCTTGCCTGCCTGGCGAGCCAACTCCGGTACGCGGGCGACGATTACGTCCTGGTGCGGCACGACCCAGTGCACGTCTACAGCCTGTATGGCACCGTCAAACTCGAAGCGGACAACCTGGCGCGGTTCCCGGACCTGGCGCCGCTGGTGTCGAATGCCGGCCGCCTGCACGAAGAAAAGGCGCTGATCTATTTGAACGCCGCGCGTCCGGAAAAGATGCTGGCGAGTTTCCCGGTCCGGGCGCTGCTGGTTCCGCAGGTGACGGGCCGGCGCGATACCGTGCTGCGGCACGCTACGGCCGGGGAAGCATTCCGCGCGCTGGCGCCGACCACGCTATTTCACCTGCCCGGCGCGGCCCGGCAGGCGGTTGCCAAAATGAGCGCACTCGTGAGCCGTGTACCGGTCTATGCGCTCGAAGCCGGCACCGATCTGGCGCAGATCCCGGCCGCCATTCTCCGGCTGCTCGAGACGGGAGCGCGCACGTGAGCAATCCGCTGGTGAGTGCGATCGTGCCCTGTTACAATGCGGCAGGTTTTCTGGCGAACGCCATCACGAGCATCCGGAGGCAGCAGTATTCGCCTCTCGAAATCATCATTGTCGATGATGGGTCGACCGACGATTCGCCCGCGGTAGCAGCCTCGCTGGGCGCCGATGTCCGTTATATCCGAAAGGCCAACGGCGGCCCGGGCTCGGCGCGCAACGCGGGTCTGCGGGAGGCGCAGGGCGAGTTAGTGGCATGGCTCGACGCGGACGACGAGTGGCCCGAGGGGAAGCTGGAGGTGCAGGTTGGGCGGCTGGCCGCCGACCCGGCGCTCGATGTGGTCAGCGGCCGTACGCGGTACGTTCGTCTGCCCGGAGCGCTCTGGCTCGACTACCGGTTTGAGGGTCCGGACAACACCGTGGCACACATTCATCTCGGAGCGGCGGTGATCCGCCGCCGGGCCTTCGACGCGGTCGGGGACTTCGACGAGAGCCTGCGCATCGGCGAAGATCAGGACTGGTTCATGCGCGCTCGCGAGGAGAATCTGAAGATCGTGGTGGTTCGCGAGGTGACGCTGGACTACCAGTTGCACGGCTCCAACATGACGCGGGGCGCCACCGCCGATGAAATGGGTCTGATCGCCGTGGTGCGCAAGTCGCTCGAGCGGCGCAGGCGGAAGCACGGGGCCGCGCGCGAGCTTCCCACGTGGTCCAGCCTGGACGAACGGCGGACGGGCGATGAGTGAGTCTACGCTGGTCAGCGTCGTGATTCCGGCGTACAATGCAGGAGCTTTTCTGGGTGAAGCGATAGAGAGCGCACTGCAGCAGGAGCACCGGCCGATCGAGGTAATCGTGGTGGACGATGGCTCATCGGATCACACCGCGGAGGTGGCGCGCGCTTTCGGTCCGACGGTCACGTTGCACTGCCAGCCGCATGCGGGCGCAGGTGCGGCGCGCAATCGGGGCGTGGCCGAATCGCACGGCGAGTTGCTGGCATTCCTGGACGCCGACGATGTTTGGACAGCGGGCAAGCTGCGGCACCAAATGGCGGTGCTATCCTCGGATCCGGCGCTCGACATCGTGCTCGGCCACGCGGTCGAGTTCCGCGACGGCAAAGAGCGCGGAATGGTGGAGAATCCGCCCGTGGCCGGCGCACTGCCCAGCGCGGCCTTGATCCGCATGTCTTCCTTTCATCGCGTGGGGTGGCTGCGGACGGACCTGCGGGTGGGAGAGTTCATCGACTGGCTGGCCCGTGCCCGGGAAATCGGGCTGAAGACGGCGGTGGCCCGCGAGACGGTGCTCCTCAGGCGCATTCACGAAACCAACACCGGCATCCGCGAGCGCCAGTCGCGGGCGGACTATGCCAAAGTAGTGCGCGCCGCCCTCGAGCGCCGCCGCGCCGCGTCATCGGAAGAGCCGCGATGAACGGGTACGGGATGTGGCGCCGTTATGCCCGCCGCTTCCGGCCGCATACCGCGACACTCTCCATCGCCATCGCGGCGGCGCTGCTGCAGGTGGCCTTCGCGCTGCCGTTGGTTTTGTTGGTGAGACGGCTATTCGACAAGGCGCTTCCGGCGCGCGATGCCAACGCGCTGGTCAGCACGGCGCTCGCCATCGGCGGCCTGTACATTGCCGGAACCGCGCTGGCGCTCTGGACGCGCCGCACCACGCTCGACGCCACGAAGCTCGTAATCGCGGAACTGCGGAGCGAGGTGTTCGACAAACTACAAGTGCTACCCCGCTCCTGGCACGACCGCGCCGACCGCGGCCGGCTGCACGCCCGCTTGGTGCAGGATACGGAGCGCGTCGACGTGATGAGTAACGCGCTGGTCGCGCAGCTCCTGCCCTCAGCGGCTTCGGCCGCGGCGCTTTTCGCAGCGCTTTGCTTGCTCTCGGCCCGGCTCGCACTTCTCTTGTTGATCTCGGGCGGTGTGATCTACGCAGTCAACCAGCGCGTCTCCCGGCGGCTCAGGCGCAGCGTAGACGGATTCCGCACCGCCTTCGACTCGTTCAGCCAAGGGACTCTCTACCTGCTCGAAAAACTGGATCTCATCCGCATGCAATCCTGCGAAGAGCACGAGCGTCAGAATCGCCGGGAGGAAATCGAACGCCTGCGGGTGGCCAGCGGCGCCATGGCATGGCTCGACAGCGCCTACAACCTTCTACAATCGAACCTCGCATTGCTGGCGAGCCTGTTCGTGCTGGTGGCGGGCGGCATGCTGGTGATCGGAGGGAGCATGAGCCTGGGCAGCCTGCTCGGATTCTACGCAGGGTTAGCGCTGCTACGGAATTCCGGCAACGCGGCGCTCGCGGCCGTGCCCCAGATGATCCTCGGACGGCAGGCACTGGCGGGCCTGGACGAGTTCCTGGAATCGCCCGTGCAACCGGAATACAAGGGCACGCGCGCCATCCAGTTCGACGGCTCCGTCGAGCTGCGCGGCGTGGAGTTCGCATACGCCGGCAAGCCCGTGCTGCAGGACTTCAACCTGCGGGTAAATGCCGGCGAGGTGACGGCGCTAGCCGGTCCGAACGGCTGCGGGAAGAGTACGGTGGTGCGGCTGGTGCTCGGATTCTACCGGCCGCAGCGAGGCCAGTTGATAGCTTCCGGCACGCCGTACGACGAAGTGGATCTGATCGCCATGCGGCGCGGCATCGGCGTGGTCTCGCAGGAGCCGCAGTTTTTCCCGGGTACGATCCGGGAGAACATCACCTACGGAGCACCCACGGCAGGCCAGGTAGATGTGGAAGCCGCGCTCGAACTGGCTGGCGCCGGCGAGTGGCTGCGCGAGCTTCCGCAGGCATTGGAAACACCGGTCGGTGAAGACGCCCTGCGGCTCTCAGGCGGACAGCGGCAACGGCTGGCGCTGGCGCGTGCGCTGCTGCGGCGGCCTCGACTGCTGATCCTGGACGAACCCGCGAACCATCTGGACGAAGCCGGACTGGCCGCGCTGTTGGCCAATCTGCGGTCGCTGCCTTGGTCGCCGGCGGTACTCTTGATCAGCCACGACGAGGCGGTAACCGCGCAGGCTGGCCGCGTCTGCCGGATGAACCTGGCGGAGGCGGCGGAGAGCGCGCGTGGCTGAACCCAAATTGCTTTTCGCGTGCCTGCCCACGCCCTCGCAGATGTTGCTGATCGAGGCAGCACTGGGACACGGCGACCGCGCGGCCGCGGCCTGGGCCGGGTGGGAACGGGAGTTCCAACTGGACCACCCGGACGAGGGCTCATTCCGTCTGCTCCCGCTGGTCTACCGGAATCTCCACACGCAAGGACTCACCGGTCCCGAATGGAACCGGCTCAAGGGCATCCACCGCCGCGCGTGGTCGGAAAATCAGGTGCTCTTTCACCGCGTGCGGCCGGTGCTCGAAGAACTGCGCGCGCAAGACATCCCGGTGATGCTGTTGAAGGGGGCGGCGCTCGCGTCGCTGGTCTATCCTGACGCGGGCTGCCGGCCGATGCGCGATATCGACATACTGGTTCCCGTGAAACGCGCGCGGGATCTGTTCGAAAACCTGGAGGCGCGAGGCTGGAAGCCGGCCTATTGGCGTCCGCGAGAGATCGCCGGCGGGTTCCTGGCGTTTCGCCACGCGATGGATTTTTCGGGACCCGAAGGAGGGCAGATCGATCTCCATTGGCACGCTCTGAACCTTTGCTGCCACGAGGCAGCCGATGGGCCCTTCTGGTCGCATGCGGAGCCGCTGGAGTTTTGCGGCGTTCCCCTTCTGACGTGCCACGTCACCGAGCACCTGCTGCAAGTCCTCACGCACGGAATCGTATGGAGCGCGGTGCCGCCCGTTCGCTGGGTGGCGGACGCGGTGCTGCTACTGCGCAGCGATGAGGCTGTCGACTGGCAGCGGTTGGTCGCGACCTGCCGCGCGTGGGACCTGTCGCCCTACGTGCACTGCGCCCTCGAGTTTCTCAATCGCGCGTTCGCTTTGGGAATTCCGGCCTGGGCGCTGGATGCGCTCGAGCGCGCGCCGGTGAGTGCCGCTACTCGCGCCGAGTTCGCCCGCGCCTGCGCACCGATGGCGCGGCGCACGGCGTGGCAGGACCTGCTCTCGTTCTACGCCCGCTGGCGGCGCAGCCTGGGAGGCGCTTCGCCGGCGCTCCACGCCCACGGGTTCGTCCGGCACCTGCAGTATGCGTTCGAGTTGCAGAGCGTAGGCGCATTGCCGGGCCTGCTGGTGCGGTCGGCCGTGCGGCGCCTGGCGGATCGGCAAAGCGCATGACCGCGATGGGGCGCCGTCACTGGATTCCGGGACTCCTCGGGATTGGCGCCGTGCTGGTGTGGTGGCAGTTTTCGGTTTGGGGTCTATATGGCGGCAACTGGACCGGCCTGTTCTGCACCGGCACGAAATTCCAGGTGCCGGCGCCGCTCGAGTTCGAGCACGTGTATCGCACGCCGGGCAGCGCCGGGTTCGATGGCCAGTTTTATCACTACGCGGCTCACGGGCCGCTGTTGGGCGAGAAATTCGCCGCCGTGATGGACGAGCCGCGCCTGCGGTATCAGCGGATTCTCGTGCCCGCACTGGCGTGGCTGCTGGCACTGGGGAAGCAGCAGTACATCGACCGCGCGCTGTTCTTAGTGACGCTGGCGTTTGTGTTTGCGGGGGTGGTGTGGCTGGCGCGCCTGCTCGAAGACCGCGGGGTTCATCCACTGTGGTCGCTGCTGTTTCTGCTGGTGCCCGGCGTGACGATCGCGGTCGAGCGCATGACCGTGCCCGACCTGGCGTTGACCGCTCTGACCCTCGGGTTCTGCGTGCATCTGGGGCACGGGCCCAGTTGGAAACTCTACTGGCTGATGATGGCGGCAGCATTCACCCGCGAAGTGGGAGTTTTTCTCTGCGCCGCGTACTGCGTTTCGCTGCTGTTCGAGCGGAGGTTTCGGACGGCGCTGCTCTTCGGCACCGCAGTTCTGCCATGGGCGGCGTGGTGCTACTGGGTGTACGTCCACACCCCTACCTTCGTTTACGCGCACCGGTTCCTGCCGTTCATGACGGTAGTCCAACTGGCCGGGCAGCCGCTCGAATCGGCGCGCAGCCACGGCCTGGCGTTGTTTTCGCGTGTGTGCGACTGGCTGGCGCTGGCCGGAATGTGGATGGCTGTGGTGTGGGGTTTTCTCATCGTACGAAGAAAGGGCCCGCAGCCGGCGGCACTGGTTTGCCTGGCGTTCGCGCTGCTCGGCTGCTACATGCTGAGCATCGAGGAACAGTACCGGGCCTACGACTTCGGCCGCCTGTTTTCGCCGCTGCTGGTGCTGGTGGCGCTACACGGCCTGGCTGTGCGGAGTATCTTCGGAGCGCTGCCGCTGGCGCTGATCCTGCCGCGGATCGCAGTGCTGTTCGCGTCCGGCCTGCTGACAATCGCCCACAAGCTGGCGCGGCTTTGAGCCGTCAAGTGGGATATCCTGTGGGACATGCCAAGCCTTCGTGTGACCCTGCGCGGGTTGGCGCGCACCCCGCTGTTCACCATTGTCGCGGTGCTTTCGCTGGCGCTCGGAATCGGCGCCAACACCGCCATCTTTTCGCTGCTGGACCAGATTCTGCTGCGCAAACTCCCCGTCAAGAATCCGGAGGAGCTGGTCTATCTGTATAGCCCCGGCCCGGTGCAAGGCAGCATGTCGACGGATGAACCCGACGGACCGTCCTTCACCTATCCGGTCTTCCGCGAACTGCAAAAGGTGCCGGGACCCTTCGCCGGGCTGGCGGGCGCACGCAACCGAGCGGTGAGCCTGGCATACAACCGGCAAGCGTCCCACGGGACGGCGCGCTTGGTTTCGGGGAACTACTTCGACGTGCTGGGCGTTCGTGCGGCGAGCGGCCGGCTCTTCACCGAAGCCGACGATCGCACTCCCGGAGACCACCCGCTCGCCATCCTCGACCACGGTTACTGGACTTCGCGATTCGGCAACGACCCCTCCGTGCTCAACCAGACCATCATCGTGAACGGGTATCCGATGACGATCGTGGGAGTGGCGCAGAAGGGATTCACCAGCGAACGCCCGGGCAGCCCTCCCGACCTCTACGTGCCGATCTCGATGTGGAAGGAAATCACGCCCGAGGCGGGGAGCCTCGAAGACCGCCGGAACTATTGGGTCACGCTGCTGGCGCGGCTCAAACCGGGAGTCACGCAGGTGCAGGCGGAAGCCGCGATCAATGTTCCGTACCATGCGCAGGTGGAGCAGGACGTGCAGCTTCTGCGCCAGCCGAATCCGAATTTCCTGCAGCGGTTCCGGGCGCGGAAGATCATCCTCAAGCCCGGCCAGAACGGGCGCGGCAACCTGCGCGAGAATGGCCGGCAGCCGCTTTATCTGCTGATGGGGATCACCGCGATGGTGCTGCTGATCGCGTGCGCCAACGTCGCCAATCTGCAATTGGCGCGCAGCGCGGCCCGAACGCGCGAAGTGGCGATCCGCCTCTCGATGGGCGCCTCGCGGCCGCGGCTGATCCGGCAACTGCTCGGCGAATCGTGCGTGGTTGCGATCGCCGGCGGCGTGCTCGGACTGTTCGCGGCGAAATGGACGCTGCGCGCGATCATTGCCTCGATTCCTCCGGCCACCGGCGTGCCCGGCTCACTTTCCGCCGACCTCGACGGGCGTGTGCTGCTCTTCTCGCTCGCGCTCTCGATCGCCACCGGTCTGCTGTTCGGACTCTTTCCCGCGCTCCAGGCGTCGCGTCCCAACGTAGTATCGGAGTTGAAGAACCAGACCGGCCAGATTTCTTCCAGCGGATCGGCCAACGTATTTCGCAAGACGCTGGTGACCTTGCAGATGGGAATTGCGCTGCTCCTGCTGATTTCCGCCGGCCTGCTGGCCGAAACGCTGGTGAACCTGGAGCGCATCAACCTCGGCATCCGCGTGGACCACCTGATGTCATTTTCGCTGCTGCCGAAGCTGAACCGCTATACCGACCAGAGCGTCGCGAACTTCTACGAGCAGCTCACGGACCGGTTGGCCGCCATTCCAGGCGTGCAGTCGGTTTCGGCGGCGCGCGTGCCCGCTATCGCCGGGTCCAGCTCCGGCACCAACATCACGGTGGAAGGGTTCACGCCCACCACCGACGATTCCGCGCAATCCAACTTCAATACTATCGGCGCCGGCTTCTTCCGTACCCTGGGGACGCCCGTGCTGCTGGGCCGCGAATTCACGCGCTCCGACAACGCCACGGCGCCCAAAGTGGCGATGGTCAACGAAGCCTTCGTGAAGCGCTTTCTACCCAACCAGAACCCCATCGGCCGGCACATCGGCCAAGGCACATCCAAGCCCGACATTCAAATCGTGGGCGTGGTGAAGGATGCCAAGTACGCGGATATGCGCGAGCCGCCGCCCGCGGTTTTCTATACACCGCTGCCCCAGACCACGCGCTGGAACACGCTGTTCTTTTACCTGCGCACGGCAGTGGACCCGGAGCAGACGGCGGCGTCGATCCGCCGCGAAGTGGCCGCGCTCGACGCCAACCTGCCGATCCGCGAGCTGAAGACGATGCAGACGCAGATCGACGAGAACATGTTCGTGGAGCGCATCCTCTCGACGCTGACCGGAACGTTTGCGGGTCTCGCGACGGTGCTGGCGGCCATCGGACTCTATGGTGTGCTGGCGTTCAACGTGATGCGGCGCACGCGCGAGATCGGCATCCGGATGGCGCTCGGTGCGGGCGCCGGCCAGGTGCGCCGCCTGGTGTTGCGCGAGGTGGGCGTGATGCTCGCGATCGGGACGGCGGCGGGAGTTGGGTTGGCCGTCATCGCGGGCAAGTTCCTGCAGACGTTCCTGTTTGGGATGCAGGCGTCGGACCCGATGGTGATCGCAGCGTCGGCAGTGTTGCTGTGGGGGATCGCAGTAGCGGCGGCGTATTTGCCGGCGAGACGGGCGACGCGGGTGGATCCGATGGTGGCGCTGCGGTATGAGTAGGGCAGTTAGTCCTGAAAAGATTATTTGAGACAAACGCGGCGAGTTGTGGCCCTGGGTGTCCGACGCCACGTAAGGCGTCTGGAATGAGAGAAGTGCAGGCCACGAGTGGCCGACATTTCGGCCACTCGTAAAGTCAACATTACGTGACACAAACTGTGGAAAAGTGCGTTTGTCGCTTGGATGCGAACGAAGAATCAATAACTTAGCGGGAATGGCGTGTCGCGTGGATTTTCTGCCCTGCAACCGCTTGAAGATTCTACAGTTAAGGGTGCTTTTGCTATGCGGAGTAACGTTAATGGAAAGCGCGCGGGAAAATCCAAAAACACTCTCGCGCTAAGTGGAAGAGTTTAATCTAGAGCTTGTCCCTTATTTTCGTAGACACAGGCCCGTCGAAACAGCGGTCTCTTCCGACCAAAAACATAAATAGACGATTTTGTTTGACTATGGGAAAGAAGGCATTTATAATTCGGAATGCCCACCCAGCCGGACTT
>JBGPHT010000206.1:0-11846 GCA_041484525.1 Bryobacteraceae bacterium | reverse complement strand
TCCGAAAACCAACGGGCAAAAATGAACGAAGATACCCGTCATGCGTGCACGGACAGCGGCTGTCCTGCAATTATAGAAAGTCCTTTACATTTCAGAGTATGCGTCTGGCAAAAACGCCTAATACGGGACAAGCTCTATCTAACAACCGCTGGCTGACGCGCGCGCCTCTGTGCGCAGCCGCCGCGCTCCTGCTCTCCGCCTGCGGCTACGTCGGCGGGCCATTGCCGCCGCTGGCCAACATTCCGGGGGCAGTCGCCAATCTCGCCGCCGTGCAGCGCAGCTCGCGCCTGATCGTTCACTTCACTGTCCCGGCGCTCACTACCGAGGGCGTCGCGATCAAGCCGCCGGTCTCGCTCGATCTCCGCATCGGCCCCGCCGCGGAGCCGTTCCGCATCGAGGATTGGGCGGCCCACGCCACCAAGATTCCGTCTGGTGACGTGACCAAGGGACTCGCCACCTACGACATCGCGACGGCGTTGTGGACCGGCAAGCAGGTCGTCCTCGCCGTCCGCGTCGCCGGCGCCAACGGGAGAGAGTCGGACTGGTCGAACCGAATCGTGCTGCCGATCGTGCCGCCTCCCGCCAAACCCGCAGGCGTGCGCGCCGAATCCACCGCCGCCGGTGTGCGCCTGGAGTGGAGTGGCCCCGGAGACTACTTCCGCATTTTCCGCAAGACGGCCGCAGAGGGTTTCACGCCGCTGGCCAAAGTCTCGGGCGAGCACGCGTGGACCGACCCCGCTACGGAGTTCGGCAAGAGCTACACCTACCTGGTCCAGAACATTGTCGACCTGGGCGGCAACCGGGAGGCCGAAAGCGACCTATCCGACCCGTTCGACTTCACGCCGCGCGACGTCTTCCCGCCCGCCGCCCCCACCGGCCTAAACCCTACCGTAGCGCCCAACTCGATCGAGTTGACTTGGGAGCAGAACACCGAGCCCGACCTGGCCGGCTACCACGTGTACCGCGCCGCGCCGGGCAGCGATTTTGAGAAGCTTGCGGACATTTCTCTGGTTCCCAGCTTCTCCGACAAGACGGCCGAGCGTGGAAAAACCTACCGCTACTCCATCACCGCCATCGATCAGGCGGGCAACGAGAGCGCGCGCTCGGCGATCGTAGAATCCGCGCTGCAATGAGTCAGAGGTGGCGGAACGGATTGCGAATCGTGAGGTTGTCGATCGTCTGGCCGTCGTGCATGTCTTCCGAATAAAGGGTGTTGCAGGATGCCGCCAGCGCGGCTGCGATCACGAGCGAATCGTAGATGTGGTATCGATGCTCGCCTGCGATCCGCAACGCTCGGTCGTGAGTTTCGATGGTAAGCGGGACCGGCGAAGGACACAGGACGCGAATCGCCGCCAGAGCATCCAGGACATCTTCCCAGGGCATGGCGAGTTTGCGGACGGCAACCGCCACGAACTCATTCAGGATCTGAACTCCCACCACGCCGCCTCCAGCCAGAAGCATCTCGGCTGTCGTCATGCGCGGATCGCCGGCGGCAAACGCGTAGAGGATGACGTTGGTATCGAAAAAGGCCCGCTCACCTTTCATTCGCTTCCAGCCGGTCAAACCGGAAGCCCGCAGGCAAAGGCCGCTGTAACTGCCGTATCCGCTCCATGGCCTTCTCCTTACTGCGATCGCGAGCAACTTCAAATTCCCGTGTGCCGGCAACTCGAATTTCGATCTCGTCACCATCTCGAAGCTCTAGAGCTTCGACCACTGCGGAAGGAAGGCGGACCGCCAAACTGTTTCCCCACTTCGCTACTTGCATGGATATACAATAGCACTGTAGATCAACAAAAACAAGGCCTCTCGATACACAGCCGCCAAGTGGTGCATACAAATAATAGCAAATAAGCTAGTTCGCTTGCCTTCGATACACCACCTAGTGTATACTCGATTAATTCAAGGGGCAATCCAGCAATGATCATATCTATGCGTCCGCATGCGACTCGCGACGAGATCGACCACGTCTGCGAGCGGATCCGTGAATTCGGCTATAAAGTCCACTCCATCGAGGGCGAGTCGCGGGTGGTGATCGGGGTGGTCGGGGTGGGCGACGTAACGGCGTGCCTCGAATCGCTCGAAGCGACACCCGGAGTGGAGAGCGCCGTCCGCATCTCAGCGCCGTACAAGTTTGTCAGCAAGGAATTCAAGCCGGGACGCTCGCTCATCAAGGTGCACGACGTCGAAATCGGCGGCGACGAGTTCATCGTGATGGCCGGGCCGTGCTCGGTCGAAAGCGAAAAGCAGATCATGGAGACCGCCGAGGGCGTGGCCGCGGCGGGCGCCCGCATCCTGCGCGGCGGCGCCTTCAAGCCGCGCACCTCGCCCTACGACTTCCAGGGGATGGAGGAGGAAGGCCTGAAGCTGCTGCGCAAAGCCCGCGAGGCCACCGGCCTCGGCATCATCACCGAAGTGATGAGCGACCGCGATGTCATGCTGGTCGCCGAGTATGCGGATTGCATGCAGGTGGGCGCGCGCAACATGCAGAATTTCGCGCTGCTGAAATCATTGGGCGCCTGCGGCCGGCCGGTGCTGCTCAAGCGCGGCATGAGTTCCACCATCAAGGAACTGCTGATGTCGGCCGAGTACATCGTGGCGCACGGAAATCCCAACGTCATCCTGTGCGAGCGAGGCATCCGCACCTTCGAGACGGCCACGCGCAATACCTGCGACATCGCCGCCATCCCGGTGCTCAACGAACTGACGCACCTGCCCGTGATCCTCGACCCGAGCCATGCCACGGGAAAGCGCAGCCTGGTCCCGGCGGTGTCTCGCGCCGGCGTCGCGATCGGCGCCGACGGGCTGATTCTCGAAGTCCACCCGTGTCCCGAGAAGGCCGTCAGCGACGGCGCGCAATCGCTCACGCTCGCCGGATTCCGCCAGACGATGCGCGACCTCGAACCGTACATCCGGCTGTGGGAGACTTCGCGCCGCGAACTGGCGCAAGCGGTCGCCTGAGCGCGCCGCCCTGTGTGATACTGCTTTCGTGAGCACTAAGGTCCGGGCGTGGCAGTTCATCCTGCTGGTCGCGCTGCTGTGCGGTGCGTCCATCTGGGGCGTCGTGTGGTACCGGTCGCGATTTCTTTCGACGGCCACGCTGCTGCGGCGCATGCCCACCGAGGACGCGCTGCTGGTCTACATCGACTGCAACGCGCTGCGGCAGATCGGCCTGCTGCAGATGCTGGCCGGATCGAAGAGCGGGCAGGAGCCGGACTACCAGACTTTCGTCCGCCGCACGCAGTTCGACTATCAGCAGGATCTGGAATCGGTGCTGCTAGCCGCCGCGCCCACGGGCAACTACTTCTTCGTGCGCGGCCGGTTCGACTGGAAGAGCCTGCGCACCTACGCTGAAGCCGAGGAGGGCCACTGCAACAACTCTTTCTGCAAAGTCCCGGGCAGTTCGCCGGAGCGCCACATCTCGTTCTTTCCGGTGCAGTCCGGCCTGATGGCGATCGCGGCCAGCACCGACGATTCAGCGGCGTGGCGCTTGAGCGAGAATTCCAAGAGCCGTCAGGAGGGGCCAAGCGGACCAGTGTGGATGTCCATCCCGCCGCGGATTTTGAAAGCCAGCGACAGCCTGCCGTCGGGAACGTCGATGTTCGCGCGCACGCTCGATCATGCGGATTCCGTGACGCTGACTTTCGCGCCCGAAGGGGACCGCTTTGCCGCGCGGCTGAACGTCCGCTGCCGCAATCCGCAGGACGCGGCCGACATCGCGGCGCAACTGGCCAAGACGACGACGGTGCTGCGCGCGATATTCGCCAGCGAGAAGAGACTGCCCAACCCGGGCGACCTGAGCGGCCCTCTGGCCAACGGAGTCTTCCGGTCCGAGGGAGCGCGAGTGTACGGCTATTGGCCGTTCGATCGTGTGCTGGTGGAATCTTTGCTCGGGGGTTCGTGAAGCTAGAAAAAGGCGCCTCACCGCCGAGACGCCGAGATCGCCGAGAAAAAGACAAAATTAAAAGAATGGGTAGACTCCCGAAGCGCCACGTACCGGTTGGAGACACTAAGAATCTCATTGACTCATAGTTCTCGGCGATCTCGGCGTCTCGGCGGTGAGGAGCCTTTTTCTAGTTCCCTAGCTCCCCATCTGCGCCAACGGCCGCACCACCGTAAGAATCGCGTGGGCACCCAGGTAGCTCCACTCGGCCAGCCAGCGGCCCACATCCGAGTACGACACGACGATGATCAACAGCATGAAGCCGAAGCGTGCCAGTTCGAGATATACCCTCATCGGCACGCGCGCGGCCAGCAGCAGTTTCGAGCCATCGAGCGGCGGCACCGGAATCATGTTGAACAGCGCCAGGTAGAGGCTGAGCGAAACTCCACGCACGGCGAACCCGGAAAGCGGAGGCGAGATGCGGACCGTCAGCGCGGCCACAATCCCCAGGATCACGGCCATCACCACGTTCATCGCCGGTCCCGCCATCGCCACTATCGCCAGACCGTTCAGGCCGCCCTTGAGCTTGGTGTTGTCGGTCATCACCGGCTTTCCCCAGCCCAGGAATCCCCCGGCGAATAGCGAGGTCAGGAAGGGCAAGATCACCGTCCCCAGCCAGTCGATGTGCGCCAGCGGGTACAGGGTCACACGGCCTTGCAGGAGGGGCGTGTCATCCCCTAGTTTGGTAGCCACCCACGCGTGGGCGAACTCATGCGGCGCGGTCAGGATCACCAGCAGCAGTACGTTTACCAACGCTTGTGTGAAATCGAGGTGCATTTCAGCCACGCCGGACCACGGCGGCCCACAGGCCTAAGAGCGCGGCCACGGCCAAAAGGCAACCCGCCAGTATCATCCGTACCCGCCATTGTACGTGGTATCCTGAGACTTAGACCAATCATTTCTTCCCAGAGGTCCAATCCAGTTGGCATTAGTCGAAGGTTGCAGGCACGCGCTGGAAATCTCCATTCCTTATCCGGAGGTTGAAGGCGAACTGACCCGCGTTACGGCCGATGTGGCCAAGCGCGCCAAGCTCCCGGGGTTCCGGCCGGGCAAGGCTCCTTCCTCGTTGATTCGCAAACAATTTGCCGGCGATATCCGGCAGCAGGTGCTGGAGAGCCTCATCCCCAAGGCGCTGCAGAAGCAGTTCGAGGCGGAAAACCTCAACGTGGTCGGCACGCCCGATATCAGCGAAGTTCATTTCCACGACGGCGAGCCTCTTCGCTTCAAGGCCGAATTCGAAGTGGTGCCGGCGATCGAACTGGGGGAATACAAGGACGTCGAGGTTCCCTACCACGACCCCGAAGTCAAAGATGAGGACGTGGATAAACGCATCGAAGAATTGCGCGAGTCCAAGGCGCAGTACGTCAACCTCGATCCCCGGCCCATCGAAAATGGCGACTTCGCCGTGGTGGCGCTCGAAAGCATCGGGGGCGTCCAAGGCGACCCCGTCAAGCAGGACGAGATGGTGCTCGAAATCGGCGGCGCCGATACGTTCGAGGCTTTCAGCGAAAACCTGCGCGGCCTTTCCCCGGGCGACGAAAAGGAATTCGAGGTGGTGTACCCCGACGATTACGGCGCCAAACGGCTGTCCGGTCGAACTATCAAGTTCCACGCCACCGTCAAGGGTCTCCGCAAGAAGGAAGTGCCGGAGCTGTCCGACGATTTTGCCCAGGAGCTCGGCGACTACCGCACGGTTGACGAACTCAAGGACGCCGTCCGCAAGGGTCTCTTCACGCAGCGCCAGCACACGGCGCAGGAGGAGGCCAAGAACCAGATCGTCGAGAGACTGGTGGATGCGCACGAATTTCCCGTGCCCGAACTTTTCGTCGAGCGCCAGATCAAGAATCGCGTCGAGCAGAGTCTCCGCGCCATGGCGGCCGAGGGCATCGATCCCCGCTCCATCCAGTTGGATTGGGAAAAGGTGAAGGAAACGCAGCGTGAGAAGGCCCTGCGCGAGGTCAAGGCCTCGCTGCTGCTAGGCAAGATTTCGGAGCGCGAAGCCATCCACGCGATGCGCGACGAGGTGGACCGCGAAGTGGAAAAGATCGCGCGGCAGAACCGCGAGCCGGTGGCCGCCGCCCAGATGCGTTTTGAAAAGGATGGAACGCTCGGCCGCATCGCCAACCACATCCAGACCGGCAAAACGCTCAATTTTCTGTTCGAGCACGCCCGCAAGACAGCCGACGGGCAGGGGTGAAACGCTGTGCCTGGAAAACACGATGAGCCGCGGCGGTGTTCATTCTGCGGCAAGAGCGCGTTTGAGGTAAAGAAGTTGGTTGCGTCCCCGCGAGAGCCGGTCGCATACATTTGCGACGAGTGTATCGCGATTTTCGGGAAGCGGAAGGGGATGGCACCTACTGGCCCCGCCGGGAGCCCGCGCACCAATATCAACAAAGGTTAACAGTATAAAGTTATCTCGGTACCAGCAACGGGCACTATCCACCCCTGGGTACATTGCTAAGGAGCGCAGTTCAGGTGATAATAGTAACGCAATTGATTGAGGTTCCCTACCCCGTGCGGTTTCGGGGACAGCACTGTCTCAGAGCCATGGCGGAACAGGAGAAAACTGCGTGAAGCGAGCTGGATCTGACGATGCTTTACGGTGTTCGTTTTGCCATAAGAGTCAGGATGTAGTCGGAAAGCTCATCTCTTCTCCGAGCGATTACCCCCGCGCCTACATTTGCGACGAGTGCATCGCCGTATGCAACTCGATTTTGGAAGACGATAAGGTCGAGCCGCCCTCCGGCGCGCCCAACAAGATTCCCAAGCCCTTGGAAGTCAAGGAGTTCCTGGATCAGTACGTGATCGGGCAGGAAGCCACCAAGAAGAAACTGGCGGTCGCCGTCTACAACCACTGCAAGCGGATCCACATGAACCGCATGCGCAATTCCGAGGTCGAGCTGCAGAAATCGAACATTCTGCTGATCGGCCCCACCGGCACCGGCAAGACCTTGATGGCGCAGACCTTGGCCAAAATCCTGGATGTCCCGTTCGCCATTGTGGACGCCACTACCCTGACCGAGGCCGGCTATGTGGGCGAAGACGTCGAGAACATCATCCTGAAGCTGCTCCAGTCGGCGGATGGGGATGTGCAGAAGTGCCAGCAGGGCATCATCTATATCGACGAGATCGACAAGATTTGCCGCAAGGACGAGAATCCGTCGATCACGCGCGACGTTTCGGGCGAAGGCGTGCAGCAGGCGCTGCTGAAGATTCTCGAGGGAACCGTAGCCAATGTGCCGCCGCAGGGCGGGCGCAAGCACCCCCACCAGGAATTTACGCCGGTCGATACGACTAACATTTTGTTCATTTGCGGTGGCGCCTTCGTGGGCCTGGAGAAGGTGATCGCGCGGCGCACCGGCAAGAAATCGATGGGCTTCCTGCAGGAAGAGGACAAGGGGAGCATCAAGATCTCGGGCATCAGCGGGCGCCGCGATATCGACCTGCTTTCCCAGGCGCAGCCCATCGACCTGATCAAGTTTGGCTTCATTCCTGAATTCATCGGCCGCCTGCCCGTGAATGCGGTGCTCGAGGATTTGGACCGTTCGGCGCTCATCCAGATTCTGACGCGGCCCAAGAACGCCATTATCAAGCAGTATCAGAAACTCTTCGAGTTCGAGAATGTGCGGTTGAAGTTCTCGGACGACGCCCTGGAGGCCATCGCCGAACTCGCCATGGAGCGTAAAGTCGGCGCGCGCGGCCTGCGGATGATCCTCGAAGACCTGATGCTCGATCTGATGTACTACCTGCCTTCCTACAAGAAGGTCCGCGAGTTTTCGGTCACCAAAGAGATGGTGCTGTCGCAGAAAATCAGTCTTACAATATTAGAAAAGGCCGGTTAACCCGCAGAACCGCGGGCGGGCGGATCGGCTTTCCGAACCACACCCAGGAGGTTTGGGCGGTCTGTTTCGCCCTGCCGGAGAATAATGCTCACTTCAAAGGAAAAATCCGATACAAAGCGTCTGCCGATGATGCCCATCCGCGACGTGGTCATCTTTCCGTACATGATGACCCCGTTCGTCGTAGGCAGGGAATCGAGCGTACGCGCCCTCGAGGAGGCCATGGCGGGCGACAAGAAAATCTTCCTCGCCACGCAGCACGACGCCTCCATCGACGAGCCCAAGCCCAACGAAATTTACACGGTCGGTACTATCGTCAACATCGTGCAGAGCCTCAAGCTGCCGGACGGCAACATCAAAGTCCTGGTGGAGGGCGTGGAACGGGCCCGGGTGGTATCGGTCTCGGATGAGGAGAATTTCTTCCGCGCCACGGTGCGTACTTCGAATTACAAGGTCGAACCCGGGGCGCAACTGGATGCGCTCATCAGCCGTGTTACGGGCCTCTTCGAGCAGTACGTCAAGCTCAGCCAGAATCTGAATTACGAGACCATGATCGCGGCCATCCGGGTGGACGATCCCGGTAAACTGGCGGACACGGTGGGCGCGAACCTGCAGCTCACCATCGAGGAAAAGCAGGAACTGCTCGAGATCTTCGATCCCATCGACCGACTCACGCGCGTGGCCGAGATGCTCGACATCGAGATCGAGAAGCTGAATGTCGATCGCACCATCCAGGGCCGCGTGAAGCGCCAGATGGAAAAGGCGCAAAAAGAGTATTACCTCAACGAGAAGATCAAGGCCATCCAGAAGGAACTGGGGCGCGGCGAGAAGAGCGAGATCGATGAGCTGAAGAAGCGCATCGAGACCGCGGGCATGACGCAGGACGCGCTCGACAAGGCCATGGCGGAGTTGAAGCGCCTGGAGAACATGCCGCCGATGTCGGCCGAGTCGACGGTTTCGCGCAACTACCTCGATTGGCTGCTGGCGGTGCCGTGGAAGAAAAAATCCAAGGAAATCCGCGACCTCAAATTCGCCGAGCAGGTGCTCGAATCCGATCACTACGGCCTGGAAAAGATCAAGGAGCGCATCCTCGAATTCCTGGCGGTGCGGCGCCTGGTGAAGAACCCCAAGGGTTCGATCCTGTGTTTCGTCGGACCTCCCGGCGTGGGCAAGACGTCGCTCGGCATGTCGATCGCCAAGGCCACCGGCCGCAAGTTCGTCCGCATGTCGCTCGGCGGCGTGCGCGATGAGGCCGAGATCCGCGGCCACCGCCGCACCTACATCGGCGCGCTGCCCGGCCAGGTGATCCAGATGATGAAGAAGGCGGCCACCAAGAATCCCGTCTTCATGCTGGACGAAGTGGACAAGATGTCGATGGATTTTCGCGGCGATCCCTCGGCCGCGCTGCTCGAAGTGCTCGACCCGGAACAGAACTACATGTTCGTCGACCACTACCTGGACGTCGAGTATGACCTGAGCCAGGTATTCTTCATCGCCACCGCGAACGTGCTCCACACCATTCCGCCGGCCCTCCAGGACCGCATGGAAACGATCCGCCTGTCGGGCTACACGGAGCTCGAGAAGATGGAAATCGCCAAGCGCTTCCTGGTGCGCAAGCAGATGGTGGCCACCGGGTTGACCGCCGAACAAGTCGAATTCCCCGATTCCGGCCTGAACGGGCTCATCCAGTATTACAGCCGCGAAGCCGGCGTCCGCAATCTCGAGCGCGAGATCGGCAACGTCTGCCGCAAGGTGGCGCGCCAGGTAGTCAATAATCAGAGCGCCAAGGAAAAGAAGCCGATTGCGAAGGCCGTGATCACGGGCGACAAACTGCCCGACATGCTCGGCCCGTGGAAATTCCGCGACATCACCACCGAAAGGAAGAACGAAATCGGCGCCGCCACGGGGCTGGCCTGGACCGAAGTCGGCGGCCAGATCCTGACGGTGGAGTGCACGTTGATGGAAGGCAAAGGCAAGCTGACCATCACCGGGAAACTGGGCGACGTCATGCAGGAATCGGCGCAGGCGGCCATGAGCTACATCCGGTCGCGCGCCCACATGTTCGGATTGCCGCGTGACTTCTACCGCAATCTCGACGTCCATATCCATATCCCCGAGGGAGCGATTCCGAAGGACGGTCCTTCGGCGGGCATCACGCTGGCGACCACGATTTGCAGTGCGCTCACGCGGATTCCGGTCCGCGGCGACGTCGCCATGACGGGCGAGATCACGTTGCGCGGCAAGGTCCTCGGAATCGGCGGGCTGAAAGAGAAGTTGATGGCGGCGCATCGTCATGGCATAGTGGAAGCGATCATGCCCCGGGAGAATGAGAAGGACCTCCCGGATATTCCAGACGCCATCAAGAAGACCATGAAATTGAACTTCGTCGGTTCCATGGACGAAGTGTTGAAGATCGCGCTGGAGCGGGAACTGGTGGCTCTGCCCCTGGCGCCGCCTGAAGTCGAGGCGCAGCAGCCCGTGGAAGAAACGCGGGCGCACTAAGTTTGAAACCCCCGCGGCCATCACGGAGCGGGGGCTCTAAGGTTCTTTGAAGGCTGAATTCATAGCAAGCTCCGCCAGTCCGGAATCGTTCCCTCCGGAACTGCTGCCGGAGGTGGCATTCTTAGGGAGAAGTAACGTAGGCAAGTCCAGCTTGATCAACGCCCTCACCGGCCAGAAAAAGCTGGCCTTTACCAGTAACACACCGGGCCGTACGCAAACGATTAATTTCTACCGGATCGACGACGCCTACTACTTCGTGGACCTGCCCGGATATGGATATGCCCGGGTGCCGCAACAACACAGGTTAGAATGGAAGAACCTGATCGAGCAGTATTTCGAGAAAAGGGAGACCCTAGAACTTTCCTGCCTGATCCTGGATGCCCGCCGCGGATGGATGGAGAAAGACCTCGATCTGAAGCGCTGGCTCGAGTATCATGGCAGACCGTATCTGGTAATCGCCACAAAAATCGATAAGTTAAACCAAAGTCAGTTAGAGCACGGAATGCGCGCCCTCCGAAAGGAAGGCGCGGAACCGATGCCGTTCTCGGCCGTAACCGGCCGGGGAGTGAGGGAAATTTGGCAAGCAATAGCGAAAACACTCCAACCACGGTAGGCAACGCCCTGCCGCAGGAAAAATCCGACAAACCCACCGAAAAAACTCCCACCCGGGAAACCGCGGCGCCCGCCGGGACCGTGGAAACCGAAAAACCTGTAAAGCCGGAAAAACCGGAAAAATCCAGCGAGCGTGCCGAGCGACCGCCTAAAGCGGCCGCGCAGCCGCCGGCTGCCAATGGCAAGACCGACGGTAAAGCGGCCGAGCCGAAAGCGGCCGAGCCGAAAGCTGCGGAGCCGAAAGCGGCCGAGGCGAAGCCAGCCGAGCCGAAGCCAGCCGAGACGAAAGCCGCGGAGCCGAAGCCAGCCGAGGCGAAGCCTGTGGATTCAAAGCCGCCCGAGCCGAAGGCCGCTGAGTCCAAGCCCGCCGCGGCTGCTGTCGTACCGCCGCCTACCGCCGCGGCTGCCGTACCGCCTCCCGACACAACTGCCGTCGTGCCACCTCCGGCCGAGTCGGCCGCGGCGCAACCCCTCGAGCAGATGCATCCCGGGCAGCAGCGCCGCAAACAGCAGGCCGCGCAGAGCGTCAAGAACGGCACCCCCACGCTCGATCTGGTCGAACTGAAGGACATGAGCATCCAGAAGCTCAACCAGGTGGCGAAGGACATGGGGATCGCGGGCGCCGCTGGGTTGCGCAAGCAGGAACTGATCTTCAAGATCCTGCAGACGCAAGCCGAAAAGTCCGGCCTCATCTTCTCCGAAGGCGTGCTCGAATGCCTGCCCGATGGCTTCGGCTTCCTGCGCGCTCCCGAGTACAACTACCTTCCCGGCCCCGACGACGTTTACGTTTCGCCCTCGCAGATCCGCCGCTTCGACCTGCGCACCGGCGACACCATCTCGGGCCAGATCCGGCCGCCCAAAGAGGGCGAGCGCTACTTCGCGCTGATCAAAGTCGACGCCATCAACTTCGAGCCGCCCGAGGAAGCGCGCAACAAGATCTTCTTCGACAACCT
>JBGPHT010000205.1:0-12022 GCA_041484525.1 Bryobacteraceae bacterium | reverse complement strand
GATCATCGAGTTCCTGCGCGAGCCGCAGAAGTTCCAGAAACTGGGCGGCCGCATCCCCAAGGGCGTGCTGCTGATCGGTCCTCCGGGAACCGGCAAGACGCTGCTGGCGCGCGCCATCGCGGGCGAGGCCAGCGTGCCGTTCTTCTCGATTTCGGGTTCGGACTTCGTCGAGATGTTCGTGGGCGTGGGAGCGAGCCGCGTGCGCGACCTGTTCGAGCAGGGGAAGAAGAACGCTCCGTGCATCATCTTCATCGATGAAATCGACGCCGTGGGACGGCATCGCGGCGCCGGTCTGGGCGGCGGTCACGACGAGCGCGAGCAAACTTTGAACCAGTTGCTGGTGGAAATGGACGGGTTCGAATCCAACGAGGGCGTGATTCTGGTGGCGGCCACGAACCGTCCGGACGTTCTCGATCCGGCGCTGCTACGGCCCGGCCGCTTCGACCGGCGCGTGGTGGTGGGGCGTCCCGACGTGCAAGGTCGCGAGGCGATTCTGCGGGTGCATACGAAGAAGATCCCGCTGGGCGACAACGTCGAACTTTCGGTGCTGGCGCGCGGTACTCCCGGGCTGGCCGGGGCTGACTTGGCGAACCTGGTGAACGAAGCGGCGCTCAACGCCGCCCGGCAGAACCGCAAGGTCGTCATGATGACGGATTTTGAGCTGGCCAAAGACAAAATCCTCATGGGCGCCGAGCGGAAATCGATGATCCTGAGCGATGCCGAGAAACGCAATACGGCGTTCCACGAAGCCGGGCACGCGCTGGTGGCGGCGCTGCTGCCGAATGCCGATCCGCTGCACAAGGTGACGATTATCCCGCGCGGCATGGCGCTGGGCGTGACCATGCAGTTGCCGATCGACGACAAGCATTCGTACGACAAAGACTACCTGCAATCGCAGCTCGCCATCCTGATGGCCGGCCGCATCGCGGAAGAGAAGTACATGCACCACATGACCACCGGCGCGGGCAACGATATCGAGCGCGCCACCGACCTGGCCCGCAAGATGGTTTGCGAGTGGGGCATGAGCGAGCTGGGGCCGCTGAGCTACGGCAAGAAAGAAGAGCAGATCTTCCTGGGCCGCGAAATCGCGCAGCACCGCGACTATAGCGAGGAGACGGCGATCCGGATCGACGAGCAGGTGAAGAAGCTTGTTACCACGGGCTACGACACTGCGGCCGGGATTATCGCGGAACGGTCGGAAGCGCTGGTGAGGATCGCGGAGTCGCTGCTGGCGCGCGAGATCCTGGATGGCAACGAGGTGATGCAGATCATCAACGGCCTGCCGCTGCCGCCGATATCCAGTTCCGGCCAGAAGGACTCCGAGGACCACACGCAACAGGTGTTGCGTCCCGAGGGCGGTCGGCGCATGCCGGGCCTCTCGGAAGGGGAGCGTCCGCAGCCGGCGTGATCCGGGCGATGCACGGACAAGTCCCGCGTTTCCCGGTCTACCTGTTCGACATTGACGGAACTCTGCTGGACTCCGCCGCTGATATTTGCGGGGCGGTCCAGCAGGTTCTGACCGCCACCGATTGCGATCTTCCTTCCTTCGACTTTCTGAAAGGCTACATCGGGCTGCACCTGTTCGAGCTTTTCGGCGACATCTTCCCCGACTACACGCAGGAGCAGATGGAGGAGTTGTTGCGCCAATACCGCGAGGTCTACATCGCGCGCGGCCATCAGCAGACCCGGATCTACCCCGGCGTGCCGGAGGGGCTGGCCGGGTTGGGCGGGCGCAAGTCGACCGCGACTACCAAGGGTAGTCCCACCACGAAGGCGATCCTCGAGCAATTCGGCCTGATCCAGTTCTTCGACCACGTGCAGGGCACTGACGGCTTCCCGTGCAAGCCGGCACCGGACGTGATTCTCACGGCCCTGGTAGCACTGGGCGCGCAGCCGTCCGAATGCCTGTTCGTGGGCGATTCCCCCGCCGACATGGAAGCCGGCAAGCGCGCCGGTGTGAAGACCTGCGCCGTGCGCTACGGCTACGGGAAGTCCGACGAACTGGCTCGCTTCGAGCCGGATTACTGGGTGGACGATTTGCGCGAGCTGGCGCCGGGGTGAATCAAAAGGCCGTCTCCCGAACCTCCCTTGAAGCCTCTGCACCCCGATAGTTCGCTCAATGCCGTGAAACTGCAGCAAATCGACCGCCTCACGACTGAGGCTCTAAAGCAGTCTCTACTGCCCGGCCAGAAAGACTCGCTGAAGGTCCGGCCTGACGGGACTATGCTCGATGGGCATCACCGAGTGAGTATCCTCCGCAATGAATACGACACCGAAACTGTACTGGATCGAGGCTCCTTGGCCCGGATGGCTGGCGATTTCGGCTCGTCCAAGAGGGGAAGACTGGCTGGACGATGAGATCCGTGGTTAGCGCGAGGCAGGAGTCGACGCGGTAGTTTCGTTGCTTACTCCGGACGAAGCGGATTTGGCCGCGGCCCACTTCATTCGTTTCGTGTCGCTGCCCATACCCGATCTCGGTGTGCCTGCTTCCCAGGTCCAAGCCGCGGACTCCCTGCGTGCGATCGTGGACGAACTGGAGCGTGGTCGCAACGTAGCGATTCACTGCCGGCAGGGCATCGGCCGCTCAGGCATGATCGCTGCCGCACTGCTGGTAAGAGCAGGTGCGGAGCCGCGCGATGCGTTCCACCGCATCAGCCAAGTGCGCGGCGTGCCGGTGCCCGAAACCGACGAGCAGCGGAATTGGGTCACCAGCCTCGCACGTTCCGCGATTCATTCCTGAGCCACGGCTGCGGTCCATCTCGGATCGCTGCGATTATCTGCGCTCGGCGCGCAGCCGTCGGAATGCCTGGTCGTGGGCGATTCCCCCGCCGACGGGGAAGCCGGCAAGCGCGCCGGTGTGAAGACCTGCGCGGTGCGGTATGGCTACGGGAAGGCCGACGATCCGGCTCGCCAGAAACTCCTTGAGCGTCGATGCCAGCCCGGCATCGTCATCCACCACCAGGATGGAAGCGCCCCCCGTCTCATGCCCGGTTTTCACGCTACACTCCTCCCCGCCTTCTGTGCAGACTCGGCTAGCGGCAACTCCACTTGAGCGGTGGTTCCGGCGCCTGGAGCGCTTTCCATCCGGATGGTTCCCCCGTGCTCCAGCACCACATTCCGCGCGATGGCCAGCCCCAGGCCAGTCCCTTTTCCGGGCTCCTTGGTGGTAAAGAAGGGCTCGAATACGTGTTCCAGGTGGGCAGCGCTGATGCCGGAGCCATTGTCGCTTACGGCAAAGCCCACCCAACCGGGAGAGGTCCGCATGTAGCGGGCGCGTATCTCCCCGCCCGGCGAGACCGCATCCAGCGCGTTGCTGAGAAGAATGAGCAGCAGAGTTTCCAGCAGGTTGCGGTCCGCACACACGAGTTGGCCGGCGCCTTCCGAAGTGTCCACGATGAGGTCGGCGCGCTTGGAGCGAATAGCCGGAAGGAAGAAAGAGGCAACGGATGCGGCGTTCGCTCCTACATCCAACGCCTCTTTGTGGACCGGCGTGGCGCGCGTAAAGTCCAGCAGGCGCTGGACGAAATGACGGCAAAAATTAAGGCCCTCCTCGATTTTCGACAAGTCTTCGTCCAGAGCCAAGCTGGCAGTTCGCTGGCGCATCATTTGAGTGCGGATCAACAATGCGGCCAGCGGGGAATTGAGATGGGGGGCTGTACCCGCCGCCATCTTTCCCATGCTGGTGAGTTTCTCAATCTGCAGCATTCTTTCGCGCCAGCGCACGCGCTCGCGAATGTCGCTCGTGACTTCCAGGTAGTAGACCGGCCCCGCGGACTCGCGGAAGGGGAGCAGGCTGAGTTGCACCTCGAAGGGTTGCCCGCTCTTGGGCTGTCGCACGGTTTCCACATCGAGGACCGGGCCTTCCTGTTCCGCGCGCCGCATGAATCCTCAAGTTCGCCGGCTTTCCCGGCGGGGACCGTAGGGAGCCGCGCGCCCGAGATTTCCGCCCTGGAGTATTGGTACATTCGCTCGGCCGAGGCGTTCCATTCCAGCACGCGCAGGCCGGAGTCATAAAGGACAACGGCGCCGGGAAAGGCCTCCAGCAGCCCGCGGTAGCGCTCGCGCGAGCGGCGCAAGTCTTCCTCGCTTTTTCTCCGTTGCCGCAGGACATACCACGCCGCCCAGAACGCCAGCAGGAGCGAGGACACAATTCCGCGGGTGATGTAGAGGTAGTGAATAGTGACGTAGTTCGCATTGCGAAAGAACCGGCTTTCGGCCAGTTCCATCACGGCGAACACCACGGACACAATGGTGATGCTGGAGAGGGTCAACGTGGCCCAGAACCAGCGTTTCTCAGGCATCACCGGCTGCCAAGCTGGGATTGGATCGCCCTATCTTATCACCGGCGGTTACGGTTTCAGTGTACGCAGGAAGGCCACGACGTCGCCAGCCTGTTTGTCGGATATGCCCGCCACCGGCTTCATCTTTCCCTTGCCGGAAATGATGACGGCCTTCAGGTCGGCATCCGACTTGGCCTGGACTTCCTTCGATCCCAGGGCGGGCATAGTGACGTTGAACATTTTGGCGATCGCGGCTTTGCCTTCGCCGTTCGCGCCGTGACAAGTCTGGCACTTCGCCGTATACAACTCTTTGCCCTCGGCGCTGCCTGCATAGGACAGCCCCGCGGACACGATCAGGGAAATGGTTCCGATTGCGATGAGTTTCATAAGTGTTTCCTTAGTCAGTTTGACGGATTGGATTCGATCCGGCGGATCAGGCTGCGGATGGCCAGAATGGCAATCGCGATCAGTACGACCGAGACCCCGAGGCCATACCTCCGATTGTCCCTTTCCCGCAGCGAGGCTTGGCCGGCTTGCAGCGTTTCCCGGGCGATGGCCATTCCGGCATCGATCGGCACCCGTAATTCCTCAGGCTTCATCGAATGCAAAGCCAGGCGGGACTTCACCAGGTTCTCCCGTCCATCGATCAGCCGCACCTGGGCCTCGGAGACTTCCATGCCGGATGATTCGGCGGTTGCGAGCACGGTTTCAGACTGCTTGATTGCCGCTCCCAACCCGTCGATCCAGCCCGCCATTTGCGCAGCCGTATTCGACTGTGGTGTCCCCGCCTCATGGCACCCGGCGCAAACGGAGGTCGAGCCCACCAGCATCTTCGTGTTGGGATACTGGATCCCGTGGCTAGAGTGGCAAACCACGCAGCCCCCACCGCCGCCGGCGACTGAGAAAATCGGTTTGTGCACGCTCCGGCCGTAAAGCTGCTCGTACAGTACATGGCAGGTTCCGCACACCTCCGCCACGGATTCCACCTGGGGCGGTTTGGCGCCATGGTTGCCGTGACAGGATGCGCAGCTCGGCGCGGAGAGGTCGCTTCTCTTCGTCATGGCTTCCCAGTGAACGCTGGTCCGGTACTCGGCGAACTGGTTCGTGGGGATTTTGTAGGGCGCCATTTTCGCTTTGTCGGAGTGGCAGCGGGAACAAGTCTCGGCGACCCGCAGCGGATGTACCGGGGACAGGGTATCCCGGACCGGGCGGATGTCATGGACGCTATGACAATCGACGCAGGTGGCCACATTGGCGTCGCCCGCCGCCAGCTTCTTGCCGTGGATGCTGGTTTTATAGAGATCGAGTTGGTCTACGCGCTCCCGCGGCGCATATCTGCGCATGAAGTCCGGATTACTGTGGCAACTCGCGCAAAACGCGGGTATCGCCGTGCGGGCCGGCTTGCCTTTGAAGCCCTTGGCCTTGCTCATGGACACTTCGGGGTCTGTGCTGGTGCGGTCGCCTCCATGGCAATCCGCGCAACTGAGCCCATGGGCAATGTGTACATCGTTCTTGATCAGGGTTGCCGGTCCCTTCGTGCCTTCTTCCAGCGCGGAGTGGCAGGTCACGCATGAATCCACGGCGGCGGCGCCGCTGAGACTCCCACAGAGTAGAAACAGGATGGCTGGCGCTCTCATTTGAAATAGCCCAGAAGTGTGAATACGAAAAGATAGAAGACCAGAAAGACCCCAACCCCGTTGGCGAGCCTGGTTCGGCTCGCGCCGTAGCGCTCCACCGCCCAGAAGGGAAGCAACGCCCAGATTGCCGCCAGCGCGCCGAAACCCAGCAGACCCAGAATCTCACCCTCGAAAATCCACACGTGACTGGGGATCAGCTTCAGCGTGTAGAACTGAGCCAGGAAATACCACTCCGGGCGGATGCCCGCTGGCGCGGAGGCGAACGGGTCGGCCTTCTCCCCGAGTTCCCACGGGAAGACTGCCGCCAGCGTTCCGAGCACAGCAAGCACTCCATACCACACCATCAGTTCACGGAGCAAGAAGTTCGGAAAGAACTTCATTTGCGCGAGCTTGGAAGGCGGGACCCCGCTCGGAGTACTCATCCCGTTCTTCTGCACCAGGGCCAAGTGAAGGCCGATGAGGGCAAACGTGATCAGCGGCAGGATCAAGACGTGGAAATCGAAGAATCGGGTTAGCGTCGCGGCACCCACATCTTCACCACCGCGTAGGAAGCGCGCGATGGCCGGACCGGCAAACGGCGTCGTGGCTGCAACATCCGTTCCCACTTTGGTGGCGAAATAGGAAATCTGGTTCCACGGCAGCAGGTAACCGCTGAAACCGAACCCGAGCATCAGCCCGAGCAGCAGGATGCCCGAAAGCCAGGTGAGTTCCCGCGGCCGGCGGAATGCGTGAGTGAAGGCCACGCTGAACATGTGAATGAAGGCCGACAGGATCAGCAGATTCGCCGACCAACTGTGGATCGAGCGGATGAGCCATCCGAACTGGACCCGCGTCATGATGAAGCGGACGCTGTCGAAGGCCTCGGCAACCGTGGGCCGGTAGTAGAGTAGGAGCAGAACCCCGGTAAAGAGTTGGACTCCTACGAGAAACAGGGTAATGCCGCCGAAGTAATACCAGGCCGTCCCGGCGTGCACCGGGACGACTTTGTGGTCCATCAAGTCGCGGACCATCCGCCAGCCGGTTCGTTCATCAAGCCAGTCAAGCGTTTTTTCTTTGAGTTCAGTGGCCGACAAAGGTGGTTTCCCCCGGTTACGCCCGGCGCGAAATTACAACTTCATCCCCGCGGATCTTCACGGCAAATTCATCTAACGGTCTGGGCGGTGGTCCGGAGGTGACTCTGCCGTTCAGATCATAGGTTCCGTTATGGCAGGCGCACCAGATCTCTCTTCTCCCTTCCTGATACTGAACGGTGCAGTTCAAATGAGTGCATACGGCCGAGAAGGCCTTCCATTCCGTATCGTTGATGCGCACCAGCAAGGCGGGCTTGTTGCCAAACTTGACGACCTTTCCGGAATTGGGTTTGAGGTCCTGCACCTTTCCGGCCGCGACTTCGTTCACAGAGGCCTCGGTGATCTGGGGCGGGTTCAGGAAACGGATCACGGGATAGAAGAAGGAGGCCAGAGAAGCGGCGACGCCGCCCCCCAGTAGCCAGGAGATCGCAGTTCGTCTGTCCTGGGATCCGGGTTGTGCTGAGCTGGTACCTTGCATTCCTCAGACTCCTATCGCCGCCTGTCTGTTCTCGGCCAATATTGATCTTCAGGCCTGTTAATCCTATCACAGTCTTGCAGCTTCACTTCCATATCACGTGGCAACTCGTGGAATTGACGCCAATCGCAGGATTCGGCAGGTTCGAACGCTGGCCACCCCAATAAGCAGAGGTGTTTCGCTGCAAGACTGCTTGTATGAAAAGCGGCCGTTGCCCAATAATCGGACAGTTGCGTCGGGGAGCCTGGTTGCCGGGTGGCCACAGTTGCGCACGCGGATCGCGGTGCGTTGAGGACGATCGAGGCTACGAGGCGATGCATCTGATCCGGAAAGTGCTGATCCGCCGGCTGCAGAAGGGCGATGTGGCCGGGCAACGCCGTCTCACTCATACCGTCTTCGGCATCGCTGCGCAATTCAAGGCTGAACCTCGCTCTGCTTGAAAGAAGGATCCGGTTGGCTAGATGGGTCACACCCTATGCCTTCACGCCGCACATTTCCGCGAAGCGCTGCTCGGTGGCCTTTACCCGTTCGGCCACCACGTGCAGGGTGCGCTGGAAGATTTCGGCCCCGAATGCGGCGTCGGTGCGGCACAGCCCCCATAGGTCTGCGCCCTTCAGGCGCAACGTGGTGGTCAGCTCGCGCGAGCGCACCTGGAACAGGGTGTCCTGGTGGTCCAGCAGCGCCGACCACCCGAACACCTGGCCCGCCCCTAATGACTGCACGCACACGCTGTAGCGCGGCGTGCGTAACTCCAGCGCCACACTCCCGTTGGTAATCAGGTAGAAATGGGTGGAGCGGTGGCCGTCAACGAGAATCACTTCACCTTCGTCAAACATGACTTCGCTGACCAGCGCCGCCAGCGCCGAAACATGCTCGTCGCTGAGACCCTGGGTGAATGCGTGATTTCGGACCGCCCGGTAAAGTCTCATCTATTTGCCGGCGTGCATCCTGATCACGCTGAAATCGGCAGTGGCGCTGTGACAGACGTCGCAGCTTTCGCCATATTTCGGATCGGTCTGCGATTGCGCGTGCGCCATGGCCGGCCTGGAAACGTGGCACGCCGTGCAGGCCGCCGTCGTGGGCGGCATCGGGTCCATCAGGCCGAGTGGGTCCTTCACCGGGTTCAGCCCGATTGGGAAAACCGCCTCCGAACCGTTGACGTGGCACATATAGCATTTCGCCGTGTCGCCGGGACGGCCCGTGTCGCTGAACACCGGGAAGCGCACACCGCTGAAATCGGTCCCGCTCACCACGTAGGAAGCGTTGTTGGCCTGGAGGTTGTCGCCGTAATGAATCTTGTGGATGAACAGCGAGAAATTGACCGCCTGCGCCGGCGTCGCCCGGTCGGTCTGGCTGGGATTGTGGCACAGCACGCAATACTCGGTCTGGTTGCGATTTTCGCCGTGCATCGAAAGGCGCGTGTGGCAGCCGTTGCACTTCGCGATGTCCACCACTTGGCGGCGCTTCATGATCGCCGAACCATCTACCGAGAAATAGAACACCTTGTTATCCGCGCCGTACTGCGTGGCGAGTTGTTTGACGGTTCCCGGCAGCAGGGTGATGCCGCGGCGCGCCTCGATCCCAATTGCAAATGTTCCCTTGGCAGTCGCCGGGATCGCGTGCGCGAACGTGTAAGTGCAGGTGCCGTCCGCTGAACACTTCCCGGCGCTCGTCGGATTCTCGGCGACGTTCCCGGGAGTGGTGACGTCCGAACCGAAGCTCACATACCCGTAGTCCGTGGTGGGCCCCGCGATATTCAGGGACACCCGGTTGGGCGACGTCGTCATGGAAGTTAGCGGCACGCCGTTGCCCTGGCTGTCCTTCAACGTGAACGTCACGGTCGGTTTCTGGCCGGCGCCGCCGTTCTCCACTTTCAAAATGTTCGCCACAATACCCGGCCGCGTAGCCGACTCCTGCGGCATGACGTGGCCGCCACGGATGGAAGCGTCGAACTCCAGCTCGCCCTGCGGAATGTGGCAGCCGGCGCACTGCTTATCGTCCACCTGCGGCAGGCTGAGATGATTCTCGCCCGTGACGAAGTTGACGTTGTCGTGGCACGCGCCACAGGCCGCGCGGCTGGGATTCTTGAGCCACGCATCCGCCTGCGCCGCGCCCGTTCCGGCTTCGTGGCATGATTCGCAGCGCCGCGGATCCGAAGGAAACACCACGGTCGACCAGTCCGCCGGGTTCGCGCCTCCGCCGATCCGGTACGGCTTCCCGGCCTTCACGCTCGGAAGTTGGCTCCCCATGTGGATCTTGTGCGCCATCACTTTCATATCGACGGTGTTGCCGGTATTGGGCTCGCTGGTCTGCGGTTGGTGGCACATGATGCAGAGGTCCAGGCTGCGCCGCGAGCCGCCGTGAAACGCGAGCTGGTCGTGGCACTTGTTGCACGATACCGTCTTGATCACCTCGCGCGGCGCCGGTTTCCCGCCCGCCGGGACCCACGTGAACACGTCGTCGTCGAAGTTCGTACCCAGATCGAATTCGGTCAGGTTGCGGTTGCCGTAAATGCCGAGCCGGTGCGTGGCGGTGGCATCCCAGCCGGCCGGCGCTTTGGTGGCGAAGGTGTAAACGTACTCGCCATCGGCCACCTGCTGGTAGGTGCCGCCCGAATCGGCTGCCGCCTGCGTCACCGTCACCCTGCCATCAGTGCTGGCGCGCTGCCGCGTGCCGTAGGACAGGAACTGCGTCTGCCCTTTCGGAATGTACGCGGCCACGAGGCTGGTGGAGACCGCGCCCGGCGTCTGAACGCCGAGCCGATCAAGGGCCAGGCCCTTCGGGTCGCTCAGCTTGAAGTCCACGCTGATGGTACCGTCGGTCGCGATCTTGGCCGAGACGATCTGGATCGTAAGGCCCGGTCGAACGAAGTTCACCGTGTTCGGGTCCGCGTAGTAGGCCTTGTCCCTTATCGTGAATCCGGTCTTCTTTTCTGCATTTACCAACAAAATCGAACCGGCGGCCATGGCCAGCGCTAAGGCATGATAAGAGGTCCGCATCACGATCTCACAAGCACTCCCCTTACCAAAAGAGGGATCGGCAAAATAGCGCTGGGAATACAACGACTTCAGGCAAAACTGTCCGATTCTTGGACGCTCGCCCGTTTTCCAACAGACTCCTCTGAGTAAAATGCCGCACTCGGGCTGCGCAAGCTGACCCAAGTCATTGTCCGAACATCTACCTCCGTTGTCTTTCAACCACAAGGAGCAATCATTTGGCCAACGCGCGAGGGCTCGGAGCGTACCGGCGGGGATCGCATCCACCTCCACGGACTCACCCTCAAAGCCTTTGCTGCGCGAGTCTGTCACCTTGGTGGGCGTGTCGGCAGGCCGAGGAGGCGAACCTGAGATTCGGTTACGGCGACGCGTTGAAAGTGGATCACCGCATCTGGAGCGAACTCGCGGAGGCCGGTGTCAGTCGCGCGAGTAACGTCTCGACCGCTCGGATCATGATCGCCGAAGTAGTAGATGTACGCCGGCTCGGCCTGCGCCGCGATCGCGGATCCAGCATCGTAAAGACAGGAAACTGATGGGCAGCCTCGCGTTACCCTCAGGGGTACGTCCCACGCGCTGGTTTCCTGAAACAAAATCCCGGCCAGCGAGTCCTTTTCAAGCCAAATCTCGACATAGACGCCCTGGTCGCTATGGGGTCCAGGCGGGATGCGCGTCGGGCGGGCAGATAGCCTGCAATGCAGCCCACGGCTACCAACACTGCGGCTGCGACAGTGAATGTCAGCGGATCGTTCGGTTTCAACGCATACAGAAGACTCGCCACAAATCGCGTCGTTAACGCGGCTGCAGACAAACCCAGCGCGAGGCCGCCCCCAACCAGGACCATCACTTCCCGCATTACCATTCCGAGTACACATCCCTGCTCTGCCCCAAGGGCCAAACGGATCCCAATCTCATTCCGTCGCCGAGCGATATTGTAAGATAAGATATGACGCCGTAGAGACCGATCATCGCCAGCACTACCGCGAGTGTCCCGAAAAGTGCCGAAAGGGCTGCTAGCAACCGTTCGCGCGACAGCGACGCATCAATCTTGGTCGCCAGAGTGTTGAACTCGAGCGATGCACTGCGATCGATATCGCCGATCGCCGACTTTACCGACCCGGTCAACGCTCCCGGTTCACCGCCCGCTGCCCGCAACTCAAAATACGCGACCGTGCCGGAAGCTGAGTCCTGGTTCCGCGTCAGGTAGAGCGTGGGGGCCATTTCGTCCCGCAATGTCCATACTTCGCGTTCTCCACAACGCCGACAATCTCAAACGGCCGGCCGACGGCTGCCCCCTCCTGAATGCGAAGAGAACGCCCGATCGGATTTAGGGCGCCGAAGTACTTCTTTGCCATGCTTTGATTGACAATGGCGACCCTCGGGGACGATGGTGTGTCGCGAGAGTTGAAGTCGCGGCCGGCAACAAAACTCGGCCACCATCAAGATCCCGGCATCGCGTTCCGCCCTGCCATCGGCTTGCGTGGTCATTGCCGCCACGATCAGACCATTGCGGTTTTCCACCACCGTCCGGCCCAGGTAGCTCAATTTGGCTTCCTGCCCGTACGAT
>JBGPHT010000204.1:0-12206 GCA_041484525.1 Bryobacteraceae bacterium | reverse complement strand
GTCTGCCACCATTTGGGTGACCTCCTTGGGGTCGGTTTGCGAAGTTGCGATCTTGGCAGACCTTCTGTTTTACCCCAGTGTTTCGGGGGTCCCCAAATGGGGCTCTGCCCTTCCATCCTCACGCGGCCAGCAGCGGGTACGTATAGCGCAGGTGGTAATGTCCAATTCGCCCCTGGCAAAGTAGGCCAAGCGATCTTGCTGGATGGGAGGGGCTTCCTGTCAGTAGTGTGGACCGGCCACTTTGTATTTGGGTATCACAACTCGTCGCTTGTCCTGTACGCAAAGCCGTCGAATGTAGACCAGGAAACGGTCCTGCCCGACTGGACCAACGAGAATCCCCAGCGGGGGATTCGATTGGTAAGATCGGCCGACAATCGATTCGTTTTCGAGTCGGCGACGGAAGGTAGAACATTGAAGTCCAACACCACCGTCCGAGGGGATACCTGGTATCACATCGCGATAACCCAATCGAATCGGGAAATGGTTCTCTACATTAACGGAGAACTCGAGGACCGGACCCCGTCGCTCGGACTGTACAAGGGCACGGTCGGGCGCTCGATGCTCATCGGAGGTCGCAACCCGGGACAGCCATCTTTTCGTGGGAAGCTCGACGAGATCGCCTTTTATGACCGTGCTCTGCCCCCAACAGACGTGAGAGCGCTCTATCGGACGCGAGAGTCTGGACCGTGCAAGCCTTGAGTGGCGCAGTTCGCGGCACCGGGAATGCCTGCCAACTGGAGTCGCCATGTTGTGGCGGGCCAACCGTGCCTCAGGGGCTCAGCCAAACAAACTCTTCGGCGTCAGACGGGAGGAATCGGCTCGACCAAGGCTTCCTCGATGGCTTGGAGGATTTGCTTGCCGATCTTCGGGTGCAGCATCGCGCTGCTGTGGAACGGAATCACGACCCTCCGGCCGCCCTTCGCGTAGATTCGATGACTGCCCTTGGACCGCAGCCAAGCGAAGCCCGCTGTTAACAGCATCGCCTCGGCCTCCGCGGCAGTCAGGCGCGGCACCTTAGGCATGGACTTCGACTGCGGTGGTAAGAATTTCCTGGCTGAGCGCCGCCGAGCGCTCGTCTTCGGTCAGGGTGTCGAGGAAGAGTTCGATTGCCTCACGGATATTGGCAAGAGCCTCCTCGACCGTCTTTCCTTGCGATTGGCATCCCCTCAGTTCCGGGCACCAAGCGTAACATCCGTGCTCGTCCTGTTCGATTACGACACTGACCTTGCCCGTCATTAACCATCATTCTACCGCCAGCGGCGCCACCGGGTGATGTTCGCGTGGATGGCGGGCGGGCCGGTGGACTCGCCCGGTCGATTGCCTTACGACCCAGATTCCGGTTCAATTCCGAGTCTGTCGTTGACGGCATTCCGAAGCGCTGCTTGGACGCAAGCGTTACGTAGCTCGGAATCGAACACAGCGCGCAGTGATTCTGGACTGATGACTACTCGCCGCGTGATTGGACGCGAGAGGGCCGCCAAGTTCTGGCTACTTCCGAATGCGCTGCGGGATCACCGATCCGATGCGACTCTGGTCCACGTGACAGTGTTCTCGCGAGACGGACGTGACGGCTCGGCCGACATCGCTGCCCATAGATTTGCCCGAACCTTTACCCGATGGCGCGGACCAATCTGCCGCAGTGGACTAGCTGCGCCGCGGGAGCAGCTTACCGCGCAACTGATACAGCGCGACACAGGCCAAACCGGTAATCACCAACAGCAACGTCGGCGGCACCGGAACAGTCGGGGGCGTACTCGACACCTGGAACGCGATGGCATCGGTGTCATTGGGAAGGCCGCCGATGTTGGTAACCGCCCCGGTGGTCGTGTTGATCGTGACCAGGTTTACGAAGGCCGTTCCAGCCGTATCTGAGTTGGAAGCGAATATCACGCCAGCGTTGTTGGAAGCCAGCGCATTCATGGTCCCCGACCTTGGCGCCCCGGAGAGCGTGGGACCGGCGGTAGTAACCCCAGTCGCCTTGTTCACCGTTCGCAGCACGCCGTTAGATCGATTGATTGAGAGGAAAAGCGTGAAAGGACTCACCGTGCTGAATGCCAGACCACCGCCGCCATCGCTCGATATGGTTGGCCCGATGGGAGTAAACACACCGGTATTCAGATCAATCGTTCCGAGTGAAGTGGTCCCACTGTCGCCTCCACCCCTCCAGCCATAAAGAACGCCGGTATTATCGAAGCTGATATCGCTGACGGGGTTCGGACCTAATCCTCCCGAGGCGCCAATCAACGTAGCGGCTCCTGTGCTCGGGTTAATCGTAATCACGCTCCTGGCATTGTTGTTGCCGTTGACAGTCACCCCGTACAGTGTGCCGTTGGTCGGGTGGAAAGCCAAACCAGTGATTGCGATTGAGGTGGCACCGATCCTGATGGGACCGATGTTCGAAGCTACGGCGCCTGTCGCTGGATTGATTGTGTATAAGGTGCCCGCAACTCCGTTTGAACCGGTAGCGGCGAACAGCGTCTGAGCCGAGGCCGACCCTCCGCACAACAAAGCAATGACGGCTGACATTCCGAGCAATTTTCTCATTAGGTGGAATCTCTCCTTCTGCCCTAGACGGCTACGACAAACGAAAGTGGAAACGGTGCTTCTCGAAAAACGTCAAAAGGAAGTATAACTCTTTTTTGGGCCTTGGGCTCGAGCTAAATGCTGCGGCCCATCAAGTAAGCCGCTCACGCACTCCGGCTACGATACACCTGATATTCGCCGGTTTATTTGGTTCGCATCAGTTGCCCCTGGCAAGACCGACCAACTCCTGCTGTCCCCATGCGCCGCGCCATTCCCGATAGGGTTCTGACGTTCCAGAGGACCACGTAGCCAATGCCTCAATGTTGCCGTTTGAAAAGCGGCGGGATTCCGGGTACTCCTTCGACGATCATGATACTGGAGACCTGCTCCCAACTGGAGATCGTCATATGCGTTCCGTCCGGCGAGATGCAGAGCGTCTCCGTGTCGGCTTCCGGATCGAATCCGCCAAGCTGACGGCGGCTCGCGGTGGTGTTTGTGCCCGGCTGGAAATCCTGTGTGTAGATGCCGTTCACTCCTTTGTCGTCCTGCCCGACGAACGCGATGGCGCCTCCCCGTGGCATCCAGCGGGCGCGGCCGATAAGCCAGCCGCTTTGCCGGCGAACGTCGCACACGATCTCGAAGGGAACCTCCGAGCCGTCCTCGATGCGCACCACCCGGATGGCGTTTCGGTCGGTGCGGATGGTCGTTACATAAAGCGCATACTGCCCATCGGGCGATACCTCCGGGTTGAAATATGCGCCCGCCGCAATTCGCGCCGCTCCGGATCCATCCGGGCGAATCTTCCATATGCCGCGCTTATCTACGTGCGCTGAGCTATAGACGATCCACCGCCCATCCGCTGTTATAGTCGGGTTTTCGGCAGTATAGCCATCGTTGGTCACCTGCCGCCCGGCGCCGCCTTCCGCCTCCGCAAGATATATCTCCGGATGGCCGCTTCGATTGGAGCTCCAGATCACTCCTTTGCCATCGGGAGTGAACACGGGGTCCCAGTCAATTCCCGGATGATCTGTCAAACGGCTAACCAAGCCGGTTTCCATGGCGATTTGCCAGATATCCATATTGCCGCTCCGACTGGAAGAAAAGACGATGCGCTTGCCGTCGGGCGAGTACGCCGGCTCCCGGTCCATGCTGTTCCCGCGCGCCAGCCACCGATGGTCCTCTGCTCTGAGGCTTCGGCCGAGCGTAAGCTCCCGCAAGTTCGAGCGGCCGGATTGCGTGTCGAAAACCACGGCGCCCGCTGCGATGTCGAGGACCAGGCTCTGGTGTGCCCATGCAGACGACTGGCTCGCTCCGGATCCGATGTTCTGGCGAACCAGGTGAGCCGACTCGCCGGCAGTCCGGTCCCCTTTCAGATACACGATCTCTTCATTGGAGGTCCAAGCCACGGACGAAAGACCAAGTAATCCACCGGGTGCGCTGAGAGACCGCTTGCTCTTCCCATCCGCGCTCACTACAAGCACGGTGTCATGGACGAACCCGCCTTCCAGACCGCCGAGGGCCGCGATATGTGCGCCGTCCGGCGACCAGCGCGGGAAATTGAGGCGGCCATCCACTTCGATGATTTCCTTCGCGTCCGAGCCATCGACCTCGACCACACCCAGCGCTGAACTCTCGTGTGTTCCCTCGTTCTTCCACCGCACAAACGCGATGTGCCGTCCATCCGGAGAAAAGTCCCCATTTGCGACGTCGTCGATGATCTTGCGTGTATCTCCGCCCAAGGTGGCCACGCGGTACAACGAGCCCCGCGAGCCGTCACTTCGCGAGAACAGAATCGTAGAACCGTCCGGCGAGAAGCGAGGGCGATCGTCCACGCCGGAAGTGATTGGGACCTCGCTGCCACCGGCGAACTGCTTCAACCAGATCCGCGATCGGCCGTCGCGGTCGGAAGCAAATGCGATCGTCTTCCCATCGGGCGAGACTGCGGGTGAAGAGTCGCGGCCCGAGTAGGTCAAATAGCGGGGCACGGGGCCTTCCACGGAAGGCGGGCGCCACAGCCAGTGCGCGATGGCTACGCCGGCGAGAAAGGTGAAAATCAGGCCGGCGGCGACTGGCAGTTTTCGAAAACGTGACTTACCGGACTTGCCGGCGTGGGAGCGCACCGTTTCGTGGGATCGCGAGTCGCCGGATAATGTCTCCAGTGCGAACGCCAGATCGCGCGCTGTGTCGAACCGATCTTCGGGGCTTTTCTCAAGGCACCGTTTCAGGATCGAATCGAGCTGCGGAGACGTGGAAGCCGCGAGGTCCGGCGGCTCCACACAGAGGATTGCATTCATGACCTCCACCGGCGATTCGCCGCGAAACGGACGCGCGCCGCTCAGCATCTCATAGAGCACCACACCAAAACTGAAAATGTCCGACCGATGATCGGCCGCCAGACCGCGCACCTGTTCCGGGGCCATGTAGCCGACCGTACCCATCACGACGCCTGGGCCGGTCATCAACTCGGTCTCGAGGCTGGTTTGTTCCGCGCTCGCCGCCGCCGGTGCGGTAAGCCTGGCGAGACCAAAATCCAGAATCTTCACATGCCCATCGTGTGCGATGAAGAGATTCTCGGGTTTCAGATCGCGGTGTGCGATGCCTTTCCGGTGCACGGCTGCCAGACCGCGGGCGATTTGCAGCGCGTACTCCAACGCTTTGCGGATGGGAATCGGGCCCTCGCGCAGGCGCTTCCGCAGCGTTTCCCCTTCCAGGAGTTCGGAGACGAGATATAGCTGTCCGTCGTGGGTACCGACATCATAGATGGCGACCACATTAGGGTGATTCAGCGAGCCCGCCGCTTTGGCCTCCCGCTCGAACCGCTGCCGCCAGGCGCCATCATCCGCCAGATCGGCATGTAGCCACCTTCAGCGCAACGATCCGGTCGAGCCGGCTGTCGCGGCTTCGGTAGACGTCTCCCATACCGCCTTTACCGAGTAGCGCCAGAATTTCGTAAGGTCCTAAATGAGTCCCCGTTGAAAACGGCATGGTGAAGCCTGAGTGGATATTCTCCCATTAAACCCGGTTGACGGTGTGCGGTCTGGCCTTCCAGACATATCTCCAGCCCCCAGTGGAACCAAAACTTCCCAGCACGGAAAGGGTTATAGGTTGTACCATATAGAGAATCCGCGCGTCTCGGGAAGGACTACGTCATTGAATCCTCGGAGCTACAAGCGGTCTGTTTCCATAGCGTTACTGGGATTGTACAGCGTTGTGGCGCGACCCGCGGCGGCACAGAATACGCAGGGCGCCACGTTCGGCGATGTCGTCCAGCTTCCGGGTGGGACGCCGTCGGACATAGTGCTCGATGAACAGCGCCACCGGCTCTATCTGGTCAACAACAACACCAATCAGGTCTACATCTACGATTACGCCGCGAAACAGATCGCGGGGTCGATCGCGGTGGGCGCGACACCCCTGGCGGGCGCGCTCTCGATGGATGGCAACTGGCTGTATGTCTCGAGCAGCGGGAACTCGTCGCTGAACGTCATCGACCTTTCGAAAAACGCGGTGGTGCAGTCGGTGTTGCTGCCTTCGGCGCCGCAGGGCGTGGAAGTGGGAAGCGACGGGCGCGTGCTGGTGAGCATGATCGGCACGGGCGTGGTGAGCGGCGTTCCGCAGGGGACGCTTTCGGTGTTCGACCGGACGCAGGCGGCGGGACAGCAACTGCTGCCGGTGTTTGTGCCGGCGCTGCCGACGACTCCCGCCGGACTACCGGCGCCGAGCGGTAACCGTCCGCAGACCACGTTCGCCGGAAAATTGCTGCGGACGCCGGACGGGAATTTCATCGTCGGCGTGATCACGCCAACCGCCGCCACCACCTACATTTTTGTGTACGAAGTGGCGTCGGGCGTGGTGCTGCGGAACCGGACGACGGCGGGACAATCGTCGGTGCTTTCGATGTCGCCGGACGGCTCGCGATTCATGGCGGGGTTTACGCTCTACGATACGGCGACGCTGGCGGTGATCGCGCAGGAGAATAATGCCAACGCGCCGTTCCAGTTCGCGGGTGCATTCAGCACGCTGGCGAACGTGGGCGGGAGCGTGTTCGCGCCCGACGGGTCCACGCTCTATGCGGCATTCAACACGGCTGCCAACACCAATCCGGCGCCGCCGCCGCTCAGTTCCACGCTTCTGGTGAACGATCCCAAGAACCTCGGGATCCGGCTGGGAATCAAGCTGCCGGAGAGCATTGTGGCGAAGATGGTGATGACGTCCGATGGCGCGGACGCGTGGGGTCTCTCGGATTCAGGCGTCGTCCACATCCCGCTGGGCAGCCTGTACGACTATCCGATTCTGGCGCCGGAGACGACGGCGGTGTTCCTGGCGATGGATGAGTGCAACCGCGGGGTTGCGGGCGGGACCCTGAAAGTCAACAACCTGGGGAAGGGACGGCTGACGTACAACGTGTCGACCAATCCGGGGTCGGCGCTGGTGTATTCGATGACGAGCGGCCTGGCGCCCTCATCGATTACGTTCACCATGGAGCCGGGGCGCTCGGGCGTAGTGCGGCAGCCGGGGACGAACATCTGGACGGGTGCGGGAACGTCGCAGGGCACGCCGATGAACATCATCATTTCGTCGCCGGACGCGATCAACATTCCGAACGTCATCCGGGTGTACATGAATTACCGGCAGCCGGACCAGCGCGGGGTGATCTACCCCGTTTCGACCACCATGAACAACAACACGGCGGGCACGGCCGGCAATACGGCGGGCAACGAAGGGCTGCAGGATCTGCTGCTGGATGAGGCGCGCGGCCGGCTGTACATTACGAACTCGGGGTTCAACCGCATCGAGGTGTTCGATCTGAAGAAGCAGCGGTTCGTGGACCCGATCCCGGTCGGGCAGATGCCGCACCAGATGGCGATGGGCACGGACGGTAATACGCTCTACGTGGGAAACATCGGCGGCGAATCGATCGGCATGGTGGATCTGGACCTGGGTCAGGTGGTGGATAGCGTGGTGTTTCCGCCGACGCCGCGCAACGGGACGGTGAACCTGATCTACCCGCGATCGCTGGCGATGGGGCTGTTCGGCCTCGAGTTCCTGATGTCGAACGGCACGCAGTGGAAAGTGGTGGGAAATGTGGCGCAGCCGCGGACGCTGAGCACGGTGACGAATCCGATCATCCCGAACACGGTTCCGCAATGTCCGAATTGCGGCATGATTGCGACGCCCGGAGGCGAGTACATCCTGACGCTTTCAGGCGACGGCCACGCGTACGTGTACGACGGCACCAACGACACCTACATCGCCAGCCGGCTGCTGAATACGACTCCGACCACGCCCATTTCGGGTTACTACGGGGTGCTCGGCGCGGGGCTGGGGGGCTCATATTTTCTGGTCGACGGATTGATCCTGAGTCCGTCGCTGACCACGCTCGGCGGCGCGTTCGCACCGGGCGCGACCATGCTCACACCGGGTGCGCCGGGGCAACCGCCGACGCAGACGACGATCAACACCGGCAACCGCAACGTAGCGGCGGTGGCGCCGCTGGACAAGCGGACGCTGCTGCGGCTGACCACGCCGGTGCGGACGAACATCACGACCGTAACGCGCGACGATTCGCGGACCACGCTGGCGATGGTGGACCTGGTGACCGGCTCCGAAACGCTGGCGGGTGTAGTGCCGGAGAATCCGGTGGTCAACGTATTCGGCGCCACCCGATTCAACACCAACCCGCGCATGATGGTAGTGGATTCGGCGGGCACCACGGCCTACGCCATCACGCTTTCCGGCTTGAGTGTGGTGTCGCTGGCGCCATCCACCACGGACACGCGGCCGCAGATTACCACCGGCGCGCGGGGGATCGTGAATTCGTCGGACGGAACGCAGAATATCCGGCCGGGCTCGTTCATCACGATCACGGGGCGGAACCTGGCAACGGCCGGGGTGGCGGACACGGTGCCGCCGCCGACGGTGCTGGGCGGGTCATGCGTGACTTTCGGGGATATCTCGGTGCCGCTGCTTATCACATCGAACGGCCAGATCCAGGCGCAGGTGCCGGACACACTGCGGCCGGGCACACAGGTGGTGGAAGTGCGATCGCTGGGGACGGCGCAGGCGAGCGATCCGGTGACGATCGTGGTGCGGAGTTCGGCAGCGACGGGAACGAATCTACCGGTGCAAGAGGAGTCGAAGCCGGAAGGAAACTGAGGCGGAACCTGCGTGCGAGGCAGACGCTGAACGCCTGCCTCACAGGTTGGTGAAGTTACTCTTTGCCCTGTTTTAACTTCTCGCGCTGCTCGCGGAGGACGGCGCGGCGGCTCAGCTTGATTTTGTTGCCTTCCATCGCCAGCACCTTGACCAAAATCTGATCGCCTTCCTTCAGCTCGTCGCGGACTTCGCGGATGCGATTTTCGGCGATTTCGCTGATGTGCAGAAGGCCGTCAGTGCCGGGGAAGATTTCGACGAAAGCGCCGAAGTCGACCAGGCGGACCACCTTGCCGAGATAGGTCTTGCCGATCTCGGCGACGGCGGTGATATCCGAAATAATCTGGATCGCCTTCTTGGCCGATGCTTCGTCCGCCGACGCCACGTGAATGGTGCCGTCGTCTTCCACATCGATCTTGACGCCCGTCTGCTCGATGATGCTGCGGATGACCTTGCCGCCTGGTCCAATGACGTCTCGGATCTTATCCGTCGGAATCGTCAGGGTGTAAATGCGCGGCGCGTACTGCGAGATGCTGGTGTTGGCCTGCGGAAGAGCCTCGTACATCTTGTCGAGGATGAAGAGACGGCCGCGGCGCGCCTGCTCGAGCGCTTCCTTCAATGTCGCGATCGTCACGCGCGGCACCTTGATATCCATCTGGAGACCGGTGATGCCGTCGCGCGTGCCCGCGACCTTGAAGTCCATATCGCCGTAGTGATCTTCGGCGCCGGCGATGTCGGTGAGGATGGCGTACTTGTCGTCTTCGAGCACCAGGCCCATGGCTACGCCACCGACGTGCGCGGCCAGCGGAGTACCGGCATGCATCAGGGCGAGCGAGGCGCCGCACACGGTCGCCATCGAGCTGGAGCCGTTCGATTCCAGCGTGTCGCTGACCACGCGCATGGTGTAGGGGAAGATGGACTCGTCGGGGATCATCGCCGCGAGGGCGCGTTCGGCGAGCGCGCCGTGGCCGATTTCGCGGCGGCCGGGACCGCGCATGAAGCCCACTTCACCCACCGAGAACGGCGGGAAATTGTAGTGCAGCATGAAGCGCTTGGAAGCTTCGCCGGGCTCGAGCAACTCGATGCGCTGCTCGTCGTCCTTGGTGCCGAGCGTGATCGTGACCAGCGACTGCGTCTCGCCACGGGTGAACAGCGCCGAGCCGTGGGTGCGCGGCAGAACGCCCGTCTCGATTGTAATGGCGCGGACCTCGTCGAACGCGCGGCCATCCGGACGGCGATGGTTCTTCAGCATGTCGTCGCGGAAGATGCGCTCTTTGAGGGCCTCGAGACACTTGGCGGTCTCGATCTTCTTGTCGTCCGCGGCGGCCTCGACTACCCGCTTCTTCAGCGCGTGTATGCGATGGTGGCTTTCGAGCTTGGGATACTTCTGCGTGTTGAGCGAGTCGGACAGTTCCTCGCGAACGTCCTTCAAGAGCTGGTTGTACACGGCCTGATCGAGCTCGGGCGATTTGAACTCGCGCTTCGGTTTGCCGGCGACGGCCATCAATTGCCGGATGCCGGCGGCGATCTTCTTGCAGCAATCGTGGCCGAATTCGATGGCGCCGAGGACTTCCTGCTCGGAGACCTGCTTGGCGCCGGCTTCCACCATGACGATGCCGTCTTCGGTGCCCGCGACCACGATGTTCAGCTTGGACTCACGGCCTTCGGTGTAAGTCGGGTTGGCGATGTACTGGCCGTCCCGCAGACCGACGCGAACGCCGCCGAGCACATAGGGGAACGGGAGATCGGAGATGGCCAGGGCGGCAGCCGTGCCGGCGATGGCGAGCGAGTTGGGGTCCTGTTCCGGATCGGCCGAAAGGACCATGGCGATGATCTGGGTCTCGTACAGGAAACCTTCGGGGAACAGAGGACGTATGGGACGATCGATCAGGCGGCTGGTGAGAACTTCCTTTTCCGACGGGCGCCCTTCGCGCTTGATGAATCCGCCCGGGATCTTGCCGGCGGCGTAAGTGTATTCACGATAATCGACAGTGAGCGGAAAAAAGCCCGCTCCCAATTTAGGCTCTTCGGCCATGCAAGCAGTGACGAGAACAACCGCGTCACCGGATCGAACGACGACCGCGCCGTTCGCCTGTTTGGCCATCTTACCCGTTTCGAGGGTAATCTTACGGCCTCCCAGGTCAACTTCAACTGTATGCAACATTTTTCCTTAAAACCTCCGACCTGCCGGGATCCGTCCCGGCTGGCCACGAATTGGCGCCCGTCAACGGGGGGCCTATCGAGACTGGAGTGACAGGGTGTGTGGATCGAAACGGAGTGAGGCAATGCGCCCCAGCGCCGTCGCGTCCATTGGGGTAAGGGTTCCGAAAACAGCCAGCCAACGCCGCCGCTTCCGGGGAACGGACTAGCGGCGAATACCCAATCGCTGCAGAACTGCCTTATAGCGCTCGGGGTCCGTGTCACGCAGATACGTCAAAAGCCGGCGACGCTTGGCAACCAGGGTGAGCAAACCTTTGCGGGAACCATGGTCTTTTTTGTGCGTCTTGAAATGCTCCGTAAGCATCGTAATGCGGCTGCTTAGCAGAGCAATCTGTACTTCTGGCGACCCAGTGTCGGACTTGTGGCGCTGATTGGTAGACAGAATCTGCTGTTTCGCTTCAATCACCAGTGCCATTCTTGGGGCGATGCTCCTTGTCTTCTCTTATCTCGATTTTGTTACGTCCAACAGGATACCACAGGCAAACTAGTGGCAGGGCGGGTCGGGACGCTACACGGGCGAGAGGGATTTCTCAGTATACCGCAAAGCAGAAAACCTGGTTCGAACCCTCGGGAGAGAGCGAGTATTCTCCGGGTTCGAGGCTCTCCGAGACCTCCAGCCGGTAGAGGTTGTCGGAGGCGATGCGGGTGACTTCCATGCGGAACGAGCGCGGCTGCCTTTTGGGGCCGAAGAGGATTTCGCGGCGGCCGTTTTTGACGTCGAGCTTGTAGAGACCGAGGCGGTCGGGATTCAGCTTGTCGGCCTGGAGCAGGAAGATGGGAGACGCGAGCGGCGTCTTGGCGGAGGCGGTAGCGCCGGAGATGATGTAGAGGATGTCGTCCTTCTTCTGCTTTTCCTCTTTGGCCTCGGCTGGCTCGATGGCGACGAGGTTGTCGGCGTGTTTGATATACGGCACGTCGGGCTTGGGCGGCCGCGGTCCGGAGTACTTTCCCTGGGCGGCGGCGCTCAGGGCAGCTAGGAGCAAGAGCGGAAGCGTGCGGTAGAGCATAGGCGTTCCGGAGATTATGTTACCGCGTGCGAATCGGAGATGGGTGCCGGCGAACTAGCTGGACAGGTCGAATCCTGCGGTTCCGCCCACAATCGGCGTTCATCAGCATGGATCGGCGGCTAATAATAATTTGAGAGGTAGTTTAGAACGGCACATCCGGTATTGGCCGGTAGAGTAGGACGGAGAGCAACGGAGTAATCCGTTACTCACCGTCCCCTCGTCGAACCGGACGTGCGGATTTCCCGCATCCGGCTCTCCTGAAAACCTTGGTCACAGGCTCACGCATTGGATCTCCAGGGGTTT
>JBGPHT010000203.1:0-12279 GCA_041484525.1 Bryobacteraceae bacterium | reverse complement strand
CGATGGCGTCACTGACGCGGCTGTCGGGTTTGATTCCTGCATTCCGCAGATAATCGAGTCCGCGCAAGACGTCGTAGTGCCAAAACGTCGGGAACGAGAAGCGGAGCCAGCGTTTGTCGATGACTTCGCCGGTTCGGAGCGAGCGGAACATGCGGCGCTCGAGCAGATAGTTCTCGGCCCTCTTGCGGGCCTTAGTGACGGCCGCCGATTTGCGCCTTGCTCGTTCGTATTCGAGCAGTCCTTCGAGCACGCAGATGGTGGTATGGAACGAAGAGCGCCGGCTTTGGGGTGCTTCGCAGTTCCAGCCGCCATCTTCGAGCTGCTCGCCCAGGAGTTGATTGGCCAGCGCGTCGTTCGGTTCTTTGAAATACGAGCCGATGGCGAGAATTCTCCCATTGATGCAGGGCTCCGTTTCGCCGTGAAGGAAAGGCCGGTTGCTGAGCGGCTTAAACACGAGCCGCTTGCCGACTCGGTCGATCATTTTGCGAGCCTGCTTGCTGGCGGGGTCGAGACCGAGGTCCTTCAAGACGACGAGAGTGTAGAGGGCAATAAGCAATCCTCGGTCCTCCTTCCGCAAATCGCCTCTCCACCCGCGGGGGCCCCCGCCCCAGTTGCCAGCAGGAGATTGGAAGGCGAGAAGCTGGGCTCCCCAGCCTTCGGTTGCGACGCGAGACCGCTCGGCTGCAATCGCGTCGGAGGCTTCACCGGTAAGGTCCCTCATGACCTGCCAACGGATGGCCGGGTCAGAATCGAGGAGCCATTTGAGGTGCGCGGGCCGCGGCGCATAATCGTGTAGGCGCATTGGTCCATTATCGCCAGTGGTGTGTACGTTTGACCCGTGCCCGAACCACGTTCGCATCGTCTCCTGCGTGTGGCAGACATGGGGGCAAAAAGCGTTCCGGGCGAATCGTCGGCGATCCGGACACTGGACTCTTGGTGAGCGGCAGACTCTAGCACCAGACCTGAGATCGGTTCACTCCTTCTATCTGCTCATCCGCAGTTCCACGCGCGTGAGCGATTTGCGCGTCTCCCGCACGAGTTGCAGCATCTCCTCGCGATCGTCGCAGCCGGGCCCGGAGTCGGCTAGCTCGGTGAGGCCATCCACTAATTCGCGGCTGCGCTTTTCGAGCCACTCCAGACGTTGGCGCGGCGAGACGCGCGCGGGCGGAGCAGGCGGCGGGGCCGGCGTCGAGATCCGCCGTAACTCCTGGACCGCTTGCGCCACCTTGTCCGCGTTCTCCGAGGTCAGCGCGATGTCGGCTCCCAGGTAGCGCACCGTACTGTCGCGAACCGAAGGCGCAATCGCGCGATAGGCTCCGGGAGAGATCCGGGTGAACTGCGCCACCGTGAAATAATCGGGGCCGAATTCGGTCAAGAGCGCGATGAGCTTGTCGGCGGTGCTCTTGGACATGTGGAGATGCTGATTGCAGAACTCGCGCCAGTCGCTGCACATGCCGAGATAGAGTTTGTCATCGCGGATCTGCTTGAGCGTGGCGGCGTCCGCCGCCGAGCATTTCCCGGCGACAGCGCTGAAGGCTCGGCGCTGTCCGAGGACCAGGCCAAGGTCGAACGTCCCGGCCGGCGGTTCAGTAACGATCGGTTTTTTCATGCTTTTGTTCCCTCGTGACCGCGGTTCGGTCAAATCACGTAATTGCAGGTTGAAGGGTAAGGACTTGTTGGAGTCCGTGACCGCATCGCGGTCACGCCCCTCTTCGAGCATGACAGCCGGGATCAAGAAACCGGCTCCCGGCGGCAGGGGAAAACGCGTCTAACGCGACGAAGAATCGAGGGTTTAACTATTTTTTCAAGTCGCGTGAACAACCTGTTCCAGTCGGCTTTATCCCGGCGTTCTACCCTTATTCTCCCGGAGAGCGTTCCCCGCCAAGAATCCGTTGGAGATCGCGGCTGCCGTGGAGGACGCGAATAATCCGAAGAAAATCGGGCCCAGCGATTTAGTAAACGCGGATGTCCTCGAATCCGGGAACCGGCCAGGAGCGAAGCCCCGGGAGCTTGCGAAACCACCTGGGAGATCCGATTCCGGGATCCCTGCAGATGGAGTTCAGCGCTGTCCCGGTAGCCGTAAGGAAGAATGTCCTCCCGGGCCGCCGAGCGGACGAAGTGTTTCACCTGCAGCGCTTCCGCTTCTTCCGTTCTTCGATCTTTCCGAGCGCGTCGGCCCGGAGATCCTTCCAGAACTTGTGGTCCAGGGGAATGTCTTCACCCGAGTTCAGACCTTCGAGCAGCAACTCCTCCAGGCGCGTCTCGCGCTCCTTCTCCTGCGCTTCCCGGAGCAAGGTTCGAAAGTACTCGCTGACGTTGCCCTATCCTCGCGATGCCATCTGTTGCTCGACGAATTCCTTGAGGGGGTCGGGGAGAGAAATAGTTACGTTGGGCATGGCACGACGGTCCATCTCAATATTATCGAGATTGAGATCTATTCTCAATAGATACGGAAGTTACCCACTTAGGCGCGCCGCTTGGAACGGGCTTCGACCTTGGCGAGCGCTTCGCGTTCCATTCCCGCAGGATCGCTTCAGTGCATGCAATCCCGGCGTCTTCATTCTCGATGAGGCGCTCAGGGTATGCATTCACACTATTCGCGGGCACAGCATACACCGCGCGCGAATGCCGTCAAACAGGCCGGCGAGCGCGCTATGATAGGCAGATTATTATCGGGGTTGGGTTGGGGGGAATTGGTTAATCGGGAGTGTCTATGGATCGACGCACGTGGCTTCAGCTCCTAAGTCTTCTCGCGGCGGCGCGGCCGATGAGGTCGCAGCAGGCGACGCCTCCGGTGACACCGCCGGCTACGACTCCGCCCGCGGGTGGCGGCGGGCGCGGCGGGGGCGGGCGCGGCGGATTCGGCCAGAACCAGCCGATGCGCATCACCAAGGAACAGGTGCAGGGCGCGCTGGTGCTGCTGGGGCTCGAATTTCAGGACGCGGAAATCGAAATGATGCTGCGGCGCGCCAACAGCGCGCTGTATAACTACGAATCGCTGCGCAAGATCGATGTCCCCTACGGCACGGAACCCTCGTTCGCTTTCCATCCGGGCCTCCCGGACCGCAAGGCGATCAAGGGCCCGGCGCGGTTTGTGCCGACGGTGTCGCGGACGGCGGCGAAGGCCCCGGCGGATCTCGAAGAACTCGCGCACTGGCCGGTGACCAGACTGGCGCCGCTGCTCCGCTCGCGCGCGGTTTCCTCCACCGCGCTCACCAAGATGTACCTGGAGCGCATGAAGAAGTATTCGCCCAAGCTGCTCTGCCTGGTGACGCTCACCGAGGATCTGGCGCTCACGCAGGCGGCGCAGGCCGACAAGGAAATCCGCGCGGGCCGCTACAAGGGGCCGCTGCACGGCATTCCTTACGGCGTGAAGGATCTGTTCGACACCAAGGGCATCCTGACCACGTGGGGCGCGGAGCCCTTCCAGGATCGCGTGCCGGATGAGAACGCGACGGTGGTGGAGCGGCTGAACAAAGCGGGCGCGGTGCTGATCGCGAAGCTCTCGATGGGGGCGCTGGCGCAGGGCGACCTGTGGTTCCAGGGGCGCACCAAGAATCCGTGGAATTACGAGCAGGGATCGAGCGGATCGTCGGCGGGGTCGGCATCGGCGACGTCGGCGGGGCTGGTGGGTTTTGCGCTCGGAACCGAAACGCTGGGGTCTATCGTCTCGCCCAGCACACAGTGCGGCACGGTGGGACTGCGGCCCACTTACGGCCGCGTAAGCCGGCATGGCGCCATGGCGCTGAGCTGGACGATGGACAAGATTGGCGCGCTCTGCCGCGGCGTGGAAGATGCCGCCATCGTGCTCAACGCTATCCATGGGCCCGACGGCAAGGATCGCAGTGTGGGCGCGGATCCGTTCCATTGGGAACCGCGGCGGCCGCTGCGCACGATGAAGATCGGCGTGCTGCAATCGGCCTTCGACCGCACGCAGGGCGATATGAAGAAGATGTACGACCAGGCGCTGGCCGATTTGCGGAAGGCGGGTGTCGCGATGCAGCCGGCGGAATACACCGAGGAACAGATTCCGATGCGCTTTCTGCTCGAGGCGGAGGGCGCCTGCGCGTTCGACGACATCACGCGCGATGGGCAGGTGCGGAAGCTCAAGGGGCAGAATGCGGGCGACTGGCCCAATACGTTCCGCAGCGGGCGGCTGATTCCGGCGGTGGAGTACATCCGGGCGCAGCGCGCGCGTACGCTGCTGGTGGAGCGGTTCGAGAAGTTCATGGCGGATTGGGACGTGCTGGTGATGCCGTCGAGTGCGCTGCTGTCGACTACAAATTTGACAGGGAATCCGCAGGTGGTGGTAAAGTGCGGGTTCATTAACGGGTCGCCGCGGTCGATTGGATTCTTGGGGCGGGTGTATGAGGAAGGGGCTCCGTTAAGAGTGGCGCTGGCGTACGAGCAGGCGACCGAGTGGCATAAGAAGCATCCGACGGAATTGCAGACATGAACTTCTATTTCGGGGACAGGCTACACAACCTCGAAATTAACATGAGGGAGATTTCACGGGGCAATTCGGGGACAGGCAACGAAATTCCGCGCAAAGACGGCGCGGAAGGTTTCGTCGCCTGTCCCCCGAATTGCGGAGTAGGCAGATGAATCGGAGAACTTTTGTTGTTAGTGCGGCGGCGGCGCTGGTAGGCCGCGCGGCGGCTCAGCAGGCGGCTGCGCCGCTGCCGGAGGCCATCCGGAATCTTAAGCCGATGCTCGACGGGATCAAGCCGATCGCCGACGACGAGCGGCACGCGCGCATGGAGAAGGCGCGCGCACTCATGGTCGAGAACAAGCTCTCGGCCATTTTGTGCGAAGGCGGCACGAGTCTGTATTACTACACGGGATCGCGCCACAACGGCGGGATGTGGATGCTGCCGGCGAAGGGGGATCCGGTCTGGTTCGTGCCGGAGGGGCGCGAGGCGGGGACGAGACTCGGCGAGGTCCGCAGCTATGGCGAGGCCGAGGGTCCCTATAAGAAGGTAGTGCAGGCGTTGAAGGGCGCAGGGCGGCTGGGGATCGAGGAGCGCGCGCGCTTCGCGGTGTTCGACGGACTGCGCAAAGAAGCTCCGGCCATGGAGTTCGCGAGCGCCGACGCGGTGACGATCGGGTGCCGCGCGATCAAGTCGCCGGCCGAACTGGCGTTGATGCAGCGGGCCAACGACATCACCATCGCGGCTTACCAGGCCGCGCTGGCCTGTCTGCGCGAAGGCATGACGAACCGCGACCTGAGCGGGCTGATCTCGGCGGCGTACCGGGCATTGGGCACGCAGGGTGCGGCCATGGCGAACTTCGGGAAGTACTCGGCGTTTCCCCACGGCAGCATTCAGCCGCAACCGCTGCGCGAGGGCGACATCGTGTTGATCGACGACGGCTGCACCGTGGAAGGGTACCAGTCGGACATCACGCGCACCACCGTATTCGGCAAGCCGAACAAGCGGCAGACGGAGATCTGGAACCTGGAGCGCAAGGCGCAGGACGCGGCGCTGGCGGCGGCGAAACCGGGCGCGACGTGCGAATCGGTGGACGCGGCGGCGCGCAAAACGATCGTGGATTACGGCTTCGGTCCGGGCTACAAGGTGCCGGGACTGCCGCACCGCACGGGGCACGGGATCGGTCTCGACGGGCACGAGTGGACGTACCTGGTGAAGGGCAACAAGACGAAGCTGCGTCCCGGGATGTGTTTCAGCGACGAGCCGATGATTGCGATCTATGGGGAGTTTGGGATCCGGCTGGAAGATTGCTTCTATGTGACGGAGGACGGGGCGAAGACGTTTACGAAGCAGAGTCCGGCGATCGATCGGCCGTTTGGATAGGACGAGACAAGATGCAGCAGACTACGGAAATTACGGAAGCCACTTATAAAGAGCGGATCGGCAAGCTCCAGCAGGCGATGAAGGAATTCGGGCTGGAGGCGATCGTGATCGAGTCGGGCGCGGCCATGACGTATCTCACGGGGGTGCGTTGGGGACGCAGCGAGCGCACGTTTGCGGTGGTGCTGCCGGCCAAGGGCGGACCGGCTTGGGTGCTGCCAGGGTTCGAAGAGATGCGCGCGCGCGAGCTGATTCACGTGGGAGAGAACGACATCCGCGTGTGGCAGGAGGATGACAGCCCGTATCAGCGGATTGTCGAGGCGCTGAAGGATCGCGGCGTGACGAGCGGGCGGATCGGGATCGACGAAAGCACCAGGTTTTTCATCTTCGACGGTATCCGCAAACTGGCTCCGAAAATCGAGTACGCCGGCGCGCAGGCGGCGCTGAAGGCGGCGGGAGTGGATCTGACGCAGGGCGTCGGACGCGGCCGGGGCGGGCGTTAGGCGCTTGTCCCGAATGTGCGGTACCTATCTAGTACTCACAGGTCTTTTTGGCCATTCCACTTTTGGTCCATTCCAAGAGATAACGGGCCTGTTCGCCGTGCATTAGACGCAAGATACTCGAAAAGGTCAGTCCGAGTAGCCCCAAATTAACCAAAATATTGCCCTCCCGGCTTGTCTCCCTCCTCTCCAGTGCGTTAGAATCACCCCCAACACCACTTTTTTGTAGGGGGTATATAGTACATGCGAAATTTCCTGGTGGCGATGCTCGTTTTCGCCACGCTCGCTTTTTCTCAGGGCAACACCGCGCGTATCGATGGCGTGGTAACCGACCCAACCGGCGCTGCTGTTCCGGGCGCTGAAGTCCAAATCTCGAACCCGACAACCGGGCAAGCCTTCAAGACGGTATCCAACGAACGCGGCGAATGGGCCATTCCCGGCCTGACGGCGGCGGCGTACAAGGTTACGGTCACGAAGACCGGCTTCAAAGTGGGAACAGTCGACGGCGTAGTCCTGAACTCGGGCGTGCCGGCGACGGTGAACCTCAAGCTCGAGTTGGGACAGGCGACGGAAGTCGTCGAGGTCTCGGCCGGCGCGGAAATCGTGCAGGCCACGAGCGCGGCGGTGAGCAGCACGATCGGCGGCAAGCAACTCTTCGAACTGCCGTTTGCGACGCGCAACGCGGTCGAGTTGCTGGTGACCCAGCCGGGCGTGCAGACGCCGACCAACCCGCGAAGCTCGTCCGTGAACGGGCTGCCGCGCGGCGCGCTGAATGTGACCATCGACGGCATGAACACGCAGGACAACATGCTGAAGTCGAGCGACGGCTTCTTCAGCTACATCTATCCGACGGTGGATGCGCTCGAGGAACTGACCGTGACGACCTCGGCCGGCAGCGCCGACAGCAGCGGACAGGGCGCGGCGCAGATCAAGTTCACCACCAAGAGCGGCACCAACCAGTTTCATGGCGGCGGCTTCTACCAGCGGCGCCAGACGGGATGGAACGCCAACTACTATTTCAATAATCGGGACAGCCTGGCGCGCGACGTCGTGAAACTGACGCAGCGCGGAGTTCACGTGGGCGGTCCGATCGTCAAGGACAGGGCGTTCTTCTTCTTCAACTACGAAGAGTACATCCTGCCCGGAACGAAGTCGTACACGCGCACGATCCTGAACGACACCGCGCGGTCCGGCATCTTCACTTATAACGCCGGCGGCGCCACGCGCACGGTGAACCTGTACCAACTGGCGGCGGCGAACGGATTCACGTCCACGCCGGATCCGATCCTGCAAAAGACGTACTCGGACATCGCGGCTACGGTGTCGAAGGGTATTGCCACTCCGCGCATCGCGAGCAATGCCGACTACAACCGCCTGGATCTGAACTATCAGCCGGACGGCAACCAGAAGCGGCAGTTCCTGACCGGGAAGATAGACTACAACATCACGTTCAACCATCACTTCTCGGTGGTCTACAACTACGACAAGTACGATTCGACGCCCGACTTCCTGAACAATGTCGTGGCGGCATTCCCGGGCACCGGCACGGTGTTGGGGAGCACAGTGAATACGGGGCAGGCCAGCAACCGGTTCGCGGGAACGATTTCGCTGCGGTCGTCTTTCGGTTCGCATGTGACCAATGAATGGCGCGGCGGCCTGAACGGCGGCACGGTTCTGTTCTTCCCGGCGATCGGACCCGGTCTGTACGACCCCTGGCGCGGCTACCGGCCGATCCTGGCGTTCGGCCTGGCCGGCGTGAGCACGGCGACCAGCTCGCAGCGGCGCAACTCGCCGGTGAAAGATACGGCGGACAACGTGTACGTGATCAAGGGCTCGCACCAGTTTGCGTTCGGCGGCACGTTCACGCAGGTGAACTCCTGGCAGCAGATCGCCAGCACCGACACGATGCCGACCATCACCTTCGGCATCGCGAGCGGCGACCCCATCACTACAGGCGCGACGAACATCTTCTCCACCGCCAATTTCCCCAGCGCATCCAGCACGCAATTGAGCGACGCTTCGGCGTTGTACGCCGCGCTGACGGGGCGCGTTTCGGCCATCTCGAAACAACTGGTGTTGGATGAGAAGACGAAGCAGTACGCCGCGGTACCGCCGATCGATCGTAACCGCATGCGGGAGTACGGCGCGTACGCGCAGGATACCTGGCGCGCGGCCCGGAACCTGACGGTCAACCTCGGCATACGGTACGAGAAGCAGGGCGCCTACGAGAACCTGAACGGCCTTTATTCGCGCGTGGGTGTGGACAGCCTGTGGGGCCTTTCCGGCGTTGGCAACCTCTTCAAGCCGGGTACCTTGACGGGTATATCGCCGGTCTTCAGTTCGGTTCAGGGCAACGCCTACACCACTCCGGCCATTTGGGCGCCGGCGATCGGCTTCGCCTGGCAGGTGCCGAAGATGGAAGGGTTCCTGGGTAAGATTTTTGGAAGCCACGAGGGCGCCTCGGTGCTGCGTGCGGGCTACTCGATCTCGACGGTCCGCGAAGGCCAGAACCTCTTCATCAACATCTGGGGTTCCAACCAGGGCATCACGCAAACCGCGAGCGTGAGTCCGTCGACAACACCGGCGGATTTCGGCGCTCCCGGCAGCGTGCTCTTCCGGCAAGCCAATCTTCCGGTGAAGTCGGGGCTGGTGACGACGCCGACCTATCCGATTCCGGCTTCGTTCACGACCAGCGTCAATGACTTTCTTCCCAACCTGAAGCTGGGCTACGTGCAGAGCTGGAACCTCGGCTGGCAGCGGGAACTGGGCCGCAACACGGTGGTCGAGTTCCGGTTTACCGGCAACCACGGCGTACACCTGTGGCGCCAGTACAATCTGAACGAAGCCAACATCATCGAGAATGGCTTCCTCAACGAGTTCAAGATTGCGCAGAACAACCTGAGGATTGCACGCGGCGGCGATATCACCAAGAACACCGGTGTCGTCAACTTCGGCAACCAGGGCATGCCGGGCCAACTTCCCGTGCCGATTCTCCAGACGGCGCTCGGGACGACCAGCGACACGACCACCGCCACCCAATTGCTTCTGGGGCAGGCCGGTACGGCGGCTAACGGCATCGCGAATAATGCCACCCGCATAACCAACCTCACCAACGCCAAGTATCCGGCGAACATGTTCTTCGCGAATCCGACGGTCGCCGGCGGCGGTGCGTTTATCGTTACCAACGACGGATCGTCTTACTACGATGCGTTGCAGGTCGAGGTGCGCCGGCGCCTGAGCCACGGAATCGCGATGCAGGGCAGCTATGTCTTCGGCAAATCGCTCACCAACGGGCCGACGAATAGCAGCACCAGCTCGGCGCAGCCTACCACGCTGCGCAACCTCAGCATCGACAAGGGTCCTTCGGGCTTCGACATCCGGCATGCCCTCAAGGCGAACTGGATTTACGAAATGCCGTTCGGCCCCGGCAAAATGCTGCTCGGCAGCGTGTCCAACCGCTTCGTCAAGAAAGCCATCGAGGGATGGGAGACGGCCGGAGTGGTTCGCATTCAGTCCGGGCTGCCGCTGTTCCTGAACAGCCTGGGAACGTTCAACTCAGCCAACAACACCACTACCGGCGACGGCGTCACTTTGTACAACATGACCGCGAATGACTTGCAGAAGATGGTGGACATCCGCAAGACCACCAGCACTGACGGCAAGGGCATCGTATACTACCTGCCGCAGAGCGTGATTGACAACACGAACGCGGCCTTCCAGGTAGGCGGCAAGACGGTGGCGGATCTGGATCCGACCAAGCCGTACATCGGGCCGGCGCCGGTTGGCCAGCTCGGCTGGCACGGTCTGATTCACCAGAACTGGAACCGCTTCTTCGATATGAGCATCGTGAAGCGCACCAGGATTCGTGAGTCGATGAACGTCGAGTTCCGTGCCACGGCGCTCAACGTTTTCAACCTGACGAACTTCAATGCTTACGCCAACAGCAATGGAGCAACGTTCGGCCAGGTGACCGGCGCGTACCGCGACATCTCGGGTACCGTCGAGCCGGGCGGGCGCATCCTGGAGTTCATGCTGCGGTTTAACTTCTAAGATAAGTAAATCTGTAGGTTCCTCTCTCCGCCGGCTGAGGTTGACGCCTCAGCCGGCGGTTTTTCTGTGTGCCGAGCATGTTCGACAGCTCGGGGGTGAAAGTCCCCTTCACAACCTGATGGAGGTGAAGTGATAGCGAAGCGCAAGGGCGTTCCGGTGACGGAGGGTCTGAAAGAAGCGTGGAGCAAACGTACGAGCCGATGTACAAGAACCGGATCTGAGGCATACGGTGCTGGGCGAGCGGGCAAATGACCGCGAAGCCCATATCCATCAAGGGCACTGGTTGTAAATTCGGCGGTTGCGTGCGGAAGGCGGTCGAACTTACCTCGGGAGATCTGCCGTTTGTCCGGGAATCCGGACTGAGGGTGAAGCGATTCATCCTGACCGGGCGGTAGAAGTCAGCAGCGGGCGTAGTAATCCGGCAACGGATGAAGGCCCAAACGGTCCTCCGTAGGGAGGGTAATGGGAGCGGTGAGTAAGCAGCGCGACTCATGGGCGACAAGCGGCAGAAGAACCAGCTAGTGTTGGCCTTCATGGAGGAAGATAGAGGTGAAGCCTCGAAGGACCTCCGGGAAGGGACCGAATCGTCGGCGGGAAAGCGCGGGACAGAAAGCCCGGCCATCACCGAACAGTTGATGGAGGAAGTCTGCGGGCGGGAAAACTGCAAGCAGGCATTGGCACGAGTCAAGGCCAACAAAGGAAGCGCTGGCGTGGATGGGATGACCGTCCAGCAGTTGCCAGAGCACCTGAAACAGCACTGGCCAGGGATCCGGGAACAGTTGTTGAGCGGAACTTATAAGCCGCAACCGGTGAAGCGGGTGGAAATCCCCAAGCCGGACGGAGGGGTGCGAAAGCTTGGCATTCCGACGGTGTTGGACCGATTCGTCCAGCAGGCGGTGATGCAGGTACTGCAACGCAGATGGGACCGGTCGTTTTCCGATCATAGCTACGGGTTTCGGCCTGGGCGCTCGGCGCATCAGGCGGTGGCACAAGCACAGCAGTATATCGCTGAAGGCTATCGCTGGTGTGTGGACTTGGACCTCGAGAAGTTTTTCGACCAGGTTTCGCACGACAAACTGATGGCGAGAATCGAAACCAGGGTCAGCGATCAGCGACTGCTGAGACTGATCCGGACGTTCTTGAAAGCCGGGGTAATGGAAAGCGGGCTGGTAAGTCCGGTCGATGAGGGAACGCCGCAAGGCGGGCCGTTGTCGCCCTTGCTCAGCAATATAGTGCTCGACGAGTTCGACCGGGAGTTGGAGCGGAGAGGTCTCCGATTCGCGCGGTATGCGGACGACTGTAACATCTACGTTCGTAGCCGGCGGGCGGGGGAACGAGTGATGGGGAGCATTACGCGATTCATCATGACGAAGCTCAAGCTGAAGGTGAACCAGCAGAAGAGTGCGGTAGCACGGCCATGGGCGCGGAAATTTTTGGGCTTCAGTTTCACGGCGAATCGGGAACCAAAACGGCGGATTGCGCCGAAAGCGGTACTTCGATTCAAAGAGAAGATCCGGGAGTTGACGCGGCGGACGCGCGGGGTAAGCACGGAACGGATGGCTCAAGAACTGACCCGGTATTTACGGGGTTGGCTGGGCTACTTCGGGAAATGCGAAACGCCGTCTGTGCTGGAGGAACTTGAACGGTGGCTCAGGCGCAGGCTTCGGTCTGTGGTCTGGAAGCAGTGGAAGCGGGGGTCGGTGCGGTTTGCAGAATTGCGGAAGCGGGGCGTGGGCAAAGACCTTGCCGCCTGTACGGCGGGAAGCGCTCATGGTCCGTGGAGGCTGGCAAACAGTCCGGCGCTCGCGCGTGCATTGCCCAATGCCTACTTCGACTCGCTCGGGATTCCGAGATTGACTGGCGGCCGATAGCTCAACCCGCCGAACCGCCGTATACGGACCCGTACGTACGGTGGTGTG
>JBGPHT010000202.1:0-12365 GCA_041484525.1 Bryobacteraceae bacterium | reverse complement strand
TCGGAATTAACATCGCACGACGGCAGCGAGCGGTAACCTTTTGACGAGTGGTGACGTTACTTAGTCATCTCCCCTCGTGCGCGTTTTTCGAAGGTCTTCGCTCAGAAAAACCCACCTTTACCACAGGCTGCTAGTGCTGGCGTCGATTCGGCTCCACGGTGGTGGCATAAGGCACGGCATGCCACTAAAGTACACATTTGCTCAAGTTGGAGTTATTAGGTGCTGAGTGCTTGCTCGAGTCGTTGTGCTGCCGTTGCTTACGGGCTTCGTCATTCCTGCCCTGCGGGAGATCGGCTGTTCGGGGCGGCCCGAGTTCCACATCGGGTGGTCTCTCCCGACCTCAGCACCAAGATCGCCGATCGAGTCTCGCTGATCTGCAGCGCCTCGATCAGGGGGCTTAACCCATGAAATGTATCCTCATACTATTGCTCGCGGTCCCGGCCGCGATCGGGCAAACGGGAACAGCCAGTATGACTGGCACGGTGCTGGACGCTAAAACGCAAAAACCCATTCCCGCCGCGCTGGTCATGGCAGTTCGAAGCGGGCTGCCGCCGCTCGCCAAGAACACAAAGTCCGGGGGCGATGGCGCATTCCAGATCCAGGGCCTCGCGTCGGGCAACTATTCGTTGTGCGTGCAGGTCCAGGGCGATGCATACCTCGATCCGTGCCAGTGGAGTAGCCCCACTATGGTCACGTTGGTCTCGGGACAGGTAGCTACCGCGATCTCTTTAAGACTAACCGGGGCCTCCGTTCTAAGTATCCAAGTGCAGGATACGCAGAAGGTCATGAGCCAGAAGACCAAGGATGGACGCCGCCCGGAACTCACGGTCGGCGTCTGGGGGCCAAGATGCCTGTATTATCCTGCCCACGCCTCGGGAGGCCCGACTGCCGCCGCGAGTCCGCAGGCCGCAGTGAACAGTTATAGCTATCAAATCGCCGTGCCTCGCGATACTGCTCTGCAATTCTACATCGCCAGCAAGGACTTAAAGCTCGGCGACGCCGTCGGCGCGACCCTTGCGGGGAATGCCAGCCAGCAGCCCTTCCAGCACGCGACCGGAGATGCCAACCCAAAGAGCTTCGCGTTCACCGTGCTGGGCCTGTTGCCGTAAGGAGCCGGATGCAGGAAGGACTACAGATAGTTCGGCGCGAAGAACCGGTACTGCGCCTGCATGGCCACGGGGGCAGCGTGGAGATACACCATGGTGGTTTCCACGAAGGCGTGGCCGAGCTGTTCTTTGATGGCGAGGATATGCGCGCCACGGATCAGCATGTTCGTGGCAAGCGAATGACGAAACAGGTGCGGGTGGACGCGCTTGGCGAAGTGCGCCCGCCGGGCCACGACATGCACGAGCTTGCGGAGATCCTGCGGCCGGTAAGGGTTGCCGTTTTGGAGAGTCACGAACAGCGGCTCCTCGGGCCCGGCTCCCGGCCGATTCCGATGAAGGTATTCCACGACCAACCCGGCGCCCGGCGCGGCGATGGATGCGTCCCGGGCCTTTTGCCCCTTCCCACCCTGAACATGGATCACCTGCGAGGCAATGTCCACGCCGGCGACTTTCAACCCGCACAGTTCTTTATTGCGCAGCCCGGAATAGGCCAGCAGAGACAGGATGGTCTTCTCTCGAATCGTGCGGCAGGCCGCAATCATGAGCGTGATTTCCGCCTCGGTCGGCGTGCCGGGAATCATCCTCTTCGGTTTCTTCGGACGTCCGAGATGGATCGGATTGCCGATGAATTCGGTGTGCCTTTCGAGCGCGAGCGACGTGTTGACCGCGTGACCGTAGGACGCGCCGCCCTTGCGCATTTTGACGATCAGCAGGTCCAAAGCCTGATGACCGAGGTTCAGTCCGATGGTTGCGGAAAGCCGCCGGATCGCGCTGACGTATCCGAGGATGGTGCACTCCGCGAGACCCCGCCGGGCACACAGGTAGTCGGCGAACGCTTCGAGTTTCCGTTCCAGATTCGTGTTCGACGAGGTGGAAGCAGTAGCCATTCGAGCCTCCTGGGCCGATTGATATTGGCGCGAGTTGCCGCGCCATTCGTGGCGTCGGGGCAGGTTAACTCTTCTGCTCCCGCGTTGTCAGACCAGGTCCAGAGAAGATCGCAGCGAGGTCGAGAGAGGAAAGACAGAATGAAACGAGCACATAACGTAATCGGTCGTGCATGCTCAAAACTTGCGGTTCCCACCGGAGCGTGGATTATCGGCTTGGCCGTGGTCTGGATGGCGTCGGCCCCTCGGCCCGCGTGGGGCCAGTCGGCCTGGCCCAGCTACCCGAACAACAACGCCATCTCCGTTACGAGCGGCGGCAACGTCGGGATCGGAACGACGGCGCCGGAAGCGAAACTTCATGTGGCGGGAAGTCTCTCGTTGGGAAATTGGAACAACATGGTAAGCAGATATGTGGGCACCGCCCAGACCGGAGGTGACTTCGCCGGCGCTGGCTCGTCGGTCGAGTTTACCTCTGACTCTGAAGGTGGAGTGGGGTATTCAAACACGCTCAAATTTCGAACCCACCACTATGCAATCTCTGCTGGCGTGCGCATGACCATCGATAGGGACGGCACGTTGGCATCGGGACGACTAACCCGCAATATCTGCTGTCGGTCAACGGAACGATTGGCACGAAAGACGTCATCGTCACGAACACCGGCTGGTCCGACTACGTCTTCCGTCCCGGCTACCGGCTGCTGCCGCTGAGCGAAGTCAACGCGTACATCCAGGCGAACCACCATCTGCCTGATATCCCCACAGAAGCGGAAGTGAAGGAGAAGGGCGTCAGCGTCGGTGACATGCAAGCCAAACTGCTGGCGAAGGTCGAGGAGCTCACGCTTCATATGATCCAGCAGGATAAGGAAAACAAGGAACTCCGCGAGCGCATCGCGCAGTTGGAGACCCGCGCGACTGGAAGCACACCAGGTACGGCTGGACGGTGAGGTGAACGAGATGAGAACGGCGCCGACATTCGCGGTTATCGCGAAGGCCCTGCTCTGGCCTGTGCTCTGGTTCTGCGCGTCGAACCTGCTAGTGGCGGTGCTGGCCGCCCAGTGCACCAATCCGACCCAGGTGCCCAACCAGACGATCAGCTCTGGAAGCCCAACCTTTTCCGACAACAACGCCTTGAAAGCCACGGGTGTCATCGTCAACGGCAGCGCCAGCGTCACATTCGTTGCTGGAAACTGCATCGAGCTCGGGCCCGGTTTCCGAGCCACTGCCGGTACGGCGCCAACCACGTTTCACGCCTGGGTGGAAACCGCGCCCTCTGCTGTATCTGTTTCTCCTTCGAGCGGCGCCGGGCTAAGCCAGCCCTTCACCTGGACTGTTTCAAGTCCGTCAGGGTACGGCAACCTGGCGCACGTATATGCTCTCTTCAATACATCGGTTTCCGGCGCGAATGCATGCTACATCTACTACAGTCGAGGCGCCAATTTACTGTTCCTCGCCGACAATTCGGGCACTGTCTGGACCGGTGGCTTCTACCCAGGGAGTTCAGGTTTCGCGAGCAACTCATATTGCACCATCTACGGCAGCGGTACGTCCGTCAGTACCTCCGGTAACCAGCTCGCAGTGACCGTGAACGTCGCATTTCAATCGTCCTTTTCGAGCACTAAGAACAATTACCTGAACGCCTACGACAGTGAGGGCCTGTACACCGGATGGCAGCAGATGGGAACGTGGACCGTCTCCGGTGCGCAGCAGTATTCGCTCATAACTGCGGTGAGCCCCTCCGGAGGCGGGAGCACCACTCCGTCGTGTCCCAGCGGGTGTCTATACACCAGCGGTTCTCAGGTGCAGATCAGCGCGACGCCAGCAGCCGGCTACCAATTCAGCGGCTTCACCGGCGTGGATTCGAGTGGCGGTTCAGTCGGCTACGTGACCATGAACGCGAACCGGAGCGTCACCGCAAATTTTACTGCAGCGCCACCAAACATCACGGGTATATCCCCGACCTCGGGTGCCGTAGGAACGCCCGTAACGATTACCGGAACGGGCTTTGGCACCTCGGGAACGGTTTCGTTTGCCGGGACGCTGGCTCAGCAGATCGATTCGTGGAGCCCAACCACCGTCGTAGCCCGGGTCCCGGCGGGCGCCGCTACGGGAATCATTAGCTTAAGCACTGGCGGGTACCAGACTTCTTATCAGCAGCAGCAATTCCAGGTGACCGCCGTGGGTGTCACGGTGAGCCCGGCGAGCGCAACCCTAGGCCAGGGACAAACGCAGCAGTTCACCGCGACTGTAACGGGGACGAGCAACCAGCAGGTGACCTGGAGCGTCGCGCCCACGGGGACGTGGAACATATCGTCCACCGGACTGTTCACGGCTCCGGGGACCATTGCAGTGCTGCAACCGGTGACAGTAACGGCCACCAGCGTCGCCCAACAAACGGCGACTGGTAGTGCCACGGTTTCACTGGTCCCCCCCACACCAACGATTACTTACCTCTCCCTTCCGTCCGGACCGCCGCAGGTTGGGTTCGTCATTAATGGCTCCAACTTCGGCTCCGCGCAAGGCAGCGTCACTATCACGGGATTGACCGGAGGGGATAGGCAACTGACGGTGATTAACTGGAGCGCCAACGCCAACAGCATCACAGTACAAGTGCCAGGCGCGACGCCGCTAGGAGCCGGGCAGATTTACGTGAGGACCTCCGCGAACGTGGCGAGCAATCAGGTGCCTTTCACTGTTTCCGCCACCTTCGGGTGCAATTTCTGAGGCTAGGAGAGCTCGGTCATGAAAGCCATAGTTCCGTATTATTTCGCAATCGCTCTTCTCTTCCTGCCAACTCTGGCGGCAGCCGACGAACCTGGCAGTGGGGATTTCGGTTGCTCGCTAGTCCGCGGCGCCGCGGATCTGCGAGTGGACGGGGCTTTATCAGATTGGGATTCGCAGACCGTGGCGCAGCCGCTCAAATGGTCGAAAACATCGAGTGGAGAACTGGCGGACGACAGCACCGCCACCGCGCGATGCCTGGCGGATGACTCGTTTCTGTATCTGGGCGTCGCGATCCGCGCCAGTTCGCTTCGTTTCGAGACCGCGCCGTTCAACCAGACATGGCGAAACGACGCCGTTGAGGTGTTTATCTCCAGCCAGACCGGCGACCCATCGACACACATCCGCACTGGCCTCATACGCGTGTCGTCGGATGCATTCGGGCGGACCGTTACTGAGGGTTCCGCATCGGTGACAGACGGCGTTCGCACCACCCGGAGATTCTCTTACCCGTTACTCTGGGAGGCAATCGGGGTCAAGACCGGCCTGCAAGTGTTCCCGTCGGGGTATTCAGTCGAGGTCGCAATCCCCAGGCGCTCAATCGGGTGGACCGAAGCGATTGCTGTGGCAAGGCTATCGATGAATATCCGAGTTCGCCGGAGTTGCGGTCAAAAGCCGTGCCAAGCTGTCATGCAGGCGTCTGATGATCCTTACAACTCGAGCCCCGAGAGCGATGAACTGTACCGCCCCGTGTCTTTCGGACGGCCACTTCCAGCCGCCGGGAGCCGCTTGGCGCGTGGACCTAAGGACGAGTCCCCCAGCGCCTTGGTGTATGGCGCACTCTTGCGGCTGGACACACTCGATGCAGACGGAGCCGTGGCACTGTTGCAGGAGTCGCAGGACCGGCAGCTTCTTCCGATGGTGGGAAGCGCGCTGATGGCTGCCGGCCATCTTGACTCTGCACTCTCCGTTTTCAGCGGCATCAGCCCTGGCGAGTCCGGGGACGCCGTCCGGTTATGGGTCACGGAACAGGCGGCCTACGTTCACGTTCTCCAGGGCGCCACCTCCCTCGCGGCGGGAGAGTACGCCGCACTAGCCGCATCCAACAATCCGGCCTTTCAGGACATCGGCGTTGCGGGGCTGATCGATCTCGCGTTAGCCGATGGCAGAGGCGATGCCGCCATGGCTACTTATCGGGCGGCGTTTGGCGGAAGCGTTGCGCCCGGCATGCGATCGGGAACCCGAATTGCGAATTGGCTGCAGAAGCGAGGCCGTGTGCCTGAGGCAATCGACGTGCTGAAGCGGCTTTCGACCGGAGATCGGGCTCACGATTCGGAACGCGCATGGGCTCTCTTCCAGCTTCTATCACTGTATGAGCGAAGTGGGGATATCGAAAATGCCGTTGCGACGGGCTGGCAGCTCCAAGCGCTTGCGCCCCCGGGCGATCGTTCGGGCGAACAGGGCTTGAAGAAGCTAATCGCTACCGCGACCTTCGGGCGGGCTATTACTTCGGCAACTTCATCTTTTTCCGATTCTTACCGGGGCTTCCTCGAAGCGAACCCGAGTGCAACGGATCCGGCGAGGCGGATTGCATATGCTGCGGAACTGCGATGGGAAGGGAAATCCGACACGGCAGCGGGTCTCTATGCGGATGTCTGCCGTGAAACCAGCGCCCGCCGGAAGGATCGTGCTGCGGCATTACTCTACCTGCAGCGCCTTCACCTCGAGTCCGGGCAGGTGGAGCGATCTGTGGAGACGGGCTTGACAGTCCAGAATGCATTCCCCGAGGACTTGAATTCGCGCCTGGCGAGTTGGCAACTGATCCGCGCCGCCTGCGTGGCCCGCGGAATGCCAAGCGCCCTTCGAAGGCAGATTGAAGATTTCGGGCGGGCGCTCGTCAAGGACATCCGATCCTTTGCTCAAGTCGCGACGGATGCTGTACAGAGGCGCGCACAGGCGCTGTTGTTTCAATTCGACAAGGAGCTCAACATACAATGACTCGCCAGTTATTGGTATCGGCTCTTGCGCTGGCCGCGGCGGGCCTGCATGCCCATGCTCAGGCCCCCAAGAATCTTACGTCCCTTCCGGACAGCGCGTTCGAACACGTGTATCGCCACGTTAAGCACTTGCAGGCGGCCGACAGTGCCGCGGCGGCGAGCGGGCGCTCCAGCAACCTCAGCGCCTATTATAAGAATCTCGGCGGCCTGACCCAACCACAGGCCGATGCAATACAAACTGTGTCGCTGGCGGCGCTGGGCGAGTTGGACGCACTCGATCGTCAGGCCAAAGATCTGATCCTTCAAGCTCGCGCGCAGGTACGGTCGAAAAAACTGCTGCCCGGCCAGAAGCCACCCGAACCGCCGGCCCAGCTCGCGGCCCTGCAGGGAGCCAGAAAAGCGGTGCTGGCCAAGTATCGCGCCAATCTGGTTCAGGCGCTGGGGCCAGCCGCGTTCGCGCGTCTGGAACAGGCCTTGATTGCCAATTTCAAGGTCGGACCGCAGGCCACCGCGCCCAACCCGGGCACAGGACATTAATCATGCGCTCCAATCCCTTTCTTGGTCCCGCGTTGGCATTGGCGGCCAGTCTCCTTTTTCTGCCGACGGCGCGCGCCCAGGTAGAAGGCTGTCCGGAAGACAATTGCGTCGAGTCCCAGACTTCGCTGGTCTTCAACCAACAGACCAACATGATGGATGCCTTTACCAGCGCCACCACGGACTACACGACCTCGTACTGGTATGACCTGTGCGTGAACCTCGCGGTGTTTCGGTTGAATGGGCCAAATCTGGTAAACGCGACTGTTGTGCTGCCAAGCCCCAGCCCTTGGCCGTGTGCCCCTGGCGCGGCCGAAATCGATATGTCCGGTAGCGTCCCGACTACGCCAGGGCGGCAATACGTAGCCTGGGGTGCGGCGCAACTACATGTTTATTTCGAGTACGACATCTTCGTGCCCTTTCCGGCCTGCGACCCATACTGCGAGGGCTACTGGTATGACGCTTTAGGGTACAGCCGGCTCATCCCGACGCAGCCGTCGAGCGCCGATTGGCCATCGATCGTGTACTCGTATATTTACGTTCCTTTGCCAGTGCCCATCATTTATGAAGAGATCGCGATGTCGGGCTCGGCGGCGACAGCGTGGTCGCCGCCGGTGATCTATTCGGTCAGTCCAAACCAGTGGCCCGCAGGGACGACGACTACCTTTACAATCTCGGGCGATGGATTCGGCTACGGTCCGGACCTGACCATCAGTGGCAACGGAATCACGGCGTATACGAACCCGTGCGCCGCAAGCCCATCCGCGTCGTGCAATACTCAAATTGTGGCGACGGTGACCATTGACGGCAATACTCCTGGCGGGAGCGCCGAGACGATCACCGTGACCGCCAACGGGCTGAACCCGAGCGGCTTTCTCCCGGTTCCGATTCAGGGACAGTCGGGGAAAGCCACGGCCCAAGCAAACACCCAGGCGGCAGCGCCCGTGCTGCGGATTCTTTTCAACGGGACGAACATCGCCAACAATGGGAATCCATCGTGCCCTGGCGACCCAGCCTGTGTAGTCGTGGGCCAGCAAATCGCGCTGACAGCGACCATTACGCAGGGTGGAAATCAGATCGTGCCCGACAGCCAGCAATGGAGCCAGCCGCCCGGCAACGTAATCGCCAACTTCGTCGCTTCTGACCAGAACGGGGCCAAGGTCCCGCTGCCCAATCCCAACGGGACTCCTTCGGACTGTCAGAGCAGCCTCGCCCAGAATTGCCTCAAGTTCTACTGGGTGGACCAAGGGAACGGTAGGACGGTGACATACACGTCCACGATTGGCGGCAATCCCGGCCCAACTGCCACGATGACCTTCAACATCACCGGTCCGACCAACGTGAAGGTGGACGCACCAACTGGAGTCGTGGGCATTCAAGCTAGCCCCCTGGCCATCAGCTTCGGGGTCGACCAGAATACCGGCATCGACTTTAAGGTCTCAGCAACTTTGCCTCAGGGGAACCAAGGTGCTTACTCGTGGGTTCAATTGGTTCTCGCTTCTACGCAAAACTATGTGACATCTAAGCTCGGCGTCCGGTACTGCATCAATTCCGTCTTCGCGTCGGACCCTTCACCTGCGTTGGACACGAAGTACCCAACGGACACGGGACCAGAGGCAAACGATAGTCCTAGCGTAACCATTGCAAGCCAGCACTACTGCCAATGGCAATATCGGTGAGATAGCCGGCGGCGGTCAGTATAAAATGTACTCGATGTGGACACCCACCGCCGCCAGCGGTTGCACAAACGGAGCCGCCTGTACCGTTCCAGTTCCGCTTGGGACGGTCAGTTGGCAATATTCTGGCGACGCGATCAACACGCTGAGCCCACAATTGTCAAACGGTACCAACTGGACTGTGGCCTCTCCAGGGTGTGTTTCGCCGAACGCTATTAGCACGGCGCCATTTAGCCCTGACACTTCATACCCACAGTGGACGAAGCTCATTGTGGGAGGTTCTGGTAGTCTCACGTGCCATAACTAGGAGGAAATATGAACGCAACAGCCAGGCAATTGTTACTACTGATGGTTCTTGGGGTTTCCGGCGGCGCTGTCTCCTCGGCGGCGGACTTGCCGTCGTTTACGATCACCATCAGTTCGCCCCAGAACACCTGGATAATTGGTTCTGACGTAATGGTCTCAATTAGTTTAATGAACACGTCAGACCAAAGAGTTTTCTTTCGCAAAGCACCGGGACAGGCGTTGGGCGAGATTTTTATGGACGTCGAGGCGAAAGACGAGCAGGGAAATCCGTTACCTCGGACAAAGTACTATCACGTTCTGCGGAATGAAGATAGCGACGACTATAAGCGGCAGCCTACAGAAGAGCTTACAATGGGCGGGAGCGTGCTAAAGAAGTTCCTCAAGCCGGGTGAGACACTGCAAGACGGGATTGTTGTCATGTCAGCAAGCTATTCGACCTAAGCCGGACCGGCAAGTATACTATCCGTGTTCAGCGACGTGATGAAAGCACCAAGTCTCTAGTGACGTCCAACACGATCACCTTAACCATATCTGATTGAGGTTGGCGGTCGACCGCTAGAGAGAGCCGCGGCGGCTGTCATAACTAGAAGCCCGTCCGAGAAATCATTTTTTGCGGCTATATGTTGTTGCCCGCTGCGGCGGAAACCCAACCGCTTGTGCTCGGCACGGGTCAGTTTTGAATACTCGGACGGACTCCTCTAGTCGTTTTGGTAGCGCTGGAGGGCACAAGCATGAGGACCGCGATTCGTTTGTTTCTGTTCATTACGATGTTCTGGGCCGGTGATCCCATGAGTTCCGCGGCACAAGATGCATCGTTTTCCATTTCGATCACAACGTCGGCGAATGTGGTGAAGGTCGGGTGAATTGATATTACGATCAAAAACAATCCGGACCGTGAAATTGACTTCCCCGGTCGGTGCGCACAGATCTCGGAGAATGGTTCACGGATGTCGAGGCAACGGAATCACGGGCTATACTAACCCATGCGCCTCAAGCCCATCCGCGTCGTGCAATACTCAGATTGTGGCGACGGTGACCACTGACGCCAGTACGCCGGGCGGGAGCGCGGAGACGATCACCGTGACGGCCAACGGACAGAACCCGAGCGGCTTCCTGCCGGTGCCGATTCAGGGGCAGTCGGGACAAGCGACAACTCAGGCGGTTGCCCTCGCGTTGATTGCCTTCAAGCCGTACATCGTCCTGGGTGCCGGTGCAGGGGCTTGCGTTGGCGCTGACATTTCCGGGACCGCGCGGTCCGTTCAGGTAGGGCAGCAGATAACTTTCACCGGGTGCCTACCCGCAGGCACATCTTTGTCTAACGTGTCCAGCATGTCGTGGACGCCGGTAACGCCCCCAGGGACGGCGGTGGGGGGCTATACTACGGTCAATTCCGGGGCGACAAGTTCGGGAACGGTCGTGGCACTGTCAAGCCCTTCATGCACAACGTCACAAAGTTACTGTAGCTTTCCGGCATTCTACTGGGTAGACCAAGGCAGTGGACGACTGTTTACCTTCAGGTATACTCTCACAAACGGGGACTCCAACCAAGCAATAGTGACCTTCAGTGTGGGGGGCCGACCGGCGTCAGCGTTACCGTGACACCAGCGCCTACGGGAGTGGTAATCGTAAACCCGCCATACCAGCAGCCGAGCGTCCCTGCTCTCCCGCTATTAGTCTTTGGCGGAATGGGACAACCGGGAATGAGGTTTTATGCCACGGCAGGGAATCTTGCTTCGGGAGCCTACCGATGGGTGCAGTTGATAGATCGCGACTCATCTCGCTTTGTGAGTTCTACAGGCTCGCACCTTCAGGATAGCATTCCACCTAGCGCTCAGTTCGTCGATCATGCCTCTCCATATGGCTTCAACGCCGACGGCACTCGAACAGGGACGGTTACGACGACTACTGTGGCCGACGATACCGCCCAGGATAGTCCGTATACTCCTTTGATTTCGATCTACGGCGAGTGGGCCCGTATTTTCTCGGCGACGATGCACCTGATGTGGGTGCCTAGCCCCGATCCCAACTGCGTTAACGGAGCCGCTTGCACTATCCCGGTTCCGCAGGGTAAGGTCGTGTGGTCGTGGCGAGGCGACGCCATGAATACGTTCGTCCCGCAGGTCAATCAGGGCGTTTCCTATGTGCGGTGGGTGCTGAACCCGAACAACTGTTCAGTCAACAACCTGCAGAACTATCAGCCCAGCACCTCGTACCCACTGTGGACAGGGGCGATCAACCCATGAAATATGTTAGTCAACAGCCCAATAAGAATGAAAAGGACGGATGAGATGATGGTCAGATTGCTTATAGCTCTTGCAACTTTCGCAAGTCTCCCGCTCGGATATGCTCAATGCCCTGCGATGGGTAGCGCGTCGGCGGTGTCGCCCGTGTTAAAGGTCGACCTTCGTGGGAAGGAGGCTGCGGTGAAGGCGGGATCGCCGCTCTGGATTGAGGTCTCCACAACTAACCCGTCCGATCACGAGATTTCGTTTTGGAAGAGTACAAATGCCAATTACGCGATTGAAGTCGCTGACGACAGCGGGAGGCCGTTACCGGACAAGAGACCAGGCTATCGACATGGCCGCTTTGACCCCACTCTTCTAGACCCAAAGAATCTTGATCCTAAGCTCGTCGACAGCGGCGAAATCGTTAAAATGTTAAGTGGCAGCCTCGTTTGCGTCACGATGAAACCAGGCGAGAATTCTGTCGATCGTATTGATGTTACGAAGTTCTATGACATGAGTGCCCCGGGTAGCTACACGATTGCAGTAGAGGGAATGGGTCCTGCCAAGACGGGGACTGTGAAGTCGAGCCCTGTTAAGGTCCTTGTAACCAAGGAGTGATCGAGAGTCCGGAGTCGGTCTCCTGCGCCAATTCGCCGTTGACGGGAAATGTGGACCGCTACACGTCTGACGCCAATAGCAAGTGCAAACGCACACGAATGCGCGGGCGTCGTGACCACTTACCAACATAACGGCTGAACCAGCTCACCTACCTGGCGGGCCGATTCCACCCTAGCAGCCTGTGGTAAAGGTGGGTTTTTCTGAGCGAAGACCTTCGAAAAACGCGCACGAGGGGAGATGACTAAGTAACGTCACCACTCGTCAAAAGGTTACCGCTCGCTGCCGTCGTGCGATGTTAATT
>JBGPHT010000201.1:0-12467 GCA_041484525.1 Bryobacteraceae bacterium | reverse complement strand
GACCCCCGGGAAATGGGGAACGTAGGCGTTCGCTGACTTACTAAAGGGACGATCAGAGCAGATTCAGTCCAGCCGCTCGGCAGCCGCGCCGCCGGTCACGCTACCGCTGCGCCGAGTTGCGTTCCGTGCATAATCCAGGTTATATCTTGGCTGAGCCGGGTGCGATAGAATGCGAGGCGTCAGGAGGGCACCATGCGTTTCACTCTGAAAGCGGCTCTTTGCGCAGTCCTGATGCTGCCTTTGACGGCGGCGTCCATTCAAGGAACTCGACCTGAAGACGTGGGTCTCTCTTCAGAACGTTTGCAGCGGATACGCGATGCCGTGCAGCGCCACATAGAGGGGCACGACATTTCGGGAGCTATTACGCTGGTCGCCCGCAAGGGCCGCGTCGCACACTGGGAAGCGCACGGCGTAATGGATTTGGAGTCGTCGAAGCCGATGCCCAAGAATGCCCTCTTCTGGATCGCTTCCATGTCGAAGCCCATCACCGGCGTCGCCATCCTCATGCTGATGGAAGAAGGCAAGGTGCGGCTCAACGATCCGGTATCGAAGTTCCTGGCCGAGTTCAAAGGTATGAAGGTCGCTGTCATTCAGGAACGCCCGGCGGGCGCGGCCGCGAGCGCACAGGAGGCGCCCCGCTTCTACACCGTTCCGGCGACTCGCGAGATCACGGTCCAGGACCTGCTCACGCACGTTTCCGGACTGGTGAGTGGCGCCGCCAGTCGCGTCGAGGCGGCCAAGTTTGCCCGAAAGCCAGGCGATACCCTGGCGGACTATATTCCGCGACTCGGCGTGACGCCACTCGATTTCCAGCCTGGCTCCCGATGGAGCTACACTCCCGGCGCGGCGTTTGACACTCTGGGCCGCATCGTCGAGATCATCTCCGGTCAGACATTCGATCAATTCCTGCGGCAGCGGATTTTCGAGCCGCTGGGCATGAAGGATACTTTCTTTCATCCCGCCGAAGATCGGTTGTCGCGCGTCGCGACTACTTACCATCGAGCCGGAGACGCGCTGCAAAAAGTGGATAGTCAGGTGCGGCTGGCCAACACGACTTACTTCTCGGGAGCCGGCGGATTGATGACTGACACCGAGGACTATCTGCAGTTCGGTCAGATGCTGCTCGAAGGTGGGCAGTTAGGCGGCAAGCGACTGCTGAGTCCCAAAACTGTGGAATTGATGGCGTCCATCTTCGCACCGGATACGCTCCCCGGCAGAGGGCCTGGCCGTGGGTTCGGTCTCAGTGTTCAGGTTGTTAGTGACGCCATCGCTGCGGGCTACCGCGTTTCCAGCGGCAGCTACGGATGGGACGGCGCCTTTGGAACTCACTTCTGGGTGGACCCCAAAGAGAAGGCCGTCGGAATTCTGATGGTGCAAACCGACAATCCCAATCGCCAGTTAGATCGTGATTTCGAGAATGCAGTGATGCAGGCGATCGTGGAATAAGCGCCCGTGACCGCGATTCGGTCAAATACGGGTTTCGGACGCTGCAAACAAATGGCTTCCGCGTCGCGCTGACCGAACCGCGGTCACGGTCGAACGTAGGGGATCCAAACCTGCATGGCGCTTGGCTCGCGGTTCGCCCAGGCGAAGTACGGAATCATGGTCAGCGAAATGGGGCGGCTACTTCTTTGGCCTGTCTTCCCGAGTAACTGGTAGAGCGGCTCCTGAGTAAGAGACTTCTCATACCGGATGCCCGCATGTTTCAACACCACTATGCCGCCCAACAGGTCCTTCTGTAGTTCCGCGCGGAACTCCTTGCCTGGCTCGGCGCCGACCGTTATCGCGATGTCTTCGAGCGACGCCAACCCCGGCTGGTCCAACTGCTCCACGCAATAGACCAGTGGTCCCCGCTGGACGGCCACGTGGTTGGCGTCGTCCACCACGCGCGGATTGGCCGTGATCACTACCGGCGTCATATCCAGTTGCAGCCGGACCTTGTCGGCCGCCAGCCACCGGCGCTTGATCGGCAGATACTGCCCCGACTTCGCGCCTCTCACCGGCTGGCCGTTCACTGACACTTGCGCGGTCGCGGCCCAACCCGGAATGCGGAGATACAACGTGAACTCCGCAGCTTGCGTCGGCGTCACCGTCAAATCCACATTGCCGTCCCAGGGGTAATTCGTGGCTTGCGCGATCTTGATCCCGGTGCCGTTTTCGAGATGCCAGTCGAGCGCGGAATTGTCGTACAAGTGAACGTAGATTCCGTCGCGGCTGGTACTGTAGAAATAGCCGGGCAGCGCCGCGAGTGTGCGCTCCAGGTTCGGCGGACAGCAGAGCGTGTCATACCACGGACTCCGAATCGGCCGGCCAGCTCCGGGAACATACTCGAGCGGATTCCGGTAGCAGTACTGCGTCCCATCCAGCGACATCCCGGAATTGATGCCGTTGTAGAGCGCGCGTTCCATCACGTCGGTGAAGCGCGCCTCGCCGGTAGCTGCCAGCATGCGCCAGTTCCACATCATGTTTCCGATGGCGGCGCAGCTTTCCGAATACGCGGTGCCATTGGGCAGTTCATAGGGATCGCCGAATGCTTCGCCCGCACTGCGCGCACCTACTCCGCCCGTGATGTACATCTTCGAATCCGACAGGTCCTTCCATAGAGTGTCGAGCGCCTTCCAGTAAGTCGCATCGCCCGTCTCGAGATAGTAATCAGTGGCGCCGCTGGTGGCATACATGGCGCGGACCGCATGCCCCTCGAGCTTAGTTCGTGACGCAAACGGGATTCCGCTGAACATGTACACGTAGCGGTCGGGCCGGAGAGCGATGCGCTCCGGATCACCCTTGAGGATGTAACTCGCCAGGTCGAGGTGCCGCTTGTCTCCCGTGATCCGGTACAACTCGATCAACGCCATCTCGATCTCAGGGTGCCCGGAGATGATCGGCTTCCTGCCGGCATCCGGGCCGTAGTCCTTAATCACGAAGTCATTGACTGACTTGATTCCGGCGTCGAGCAGCTTGCGGTCGCCGGTAGCGCGGTAGTAGGCGATCGCCGCCTGGAGCAGGTGTCCGAGAGTGTATAACTCGTGGCCGGTCTCCTGAATGGAGGCGGCCCCTCGCCCACCTCCGGTGCTGGTCCATTGCATGCGCAACGGAACGCGATCGCCCTGGAAGTAGGTGTTCAAATAGCCGCCCGGTTCCTGGGCTGCTACCACGTCGTCGATCATCTTCTGCGACCGGCTGCGCAACTCAGGCGCGTCGCCCGATTGCAGTGTGAAGGCTACCGCCTCCGTCCACTTGTATATGTCCGTGTCTGAAGCCACGCGGCCTTTTTGGGGAGCGGAACTCTTGCCGGACAGTCGGCGGAAGTTCTCCATCCGCCCATCGCGCTCCATCAGTTCGCGCATCGTGGGGATGCTGGTTTCGACATTGGTTTTCCTCCGGCGGGCCCAGAAGCCATCCGCGATCGTCACTGCCCGGATGGGGATGTTATGCAGTTTGGCGTAAGGTGAATTGGTTACATGAAGGATGCCCTGATCTTTCCAGTCGGATGCCGTTTGGGCAGCCAACGGAATAACGCACAAAGAGGGAAGAAGAAGCGCCAGGCGCGCACCGAAGGAGAGTGTACAGGTCACGGGAAAATTGTCCTTTCCTGACTGACAGGAGCGGCATCACCGCTGCCTGTTGAAATTCGTCGAATGCTGCACATCCCTGATCTTACCGTTGACCCACTCAGCCGGGTCTTTCGGCGGCAGGAAGTCGTCGGTATTGAAGATTCGCCATGCGGCGCCGGGAGCGGCCACCGCCAGCACCAGCGCCACGGTGAACCGGGGCCCCTGGTAGTAGGCGACGTGTATCGTGTGGACGCCGCGTGACAGGAATGCGCTCGCACTCAATCCGAAGGGGGCGTGGGTGCCGTCGTTGTCGATCACCTCTTTGTCGTCGATGCTGAGCTTGGCCCCGTCGTCCGACAGGAGACTGAAGCGATACTGGCCCGCCTCCTCGATCCAGAACCGTCCGGTGTAGTCGATGCCAAACCATTCAAAGCGGTCGGTGATCCCCGGGAACCCTTCGTCGAACCGCTGCGGCCACACATTCAACGTGTTCGTGTAGATGGTGCCGACGGGCTTCATCCGATCCAGCCGCGGAAGCTTGTCGGTGTTCTCTTTCAAAAAATAGATGCGGCCCTGTAGCCCGGACGTGCTCACCACCGTGGTTCCAAACATGTACTGCGGCTTCTCCTGGGCGAGCAAGCCGATGGCGATGAACAGCAGGAGAAGACGGCACATAGACTAATTCCGTTCGCACTCGCGGATCAGTTGCCGGTAGACGTCGCGCGCGTGGTCGTAAGCTTTTCTCGCCTCAGCCAACTCGGCTGGGGAGATGCGCGGCGCCTTTTGCGTCCAGCACTGGTTCACTGCGTTGAGGCACCATTCGGCGCTCGTCTTCGAAGCGCGCACGGGCTTGTCTCCCACCAGCACGAACACGGGATTGGTGTGAGCGGCAGGGAGGGTGCGCGCCGCGATCCAACTGCTCTCCTTCACCGGCACCTCGAACTTCAGCTCCCGCACCTTGCCGTCCGCCACCATGGTCTGGCGGGCCACGGCTTTTCCGTTCACCACGATCTCCACTGCGACTTCGCGGCTGTCGCCGATACGCGCGCGCTCCACGTCCCAATAAGGCTTCTCATCGTATCGAAGGCCGCGGATGGCCTGGTTCGGTACTTCGGGAAGATACGCCGCCGCGTTGACCAGCACGGTCGCGGTCGCCGGGCCGGTCAGCCGGACTTCTCCGCCGTTGCTCCCGGCACTGGTTCCGTTGACGCGAAAGTCCATCAGGTGGGTCTTGCCGTCGGACACATAGCTGTGACCGGATTGCAGCCCCTTTAACCATCCCAGGTAGCTCATCGGTCCATCGATCTTCGAGTAAGTGCGGCCCATGCCCACGCGACCGTCATAGATGCACGGGAAATCGGTCTCGCCGGCGATGCGCGTCCGGAAGCCCACGTTCAACGTGTGGTACCAGATGTTCAATTCCCAGACGTACGGCGTGTCCCCGGCCGAGATGAAATCCATGGCGCCGGGGTGCGTCACGTCGACGATGTACTCGTTGGCGCCGATGCCGTCGAACCCCGGCATCTCGAGCGACGGCAGATCCTTGCCGCTGACCTGCAGGCCAAATCCCGAGTGAGCGAACCCCACGACAGCGCCCTGCGACTTGGCCCAGCGGAAGATGGGCAGGTCCCACGTCGGCCAGTCCTCGATGCGCTTGGCGCCCGGATAGTCCTGCTGTTTCAGGTTCAACAAGACGATGTGGCCTGCATGACTCGAGGGAAATCCGGAGACCTCGAGATCGTAGTGCATGATCCGCTCGGGTGTGGAGAGCGCGTGGTCGCTGCCAGAGAAGTACTGCTTCTGATGGTAGTAATCGGGCCCCCAGGTCAGCACGCTGGCGACGTTCAGGCCCTCGCCCAGAATCTGCCGGATCATGTCCTTCGGCTCCACGCCCTCGGTGGGATTCATGTAGTGCGAGCAGCCGGCGGCGTGGATGTGATGATCGCCCGAATACCAGCCGAATTTCGAAGGGTCGATCCAGCGTTCGAGCTGGAATGAAACCTCGTTCGGACCGGCGGCCTCGGCGGCGAATTCGCGAGTGTGCGGCAGATACTCGGGGCCTCCAGTGTACTGCACCGTGTAATATCCGGCCGGTAATTGCACGGTCTCCCCATCGGCGCGGTAGATCTGCGGCTGGAAGAAAAAGTCGGGCGCCAGGCGCTTGGCGGGAAGCGGATAGATCCGGTCGAGACGATCCTTGATGACGAACGAGGCCATCGCCGGTTTACCTTTTTCGTCTTTAACCCGCATGGCGATGCGTCGCGCGGGTAGGGCGGTGAAGACGATCATCACGTCGTTGCGGAACCCGATGTCCTGCGTGCCCTGTCCGACGTTGAACGCGATCTTCGCCGAACGCTGTCCCGCGTCCCGGCTATGAACTGCGAGGATGACGTATTCCAGCGCCAGCCCTGTCAGGCGGCGGCGCATGGGCGGCTGCTGATAGAGCGAGATATCGGCCCACCGTTCCGCCGAGTCGCGGGGCGTGAGTTGCATCGGCGGCGCCGGGCTGCCGCTCGACCGAATGTACACATTACCGCTGTTCGGGCTTTCCACGTTGAGCGGCGCCGTCACGTTTCCGTTGTTCGCGACCTTGACCAGAAACAGGCGCGTGCCGGCCTCCACCAATTCAGGTTTGGCGGACCCCTGCTCCACTTTCACGCGGCTCTCGGGATTGATGTCCACTGCCACCAGCACGTGCGGATCGAGGATGGCTTGCAGTTGCGCCACGGCCGCGGCCTCATCCGCATTGCCGATGGCCTCGTTGATCCGCCGCTGTTCGGCTGCGGCCAGCGGCTGCCCCAGGTAATTCAGCGCGTCTTCCAGTTGGCGCACCTGCTGCGCGAGAGGCTGCAACGGGACGGTCGCGGCCGCCGGATGCTGCGCGGCGGCGATTCCGCAGAGAACGAGCAAGCTAGTGAGTTTCATGTCTGCCCCTCCCGATTGTGCGCTTCCAACGGCTCATGATCAATACGATACTTGGACCCCTCCGGCACGCAGCAGTCGGCATCGGCTGTTATCTGGAGTACAATCGCCCTCATATCCGGAGGGAACGGCATGAACGAAGATCACCACCGAGGACGCCGCCAATGGCTTGGGCTGACGGCTGCCTGGGCTGCCGCGTTGGCCGCCTGCAAGCGCGCCGCGACGGTCGAAGACACTGGCCCGAGAATGCTGGGCACGCCGGTCAGCGCGTACGGCGAGCGGTCTTCCTTTGAAACCGCAAAGCGCGCGCTGCCCGACACGCGGTACCCCGAAACCGCCTCCAGCCGGACTCCGCTGCAGGAATCCTGCGGCATGCTGACGCCGTCGTCGCTCCATTTCGAGCGCCACCACGCGGGCGTGCCGAAGATCGATCCGGCCGCGCACCGTCTGCTGATCCACGGCCTGGTTGACCGCCCCACGACTTTCACCATGGAGGAACTCCGGCGTCTGCCATCCAGCTCGCACATTTACTTCCTGGAGTGCGCGGGAAACAGCAGCAGCGAATGGGGCCCCAAGACCGGCGCCACCGCGACACAGAGTCACGGACTGGCCAGTTGCAGCGAATGGACCGGAGTGCCGCTGTCGCTGCTCCTGTCGGAATCGGGCGTTCAGAAGCAGGCGAAGTGGCTGGTCGTCGAAGGCGCCGACGTGTGCAAAATGCAGCGGAGCCTGCCGATCGAGAAAGCCATGCAGGATGCGCTGGTCGCCTGGGGGCAGAGTGGCGAAGCGCTGCGCCCTGAGCAGGGCTACCCTTTGCGGCTGGTGGTTCCCGGTTGGGAAGGGAACATCAACGTGAAGTGGCTGCGCCGCATCCAGGCCGTCGAGGAGCCGTACATGGTGCGTGACGAAACGTCGCACTACACCGACCTCATGCCCGACGGCACCGCGCGCATGTTCACGTTCGTGATGGAGGCGAAGTCTCTGATCACCTATCCGTCGGGCGGGCACAAGCTCAAGCCGGGTTTCTGCGAAATCCAGGGCCTGGCGTGGTCGGGCCGCGGACGGATCGCCCGCGTCGAAGTTTCGGCAGACGGCGGCCGCACGTGGCGCGATGCCGCTCTCGGGGAGCCGCGCATCGAGAAGGCATTCACCCGCTTCCGCCTGCCCTCGAATTGGGACGGCGGCGAAGTCGAGTTGCAATCTCGCGCGACGGATGATACCGGGTACGTGCAGCCCTCCAAGGAAGCCCTGGTTGCCGTGCGCGGTGTCAATTCGCAATACCATTACAACGGCATCAAGGCCTGGAAGGTGGCGGCCGATGGGAGTGTGTCCAATGCGTAGCCTGCTGCTGCTCGCGGTCTCGGCGACGATGCTGGCGCAGTCGCCAAAATACGGAGCCGGTCGTGCTCCCACGGAGGACGAGATCCGCCAGTGGAATATTTCTGTGTCGCCCGACGGGAAGGGCCTGCCCGAAGGAAGCGGAACTGCCGCCATCGGCAAAGAAATATATTCCAACCGCTGCGCACGATGCCACGGTGAGAAGGGCGAAGGACGCGACAGTGTCCCGCTGGCGGGTGGCCAGGGAAGTCTGAAGAATCCCAAGCCGATCAAGACCGTCGGCAGCTTTTGGCCGTACGCGACGACTATTTTCGATTACGTAAGCCGCACCATGCCGTTCGAGAAGCCGGGTACGCTCACGGCCAACCAGGTCTATGCGGTCACTGCGTACGTATTGTTCCTCAGCGGCATCGTGCAAGAGGATGCCGTCATGGACGCGCGCAGCTTGCCGAAGGTCCGGATGCCGAATCGCGGCGGCTTCGTCGCCGATCCACGGCCGGATACGGGCGGCAAGAAGAAGGGCGTGCGCTAGCAGCGCCGAACCCGCGAAATCGCTTACATGCCTGTCATTTGGGCACGTCCCAGACTTGACAGGACCTCAGCGCCCTGATAATTTGAGCCGTCAAGCCGGATATCGGAGCGACGTAATAGGAGGATTTTTCGTGAACCGGAGGCACTTCATTTCCAACCTTAGTATTGGCTTCGTTCTGATCGCCATGCTGGCGCCTCGAGCGCCGGCACAACTCAACGAAGCGCTGCTCAATGGGCTCACCTACCGGAACCTGGGACCGTTCCGCGCGGGCGCCTGGACGGTTGGCGTGGCAATTCCGGAGACGCCCGCGAAGGCGCACCGGAATACAATTTACGCGGCTCTGCGCACTGGCGGCGTCTGGAAATCGTCGAACGGGGGCGTGACGTTCGAGCCGGTCATGGATAGCCAGAGTATCTACTCAATGGGCGCGATCGCGGTGGCGCCGTCCGACGAGAACGTGGTCTGGGTTGGAACCGGCGACAACTCGGCGACGCGCAGCGCCTACTGGGGCGACGGTGTCTACAAATCCACCGATGGCGGCAAGAGCTGGCAGAGCATGGGATTGAAAGACACGCAGCACATCGCTCGTATCGTCATCCATCCGGCCCGGCCGGATACGGTCTACGTCGCGGCACTGGGACATCTGGCGACGCCGAACTCCGAGCGCGGAGTGTTCAAAACTACCGACGGGGGCAAGACGTGGAAGAAGGTGCTCTATATCGGCGACCGTGTCGGAGCCGTGGACTTGGTCCGCGACCCTGGCAACCCGGAGGTCCTTTACGCGGCCACTTACGAACACACACGCCTGGCGTGGGTGATCAACGATGGCGGTCCGGGAAGCGCCATCTATAAGACGACGGACGGCGGCGGCAATTGGAAGGAGTTGACCAACGGACTGCCAAAAGGGCCCATGGGTCGCATCGGTATCGACATCTGCCGCAGTAAGCCTAATACGCTTTATGCGGTGTACGACAATCACAATCTGCGGCCCGGCGCCACCAATCCCAACGCGACGATCAACGGCCAGGTTTATCGGACGGATGACGCGGGCGCGACCTGGCGCAAAGTGAATCCCGACGAGGTGGACGTCAGCGGCAAGGCGGGCTACTCGTTCAACCAGATTATCGTCGATCCGAATAATCCCGACAGGGTTTGGGTCACGGGGTCGAACTACAACCACACCGACGATGGCGGAAAGACGTGGGGCGGCCGGGGAGGGCCGCGAACATTCGCCCGCGCATTCGGCGACTTTCGCTCGCTGTGGATCGATCCGCAGGATTCCGACCGTATGATCGCGACGTCGGACGGCGGCGTCTTCCAGTCCTTCGACGGCGGTAAGACCAACGAGCACCGCCTCACCATCAAGGGCGGCGAGGTTTATGCGCTAGGCGTGGACATGGAGACCCCGTACAACATTTACGCCGGCCTGCAGGATCACGAGAGCTGGAAAGGGCCGAGCAACGGATGGTCCGGCAGCGTCGGAATCGAAGATTGGGTGACGGTCGGGATCGGCGACGGAATGTACAACCAGGTGGACCCGACCGACAGCCGCTGGGTCTACAACACGCAGGAGTTCGGCGGCCACGGACGGTTCGACCAGAAGACGCGGCAGCGGGTGCGCATCGTGCCGGCGCGTGCGCAGGGCCTGCCGCCGGCGCGGTTCAACTGGATCGCTCCCTTCGTGCTCTCGCCGCACAATGCTCAAACGTTATACGCCGGGGCCCAGTTACTGTTCCGCTCGCTGGACCGCGGCGATCACTGGCAGGAGATCAGCCCTGACCTTACGACCAACGATCCGGACAAGACCAATCGCAGCGCGGCCGGCAGTTCGATTCAGTACTGCACTATCGTGACTATCTCGGAGTCGCCGGTGACGGCCGGAATCATCTGGGTGGGCACAGACGACGGCAAGGTGCAAGTGACAAGGAACAGCGGCGCTAACTGGACCGACACGACGAAGCTCATCGCTGCCGCCGGTGGTCCCGAGGACGTGTGGACCAGCCGCGTGTACGCTTCGCGTTTCGCTGCGGGGACGGCTTACGTCGCCAAGACCGGACGGCGGCAGGACAACTTCAAGCCTTACCTGTTCAAGATCACCGATTTCGGCGCAACCTGGACTACTATCTCGAGCAACCTTCCGCAGTGGCCGGTCAACTCGATCGTTGAGGATCCGCAGAATGCGTCGGTGCTGTTTGCCGGCACCGACATCGGAGTCTATGTTTCGACGGATGGCGGCGCGCGGTGGGTGGCGCTGAAGAGTAACATGGCACCGGCGCCGGTCACGGACATGGTGGTGCACCCTCGTGAGCAGGATCTCGTGGTGGGCACATACGGCCGCGGTATTTGGGTGGTGAATATCGCGCCCATCCGCGAGATGACCGATGAGCACCTGCGGGGCCCCTATCTGTTCACCGTGAAACCGAAGGCGATACGCCGTGAGGGCGCGCAGGGTAACTACCGGCTTCTAGGCGATAGTTTCCCGACTACACCGAATGAGCCGAACGGGCTGACTATTTACTACTACCTGAATCAGGATGCGGCGCAACCTGTCACGGTTACTGTCACAGACCTGACCGGTAAGGTTGTCCGTACTCTGCCGGGCTCGCAGAAGGCTGGAATCAACCGCGTGGCGACGGAGGCCGTCGGCGGATTCGGAGGAGGTGGTGGTGGAGGCCGCGGCGGGCCGGCACGAGCTGCGATGCCGCCGGGCGAGTACGTCGTCACGCTCGAAGCAGGCGGGAGCAAACTCACGCAAAGGGCGCGGGTTCTCGAGATGCCTGCCGGTCAATAGAAAAAGCACCTGTGCGCCGGTGTTCCGCGTGTCGCGGAACCGAAGATGAAGACTTGACTGAACAAAGCTCGGAGTCGGGCCAGCCTGGTTAAGGCGATTGCGCTCTAGCAGCCCGTGGCAGTAGTCAGATTCTCTTGCCAAAACATGTGACCTCGTAAATGTAGTGAGCGTCTATAGGACATGGCGATGGGAACGCGGCGGAAGCGGGAGCGGCAGCAGGATCTGTGGATCGCGACGAGCGACGTGGTCCAAACCCCTGGGAACGCGGTCTACGACCGACTGAATCAGATTCTGGATGAGCACAAGTTCGATGCCAAGGTGGAGCGGCTTTGCCAGAAGTATTACAAGAAGAGCCCGTATGGCCGGCCGAGCATGGCGCCAGGCGTGTACTTCCGGTGTCTTCTGATCGGCTACTTCGAAGGCCTGGATTCGGAGCGAGGGATCGCGTGGCGGACGGCGGACTCGCTGTCGTTACGCAAGTTTCTGGGCTACGCGCTGGACGAGGCCACGCCGGACCATTCGACGATTTCGCGCACGCGGCGTCTCTTTTGGCTGGAGACGCACAAGGCTGTGTTCCGCTGGGCGTTGAAGATTTTAGCGGAAGAGGGGTTGATCAGCGGGCGGACGGTCTCGATCGACGCCACCACGTTGGAAGCCAACGCGGCCATGAAGAGCATCGTGAGGCACGATAACGGGCAAAGCTACAACGAGTATCTGACGGAACTGGCCCAGGCGGCGGGAATCGAGAACCCGACGCGGGAACAGTTAGCGCGCCTGGATCGGAAGCGGAAGAAGAAGGGATCCAATCGGGAATGGAAGAGCCCCAGCGATCCGGATGCGCGGATCACGAAGATGAAGGATGGGCGTACGCATCTGGCGCACAAAGCCGAACACGCCGTGGATCTGACGACTGGAGCGCTGTTGGCGATGACGCTGCAACCGGCCGACCAGGGAGATACCACCACGATCCACCAGACGCTGGAAGTGGCACAGGCCGCGGCGCGCGAAATCAAGGAACAGGGAGTGGAAGAGGTGGTAGCAGATAAGGGCTATCACAGCGGTGCCGTGCTGAAGGAATTGCACCTACAGGAAGCCCGGAGTTACATACCCGAACCGGAGCGAGGACGGCGGAAGTGGCAGGGCGCGGGGAAGGCGGAGGAGCAGAAGCGGACGTATGAGAATCGGCGATGTGTGCGAGGAGAACGCAACCAGCGATTACAGAAACTGCGCAGCGAACTGACCGAGAGGAGCTTCGCGCATCTGTACGAAACCGGCGGCATGAGGCGAATTCATTTGCGAGGAAGGGACAACATCCTGAAGCGACTGCTGG
>JBGPHT010000200.1:0-12526 GCA_041484525.1 Bryobacteraceae bacterium | reverse complement strand
CCGATCGCCAGCGCGGCGGCGTGCCGCAGCGGAGTGGCACGACGGGTGATTCCGATCGCCAGCGCGGCGGCGTGCCGCAGCGGAGTGGCACGACGGGTGATTCCGATCGCCAGCGCGGCGGCGTGCCGCAGCGGAGTGGCACGACGGGTGATTCCGATCGTCGGCGCGGCGGCGTGCCGCAGCGGAGTGGCACGACGGGTGATTCCGATCGCCAGCGCGGCGGCGTGCCGCAGCGGAGTGGCACGACGGGTGATTCCGATCGCCAGCGCGGCGGCCACGAAGGGCAGCAACCACAACAGGCGCGCCGCCACGAACGGCCACGCCACCCAGCGGGCCGCTCCGGCATACCCGATCGCCGCCGCCAGCAACAGAAACGGCAACAAGGGCCTGCGCACTCGGCACCCGCGCCAGACGAGCAAGAGCGCCACCGGAACTAGCGCCAGCGAGAACACAGAGAACGATTCGCCGATGGTCAACGACACTGCCGCGGCCGCCATCTTCAGGAGCTGTTCGACCGAAGGGCTGCGGTTGAGCGCGTAGTGGGACTGGAACGCCGCGGCCTCTCCCCAGGCGCGCAATGCCTCGGCCAGCGTAACCAGCCACGGCGCGTAAGCTGCCGCCGCGGCCGCTCCGAACAGCGCCACGCGCGCCACCCCCAGCCTCCGCCACGCCACCAGCGAGAAGCCGGCCAGGATCGCAATCCCGGGCAGATAATGCGTGTAGAGCAGCAGGACGGCGGCGGCAAACGCGGGCAGCGCGCGCCGCGCAATCCGGCTCGGCTCTCGCATCCAGCGCCAGAGAAAGGAGACGGCGAGCAGACCGAGGGCCGCCTGCAGGGTATACGAGCGCGCCATGCGGCTGTACAGCAGAAGACAAGGCGAAAAGGCGAACAGCAGCAGGGCCAGCGAGCGGCGCCCGGTTTTCCAACGCCGCAACCATAACCGGTCGAGCAGAAACGTCGACAGCAGCGCCGCCACTACGGAGAAAGCCCGCAGAGCGGCGATGCCGGTCCAGGGAAGGGGCAGCCGCATCCACTCGTGCAGCAGCAGGAAGTAGAGCGGCGGATGGATATCGCGCTGCACGATCGGAATGATCTCGCTTACCGGACGGGCCACGGTCCGGAGGGTGAACAGTTCATCGCCCCAGACCGGCAGCAGATCCAGATTGTGGAATTGCAGCAGCGCCTGGCCGCATAGCACCGCCAGCACCGGAAGAGCCCCGCCGCGTTTCACCACAGCCGCGATTCGGGGACCCGGGAGCAACATCCATTTGAGGGTAACGCAGCGCACGGCAGTACCGCCCGATGGTAAACATACTGGTGTCTTCCCGTTGTTGCCGTGTACAATCTCTACTGGCACCAAGGTGATTGCTTCCGCCCCAACCCGATGAACACTTCCGTTAAAGGTGAATACGCGCTGCAGGCTATTTTCGACCTCGCCACGCAGCGTCCGGGCGAGCCCGTGCGCATCGCCGACATCGCCGGCCGCCAGAAGATCCCGCAGAAATTCCTGGAGCTGATTCTGTCGGGCCTTAAACAAGGCGGCTTCGTCGAATCGCGGCGCGGCGCTGAAGGCGGTTATATGCTGGCGCGCCGCGCCGAAGCCATCACGGTGGGTGAGGTGCTCCGCTTCGTGGATGGCCCGCAGCCGGGCCGCGGCCGCCATCGGCGCAAACAGGAAACGCCCTTCACGGATATGTGGCAGCAGGTGGACCTCGCCGTCAGCGGCATCATCGACCGCACCACTTTCGCCGACCTGGTGCGCGGCTGGGCCGAGCGGCAGAACAAGTTCGTCCTGAACTGGGAGATCTGAGTTGAGAATCTACGACGACAATTCCTTCAGCATCGGCCACACGCCGCTGGTTCGGTTGAATCGCGTCACCGGCGGCGCCAAAGGCCTCGTCCTGGCCAAGGTCGAAGGCCGCAACCCGGCGTACTCCGTGAAGTGCCGGATCGGCGCATCCATGGTGTGGGACGCCGAAAAGCGCGGCATCCTGAAACCTGGCAAGGAGCTGATCGAGCCCACTAGCGGCAACACGGGCATCGCGCTGGCATTCGTGGCGGCGGCGCGCGGATACCCCATCACCCTCACCATGCCCGAAACCATGTCGATCGAACGCCGCAAAGTGCTGCGCGCTCTCGGCGCCAACCTGCTGCTGACCGAGGGCTCGCAGGGTATGGCCGGATCCATCTCGAAGGCCGAGGAGATGGTCGCGAGCGATCCCAAGCGCTTCGTGCTGCTGCAGCAGTTTAAGAATCCGGCGAATCCCGAAATCCACTTTCGGACCACGGGACCCGAAATCTGGGAAGACACCGACGGCACCATCGACGTATTCGTTTCCGGCGTCGGTACCGGCGGAACCATCAGCGGGGTTTCCCGCTATATCAAGAAGGAGAAGGGGAAGAAGATTCTCTCCGTCGCCGTCGAGCCGTCGGCCAGTCCGGTGATCGCGCAGCGTTTGGCCGGCCAACCCCTCAGGCCGGGGCCGCACAAGATCCAGGGCATCGGCGCCGGCTTCATCCCCGACACGCTCGATCTTTCCATGGTGGATCTCGTGGAGATGGTGTCGAACGAGGAGTCCATCGAGATGGGGCGCCGGCTGTCGAAGGAGGAAGGAATTCTGGGAGGCATCTCGTCGGGCGCCGCCGTGGCGGTCGCGGTCCGGCTCGCTCTCCTACCCGAGTTCGCCGGCAAGACGATCGTCACCGTTCTGCCCGACGCCGCCGAGCGTTATCTCAGCACATCGCTATTCGAAGGAATGTTCGAGGAGAAAAGCGAAGGAAGATCGTAGGGGGAAGCCCGGACGTGTTGGGTGTTCATGCGGCAGCGCGCGCGCCTTCGGCGCTTACCGGTTTCCAAAAATGAAAAAGCGGGCGCGGTTTGGGTGATAGGGGTGAGTGCGCCCGCTGTCGTAACGGGGATTTACATACTAGACGGGCAAACCCCATTCGAACGTTACAGGTTGCGGTATATTTTTCGCGGAAACGAAAGAGCCATCTATAGATAGCCCTTTCGAGCTATTAGCGCCACTTAGCAAGATGTTAGCTGGACAGATCGAATCGAATCCTGCGGTTCCGCCCACAATCGGCGTCGATCGGCGTGGATCGGCGGCTAATAATGATTTTGAGAGGTATTGGTTTAGAACGGCACATCCAGTATGGGCCGCTGATGAACACCGATGAACGCGGATTCTTCGATTCGCTGACCGAACGCGTGCTCGGCGCCGTCTTTGAGGTCTCCAACACGCTGGGTGCCGGATTTCTCGAGAAAGTCTACGAGCGTGCTCTCCTCACAGAACTCAGCCTCCGTGGCATCCGGGCTACCGCCCAAACTTCATTTACAGTAACCTACAAGGGCACACTCCGTTGGAGAATACTTTGCCGATATCCTCGTCGAAGACGTGCTGGTGGTCGAGCTGAAATGTGTCGAGCGCCTCGTCAACGAACACGCCGCGCAATGTCTCAACTATTTGCGAGCCTCCGGCCAGACCCTTTGTCTTCTCGTCAATTTCCAGAAGCCCAAAGTCGAATGGAAGCGTATCGTCCTCGGGTTTCAGATTCCCGAGCCGATTGAGGCGCCGGCTGAGGCGGGGTAGACGCAACGTCGAGTCGATGGGGGAAAACCCCGTTCGGCGCGACGCTCGCCACGCTAACATGTTGTGGGACTATATGTGATTCTGGCGAACACCATGGCGTGGCTGATCGGCTCGTTCCTGCTGGGGTTCGCCGCCTTCTGCCAGCTTTGCAACCTGGTGATTGTCTATCGCCGAATCACTCGTAGCGAGCGACCCTCACTGATCCTGGTCGCCGGGGGACTCGCCGGCATGGCCGCATTCCTGTTGCTGCCGGTGGCACGTTTGCACCGCTGGTTCTGGCTGCCGCCGATCGCCGATCTCGCGGTCCCGTACTCGGCGTGGTTTCTCTTGCCTTGGTTCCTCGGCCAGCCCAGAAAAAAGCGGCGCCGCTGACGACTATCCTCGCGCGCGTTTCCAACGCCCGATCAGGATGGCACCGAACCCCGATACGAACAGCACCCAGGCGCCCGGTTCCGGTGTGACGAAGTTCTGGAAGCCGTACGACACGCCGTCGTAAACGGTCAGGCTGCGCGAGGTGTAGTTAGGTAGCTACTGAAAAGTAGGCGTTGGCATCGAAGAATGCCTGCCGCGTTCCCGGCGCCTGGTAGCGCGCCTTGGGTTCGTCGAAGAAATGGTTGTCGATGTATTGAAACGGATAGAGCGGCGCGCAGAAACTGGCGTTGGCGATACAACTGGTATCGATATCCATCTCGAAGAACGGCGGAACCGTAGTGCCGTTCGTCAGGTAGTCGTCGAACAATCCCTGCGACCAGCCGAGCACGTCGTTGGGACCGAGAGTCGGTAGGGTCACCCCTTCGAGCGCGATCGTGATGTCGAGGCCGCCCTTCACCACGCTGGCGGTGCTCGGGTTATTGGCGTTGTCGAACTGATTGGCGCGCGCGGCGCCGGTAGTGTTCGACCCGTAGACGTGGAACGTGCCGCCGAGCGTGTCGCCGCCGAAATTCAACGTCCACTTACTCCCCACCGCATTTCCGGCATTCCAGGTGTCGAACGCGCTCTGGAACAGACCGTTGATATTCTGGCCGTCGTTCTGATCGTCCAGCGAGAGATCGTCAAAATATGCCGTTATGGTGCACGTATATCCCGCGAAATTCGCGCAGGCGTTGGAAATCGAGAGCACCTTCCCTTGCGGAAAATCGATGGCTGTCGCGGACAGTAAGCCGGAAAGCCCGAGCAGCAGAACGGCCGGGCGAAGTTTCTGAGACACTACGTTGGACCTCCAATTCCCGGGATTATAGGGCGAACCGGGCGCGGTCCACATGTTGTCTGGCCTATTGTCCGGTACTCAATTCCGGCAGGTACCGTTCCAGTACTCAACAGTTGCCCAGGCGGGTTGACGGTCGCGGTGCGGTTAGGGGCGCGGTTGCGGCGTGGGTGGGAAATACCAAAGCAGGATCGATTTGCCGACGCGTTCGGTGGGCGGAATCCGTTCCGGCCAGAGCTGGACTTGCGGATAGGTCTCCCACAGGCCGAGGCGCGCGATCTTCAGGTGCGTGATGCTGACGGCGTTCCACCCGGGAGAAGGGTTCATCAGATCCATTTCGTGGATGGGCGGGAAGCCGTGTTCCTTTTCGAGGTCGGCGATCAGGAATTGGTTCATCGTCAACTCGCGCGCGCCCAATTGATGGAGGCGGGCGGCGAGACGCTTCATGTCCTGGCCCCAGTCGAGGTTGGAATCGACGAGGATATTTTCCGGGTGGCTGCCGGCAAGCTCGTTGAAGTAGGCCAGGTAGTCAGGATGGCTGAAGAGGGACGCGGCGGAATTCCACACGAGTAACAGACCGAGCACTGCGACAACCCACTTGCGACCGTGGGACAGCTCCCATAAGCGGAGTGCGCCCACCGCGGCCACGATCGAAAGGCCGATGTAGATCGGCATGATGTGGCGCACTCCGATGTTGATGTTGCTTCCCATGCCGACGGCGAGAATCGCCAGCGAGAAGACGACGGGCAGCCACGCAAAGCGGTACGGGCTGCGCGTCCGCAGGAGCATCGGCAGGCCGATTCCGGCGAGGATCAGGAAGGCGAGTTGCGTCTTGACGGCCAGCACGACGAGGTAGTAATCCCAGAAACCGCGCGGGCTGCGCTGTCCAAATAAGTAGTTGGGATGGCCCTGCTGGTTGTGGTGGATTACGGCCTGCAGGCCGGTGAAAAGTTGCGGCGCGGGCAGAAGGATGCCGCCGGCTTTGCCGACGGAGAAGCGGTAGCCGGCCCAGACGAGCAAGAATCCCGCGAGCAGGGCGATGCCGAATGGCTTCGCAAGACGCCTGGCGATGGCGCCGAACTGCGGGCGCGCCGTCCACGCGTACCAGAGGAACGCCAGGAGGAACGCGGCGGCCAGGAACATGGGTGCCGACAGTTTCGAGAGAACTGCCAGGGCAGTCGACGCGCCTAACAGTACGGAGTTCCGCGGGCTCGGTTCTTCCAGCCAGATCAGCGCCGAAAGGAAGGCGGCGCCGGTGAACGCGGTGAGCGCCATATCGGTGGTGGCGAGCCCGCCGTGCGCCAAGGTGACGGGAAGAAACGTGAAAAGGAAAACTGAGATCGCGGCCACGGTTCCGCTGAAGTAGCGCCGTCCCCACCAGTAAACAACCAGGCAGGCGATCCAGAAGAAGGGCAGGATGCCGGCGCGGGCGAGAGCGAGCGAGAGATCGTAGTGGTGATCGCGGTAGAGAATCGCGGTGCCTTCTTTGGGCACGGAAGTGGTGTCGGGCACGACCGGTCCCTGAGAGCGGACTCCGAGGAGGAACGGTCCGAGGGCGGCGGCGACGCGCGCGAGCGGCGGGTGCTGGGTCTCGTAAGTGTACGTGCCTTTGTCGAGCCACTCCATGCCACAGGCGATGTGGTTCGGCTCGTCCGAAGTATGGTTGAAGACGGTGTAGGTGGAAACGATGCGAAGCGATGCGATCAGGATCAGCGCGAGGGTGACGGCGAGCGAATGGCGCTCCAGCCATTCGAAGGTGGCGGGCGCGGGTTGAGGCGCAACTGGGGCCTCCTCAGGGGCGGCGGCCACCCGCTTTTTCACCTTCTTCGATGACATGTAAGCTTCATATTGCCACAGCGGGGTTCGGCGAAAGGGTTGGTATAATCAGCTTTCCGATTCCCCGAAAAAAGGAGATTTGTTTTGCGAAAGAAAGTCACGGTTGTGGGCGCTGGGAATGTCGGCGCGAATTGTGCGTTGCGCATTGCCGATAAGGAACTAGCCGACGTCGTCCTGGTGGACGTGGTGGAAGGGGTTCCGCAAGGCAAGGCGCTCGACCTGCTGCAGTCCGGTCCGGTGCAGGGGTACGACGTCATGTTGACGGGCGCGAACGATTACGAGCCCACGGCGAACTCCGATATCGCGATCGTCACGGCGGGCTTTCCGCGCAAGCCGGGGATGAGCCGCGACGATCTGCTGATGGCGAACTACGAGGTGGTGCGCACAGCCACCGAGCAGGTGGCGAAGTACTCGCCCAATTGCATCCTCATCGTGGTGACGAACCCGCTGGATGCGATGGCGCAGGCGGCGTTCGGGGTATCCAAGTTCAGCAAGAATCGCGTGGTGGGAATGGCGGGCGTGCTGGATAGCGCGCGCTTCCGCACCTTCATCGCGGCGGAGTTGAAAGTGTCGGTCGAGAACGTGACCGGCGTGGTGATGGGCGGGCACGGCGACACCATGGTGCCGCTGGTGCGGCTGAGCAACGTCGCGGGAATTCCGCTGACGGAGCTGATGGACCAGGCCACAATCGACGCCATCGTGGACCGCACGCGCAACGGCGGCGCGGAGATCGTGAAGTACCTCAAGACGGGCAGCGCCTACTATGCGCCTTCGGCGGCGGCCGTCGAGATGGCGGAATCCATCCTCAAGGACAAAAAGAAAGTGCTGCCGTGCGCGGCATATCTGGAGGGCGAGTACGGCATCAACGGGCTGTTCGTGGGGGTACCGGTGAAGCTCGGGGCGCGCGGCATCGAGCAGATCTTCCAGGTGAAGCTCACGGCCGAAGAGCAGGCGATGCTGCAGAAGAGCGCCGATGCGGTGAAGGAACTGGTGGACGTCCTGAAGAGCAAGCAGTAGGGCGGAGTCAGTCCGAAGCTACGGGGCCGTCGCCTTTCGAGAGTTCCTGCAGGATGGCTTCACGCCGCGTGAGAGCGGTGCCGACGGCCGATTCCATCGCGATCCAGTACACCGCGCCTCCGATGGCGGCGGCGACAGCAAGAACGATGTAGAACGCTAACTCGCTTGCAAATGCGAATCGCGCCAGATAGGCGAGAAAGATCGGGGCGAGCGCCAGCGGGTACAGGATGAAGATGAGCGCCTGGAAACGGCCGGAGGCGCCGCCTTGCGAGACGCGCTCGGCGTTCAGCCCGCGCGGAAATCGGACGGAGCTGATGTTGCCCATGGCCAGCATGTAGAGCGAGCAGATGCCGACTACCAGCATCGTCTAGGGCACGCGGCCGTGGCCGATCCGGAATGGCAGCAGCACCGTGATGGCCGAGAGGATCAGCACCTCGAGGTAGACAAAGATGAGGTGGGCGATGTTCTTCCCGAGGAGAACTTTCACGATCGGCTGCGGCGCCACGAAGTAGACGGCGGTGGCGGAACGGTCGAATCCGAAACAGTTCCAGTAGGAAACCTGTCCCAGCAAGGTGAGCGCGTAGACGCAGACGACGGGCAGAAAGTAATCGCCGACGGCACTGTTGCGGGACGCGTTGCGGCCCATGACCAGCGGCAGCCAGACCATCAGGCCGAATGAGAATCCCATGACGAACACCATTCGGAAACGGGGCGAGCGCGACAGCGACCGGAGTTCCTTCTCGACGATGGCGGCCAGCGGGTCGCGCCACAGCAGGGAGGGGAAACGGTAGAAGCGGTCCATCCAGGCATCGCGGTGGACGCGGGGTTTCGTCGGGGTGGCTTGCGCGGCCAGGGAATCGTAGCGCAGGTTGCGCTCGAACTGAAAGCGGCCGAACCAGGCGGCCAGCAGAGTCCAGCCGCAGAGTCCCAGGATGGCGAGCGCGGTAGACTCTCCGAGCGCGGCGCGAGCGGCAGCGGACCACGGGAGTCCCAGCGCCGCGAGCACGCCGGCGAGGCCGCCCATCGGCTTCGGACGTACACCCGACGCCATCACAAGGCGCGGCAGCGTCCCCACCAGCATGAAGGCCAGCGCTAGAAATTCCCGGACGTAGCGGCGCGAGAGGAGGCGCTCGAGCAGGCTGCGCAGGCCGGACGAAACCAGCAGATTAAACAGGATGAACAGCAAGGCGGGCGGGAGCAAGCGCGGTAGTGCAGCCATACCTCCGGCGGCTTGATTCGCGAGCAGGCCGATGAATCCGCCGGTGAGCACGATCACCATTTCGAGGCCGCTGGTAAGCCGCAGAAGCACTTCGACCAGGAATAGTTTTCCATGCGGGACGGGGTAGACGAGCAGTTTGCGCATGTCCAGGGCGGACCCCATGCTGGCGGAAATGATCGGCACGAATTGCCAGTAGAGGAACAGGGCCAGCAGGGCGAGAGGCATGTAGCGGTGGAGCGAGGTTAGTCCGGTTTGCGACGCCGTGAAGCCCACCGCGCCGGCGACGACGGTCCACAAGCTGTACCACAACACCGCCGTGATGACGCTGAAGACCGCGCCGCGGCGACGGCCCATCCGCATGCTGAGCAACTGGGCGCGGAGAATGGCGGCAATCATAACCAGTCCAGATGTTCGACGGTGTGGTTCGCACCGACCACGCGAACGAAGGCATCCTCGAGAGATTCGCCGCCGGCGCGCAAATCGGCGAGCGTGCCGTTGGTGACGATCTTGCCCTGGTTGATGATGGCCACGCGATCGCAGAGGCGCTCGACGACTTCGAGCACGTGCGTGGTGAGAAAGATGGTGGCGCCGCGCCGCACCTGGTCGGCGAGGATGTCCTTCATGAGACGCGCGCCCACGGCGTCCACGCCTTCGAACGGCTCATCCATGAGGAAGAGCTCGGGGTGATGAATGAGCGAGGCGGCCATGGCGACGCGCTTGCGCATGCCCTTCGAGTATTCGCCGATGATCTTGCGGCCGGCCTGGAGTTCGAAGAGATCGAGCAGGGCGCGCGCGCGTTCGATGGCCTTCGGCCGCTCGAGGCCGTACATGCGGCCGACGAATTCCAGGAACTCGACGCCGGTGAGGCGGTCGAAGAGAAGCGACTCCTCGGGGACGAGGCCGATGCGGCGCTTGATTTCCAGCTCGTCCTCGGGCTGGCGGAATCCGAGAATCTCGACGGCGCCGCTATCGCGCGGAATAAGGCCGGTGAGGATGCGGATGGTGGTGGACTTGCCGGCGCCGTTGGGTCCGAGGAAACCGAAGAAGGACCCGCGGGGCACTTCGAGATCCACGCCATCCACAGCGGCCTTGTCGCCATAGGACTTCTTCAGGTCGCGCACCGCGATGGCGGGAGACATCTGATATCAGTGTAGGACAGCTAGTTCTTGCGGAAGACCAGGATGTGCTGGCGGGGCAGGGTCTCGATGGCGCGGTCGAGGCGGAAGCCCTCGGGCTCGAGTTCGGCCTTGACCTGCGCGACGGTCATCTTGTGCTCGGGGCGGATGGGCACGGCGGGATCTTCGCCGCGGTACTCGAGCAACACCAGGCGGCCGTCGGGTTTCAGGCTCTCGCGGATGTGGCGCAGCATTTTCTGGGGCTCGGAGAATTCGTGGTAGACATCGACGAGGAGCACGAGGTCGATGGCGGCTGCGGGCAGTTTCGGATCGTCGATGGCGCCGAGCACGGGCTCGACGTTGGTGATTTTCCGCTGCTCCATGTTCTTGCGGAGGCGATCGAGCATTTCCTGCTGGATATCGTTGGCGTAGACTTTGCCGGCGGGACCGACGCGCGTTGCGAGGCGCCAGGTGAAGTAGCCGACGCCCGCGCCGATATCGGCGACGGCTGCATTTTTGGGAATGCCGATGGCGTCGAGCGCGGCATCGGGGGCCTCTTCCGACTCGCGCTCGGGCCGGACCAGCCAGGGCGCACCGCCGGGTCCCATGACGCCGGCATAGGGGCGGCCGGTGATGGGGTGGACCGATTGAGGCCAGGCGTAGGAGTAGAGAAGCAGCAGGGCACAGACGGCGCGGCGCATGCAGATAGGGTAGCGGATTGGGGCGCCGGGCGCTCCGTCAGGCGCATAGAAAGAATGCGGGGACGCCCCTGGTTTCGCGACGGTTGCGGATGTCGCGTAGGTCGCCCGGAGCATCCCCGGATTCTTTCTACTTCTCGTTCACCGGGTCGATGTCGGTGGGGATGGACTTCAGGCTGTCGAGGGCGCGCTGCAAGGGCGGGCGCACGACGGCCAGCGTGTCGAGCATCTTTTTCGCGGCTGCGTAGTTGCCTTCGGCTTCGAGCGTCAGCAGGTCGTGCGTGAGATCGCGGACGGCGGATTTCACCTTCGCGAGATCGACGGTGAACGTGCCATCCGGCTTCGCGACGAAAGCGCCTTTGCCGGTCAGGTAGTTGAACTGCAGCGCCATGCCTTTGCCATGGGCTTCCGTCAGACCGAAGCGCAGCGAGCGGAAGGCCGACGCCAGAAACGTGGTGTAGAGTTGGCGCTCGGCGGCGGGCGAGTGCTCCATGCCGTGGTCGTAAAGATACTGCAGCATGAAGAGGCCGGTCACATCGGCCTTCGCCTCCTCGATGGCGCTGTACAGGTCTTTCAGCTCCTGGCGGGGCGTGGTGGCGCGGCCGGCGATCTGGATCTGGTGCGGGCCGATGCCGTGACTCAATTCGTGCGCCAGGATGTGGGTGAAAAACGATTCGAAGCTGAGGTCGGCCTGCGCCGGCGGCGGCAGCACGCCCGCGGCGATCGGCTTCAGGGTGCTCTCGAATTTCGCTTCCTGAATGTTGTTCAGCATCACGCGCTTGCTGCCCTTCTCGTGGACCACGCGCTCGTCGTTGGGCAGGTTGAAGGCGGCTGTACGGACTCCGTGGGCCCCATCGCCCGCGGCGTACACCTCGTTCACCACGCGAATGGGGGCAGCGGCGCCGAGCTTCGGATTGCGGAATTTGGGATCGATGGGCAGGTTGTTCTCGATCTCCTGCAGCCGCCCGGCGAACGCGTGTAGCTGATTGGTGAGGCGCTCGTCGCGAATCGTGATGTAGGCCTCGAACCCGGCTTTGTAACCGAACACTTCGTCGTTATACGTCTCGTAGGGGCCGATGGTGATGTCGAGCGGCGCGTCCAGATCCATCCACGCGACGTCGCTCGCGTAGTAGTCGTTCGAGAGGAACGCATCGGCGCGCAGCGTCAGATATTTCTTGAGCGAGGCGTTATCCGTGAGGGCGGCAGCTTCGCGCAGCAGGCCGGCGGCCCTCTGGAGATCCGCGGCGTAGGCCTTGCTGTAGGGGATGGCGGTGAGCTTGCGGTTGGCATCGCGGCGGATCACGGTGAAGAATCCCTCGGCCTGCTCGCGCTCGGCGGCGGGCAGCGTCTTGGCCCAGGCTTCGAATTCTTCGCGCGTCATGTCCTCGGGATAGAAGTTGGCGCCCAGCGGCTTGCGCTCCGGGACGCTGGGGAGGAACGCGGCGTGGCCGTCCAGATCCGACCAGGGACCCTTGTTCAGCCAGAAGTAATGGAGGCGCTCGCGGCCGAGCGGCGTGGTGTCTTTCTGGAGCTGTGCGTAGAGCGCGCGATTGCCGCTCCAGAGCTGGTCCAGGAAGATGTAATTGAGAACGCGCGCGGCTTCGACCAGCTTCGGCAGAGCCTTGCGATCTCCGGCGGAAAGGCTGGATTCAGCGTACTTCAGAGTGACGGGCGCGAAGCGGGCGCTCATCTGTTTCAATTGCGCTAGTGTAGTGCGTCATGCAGAATGCCGATTATCCAGAGCGTGGCGGGCGCGCTTGACCTTCTCCAGGATGTCGCTCGCTTTGGCCGTCCAGATGAACGGCTTAGGCGCCCGGTTGTGATGGTCGATATAGTCGAGAAT
>JBGPHT010000199.1:0-12804 GCA_041484525.1 Bryobacteraceae bacterium | reverse complement strand
GGGTCTGAACAACAAAGCCAAAGTCACTATGAGAAGATCCTATGGGTTCCGAACCTTCCGAGTCACCGAACTGGCACTCTATCATTCACTTGGCAAACTGCCCGAGCCAGAACTCACCCACAGATTTTTCTGACGAATCCTTTTCTGTAACCCGTGTCATTTGCCCACCCGGAGATATTAATCCCCATCGCCTTTCGATCCAGATGGGTCGCCAAACAGAGAAAGAGTGGTTTAGGGACATAGTTGCACCAGAGCATCGATTTTTTTATGGCTACCGGCAAAACGAGTTTCTCCCCCATCCCGGAGGTTTTGCTCTAACCACAGAGTTCAACGTGGACGTTAGGCCACTTGTCGTACCGGGCCTGTATTTCATCCGCGCCTACCTTGATGACAGGTACTTAGCGCAAGCTCCACTCATGCTGCTTCGTTAATGGCAGTTTGGGCGTATGACTCCGAGACGGAGGGATAGGGATATGGCTCACCAGAACTATTTCGCGCAAAAGGGGGGATGACAGATGCCAACTCTTCCTTCATTGACTCCAGCGTGCGGTCACCGCGAGATGCTTCGGCGATGACGTTACATATACGTCCAGCGAGTTCCCTTGCTGACACATCTGGGGAATCTGCGAGGGTCCATGCAATTGGGCTAAAGCAATCCTCGAACTCATGGAGCGCGGCGGTTCCATTGAGAAATTGCAAGAGGTGCTGCTGAATCTCTATCTCTAGTTCAGACGCCATGGCTAAATCTCCCTCAGCGCGCCTCGTTCATGCTTCCACTTTACTACAAATGTTCAAAGAGGTCGGTTATGAACGGGAAATACTTGAAAAGAAAGCTCCCGCCGGTAAACCTTACAAGGACGATCCAGGGCCATCACATCAACCCTTAGGAACGCGAAGCCAGACCGTCCCATATTATCCGGGCAAGGGAATGGCCGTCTGCCATCAGTATTTGCGCCCTGATGGAACATTCGGCGCTAGTGGAAAGCCGGACCCAAAGATGCTTCGATATCAAGGGCACGAACTCTATTGTATTTCCAAATCAAAGGCAATCAGTGTCCGTGCCCAATATGCCAGGGAGATCCAGAGAATTGGCAGGACGTAGTTGAACAATTGAGGCGCGTGGCTAAACGATAACGCGCTTAGTATTGGATTATGAAACTGGACCTCGTTGCTATCCTGGAATAGTCACGTATTTTCTGGCCATTTCTTCTCCATGCGCTCAATCATTTACCGCCACCGAACCTCCCCGGCCTGACCCTCGGGTGTTACTCTGCAATTGGATGAATGGCCTGGATCCTTCCGCAGCTGAGCCAGGCCAGCGAGACCGGCGCCCCTTCAGCGGCGCCAGACGGGTAACCCCTTTATTTGCCGTGGACCTCATGCGTTTTCCCGCCGAGACAGTGGCGGTCGCCGCCCGCCGCGATCTCTCTATCGATGTAGAATAATCAGATAAGCAGCTATAATAATCCTGAAAGGCGCTCGCCCGCATGACGATTCGTCCCGAAGATGCGCTGGAATACCATTCCTCATCCCCCGCCGGCAAAGTGTCCGTTACCCCGACCAAGCCGTGCCGCACCCAGCGGGACCTGAGCCTCGCCTATACGCCCGGCGTCGCCGTTCCGTGCCTCGAAATCGAGCGTGACCCCAGCCTGGCGTACAAGTACACCGCCAAGGGCAACCTGGTGGCCGTGGTATCCAATGGAACCGCCGTCCTCGGCCTCGGCAATATCGGCGCCCTCGCCGGCAAGCCCGTCATGGAAGGCAAGGGCGTCCTGTTCAAACGCTTCGCCGATATCGACGTCTTCGACATCGAGCTTGCCACCGAGGACCCGCACGAAATCATCCGCGTCTGTCAGCTCATGGAACCCACCTTCGGCGGCATCAACCTCGAAGACATCAAGGCCCCGGAGTGCTTCCTCATCGAGGAGGAGTTACGCAGGACCATGAAGATCCCGGTCTTCCATGACGACCAGCACGGCACCGCCATCATCTCCGGCGCCGGCCTGCTGAATGCGCTCGAGCTCGCCGGCAAGAAGATCGATCGGGTCAAGATCGTATTCAACGGCGCCGGCGCCAGCGCTGTCTCCTGCGCCGCCCACTACATCAAGCTCGGCGTGCGCCTGGAAAATATCGTCATGTGCGACACCAAGGGCGTCATTTACCAGGGCCGCACCGAGGGCATGAACCCCTACAAGGCCCGCTATGCATCGAAGACCGAAGCCCGCACCCTCACCGAGGCTCTCGTCGGTGCCGACGTCTTCTTCGGCCTCTCGACCGGCGGCGCCGTCACCCCCGAGATGCTTCTCCCCATGGCGCCCAAGCCCATCATCTTCGCGCTCGCCAACCCCGATCCCGAAATCCCCTACGAGGCCGCCCTCGCCGCCCGCCCCGATGCCATCGTCGCCACCGGCCGCTCCGACTGCCCCAACCAGGTGAACAACGTTCTCGGCTTCCCCTTCATCTTCCGCGGCGCGCTCGATGTGCGCGCCACCACCGTCAACGATGAGATGAAACTCGCCGCCACCCGCGCGCTCGCCGCTCTCGCCAAGGAAGACGTCCCGGATTCCGTTCTCCGCGCCTACGGCATCGATAGCCTCCGGTTCGGCCCCGAGTACATCATCCCCAAGCCGTTCGACCCGCGCGTGCTGATCGTGGAAGCTTCGGCCGTCGCCCAGGCCGCTATGGATACCGGCGTCGCGCAGTCGCCCGTCGATATCGTGCAGTACCGCGAGGCTCTCGAGCGACGCCTCGGCAAGGCCAACGAGATCATGCGCGCCATGATCCACAAGGCCCGCAAGCAGCCCAAGCGCGTCGTCTTCACCGAGGGCGAGCAACCCAAGATTCTGCGCGCCTGCCAGATCCTCCTGGATGACCGGATCGCCCTCCCCATCCTCCTCGGCAATGAGTCGAAAATCCGCGCCACGGCCACCGAGCTGCGCCTCAATCTCAATGGCGTCGAGATCGTCGACCCCGCCAGGTTCCCACGCCTGCAGGAGTACATCGAGGAGTTCTACCGCCTGCGTCAGCGTAAGGGCGTCACCCGCACCGAAGCCGCGCGGCTCATCCTCAACCCCACCACCTTCGCCAGCGTCATGGTGCGGCTCAACGATGCCGACGCTCTGGTCGGCGGTCTTACCACTCACTACCCCGACACCATCCGCCCCGCGCTCGAGGTCATCGAAGTCCGTCCCGAGCTGCGCAAAGTCGCCGGCGTCTACGTTCTGATCACGCGGAAGGGCGACGTCTACTTCCTTGCCGACGCCACCGTCAACATCGAGCCCACCGCCGAGGACCTGGCCGAGATCGCCATCATGGCCGCCGAAAAATGCCGCCGCTTCAACCAGGAGCCGCGCGTGGCGATGCTCTCGTTCTCGAATTTCGGCAGCACCCGGCACCCGCTCTCCGATAAGGTGCGGCGCGCCGTGGACCTCGTCCGCCAGCGCGCTCCGCACCTGACGATCGATGGCGAAATGCAGGCCGACACCGCCGTCGTCCCGCAGATCATCGATGAGACCTATCCTTTCAGCACGCTGAAGGGCGGCGCCAACGTGCTCATCTTCCCCAACCTGGAATCCGGCAACATCGCCTACAAGCTGCTCGAGCGCATTGGCGGCTGCGAGTTGATCGGTCCCTTGCTGACGGGCCTTTCGAAGCCGGTCCACGTCCTACAGCGCGGTTCCGAAGTAAATGACATCGTCCACGTTGCCGCCATCGCCGTCGTCGACGCGCAGGAATCGTAATTCGGGGACAGGCTACGAAACCTTCCGCGCCGTCTTTGCGCGGAATTTCGTTGCCTGTCCCCGAATTACCCCGTCACGCAAATCCCGATGCTGTAAACTCCGAATTAATTCCTTGGGTATGTTACTTCGGTGTTCGAAAGGCTGACTCAGTGGACCCCGACCGATGGGATGCCGTCAAGCACCTCTTCCATGTCGCGCTCGACCTTCCGCCGCAACAACGCAGCGCATACCTCGACCAATCATGCACCGCTGACGCAGCCCTCCGCCACGAAGTCGAAAGCCTGCTCGCATCCCACGACAGCGGACCTGCCGCGCTCGACCGCCCCGTCTGGGAGACCGCGAACCTCTCCGACGGCTACTGGATCGGCCGCCGCGTCGCGCACTACGAGGTCGGCCCCGAGATCGGCCGCGGGGGCATGGGCGTCGTCCACGCCGCGCACGATACCGAGCTCGATCGCCCCGTCGCCCTCAAGTTTCTCTCCGCCCAGTTCGCCGGAAACGCCGCCTTCCTCGATCGCTTCCGCCGCGAAGCCCGCGCCGCTTCGGCGCTCAATCACCCCAACGTCTGCACCGTCTACAGCATCGGCGACTTCGCCGGCCACCCCTTCATCGCCATGGAGCTGCTCGAAGGGCAGAGCCTCAAGGACCGTCTCGCCCAAGGCCCCCTCCCCACGTCCGAAGCGCTGGCCTGCGCGCTCCAGATCGCCGATGCGCTCGACGCCGCCCACGCCGCCGGCATCGTGCACCGCGACATCAAGCCCGCCAACATTTTTCTCACCGCTCGCGGTTCCGTGAAGGTGCTGGATTTCGGGCTCGCCCAAACCGAGCGCGACGCCAGCCACACCGGCCTCGCCGTCGGCACCATCGCCTACATGTCTCCCGAGCAGGCGCGCGGCGAGCCGCTCGATTCCCGTACCGATATCTTCAGCTTCGGCGTTCTCCTCTCCGAGATGGCCGCGCCGCCCGCCTTTCAGCGCGTCATTCGCAAGGCCACCGGGAAGGACCGGCGACGCCGGTACCAAACCATTTCCAGCTTGCGCTCCGATCTCAAGCGCAGCCGTCTCCGTATACCCGTCGGCGTGGCGCTGGCGGCCTTGGCCCTCCTCGCCGTTCTCCTGATCTACTGGCGGCCCGGCGCCCAGAAGCCGCTCTCTTCAGTCGCCATCCTCCCGCTCGACAACACCGCCCATGACGCCGCCGTCGACTATCTGATCGATGGCATCGGCGAGAGCCTCATCCAGAAGCTCTCCGAGCTGCGCCGCCTGCGAGTCATGGCGCGCTCCACGGTTCTCGGCTACAGGGGCAAGACCGTCGATCCGCGCCAGGCCGGCAAGGATCTCCGTGTCGACGCCATCCTCACCGGCCGTGTGGTCGAGCGCGGCAGCCTGCTCAGCATTCAGATGGAACTGGTCAGCGCGCGCGACGGTACGCGACTCTGGGGCGCGCAGTACGACCGTTCGCCGGCCGAGCTACAGGCCGCGCAGGAGGAAATCGCCTCCCAGATCGCCGCCGGCCTCGGTCTGCAATTGACAGAGGCAGAACAGAAGCGCCTCGCTCGCCGCGATACGCAAGACTCGCGTGCCTACCGGCTCTACACCGAAGGCCGCTATCACTGGAACAAGCGCAACGCCGGCGGTTTTCAGAAAGCCATCGATCTCTTCCAACAAGCCGTGGCGCTCGACCCTAACTTCGCGCTGGCCTACGCCGGTCTCGCCGATTGCTACATCCTGCTCAACAGCTACGGCTTCATGAGTGAGCGCGAAGCGTCCGGCAAGGCCGAGGCCGCCGCCCGCCACGCGCTCCAGATCGACCCCGCCCTGGCCGAGGCGCACACCTCGCTCGCCTTCGTCCTCGGCATGCACCAGTGGAAGTTTGCGGACGCCGAGGCGGAATACCGGCAGGCCGTCCAGCTCAACCCCTCCTACGCAACCGCGCACCAGTGGTACGCGCTGTTTCTGACCGCCATGGGCCGCCGCCCCGAGGCGTTGTCGGAGATCCGCAAAGCCGTCGATCTGGCGCCCGTCTCCCTGATCATCCGCTCCGACTACGCCCTCGTCCTGATGATGACCGGGCACTATGACGAGGCCGTCCGCGAATGCCGGCGAACGCTCGAGATGGACCCCAACTTCACCACCGCCCATTGGTATCTCGGACAGATCTACACGGAGCAGCACGCCTACGAAGACGCCATCCGCGAGTTGCAGATCGGCGCCAATTCCACATTCGGGGAGCCCTCCACCGCGGCCAGGTTCGGCTACGCCTACGCCCTTTGGGGAAAGCGGCCGGACGCTCTGCGAATGGCCGCGGTGCTCGAGAAATCCTTCCCCGCGAACCCGGGCGCGACGTGCGGTCTGAGCATCATCTATAGTGCTCTGGGCGAAAGAGAGCGCGGGCTCGACTGGCTCGAAAAGGCCGCCGCCGTCCACGCCGGCTGCCTGGTCTGGGTCAAAGGCTCGGAGGAATACGACAACGTCCGGGCACTGCCGCGCTTCCGCGAGCTGCTCCAACGGATCGGTTTTACGCCGTAGCGCCGCGCGCCAGCTCCCGCGCCAGCCACGCCCGCGCCATCGTCCACTCGCGCTTCACCGTGGCGGGCGAGATCCCCATCGCCTCCGCGGTGTCTTCGATGGAAAGTCCGGCGAAGAATCGCAGCTCCACGATCTGCGCCTGCCGCTCATCCAGCTTCGCCAGCGCGTTGAGCGCGTCATCCAACCGCACCAGGTCCAGCTCGCGCTCGCCCGCAACGTCCACCTCCGCCTCGAGCGAGAGCTTGAAAACGTCGCCGCCCCGCTTCAGGCGCGACCGCCGCCGCGCGTGGTCCACCAGGATGTTGCGGATAATCTGCGACGAGAGCGCGTAGAACTGCGCCCGGTTCTGCCACCCCACCTGCTTCTGGTCGATCAGTTTGATGTACGCCTCGTGCACCAGCGCGGTGGCTCCCAGCGAATGGTCGGGCCGCTCCCGCCGCATGTAGGTGCGCGCCAGGCGCCGCAGCTCTTCGTAGACCACCGGCATTAAACGGTCGAGGGCTTTCTGGTCGCCCCGGTTCCACGCCAGCAGTAGTTGGGTCACTTCCTGGGACAAGAAAAAGTATACAGAAAATTCGTGAGCCAATCCGCGACCCGAAGGACGCTCTTACCGGCGGAGGACAAAATGACCAACACGAAAACGCTCCGCCTGGCGGTGCTCGCCGCAGCCTGCGCCGCTGCCGCGCACGCCGGCACTTCTCTCAGCGGTATCAAAATCTTTTCCACCGACGCCACCGGCCGCGATCAGGGCATCGGCAGCCAGGTGTGGACCACGCAGCCCGGCGGCGGTCCGAGCAAGCTCTGGGTCGTGCGCGGGAACCTCGACGACCCATTCGTCAACGGCCCTTCGAGTACCGCCTCGGCCATCGACATCCCGCTCACCAACGGCACTCAGACGTTCAACATCTACGCCGCGCCCGGCGAAGAGCGTCCCTACTTCGGCATGAACCTGTTCTTCAACGGCGTGGGCGCAACGCCGCGCATCTCCGTCTACGCGCCGCCGCGGGGGTCCGCCGGGCAGCCGGCGCCGGCGTTCCAACCGGATGGCTCGATGACCCAGGTGCTCGCCGCCTCCACGCTCGTCGCCGGTTCGAGGTCGGTGACGTTCCAGGATGGCGCCGTCACCGTGAAGCTCACGGCGTATTCGTTCTGCATGCCGGGCGTATTCACGCGCGACCGCGCCGGCCGGCAGGTGACCGGCGCCGACGGCACCATGGATTTCATCGGCCAGTTCACGCTCGAAGTCACGGGCGCCGTGCGCACTCCGCTCATCTCGCAGGGCGGCGTGGTGAATGGCGCCAGCTTCGGTCCGCAAATCGCCCCCGGTTCTCTGATCGCCATCTTCGGCAGCGAAATGGCCGGCGGCCAGACGTCGGCGTCATCTGTTCCGCTGCCCGCCGCGCTACTCAACACCAGCGTGACGATCGCCGGGAAGCCGATGCCCGTCAACTACGTCAGTGCCACGCAGATCAACGCGCAATTGCCGTACAATGCCCCGATGGGCCTGCAACCAGTAGTAGTACACTCCGACGGCGCCGACAGCCCGCCCATGATGGTGACCGTCTCCGCCGTTGCCCCCGGCATCTTCCAGTTCGGTACTAACCGCGCCGTGGTGCAGAACGAAGACTATTCGGTGAATCAAGCCGACAATCCGGCCAAAGCGGGCAGCTACGTGATCGCTTACCTGACGGGCGCCGGCATTCCCGACAATCCGGTTCCGAACGGCACGCCTGCCAAAGCCGACCCGCTCTCCCGCGTCAACGCGCAGGTGACGGTGACGATCGGCGGCCACGTGGCGACTCAAGTCTTCGCCGGCCTGACTCCCGGTTTCGTCGGCCTGACGCAAGTCAATCTGCAGATCCCCGATCTGGCGCCCGGCACTTACCCGCTGGTGGTGAGCCTCAATGCCGTCGCCAGTAACTCCGCTCTGATCACGGTGAAGTGACTTCAACTAGAATGGAGTGCCATGCTCCGCCGGGAATTCCTCCAGTCCGCTGCCGCCATCACCGCCGCCCGCTCGATCCGGGCGGCGGAGAAGTTCGACCTCGTTGCTATCGAGCGCCCGCGCGTACTCAAAGCGGCGGACCGGTACCTCTCCGAAAAGCCTGTCACCGTCACCGCTGCCAGTTCTCCGCGCAGCGCCGGCGGCAAACACGATTTCTTTTCCGAAGGCGATTACTGGTGGCCCGATCCCAACCACCCCGACGGCCCCTACATCCAGCGCGACGGCATGAGCAACCCGGATAATTTCGTGGAGCATCGCCGCGCCATGGTCCGGCTGAGCCTGATCGTCCCGGCGCTGGCCGCCGCTTACAAGATCACGCACGACCGCAAGTACGCGCAGGCTGCCGGGCGCCACCTGCGCGCCTGGTTTGTGGATGACGAAACCCGCATGAACCCCAACCTGCTATACGCGCAGGCCATCAAGGGGCGCTTCACGGGGCGGGGAACCGGCATCATCGATACGCTCCACCTGGTGGAAGTCGCGCGCGCGGCCTGGCAGGTGGATCTCTCTCGCGGCGATCTCGACAGCGTGAAGAAGTGGTTCGCGGATTACCTCGAGTGGATGACGACGCACCCCTACGGAATCGTCGAGCGCGACGCCAAGAACAATCACGGCACCTGCTGGTGCGCCCAGGTGGCGGCCTTCGCGCAACTCACCGGCAAGCCGGATCTCACGGCCTACTGCCGCAATCGCTACCAGACCGTCTTCATCCCCAACCAGGAAGCCGCCGACGGCAGCTTCCCGGAGGAACTGCGCCGCACCAAGCCCTACGGCTATTCGATTTTCAACCTGGACGCCATGGCGATCCTGGTCCAGACGCTGACCGTTCGTGAGGACGATCTCTGGAAGTGGCAGCTCCCGGACGGCCGCGGGATGGCGAAGGCGGTGGCGTACATGTACCCCTACCTCGCCGACAAAAAGAAATGGCCGCTCCCGCCGGACGTCATGTACGACAAGGAGTGGCCGGTTCGCCAGCCGTCGCTATTATTCGCCGGCCTGGCTCTGGACAAGCCCGAGTACCTGTCCCTTTGGCGCCGCCTGGATGGCGACCCCACAGTGGAAGAAGTGCTGCGCAACTGGCCCGTCCGCCAGCCCGTGCTCTGGGTATAGCCTACGGAGTATCCCAGTTCTTCCCTTTGAAAATTCCCGGCATCATCGCGTACAGCCGGTTGGCGCGATCCTTCTGCTCCGGCTCGAGCTTGTCCACAATCTTGGCGAAACACTTCAGCTCGATCGCGGTCATCTGCGCCACCTGCGTGCCGTAAGCCTGCGTCGCCTTGTCGATCTCTTCCTGGCTCTTGCCTCCGGCCACTGCCTCGCCGATCGCCAGCCGGTCCTTGACCATCTCCTCGCGGATCGGGTTGGCGTCCTTCTGCCCTTCGTCGAGAATCGTCTTGACCTCTTTCTTCTGATCCTTGCTCAGTTTGAAAAGGTCGGCGATCGTCTGGAGCCTCGAGACCGCGCCCGGCATCTGGATGTCCGCCCCCGGACTCGATCCGCCGCGCCCGCCGCCGCCGCCCCGCTGCGCCGCCGCCGGCGCCGCCATCAAAATGCCCGCCAGGGTGAGCTTCAAAAACGTGTTCACCGCGCCATCCTCCAGTTGCCCACCTGGAAGATTCCCGCCATCAGCTCGAATGCTTGGGGCGCGTTCTTCTGCTGGTTGGGCTTCAACATCGCACACACTTTGGTGAATGTCTTGGCCTCGATGGCGGTCATCTGGGCCGCCACCTGGGCATACATCTGTACGTACTTGTTGATCTCGTCGTCGCTCTTCTTGCCGATCATCGCTTGCGCCATCACTTGCCGCCCTGTCATCAACTGCTCGCGCATCGGTGCGGCGCTCTTCTGGGCTTCATCGAAGAGTGTCGAGATCTCTTCCTTCTGATCTTTCGAGAGCTTGAGCTTCTCGGAGAACGTATCGAACTTGGCCGGCGTCCGCATGCGTCCCATGCCGCCGCCCATGCCCCCGCCCGCGCCCATGCCGCCGCCGCGGTCCATGCCGCCACCGGCGCCCATGCCCCCGCCTCCACCCATGCCGCCCGTCCCGCCCATTCCTTGCTGATCCTGAGCCGCGGCCAGACCGGCAGCCAACATCGCCGTCAATATCAAACTCACGCGCATAGTGTCTCCTTCCGCACCAATCGAGCGGTTTCCTAGATTAGATCACGATTTCAAGTGAGTCCAAAATCCACCGCCGTCGTATTCGCGCCGCAGACCACGACCCCCACCCGTTTTCCGAACCCGCCGCGTCGTGCCGCCGCAAACGCCGCCGCGCCGCCCGGCTCCGTGACTACCCGCAGGATCTTCCACAACGCCTCTTGCGCCGCACGGATTTCCTGGTCGCTCACCAGCACCACGCGTTCCACCCACTGCGCCGCCAGCGGAAACATCAGCTCTCCCACGCGCCTCGGCGCCAGCGAATCAGCCGCGATTCCTCCCGCCGGCGAATCCACCGGACGCCCCGCCTCCAAGGCCCGCGCCAGCGTCGGCGCCAACTCCGGCTCCACTCCGACGATCGGCACGCGTCCCTCGTACCAGGCCGCGATTCCGCCGATGAGTCCGCCGCCGCCCACTGCCACCAGCAGCGCGTCCAAGCCCTCCGGCGCCTGCTCCTCGAACTCGAGCCCCACCGATCCCTGGCCGAGCAGCGTCTCTTCCTGGTCGTACGCGTGGACCGCGAGCGCGCCCGATTCCATCATCCACCGTTCCGACTCCTCCAGCGCATCCGCGTAACGCTCGCCCGTCACCACCAGCTCCGCGCCATACTCGCGAATCCGCTCCATCTTCGCCGGCGAAGCCACGGTCGGCACGAAAATGCGCGCCGGCTTGCCCAACTTCCTGGCCGCGTACGCCACCGCCACGCCGTGGTTTCCACCCGACGCTGCCACCACTCCCGCCGCTGGAATCCGGCGCGTCAGCATGTTGGCGAACGCGCCGCGCGGCTTGAACGATCCGGTGTGCTGCAGCAGTTCGAGCTTCAGCACCAGACTGACGCCGGCTATTCCAAAATCGTCGCCGTCCACCTCAATCGTTGGCGTGCGTCGAACGTATGGCCGGATACTTCCATACGTCTCTCGAATGGCCGCGCGATTCACCATAAATGTTATGATGCACCATGTCCGCAGCCACGCAGCTTGCTTTCAAAGATGTGCTGCGCCTGCCCGCCGTCCGCCGCCTCTGGATCGCACAAATCGTCAGCATCTTCGGAGACTTCCTGGCGATCCTCGCCGTCTTCAGCCTGGTCACGTTTGAGCTGCACGGCACGCCGACGCAGGTGAGCATGATCCTGGTCGCCTATCTGCTTCCGCTCGCCGTCATCAGTCCGCTGGCCGGCGTTTTCGTCGACAAGTGGAACGTCAAGTTCACCATGATCGCCAGCGACGTAATCCGCGGCGCGCTGGTGCTCGCGCTCCTCTCGGTGCGCGACCTCAACACCATCTACGCCATCTTCTTCCTGCTGAGCGCGGTCTCCAGCTTCTTCATTCCGGCGCAGTCCGTTGCCATCCGTACCATCGTGCCGGCGGCCGGCCTCATGCCGGTCAACGCGTTGATGTCGCAAGCCGTCCAGGGCGCGCAGATTGTCACTCCGGCGATCGCCGGCCTGCTGGTGCAGTCGGTCGGCGCTAACGCCTGTTTTCTTTTTGACAGCGTGAGCTTCCTGATCTCGGCAGCCATGGTGCTCTCGATCGCCATTCATCGCGAACCCGCATCCGGCGCCGCCGCGTCATCCGTACTGGCTTCCCTGCGCGAAGGCTTCTCGTTCATCTTCAGCCACTCCGCCATCTCGTTCGTGATGATCGCGATGGCCTCGGGCATGTTCGGCGTCCGCTGCTTCGCCGCCCTGCTCTCGGTCTACGTGCGTGACGTGCTCGCCTCCAAAGCCGCCCTGTTCGGCACGTTGAATTCGCTGATCGGTATCGGCATGATCGTGGGCACGCAGTTCCTGCACCGCGTGGCGCGCAAGATCGACAAGCGGAACCTGGTGATCTATGGATTGGCGGCCATGGGAATCGCGGTCTTCTTCACCGCCATGTTCGGCCGCATCTGGTCGACGGCCGTGGGCATGCTCGGCCTGGGCTTCGGCGCGGCCTTCATCATGATTCCGTCGCAAACGCTGCTGCAGCAGGAAACGCCGCAGGCCCTGATGGGCCGCGTCTCGAGCAGCCTGATGTCGCTGCTCGCCGTTTCCCAAGTCCTGGCGATGTTCGTGGCGGGTCCGGTGGCAGAGAAGGCCGGCATCCGCAATCTCTATTTGGGAAGTGCGTTGCTGCTGGGCGCGATCGCCGTCATCGGACATTCTCGTTTGAGCCGGTTGGCGCAGGCTTAACGGGATACTGAAAAATGGTTTGGCCACGGATGAACACAGATAAGCAGATCTTCTGTTTTTATCCATCTGTACTACTAACAGTTCGTTTCTTTGTTTTTAGCGCAGAATTTTGTCAAGCTGCCTTCTTCATCAACTGTTTAGCGGTTGCCTGACGGGCGATGAGGAAGGCCGTCAGGAGGACGCGGCCGGTTTCGCTGACCTGAT
>JBGPHT010000198.1:0-12834 GCA_041484525.1 Bryobacteraceae bacterium | reverse complement strand
GGCGAACTCGTGGTGCCGCCCGGCTTCATTCTCGCCATCGGCGACAACCGCGAGAATTCGGACGACAGCCGGTTCTGGGGTCTGGTGCCCCGCGAGAACGTCGTAGGGATGCCGCTGCTCGTTTATTGGTCGTTTGAGGCGCCAACCGACGATTCGATCGACCCGAATATCGGGATCGGCCATGTGCTGGATGTGGCTGCTCACTTCTTCACGAAGACACGTTGGTCGCGGACTTTCAAGCTGGTCCGTCCTTACCCTCTCGAACACTAGCGTCCGGAACTTCCTGCGCCGCGGCAGTGTCCAATCAGCCGAGGGTTGAGATATGTCAATGTCGCTCGGCAGCAACTCCGGTCAGAAGGCGGAGATCAATATGACGCCTATGATCGACGTCTTACTCGTGTTGATCGTCATCTTCCTGGTGATCACTCCGATCGCGTCCACGGGCCTGGATGTGTCGATTCCGCAACCGGCGCCGGGACGCACAACGGAGGCGCCGGCACACGACATCGTCATCACCGTCCTGGCAGACGGGAGCGTCCGGCTCAATCAGGAGCCAATCGATCTGCCGCAATTGCAGGATCGGCTGATCTCGCTGTTTCGCCATGGCGGCAACCATGTTGTGTTCGTGCGCGGGGAGAAGGATCTCGAGTTTGGGCAGATCGCCGGCGCGATCGACATCGCCAGAGGTGCGGGGGTGGACCGCGTCGGACTAATGACGCAGTGATGCGCGTCCTACACGTCGCCGTCATACGCTACGCGCAGCCACTTTTTCACTTCGCCATCGATTTCATCCACCGACGAAATCGGGATGCGGCGCGTGATGCGGTCCTTCTTCGCGTAGCCGCCGGTGTCGATGAGGCGGCCCTCGGCGGGGCGCGCGCCGAGCGCAAAACCCATGTCGATGCGCGTCCGCGTGGTGGGCTTGATCTGCGCGAAGACGTGCTTGCGATAGACCGGGACGATGGTCTTGCACGGGCACGCTTTCACGTCTGCGCCCACGCTGAGCCCGAGCTTCAGCAGCGCGTCATAAAGCGGCCGCAGTGCCGCCTTGGAGGCGAACATGTCCTCGACGTACTTCCCGGCGGCGCGCAGGTAGGATGCGGGGTCGTCTTCGCCGGCGCCTTTGCCCTCCGCGCGCTCAGCGATCGCCCAGGCGGTGTTGGTGCCGAAGCCGTGCTCCTGCTTGAGCCACTCACGGCGATCCTTCTCGGTCTTGGGGCCGGATTTCTTGACTAGCGCCACCCACTGGTCCAGCGAGCGGCCGGTTTTCTCTTTCATCTCGGCCACCCACTTCTGGTTCATCACGACGCCGGGGTGGACGCCGTAAATGCTCTTCGTCGCCGGCATATGGGGAACAGCATATACCAGCTTTGTTAGTGCGCGCTAGAATGGATTTCGAGGTATCGCCGATGGCCGCCCGTCGCCTCCTTCCCGCCCTTTGCCTCTCGCTGGTCCTGACCGGGCTGAGTGCGCAAACCACTACCGCGCCAACCCCGGAAAAAAAGCCGGCTCCCGCGCCGGCGCCCGACGTCCGCGAGTTGGACGATGCCGACATGAAGGCGTATACCACCGCCAGCCGGCTCACCGACCCCGCGAAAAGGATCGAAGCGCTGGAGAAATTCAAGCGCGACTATCCGGACAGCAATCTGGTCTCGAACGCCGACCTCGCGATCCTCTCCACGCTGGTGAAGAAACAGCCCGACCAGCAGGCGCGCATTCGCAGCCTGGCGAAAACCCTATCTCATCAGGCGAAGGCGAAAGACAAGGGCCGGATCGCGGGCCAGATCGCGACGCAGTTTCTGGATGGCGATCTGCTTCTCAAAGACGCCGAGGGTTACGCGAAGAAGAGCGTCGCGGACCAGACTCTTCCGAAGTATATGCAGGACCAGGTGGCGAATTTCGAGCGCCGTAAGCAGAAGCCGCCCAGCGGAGAAGAGCTGCAGAAACGGTTCCGCACGAGTCACGCGTCCAGCCTGTCTACGCTGGGGCGGATCGAGTTGAAACTCGGCAAGACGGCCGCCGGTCAGAAGCTGCTGGAAGAGGCGTACACGGACAACCCGGAGTTGGTCGCCGCCGGGGCCGCGCTGGGCGAACTGGCGGAGAATCGGGGCGACGATGCCAAGGCGCTCGAGTACCTCATCCCGGCAAAGCTGAGCGGGCGCGCGCCGGAGACGGCTGCCGCGGTGCTCGATGCCTTATACAAGAAGGCGCACGGCGGGTCGCTGGCGGGGTTCGACGCCATGCTGGACGCCGAGTACAACAAGCGCTACCCGAACCCGGTGAAGGCGGAGCCGTACCAGGCGACGGAGAAACGCAGCGGCCGGATGGTGCTGGCCGAAGTCTTCACCGGCGCCGGATGCGGCCCCTGCGTGGCGGCCGACCTGGCGTTCGACGCGGCCATGTCGCGGTACTCGCGCAAGGACCTGGCGGTGGTGATGTACCACGAGCACATCCCACGGCCCGACCCAATGACGAACCCGGACACGCAGACGCGCGCCAAGAGCAACTCGGTGAACGCCGTACCGACCTTCCAGATTGATGGCAAAAAGACGGTGGGCGGCGGCGGTCGCGAGAATACGAAGAATACTTACGAGCGCTTCCGGCCCGATCTTGAAAAGGAGCTGGAACAGGCGGCCGAAGCCCGCATCAGGGCGAGCGCATCCATCGCCGGCAACACGGTGAAGGTGGCGGCCGCGGTGGATGAAGTGAAGGGCGAGTCGAAGGATCTGCGCGTGCAGATCGCGCTGGTCGAGAAGGACGTGCGCTACACCGGCGAGAACGGCGTGCGGTTCCATCCGATGGTGGTAAGGGCGATGGGCGGCGAGAAGGGCGACGGCTTCGTAGTCGCGGCCGGGGAAGCTAAGGAATTCGAGCAGTCTTTCGATCTGGCGCAAGTGAGCGCGGCGCTCAAGGCGCACCTGGACGATTACGAAGCCAAGGGGCACCGCGGCGAGACCTTCCACTTCATCGAGAAGAAGTACCAGATCGACGCGAGCGGGCTGGCGGTGGTGGTCTTTGTGCAGGACGGCAAGACGAAGCACGTGCTGCAGGCCGCCTATGTGGACCTGGCGTCCGGCGGTCCGCATACCGTTACGGAAGCTTCGCGATGAGAAAACTGCTCTGTGCGGCGCTTTTCGTGCTGGCCGTGAACGGCGCTGCGCCCGACCCGGTAAAGTGGACGATCGAGCCGGTGAAGCCGGTGAGAGCCGGAGCGAAGTTCACCGTGAAACTGGCCGCTAAGATCGAGACAGGCTGGCATCTGTACTCGATGAAGCACCAGGACGAAGGGCCGATTGCGACGCGCATCTGGATCGCGGACGGGCAGCCATTCCGTCTGGCGGGCAAGATTCAGGCCACCGATCCGCAGGTGCTGCACGATCCCAGTTTCAATATGGAAGTGGAGCAGTACGAAGGCGAGGCCGGGTTCACGCTTCCGATAACCGCCGGAGCCGCGGGCGCGCAGACGCTGGTAGTCAGTACGAGTTACCAGAGTTGCAATAACAAGATGTGCCTGCCGCCGAAGACGGTGAAGGTGGAGGCGGCGGTCAACGTGACTCAGTAAGTCGCCGAAATACGAAAGGTATTCTATTGCCGGCTACTTGGACGCGAGGCGCGTGTATTCGAATTGAGCGGGGTTAAGTCCGCGGGATTTCAGGACGCGGATGCATTCTTCGAGCGTGTCGCCGATGGCTTCGATGCGACGGAGGGGCAGCGTTTTCGGGCTGTAGAACTCGAGGGCGATGTATTTGCCGGTGAGCGCGGCGCGCTCCGGAAGCGTGAGGCGGTCCGGAGAGCGGCCTATGGCAAGGCGCGGATCTTTGGCGGCGGAGGCGGGCATGTTCGAGCCTTGAATTGTACCAGAAGCGCGCGCTAAGGCATGGTAGGATTTGGCCATGAACAGCATTCTCTGGGTGATTCTGCCTGTGGCGTTGGCGACCGTGCTCTCGGCGCAGGGACTGCCTCCGCTGATCGATCGCGAACTGATCTTCGGTAATCCGGAAATTGCCGGCGCGCAGATTTCTCCGGACGGCAAATACGTATCGTTTCTGAAGCCGTGGAACAGCACGCTGAATATCTGGGTGAAGAAGACCGAAGAGCCGTTCGGCGCGGCGCGGCTGCTGACTACTGAGGCCAAGCGCCCGGTATCCGTGTACCAGTGGACGCGCGACGGAAAGTACATCACATACGTGAAGGACAACGACGGCGACGAGAACTTCAACCTGTACGCGGTGGACCCCGCGGCCGTGCCGGCTGCCGGGGCTGCGGCGCCGGCTTCGCGCGACCTCACCGGGCTTAAGGGCGTGCGCGTGATGCAGTACAGTGCGCCCAAAAGCGATCCGGACACGCTGTACATCGGGATCAACGATCGCGACAAAGCGTGGCACGATCTCTACAAGCTGAAGATTTCCAGCGGCGAGAAGACGCTGATGCGCAAGAACACGGAGAAGATCGCGGAGTGGTTCTTCGACCTGAAAGGACAGCTTCGGCTGGCGGTGCGGACGGCGGACAATGGCGATACCGAGATCCTGCGCGCCGACCAGAACGGGTTCACGAAGATCTACTCGTGCACCGTGAACGAGACGTGCGGACCGCATCGCTTTCACAAAGACGGCAAGCGGGTGTACTTCGAGACCAACAAGGGCGATGCCATGGATTTGACGGCGCTCACGCTGCTCGATCCGGAGACGGGCAAGACCGAGATGGTAGAGTCCGACCCGGTGAAGCGCGCGGATTTCGGCGAGGCGTCATTTTCCGAAGTCACCGACGAGCTGACGCTGACGACGTACACGGATGAGCGCACGCGGCGGTACTTCAAAGACAAGACGCTCGAGGCAGATTACAAATGGCTGGAGGGGAAGCTGCCCGGAAAGGAAATCGCGTTCCGGTCGCGCACCAACGATGAGCGGCTCTGGGTCGTAGTGGGGCGCGCCGATATTGAGCCAACGGAGACGTATCTGTTCGACCGGACGGCGAAGACGCTGACGCTGCAGTACCGGGTTTTCGAGAAGCTGCCGCGGGCGTCACTGGCCGAGATGAAGGTGGTGAAGTACAAATCGTCGGACGGGTTGGAGATTCCGGCGTACCTGACGCTGCCGAAAGGCACCGCGGCGAAGGGCATCCCGGCGCTAGTGATTCCGCACGGCGGTCCGTGGGCGCGCGATAACTGGGGATACAATCCGCTGACGCAGTTCTTCGCGAATCGCGGGTACGCGGTGCTGATGCCGAACTTCCGCGGGTCCACGGGGTACGGGAAGAAGTATCTGAACGCGGGCAATGGCGAGTGGGGCCGGAAGATGCAGGACGACATCACGTGGGGCGTGAAGTACCTGGTGGCGCAGGGCATCGCGGACCCGAAGCGCGTGGGCATTCTGGGCGGGTCGTACGGCGGGTACGCGACGTTGGCGGGCGTAACGTATACGCCGGACCTGTATCGCGCGGCGGTGGACATTGTGGGTCCGTCGAACCTGATGACACTGCTGGATTCGATTCCGGCGTACTGGGAGGCGGGCAGGAAGCAGTTGTATGCGCGCATGGCCGATCCCGGGACGGAAGCCGGGAAGGCGTGGATGAAGGATCGCTCGCCACTCTACTCGGCGGACAAGATCAAGACGGCGCTGATGGTGGTGCAGGGCGCCAACGATCCGCGCGTGAACCGGGCGGAGGCGGAGCAGATCGTCATCGCGCTGCGCGATCGCAGTTTCCCGGTGGAGTACTTGATGGCGCCGGATGAGGGCCATGGGTTTGCGCGGCCGGTGAACAACATGGCGATGTACATGGCGATCGAGAAGTTCCTGGCGAAGCACATGGACGGGCGCTACCAGGAGGGCGGCACGCCGGAGGTGACGAAGCGGCTGGCGGAGATCACGGTGGACCCGAAGACGGTGACGCTATCGAAGAAAGTGGACGCGGCGTCGGTGGGGGTGCCGAAGCCGGCCGTGGATCTGAAGGCAGGCACGTACAAGTATCAGGCGAAGCTGGCGATGGGCCCGCGCGAGATGGCGCTGGGGCTTTCTATAGCGATCAAGGAGGAAGGCGCCCGCTGGTCGGTGGCGCAGACGCTCGAGACGCCGCAGGGCGCGGCGACGCAATCGGTGCTGCTCGACAAGGGCACGCTGATCGTGCGCAAGATGAGCGCGAAGCAGGGACCGATGGCGGTCGAGTTGGAATACGCGGGCGGGAAGGCCTCGGGGACGATGGGCATGGGCGGGCAGGACAAGCCGGTGTCGGTGGACCTGGGCGGCGAACTGTTCGCGGATTCGCCGAGCGAGTCGCACGTGGTGGCGTGTCTGCCGCTGGCGGATGGGTACACGGCGACGTTCCGTAACTTCGATCTGCAAACGCAAAAGGTGAAGCTGATGCAGGCGAAGGTGTCGGGATCGGAGCCGGTGACAGTGCCGGCGGGGAGGTTCGATTCGTGGAAGGTGGAGATCACGTCAGCCGATGGCGGCAACGACCGCACGACGCTGTGGGTTTCGAAGGATTCGAGATTGCCGGTGAAGACGTCGGCGGTGCTGGCGGCAATGGGCGGCGCCGTGATGACCACCGAGCTGATGAAGTAACGGAGCCTGCGAGGCCGTCAGTGCATGGCGGCGCCGCCGCCGCGAGTGTGTCTGGGTCTTTTCATGATCAGCAGCAGCGGCAGGACGAGTAGGAACACCACGGCGAGCGTGCGGAACGTGTCGATGAAGGCGAGCATGGCGGCCTGTCGCGACACGATTCCCCAGAGAGCGCCGTAGGTGCGCAGATAGGCGGTCCCGGGATCGACGCCGTGGGCCGTCAGGTTGCCCTGCATGCTGCGCATCATCGCCTGCGTCTGCGGGCTATAAGCGCTCACGTGCGCGCCCAGCACATTGGTGTGCAACTGCTGGCGGCGGAAGAGGAACGTGGTCCCGCAGGCGATGCCAATGCTGCCACCGACGTTGCGCATCAGGTTGAACATGCTGGTGGCGTTGCCCATTTCTTCCTTGGGAATCGGGTCCATGGTGGCGGTGGTGAGCGGCACGAATAGAAGCGCGAGCGACGCGCCCTGGATGAACTGCGGCCAGAAAATATCCCAGTAGCCGGCGTTCAGGTTGAGCTTGGAGAGAGTGTAGAGCGACCATGCGGCGCCGATGAGGCCGCAGCCCAGCACCTTGCGCGGGTCGAATTTTCCGAGCACGGTGCCGACCACGGGCATCATCAGGAACGAGCCGAGGCCGCGCGGGGCCATGGCGATCCCAGCCTCGAGTGCGGAATACCCGAGCAGCGTCTGCAGAAAGATCGGCAGCAGCAGCATGCTGGCATACAGGACGAACCCGACGATCGTCATCAGAAACACACCAGCCGCATAGGTTCGCGTCAGGAAGACGCGCAGTTGGACGACGGGGTCGCGGGTACGCACCTCGTGGACGATGAAGACCGCTATACCGACGACCGCTACGACGGTGAGCGCGATGATCCATCGGGAAGCGAACCAATCGTCCTCCTGGCCTTTGTCGAGGACGATCTGCAGGGCGCCGATTCCGACCGCGAGGAGACCGATGCCCCAGTAGTCGATGCCGCGGCCGGAGCGGCGGATGTAGGGCGGGTCGAAGATGAAAAGCCGCGTCATGATCACCGAGGCGAGGCCGACGGGCAGGTTGATGTAGAAGACCCAGCGCCAACTGTAGTTGTCGGTGAGCCAGCCGCCGAGCACCGGGCCGAGCATGGGCGCGACGACGATGCCGAGACCCCAGAAGGCCATCGCCTTGCCGCGGTCGCGCGGCGGGAAGGCTTCGAGCATGACGGCTTGCGAGAGCGGTTGGAGCGCGCCGCCGGTGGCGCCCTGAACGATGCGGAAGAAGATGAGCAGCTTCAGGCTGGGAGCGAGGCCGCAGAGAAAGGAGGCGGCAGTGAAGCCGAAGATGGCGGCCTGGAGCGTGCGCTTGCGTCCGAAAAAGTTGGCGATCCAGCCGGTCATCGGGAGGATGATGGCGTTGGCGACGAGGTAGGCGGTGAGGGCCCAGGCGGCTTCATCGACGCTCGCGGAGAGGCTGCCGGCGATGTGCGGCAGCGAGACGTTTACGACCGTGGTGTCCAGCACCTCCATGAAGGTGGCGAACATGACGGCGACGGCGACGATCCACGGATTGACGATCGGGTGTGGCTCGATGGCGGCGGACGGCATCCGGGGTCTCTGGTCCTATGATGCCGCAAGAGGCAGGCCGGGCGGTGTTCTGCGGCCGGAAGCGTAGACCCTGACGAAAGTTAGTACCGCCAAGCCTAACTCTTTACAGATTGAGGACGCCGCCGTTGGAGCCTGATATTGGAAGGCCGGAGACATTTCATGAGCACACTCCCGATGCGTGTGCGGTTGCCGTTTACCGCCAACTGGATCATCAGCGGGCGCGAAGACCTCACATGGTTCATCGGTTCATCCTTGATCAGCTACGCCGTCCTTGTGCTCATGAAGGCGGGCTTTCCGCTGACTCCGCTCTCGCTGGTCTGGATGGTGGGAATCGATGGCCCGCACGTGCTGGCCACCGTCACGCGCACTTATTGCGATAACAACGAGCGGCGCAGACTGGGCGGCCTGATCTGGGTGGTCATCCCTGCCATGATGGCAGGGCCTGTGATGGTCGCGGGCGGCGCCGAACCGCTCTTCTATGTGTTTGCGATTTCGTGGCTGCACTACCATATCGCGAAACAGCATTTTGGTTTTCTGATGCTCTATCGCCACAAAGCCCGAGAGCGCAACCGCACCGATTACCTGCTGGAGCGCGCGTTTCTGATGGGTTCGCTGATGCTGCCATTCGCGCGGTACATTCTCCGGAGCTCTTTTCCCGGGCTCGCGGCCCTGCCCATCGTGCATTCGATCGAGGCGGCGCTGCTGGCGGCATACGCCGCCACCGCAATCGCATTCGGCGCGCGCCAGTGGAACCTCTGGAACGGCGGCACTGCTTTGAATGTGCCGAAGCTGATGCTGATGACAGCGGTAGTACCGTTGCAGTGGCTGGCGTTCGGCTACGCCGCGGCCGCCGGCCCCGATGGTGTGATCCGCGCCGGTATCGTGCTCGGTTTGTTTCACAGCTTCCAATACCATCGCTTGATGTGGTTCCACAATCGCAACCGTTACAGCCGACCCACGGCAGGAAAGCAACGCCGGAATCGCAGTGACTCTGGCGCGCCGTTTTGTGTATTACTTCGGCGCAGCCGTGCTCCTGAATCTGATTCTTCAGGTCTTGCCGTCCCACTGGATACCCAATTCCTATGTCCGGGCCGCTCTGTGGGGCATCCCGTTCACCCACTACATTCTCGATTCAAAGATCTGGAGGGTGCGGGGCAACAAGGAACTGGCGGCCGCTCTTAAGCTCTAGCGGAGGGCCGAAAGAAAGAGATAGCAGCCAACACCACCTCGCGGTAGTGGGTCAGTTTGATTTTTCTGCGGTCTGAGCCTGCGCTTCCCGCGCTTCAACCAACTTCACGATGTCGTGAACGCTCCACAGCGTGCTAGTAACGCCAGCGGCCATCGCAGGGGAGACGCGAAGGGTCTGGTGTATGCGAACGAAGTTGTAGTACATGAAGTACACAGCAAGGGCCGCAATGTGGTTCTCAATCTTTTTGGAGAAGGCATTCGTGAGCCCGGTAAAGCGACGCATCGACATCCGCATGGTGAGGTTCTGGCGCTCCACGTAGGACGTGCTGATGTGCTTCGGATCTGGGCTGCCGGTAATCACGTTCGTCTTACAGCCGATGCAAACGGCGGGGCTGTAGCGGGCCTCCTCGGGCCGATCCGCGCCGTACAGCTTCACGAGCATGGCGTAGGCGATATCCCCGGAGAACGCGTAATCCGCGGCTTCCAGATATGCTCTGTGCCCGTCCGACGTAAGCTGAACGCGATTGGATAGACGCTGGCTGAGATCGTACAGGAACTCCGAAGCCACACCCGCATCGCGCGTTCCGACTCTCCACGAAGGGATCAGCTTCGTATCCGCATCGAGCGACGTCCAGGTCCATACGCTACCAATTCCGAATTGATCGCGCTTCTCTTCCGGCACGTTCTTATCCTTCGTGCCAACATATGACCAAATTTCATCAACCTGAAACCGTCGGCATTGCAGGTTGCGGAACGCCTTGTCCATGTACTCGGAGCAAACCGCGCCGAGTTCCACCAGCAGCTTCGTGACGGTGTTCTTGCTGACGCCAGTAATCCGCGATGTGCCGCGAATACTCACACCATCGCAAAGGCACTGGATGATCTGGACGCGGGCGGATGGATCAAGGCGGTTTATACTGATCATTATACTTGAACGTGCAAGAATTGCCAAACAGAAAACGCACTCCTTCGTTTTTTTATCGCTTATTTTGACTGCTAAGTGGTGACGCTGTAACAACTTAAGTAAGTCTTTTGTTTATAGATGTTTATGTGTTAATACGACATCCGTGAACGGCGCTCCCGATGGTAACCAACCGATTTTGGCAACGCTTATCGCTGGCCTTGAGCAGTTGGGCTATCGAGGCCCACGCCTCGAAAGGAACTACAGCTTCCCTGACTGGTTTGCCGGACAAAAGATCCGAACGCTGCGCGCGGCTGCCTTCGGTCAGACACCCGTCTCTTATGAGACGGCCTGTATAGGTGTAGCGGAGGCTAATGGCCTTCGTGAATTGCCATTGGTGAATAGCTTGCGCGCGTTTGGCGCGCCGCTGTTGCTGGAGATTGAAGGCGATGAAGTTCGTGAATGGGCGGTCTCGCGAATCGAAGACAAACATATCTTACTTGGGAAGTATTCAGCGAGTCAACTACAAGCGGCCATAGCCGAGCGCGCAAAGGAGTGGACCCCCGAATCTATGCTTCGGGCCAAAAATATCGGTTCATTTAGATGGAATGAGCAACTCGCGCTTTTCTCTGGACTGATTCCGGAACTCGAAGACCGTATCCAAGCAACGCTCGATCCACTCCTCCGCGAGACATTGTCTCGCACGCGTGCGGCCTACGTTGATTCTGCGAATAAAGCGCCCGATGCGCGTGACCTGTTTCAGCTTGTATTCTGGGTACTCACTGCTAAGGTCTTTCGCGACCGGGGGCTCAATGGATTTGCTGCGCTGAATGGAGACCCCGAAGGGATACTTGCCGCTGTAGCAAGGCACTACAAAACCGATCCCCCGCGACTGTTAAATAGAGAAGCCAGGGAATCTGCGGCCGTGAGTGTCTGGCGCGATCTCGATTTCCGCAATCTGTCGGTCGAGGTTCTGGCTCACATCTGGTCCAAGACACTCGTTGACCGTGAGACAAGAAAGCGTTTCGGCATTCACCGAACTCCGCGCGCAATAGTTCGATACATCGTCGAGAGAATCCCTTTCCCTGAAGTGGGTGACGAGGAACGCATCGTTTTTGAACCATGCTCAGGCAGTGCTGCCTTCCTGATTGGCGCGCTAAATTATTTGAGACCGAACCTGGTCCTTGCTGCGCCGCAGGAACGCCACAAGTATTTCGTCAAGCACCTTGCCGGGATGGAGTACGACCCGTTTGGCGTCGAGATTAGCATGCTAGCGTTGACGCTCGCAGATTTTCCAAATCCAAATGGCTGGAATATTCGAAAGGGGGATGTATTTGCACCTCACGCGATGACGGATCTCCTGCGGAAGTCTGGCGCGGTGCTTTGCAATCCGCCATTCGAACCGCTGAGCGACAAGGATAGATCGCGTTATGGAGCTGCTGACATTAGGAAACCAGCAGAACTGCTGCGCAGGGTGTTAGTTGATCTTCATCCCGCTGGCGTCCTTGGGTTCGTGCTGCCCTACATTGCCGTAGACGGAAAGGCATATGCCAAGACGCGTAAGCTGTTGGCTGAGCGGTTCGCATCGCTTGAATTAACCGTTCTTCCTGAGCGATCTTTTGAGGATGCGGAAACTGACATAGCGGTTCTCATCGCGAAGGAGCCGATTCCTCACTCGGCAACAAAAGTGGCCTTTCGGCGCGTCAACGATAGCGAGCAGGCGTGGGGAGAGTTCAGACATGACCAGAGCGTCTCAACCAGCTATGAAGAGCAGTTCACCGTTGACGCTGCCCACAAGGGGCTAGTTCTGGTAGACCTGCCCGAAGTCTGGAGTTATTTGTCTGGGCATCGCCGCCTCGGGGAAATAGCTGATGTTCACCGCGGAGTCGAGTGGAGTTCCAAGATAACCCCCAGTTTACACTTCCGCAACACTCCAACTGACGGCTATAAGCTTGGGGTTCCACCTAGATCCAAGTTCAATGCGTTTCAGGTTCCATCCATGAAGTACCTCAATGTTGACCCGCAGGAGCAGCGTCGAAACTCATGGCAATACGATTGGGCAAAGCCAAAGGCGATTCTTCCCAAGGCGAGAGTTTCGCGGGGAAGATGGCGGATGGTTTCCTTTGCCGATCGTCAAGGAGTGGTCTGCCACCATACGTTCTATGGGGTGTGGTCCAAATCAGCTCAATACGACGAGGTCGTCCTTGCTGCCGTGCTGAACTCACCGGTAGCAAATGCGTTCGTAGCTACCCGTGAGGGGGGCCGCGATATCACGGCAGAAGTCCTACGCCTGATACCGGTGCCCAAGTTTTCGCGCGCGACGATAGACCACATCCATGACCTCGTGCGTCGGTACGAGGCTTCCATCGGCACAATGATGCTTCATGGCCCTGAAGATCCAGAAAGGCTGCTGAAGAGCATAGATGCTGCTGTCGCAGGGGCCTACAGAATGCCGCCACGCCTAGCAGCCTGTGGTAAAGGTGGGTTTTTCTGAGCGAAGACCTTCGAAAAACGCGCACGAGGGGAGATGACTAAGTAACGTCACCACTCGTCAAAAGGTTACCGCTCGCTGCCGTCGTGCGATGTTAATTCCGAGGCC
>JBGPHT010000197.1:0-13080 GCA_041484525.1 Bryobacteraceae bacterium | reverse complement strand
GTGGCGCGTAGCCACTGAAAAGACGAAGCGCACGAAGGCGCTACAACGCATTCCAGAGGCCCGGTTGAGGGTTTGGGTACCCCCGAATCGGCCTCGAAATCGCCGTTTCCGCCGCGACCTACTATTACCACGGGCTGCTAGGCGGCGACAGCCGATCGATTCGGATTGATTCTTGTAGCCAGCAACGCCGCGATCGCGCATAGAGCGCTGGCGACCAGGAACGGCCAGTTCCAACCTAGATGGGTGGCGAGGTAGCCGATTACGACGGAGGAGAGTGCGCCGCCCAGGTTCCCCAGCGTGTTCATAACAGCGGACACCGATCCGCTATAATCGCCGCCGATATCCAGCGAAATCGCCCAGGAAACGGCAACTGTCAGCTCGAGACCGGCGAGCGCGATGGTGAGGCAGATTAGACCGGTACTCGCGCTCTGAGCCAGGACTCCTGGAATCAGACCCACCCCCGCGATGGCGAATCCGATCACGGAAACAGCCAGTCGTCCGCGGCGCAAGTCGCTCCATCTGGAACTGAGCTTGTCTGAAATCCAGCCGCCAGCGACGTTGGTCACCGTTGCCGCCAGTAGGGGCAGGCTGGCTCCCAATCCCATCTTGATCTGGCTAAAGTGACGAGCCTCGACGAGGTAAGTCGGGAGCCAGAAGAGGTACGTCCAGACGACCCATCCGTAGCAGAAATACATGCTGCTCAGAAACCAGAGATCGCGGCTTCGCAGGATTCGCCGCCAGGGAACGTCGACCGCCGGCTTGGAGCCAGTGGCCGCAGCGGGTCCGATTGCCTGCAACTCTTCCTCGTTGACGCTTGAGTGTTCTTGCGGGCGATTTCGGTAATACGCATACCAGACGAGCGCCAACACTGCTCCCAGAGATCCGAAACTATAGAACATCCAACGCCACGTGGTCTTATATAAAAGGAAGACGACCAGCGCAGGCGCGATCGCGGCGCCGAGGCGCGAACCCGCGTGCTGGACCCCTTGACCGAATCCGCGCTGTTCTACTGGCAACCACCGCACCACCGCGCGCGAACTTGCCGGGAAGGCTGCCGCCTCTCCGGCACCGAACATGAAACGCGTGACGGTCAGAGAAAAGGCGTTGAAGGAAGCGCCGGTCGCAGCGGTGAAGAGCGACCACCAGGCGAGGGCGGCGGCAAGAATGATCCTCGGCCCATAGCGATCGGCCATCCACCCACCGGGAACCTGAAATAGCGCGTATGCCCAATTGAAAGCGGAGACACTCCAGCCCATCGTGATCTTGTCGAGCCCGAACTCTCGCATCATGATCGGGGCCGCGGTTCCCATGCACACGCGGTCCATATACATGACGAAAGAGACAAGAAAGGTCAGCCCCAGCACCTTGTAGCGTGTCCGTGAAGCCACGTACGCCCGATCCATAGTTGCCGCCGCGGAATCTTGTAGGGGAATGGAGGGGCTAACGGGAGCCATTTCGGACTATGATAGAGCATTGGGCGGAGACTGGCAAGGAAAGTCGGGAGAACACTGTATGCATAAGGTGGCCATCATAGGGTCGGGGAATATCGGAATCGACCTGATGATTAAGGTCTTGCGGAATTCCAAGTCGGGCGCGTTGGTGGGCGTAGACCCCTCCTCCGAAGGATTGGCCCGGGCGCAGCGGATGGGCGTTCCCACCACGGACCAGGGAGTTGAAGGCCTTCTAAAGATGGAGGATTTCGGCGAGATTCGTGTCGTATTTGATGCGACATCCGCCAAAGCCCATCTGAAGAACGCCGCATCTCTGGAAGGGTGCGGAAAAAAGCTGATCGATCTGACTCCGGCGGCGATCGGACCGTACGTCGTTCCTGTGGTCAACCTGGGGCACACGCGAACGCTCGCAACGTGACATGGTGAGTTGCGGCGGCCAGGCGACCATCCCGATGGTGGCGGCAGTCAACCGCGTGTCGCAGGTCCACTACGCCGAGATCGTCTCCAGCATCGCGAGTAAATCGGCGGGGCCCGGCACGCGCGCCAACATCGACGAGTTTACGCAGACGACTGCGCGAGCCATCGAGAAGATCGGCGGAGCGAAGAAAGGCAAAGCGATTATCGTCCTCAATCCCGCCGAGCCTCCGCTCATCATGCGCAATACGGTTTTTTGCTTCACTGACGAAGCCGATCGGGACGCCATCGGCGCGTCCATCAAGCGCATGGTCGAAGACGTACAAGGCTACGTTCCGGGTTATCGGCTGAAACAGGAAGTGCAGTTTGAGAACTTTGCCATGCGCCGAAATCTGAAAGGTCCTGACGAAGCGCGCAGCGGCTTGAAGACGTCCATCTATCTGGAGATCGAGGGGGCGGGACACTACCTGCCGCCCTATGCGGGGAACCTCGACATCATGACGTCGGCGGCGCTGAAGACGGCGGAGAGGCTGATGGAAATGGGACAAGGAAGCGGAAATGGGAACCACTGAGAGACTCTACATTCAGGACGTCACGCTGCGGGATGGCATGCATCCCATACGTCATCAGTATTCGATCGAGCAGGTGCGGGCCATCGCGGCCGCATTGGACTGCGCCGGCGTCGACGCTCTCGAGATCACGCATGGAGACGGCCTCTCCGGGTCGAGCTTCAATTACGGATTCGGCGCTCACTCCGATCTCGAGTGGATCACGGCCGTAGCGGAAACGGTGAAGAGCGCAAAGGTAACCGTCCTTCTAATCCCCGGAATCGCGACTTGAACGAAGCCTAAGAGGCAGACGCTTCGCGTGGGTGGTCCTCAGCAGTATTCGTTAAGTTGCGTGTATTGTCGGGTCACAAGGAGGTCATCCCTGTGACCCATCTACGCAAGTTGATGCTCGAAGAACTCGAGCGTCGAAATTACTCTCAGAATACCGTGCGGACATACCTCATGACGATCGAGGATTTCGCCCGCTACTTCCATAAGCCGCCAGACGCATTGGGCCCGGAGCACGTGCGCGAGTACCAGGCCTACCTGTTCCGCGAACGAAAGCTGGCCGCGAATACCGTCAATCAACGAGTCGGGGCACTGCGGTTTTTCTTTATCAAAACACTCAAGAAGACCTGGAGTGTCGACGAAACCCCGTACCCGAAGAGAGTCATCCGGCTACCCAAGATACTGAGTCCGGAGGAAGTTGCGCGGTTGATTCATTCCGCAACGACTCCGTTCTATCGCACGATCCTGATGACACTCTACGCCACCGGAATGCGCCGAGCCGAACTGGCGCATTTGAAGGTCAGCGACATCGACAGCCAGCGCATGGTCATTCACGTACAGGGTGGAAAAGGCCGCAAGGACCGTGACATCATGCTGAGCCCCAAGTTGCTGGAAGCCTTGCGGGAACATTGGCGCGGTTTGCGACGAAAACCGAAAGTGTGGCTGTTCCCGGGCAATCGCTGGCACACAGCCGACCACCCGGTCACCACCAAGATCGTCTGGCTGGCGTGCCGGGAAGCGGCAACACGCGCCGGCATCCGCAAGGAAGTTCATCCGCACACTTTGCGGCACTGTTTCGCCACTCATCTGCTCGAAGCCGGCGCCGATTTACGAACCATCCAGATTCTCCTGGGCCATCGTGATCTGGAAGAAACCACCATCTACCTGCACCTCTCCCAGCAGCACCTGAATGCTACGCCCAGTCCGCTCGACGCTCTGCCCCTCGGTGGCAATCGCCACAACTGCGGTGGTACGGAGTAGATGCCGCGGCCACCCCTCGAGGTGGCCGACGTGATCCGCGCCGCCGGAGACGGCTTTTACGAGCGCCCCCGAAAGTGGCTCACTTGGCTACACCGGAAGGTGTTGAACGCGATCCTGCGCTGCCGAACCGCCGCGCGCCGTCTTGAAGTCGTACAAGCGGAGCCGCGTCAACGCCTCGGATTTCTCCACCGCCACGGCGAAGTCCTTGAACAGGTCGATGCGCGACATCAACACATCGTCGCGGTGCGGAATGAACGCCTTCCAATTCTTGAGGTTCGGATCGTTCTCGGGCGCCGTCACGATCTGGAAGTTCTTGCCGCCCTTGTTGCTGCGAATGTAGAACAAACCTTCGCGGTGATCCACGTAGTAGCGGTGCTTCTTCTCGCGCGGAAGGAACACGGCGAAGCTGCCCTGCGGCCGGTCGGCGCGCAGGTAGAGGGCTTCGCTGGTATCCTTGGCCTCGATATTCAGCACGACGTATTTCCGGTCCCGCGTCTTCGTGACATCGATGTCGTACATCTCGTCCTTTTCGGCGTAAAGCGGCTCGAACGCCGTCGCGCCGAGCGCGTGCCGCCACAGTTTATCCGACCGCTTCGTCACCGCATCTTCGGTCGCCAGGAAAAGCGTCTTGTTGTCGGCGGCCCATTCCACCGACGTCACCCGCTCGAACGTATCCGGAAACGTCTTGCCGGTCCGCAGATCCTTCACGTTCACACTGTACTGGTGGAAGCCGGTGAAATCGGTAGTGTTCGCCAGCAGGTTCTGGTCGTCGCTCATCACGAAATCGCCCAACCCGACGAACTTGTGCTCCTTGGCCAGTTCGTTCAGATCCAGCAGGATTTCCTCCGGCGCCTCCATGTTCCCCTTGCGGCGGCATTGGATCGGATACTGCTTCCCCTCGACGGTGCGCGAATAATAGAGGTACCCGCCGCGGCGGACCGGCACGCTCAGATCGGTCTGCTGGATGCGGCCCAGCATCTCTTTGTACAGCGTGTCGGCGAACGGCTTCAGGTCCTTGGTCATGCCTTCCGTGTAAGCGTTTTCCGACTCGAGATACTGAACCACCTTCGGGTTCGACTTCTCCCGCAGCCAATAGTAGTTGTCGATCGCAGTGGCCCCGTGCCGCGTCTCGCGGTGTTCCGCCGTGGGCGCAGCCGGCGGCGCCAACGCCATCTGGGCCTGGGCTGGCGTCCGGACGGCGGCAATGATCCCGCCAAGCAAGATTCCGGCGCTGATGTAATTCCACATATCGATTTACCTCTTTATTCCGTTTTGAATTCGAACGTGTCGGTGTTGGTGCGGACCACCAACCGTCCCGGACCGAGCGCCTTACCTTCGGTCGGGAAGAACACGGCTCCGTCCGTGGAGTCGCCCATCGCCAGCTTGGTCTGCACTAATGCCAGCGCACTCGCGGCCGCGGCGGCCTTCAGTTTCGTGGCTCCGGCGGCGAGTGCGGCCTGGCGGCGCTGTTCGTAGCCGTTGGTGGATCGCATGTGGGCGCCATAAATGCCGGCCTCGTAGCTGGTCACTAGTTTGATCACGTCGTTGCCGTTGCCTTTTTGGGAAAGCATCGATACCACGTCGCGAGCGGCGGCGGCCCGCACCGCCACACCGTCATTCCGTTCGTAGGTGAAATCCTCGGGACGGATCGTATAAGGGCCGGCCGAACCGTTCGAAATCGCCACCTGGACCACCGCGTACGTGTGAATGCGCATCGGCAATTGGGCGAAGATCACAGTCACGCCGGACTTCGTAAGTGTCTGATATTTCAGACCGTTGGATTCGAACTCGATCACCTGTGCCCGGGCGGGGTAATAGAACGACATGGTCAGCAGACAGCATGCCCCGAGCAGCCGGTTCATGAGAACATATTACGATACGGCACCTAGGAATTTGAGAACTAAAAAATGCTGACAGAGCATAAACAGATCGTGAACGCGGGAAATCGCCCGAGCCGCCATGGGCTGGAGCACCACGGCCTCCGTAATATTGACGTTGCCTATTGGAATCTGGGTGCGGCGCAACTCCTCGAACATGCCGTCGCCCGCCGCGAGGGAAGTTTCGCCGCCAACGGTTCGTTCGTGGTCCAGACCGGCCAGTTCACCGGCCGCTCTCCCAAAGATAAATTCGTGGTGCGCGACGAGATCACTGACTCTACCGTGCAGTGGGGCGCAGTCAATCAGCCGCTTTCCGAGGAGAGTTTCGACCGCCTCTACTCCCGCATGCTGGCGTTCTGGCAAGGGCGCGAGGTGTATGCGCACGATTGTTTCGTAGGCGCCGATCCCGGGTACACGCTGCCCCTCCGCGTGGTGTGCCAGTTCGCCTGGCACAACCTGTTCGCCCGGCAGCTTTTCATCCGCCCCGATCCCGATCTCACCGAAAGCCACATCCCCGAGTTCACCATCCTGTTCGCGCCCGATTTCCAGGCGAATCCCGCCGAAGACGGCACCAATTCCGAGACCTGCATCGCCCTCAATTTCAAGAAGCGCGTGGTGCTCATCTGCGGCACCAGCTACGCCGGAGAGATGAAAAAGTCGGCGTTCACCATCATGAATTATCTGCTGCCTGGCCGCGGCGTCTTCCCCATGCACTGCTCGGCCAACATGGGACCGGCGGGCGACGTGGCGCTGTTCTTCGGCCTCTCGGGCACCGGCAAGACGACGCTTTCCGCCGATCCCACCCGCCGCCTGATCGGCGACGACGAGCACGGCTGGAGCGACAACGGCGTCTTCAATTTCGAAGGCGGCTGCTACGCCAAATGTATCCGGCTCTCCCAGAAGCAGGAGCCGCAGATCTGGAATGCCATCCGCTTCGGCACCGTGCTCGAGAACGTCGTGATGGACGCCGCCACGCGCCTGCTGGATTTCGATTCGGTCGAAATCACGGAGAACACGCGTGCCGCCTATCCGCTCGACTTCATCGACAACGCGCTGATTCCGAGCGTGGGCGGGCATCCGAACCATGTCATCTTCCTGACCGCCGACGCGTTCGGCGTCCTGCCGCCGATTTCGAAGCTGACTCCGGGGCAAGCCATGTATCATTTCGTAAGCGGTTACACGGCCAAGGTCGCCGGTACCGAGCGCGGACTCAGCGACGAGCCGCAGGCCACCTTCAGCGCCTGTTTCGGCGCGCCGTTCCTGCCCCGACCGGCCGCCACCTACGCCTCGCTGTTGGGTGAAAAGCTGCGCCGCCACGGCGCCCAGTGCTGGCTGGTGAACACCGGTTGGGTGGGCGGTCCGTTCGGCGTGGGCGAGCGCATGAAACTCGCGTACACGCGCGCCATGCTCAACGCGGCCCTGAGCGGCGCCTTGAAAGATGTGCCTACCGAGCAGCACCCGATCTTCCGCATGGCGGTGCCGAAATCGTGCCCCGGAGTGCCGTCGCAGTTCTTGGATGCCCGCGGCATGTGGGCCGATAAAGACGCCTACGACCGCGCCGCGCGAGACTTGGCCGCGCGCTTCATTCAGAATTTCGAAAAATTCCCGCTGGTGAGCCGGGAAGTCGCGGAGGCGGCGCCAGTCGTATGAGAATCGTGCACACAATCTGGCGCGCCGCGTCGGCACTCATGCCGGCACTGTCATTTCGAAAGGTCCCCGCTAGTGAGCCGGGAAGTCGCGGAGGCGGCGCCAGTCGTATGAGAATCGTGCACACAATCTGGCGCGCCGCGTCGGCACTCATGCCGGCACTGTCATTTCGAAAAATTCCCGCTGGTGAGCCGGGAAGTCGCGGAGGCGGCGCCAGTGCTATGAGAACAGCGCACGCATTCCGGCGCGCCGCGTCGGCACTCATGCCGGCACTGGCATCTCGAAGCGTCCCCGCTGGTGAGCCGGGAAGTCGCCGAGGCGGCGTTCTGAAAAGCGCGCACGCAATCTGGCGTACCGTGTCGGCAGTCGTGCCAGCTCTGGCATTCGCTGTTTATGCGTCAGCCGCCGTTCGCGGCGTCGACATCACCGAACGCTCCTCCGTCCTCGAAGGCAAATCCTTCGGCGCCGCTGGCCCCTACCAACGCATCATCGGCCGCATACGGTTCGGCGCCGACCCGAAGCTGGCCGCCAACCACATCATCCGCGATCTGGAATTCGCGCCCGTGAATGCATCGGGCGATGTCGAGTTCTCCGCCGACTTCTACATCCTCGCGCCGCAAGACCCGAAGCGGGCCAATGGCACCGTGCTGTTCGAAGTGACCAACCGCGGCGGCAAAGGCATGCTCAGCCGCTTCACCTTCGGACGCGGCTCCGACCCGCGCAGCGCCCAGGATTTCGGCGATGCCTCGCTACTCGAGCAAGGCTACACCCTCGCCTGGCTGGGATGGGAATGGGACATCCCGGAATCCAACAAGTCCGCGCTGCACTTCACTGCGCCGCACTTCCGGCCCGACGCCCTTCCCGCGTATGGACTGGTCCGGTCGGAATCGGAATTCATCCAGACCGTAACCTCCATGCCACTCGGCGACCGCAACCAAGTCCCCATCGCCGTGGCCAAGCCGCTCGCGCTCTACATTCGCGATTCGGCGAGTGCCCCCGCCCGCCAGATCGCATCCGATAAGTGGAAGCTCTCGGCTGCCGGCACCGCGGTCGAAATGCCGGCGGGGTTCGAAGCCGCCAAGATCTACGAATTCGTCTACGAAGGCAAGGACCCTGTAGTCGCCGGCGCCGGCCTCGCCGCCGTGCGCGATTTCATTTCCTACCTGAAGTACGCCGCCGACGCACCGGCTCCGGCCAAACGCGCCATCGGGTTCGGCATCTCGCAGAGCGGCCGTTTCCTGCGCGAGTTCCTCTACGACGGCTTCAACGCCGATGAAAAAGGCCGCCTCGTATTCGACGGCGTGTGGGCCGACGTCGCCGGCGCGGGCCGCGGCAGTTTCAATTTCCGCTACGCCCAGCCCTCGCGCGACGGACATCCGTTCCTGAACATCTTCTATCCCACCGACATGTTCCCGTTCACGGATGATGCCCTGCTGCAGCGCGCCCGCGCCACACGCACCGCTCCCAAGCTATTCCTCACCAACAACTCGTACGAATATTGGGGACGCGTGGCCGCGCTCATTCACGTCACCGCCGATGGCAAACGCGACGCGCCGCTTGGTCCGGACACCCGTTTCTACTTTACGGCCGGCGTGCAGCATGGACCGGGATCGCTGCCTCTCACCAAACAGGGAGCCCGCTACGACCGGAATCCCGTGGACCATCGCCCCGTGCAGCGCGCCCTGCTCGCCGCCATGCAGGCGTGGCTGAAGGACGGCACGGCGCCGCCTCCATCGCAATATCCCAGGGTCTCGGAGAAGCAGGTGACCGGGCTCGACGGCCTGAAGTTCCCGGCCATCGCAGGCGTGACGCCGCCCAAGTATCCACGCCTGGCGGCCCGCCTCGATTTCGGACCGGAGTTCGAAACCCTCGGCATCATCCGCAAGGAGCCGCCCGCCGTGAACGGGGCATACCCGCTCCTGGTTCCACAAGTAGATGCCGATGGAATCGATCTCGGCGGCATTCGCTTGCCCGAGTTGGCCGTCCCGGTCGCGACCATTACCGGATGGAACCTGCGCCCGCCCGAGCGCGGCGCGTCCGAGGAGATGGCCGAATTCAACGGCTCGATCTTCCCGTTCGCGAAGACAAAGAAAGATCGCGAGCAGTTCAAGGACCCGCGCCTGTCGATCGCCGAGCGCTACGCAAGCCGCGAGGAGTACATCAAGCGCGCCACCGCCGCCGCTGACGATCTGGTCCGCCGCCGCTTCCTGCTCCCTGAGGATCGCGATCGCGCCGTCGATCGCGCCGCCCGCCTCTACGACGCGTTGACGAAAGAGTGAAAGAATCCGGGGATGCTCCGGGCGACCTCCGCAAATTCCGCAACCTATGCGCAGAGTAGGGGCGTCCCCGTATTCTTTCACGCCTCGCGAGGGAGCGGTTGGCCGTCATACATTTCGTCCCCGCACGGGTATAGTGGTTCCATGGTTCGGCCGCGCCTGACTGCCGCTCTCCTGGCGATCGCGTCCCTTGCCGCAGCACAGCCCGGCGAGTCTGCGGCGGCGCTCGCGGCCGCGGTACGCTCGGCGATCGGCGCCCGGCGCGCGGACAAGGACATCGCCAAGCTGGTCCGCAAGGCAAAACTCGCCGAGAGCCTCGACGATACAACCATCGAAGTGCTGGAAAGCCAGGGCGCCGGCCCGCGTGCCGTCGAAGAGCTCGAGCGGCAACGCGATCTCTCCCGTGCCCTGCCGCCGCCGGCTGCGTCAGCCGCCTCCTTCGAAGCTCCACCCGCTCCTTCCGCCGAGGAGCGCAGCCAAATCCTGAATCAGGCCGGCAGAATCGCCATGAACTACACCCGATCGCTGCCCGACTTCCTCTGCACCGAAACCGTGCGGCGGTACGTGGACACAAAGGGCAAGGATTCCTGGGACCCCACCGACATCCTGACCATCCGCCTGGCCTACTCGGCCGGACAGGCGGAAGATTACAAGCTGATCGCCGTCAACGGCCGCAAAACTTTCCGCACCTATGAGGAGGTCGGCGGCGCGCTGACCAAAGGCGAGTTCGCCAGCATCCTGCACCATCTCTTCACCGCTTCCGCCAGGACCCGTTTCCATTGGGAGCACTGGACGCTGCTTCGCAAACGCCCCACCTATGTGTTCTCCTACCAGATCGAGCCGGAGAATTCCGCTTACCGCATGGACATCCAAAACCGCGACGGGCGGTACTCCGCGACGCTCGGCCAGCACGGACTCATCTACGTGGATCACGACTCGGGCCAGGTGGTGCGCATCGTAGTCCGGGGCGACCACTTCCCGCCCGATTTCCCGGTGCAGCGGTCATCATCCGTTCTGGATTACGACTTCATCGACGTGGGCGGACGCCAGTTCCTGCTGCCCTTGCGCGCCGATGTTCGCATGGTCATCCCGACCAAGATGCAAACCCGCAACTTAGTCGAGTTCGAGGACTACCGCAAGTTCTCCACCGAGACCACCATCACGTTCGACAAGCAGTAGCCGATTCAAAACTCCCACACCGGCGCTGCCTGCTCGTTTCCCACTCGCCCCACTGCGATCGCTGCCTTGAAGTAATTCTCGCCCTTCATCGGGCTGCCGGCCATCCGCCGCAGCATCGCGATCTGCCCGACGTGCGTCAGGGCATCGGCGATCGGCCCCTGGAAGAGGTTCTCCGCGGAACAGGCGCCGGCCGCGCCCGAGGCCAGCCGCTGGTCCAACGCTTCGAGCCCTGCGAAGAACCGCGCCCCTCCTTCGTCCCACGCGAGCGGCGGCGAATCGTGCCAGGCCTGCCGGCCCTCATGCAACGACAGCGCCCAATCCAGCAGATCTCCGATGTGCGCCAGAATCTGCGCCGGCGTGCGCGAGCCTGGGGCGGCGCAGAACTCCGCGAAACTGGCGGGCGCGCCGCGCCGCGCTTTTCCGCCCCGGTACGCCAACGTCGCCACAGTGTGGCGCAGCATGGCGGTCTTCTCGTCCATCATGCCCTCCCAAAATCGATGTAGCCGCGCTGCGGGTCGGTGCTGAGGAGCTTGACGCGCAGGCGGTCGCCCACGTCGAGGCCGCGCTCGTCGCGCACCATGCGGCCCTCTACCGGCGGATCGAGCGCACGCACGAACACACCCTGATCGGTGACGCCGGTCACCACCGCGGAGAACGTCTCCCCAACGCGATCGCGCAGCGCAGCCGCGGCCAGCCGCTTGTTCATGCTCCGCTGCACGTGGCGCGCCGCATCCTCCTTCGCCGTGCAGTTGCGCGCGATGGCAGCCAGTTCCGCATCCGAATACGCCACTCGCTTCAATAGCCGCTGCGTCACCAGATCCGCGAACCGCCGGTTGGGCGCGGTGGAATGGGTGTAGTCGTGCGCGGCCAGACCGAAATGGCCCTGCGGGTCGTCGGTGGGCCGAGAGAGCACATATTCGCCCGGGCCCATCAGCTTCAGAACGGCCAGCGATACATCGGGGTAATGCACCGGATCGGCATCGCGCCGATGCACCAGGAACGTGTTGAGCGCGCCCGAATCGGGCTCGGGCGGCAGCTTCTCGCCGTACTGTGCCGCGAGGGCCACGATACGCGGCCAGCGCTCCGGCGCCTTGACCACGCGGCGGATGCAGGAGATCCCGGCCGCGCGCAGCGTACGCGCCATCACCTCGTTGGCCGCGATCATGAAATCTTCGATCAACTGCGAGGCGCGGTTGTGGCTGCGCGTCGCGATCTCGCGCACCTGTCCATTCACCATCACCGGCTGCGCCTCGATGCGGTCGAACGTGAGCGCGCCGTGCCGCTGGCGGGCGGTACACAAGGCTTGCGCGGCCTCGTCCTGCAGCTTGAGCTGCTTTTGCAATTCCGCTTCTGCCGACGGAGCTGGACCGGTCCCCTCCAGCCACGGCCCGACCTTGCTGTATGCCAGTTGCGCCCGGTTGCGCACCAGCGCGCGATACACGCTATTCTCGCTGACAGAGCCATCGGGCCCGACCACGAATTCGGTCACCGCCGCCGCGCGGTCGGCGTTCGGATTCAGCGAAGTGAGGTCCGTCGAAAGCCGCTCGGGCAGCATGGGAAACACGCGGATTCCGGTGTACACGGAAGTGGTCTCACGCCCGGCATGGACGTCGATGGGCGTGCCCTTCCCCACCGCGCCATCCACGTCGGCGACCCCCACCAGCACGCGAATGCCTCCCGCCACGCGCTCCGCCCACTCGATCTGGTCAAGATCGCGCGAATCGTCGTTGTCGATGGATGACCAGAGCAGCCCGGTAAGGTCGCGCAGGTCCGGCGCGGGATGCGGATTGATGGACGCGAGCTGGCGCTCCACTTCCGGTGGAAAGTCAGGATCGAATCCGTGGGAGATCATTTCCTGGCGCGCGGCCGCCGCCAGATCGAAGCCGTCGTGAGGCATTGCGCCTATCTTCGCATCAGAAACCACGCCAGCGCCAGCCAGCCCGCGATAAAGGAGAGCCCGCCGATGGGTGTGATCGCGCCGAGCCAGCGCGTGCCTGTGATCGCGAGCGCATAGAGGCTGCCGGAAAAGATCGCGATGCCGATGAGCAGCAGCCAGCAGACCGTGGACGTGGCATTCTCCGAGAACGTCCCCGTCTTCGGAAGGAACGACACGATCAGCAATCCCAGCGCGTGGATGAAGTGGTAGAAGACCGCCTTCTCGTACACGCTCATGGAGTACTCGTCGAGCCGGCCGCGCAGTCCGTGCGCCCCGAACGCGCCGAACACCACTGCCAGCGCCAGCAGGAAAGCCCCCGTTACGCCCCAATTCATAATCCTCCAGCTAATTCGGGGACATCCATGATAAGGACTTGTCAAGGGAAAACAGAATTTCCCCTGCACTCAAAAGAGCGTCCTGAATCGCGGTAGCGGTCTCGGCAAGTTGCGCTTCGATTAGTCTTTTGCGATCCGTTACGGATTG
>JBGPHT010000196.1:0-13209 GCA_041484525.1 Bryobacteraceae bacterium | reverse complement strand
GGACGCCAACAAAAAAACCCGTACCTTCAAGGTCGTAAACATCCCCCGACGCATCGCTTTCTGCAAGAGAAACGACAAAAGCCGCACACTTCAGTACAAAGTCAGGAACGCGCATAGCATTGGTATGAGGCCGCTCAATGCGAAATCGACCCGGCTTCCAGAGGAGCGGCTCACTCATAGTCGCACCCTGAGACTGATGAGTCAACTATATTCTTACCCTTGGGAGACACGAAAGCTACATCAAGCGGGAGCGCTTCTAACAATTCATCGTGAAGCGCGGCGAGAGGCTCCATTCGCTCAGCGAAATTCGCAAACACACGTTCTTCCCGAATAAGAAGACTCTTCTCCTTGAGGCGTTCTTCGAGCCCGGCCTCCTGAAAGCGCTTCTGGGTCTCTTCAAGACTGGGAAGCGCCGCAAGCCGCTCGTCGAAAGCCTTCATTTCGCGGCGAACATCGACAATGCGCCTTCGCGATCGTTCCAGTTCCAGTCTCAGCTTAGTTTTTCGCCCGGAGACGCTCGGATCGTGGTCCACGAAGCGCTCCAGAAGCAACGTGAGCTTCTCCCGACTCTTCGTGAGCTCGGAAATTTCGTGCTGCCCAAAAACCTCGACACCTGGCATTACCTCTTTCGGCAGGAGCGTCAGGACTTCGCCGGCCTCGTGCTTAACGATGGGAGGGTTAGGAACAGATCGTTCGATGACGTAGAGCCGTTGTGAAGGCTTGTGAGAGCGCACCTGCAACGAGATTTTTGTCCCAGAGCGAAGTACGTTCCGGATCACACCTTCATGTGCCTTTCGCGCCTCTTCTCCTAGCGGATCGAGGCCAAGCGCGTAACGCATGCTCTCGACTATAGTCGACTTTCCCGTCCCCCTGCCGCCAACCAGGACATTGAGATTCCCGTTGAAATGAACGGCCGTGCCGTCGAGGAATCCGCCTTCCCAGGTCATCGCCAGAAACTCGGCGTGCGGCTCTGGCGGCGGATCACTATTCAGCCGGATGCGGGACTCTGGGTCAAGAAAAGCCTGCCGCAAAGCCTCGACTGACACCTTCGACATCTTGATGAAACAGGAAGCGCCAACCTTCTTCAGATCTTCCGGGCTATTGATGTCGGACGCGTTTATGACGGCGACAGGGCGGCTACGAAAAATACTCGCCGCCCTTGTTCTCCAGAATTTGCCGAATGCCATCTGGAGCGCCAGCGACAGGCCCCGCAATGGCGCAGGCGAGAAGAAGGTCCGACTTCCACACATTGACGCGGGTTTGACCGGAGAGTTTCTTGAGAAGGCCACCCTGGTCTGACATCACATGGGCGGCCACGCAGGCTGATCCCCAGCTTTTTGCGTGAGTAAGGATCTCTTCTGAATCCAGACTGCCGGTGGGTGAGGCTTCCTTGGTGTCGCGAATCCCGCATTCGCCAATAAACCGTTCGAGCACACTATCCTTGTCGGGATCGAACAGGCACAAAAAATGGACGCCATCTTTCGTGACGGCCTCAAAACCGCTAAAGGCGAACAATCCGGCCGCCCGCGCCGCCTGTACCAAACTGGCGGAATCCTGCACGCGGTAATGGTCGGTCACGCCGATAACCTCGATTCCGACCTCATTGCAAGCCGCAATTATCGCTGCGTTGTATGCCGCTTCCGTCCGGAAAGAGCTTTGCTTATTGTGACGGCTCAAATAGGCGAATGGATTCACCTGTAAGGCACAGCGGTAGAAACGCGCGCCGCTGGGAAGCGCCAGGGCGGCATCCAAACGCTGTGACAGCGGTGCCGTCATGATATTCGCTTTAGTCTTCATTGCCCTGCTTCCGTCAAGGTCTTCAGGTCCCTGGTCCACATTACGAGGTATTGCTTGCGCCTCGTTCGAGTCGGTGATTTCCTTCTCTGCGCCTCTTCCTACTCGAATTCGTTGAGCAGTGAGGATACTTCAGGGCCGCCGACGCTCGCACCTTCGATCAGCACGCCCTGCGCGAACCCGCCAATCCGCAAGTCTACAATACGATTCGACTCGCGCGGCGCCGACAACTTCACCTTCAAGTAGTTTTCTGTAAGCGCGGCGCCCGGCTCATTCAGCGTGACGGCGGACAGCGTTCGCCCCACCATGCGCGTGCGGAACTCGGAGTTCTTAACCGCCGCCAACTCCCGCAGGATGCGGCTGCGCTCCCTGCGAACACCCATCGGAACCGGATCGGCGTCCTCGGCTGCGGGCGTGCCCGGCCGCTCCGAGTAAGTGAACACGTGCAGATACGTGAATGGCAGGCACTCGATAAACCGCCGGCTCTCCTCGAAATCGGCGGCAGTCTCGCCCGGGAATCCCGCCATCACATCGGCGCCAATTGCCGCGTCCGGCATCAACGCGCGAGCTTTGAGGATGCGGTCCGCGTAGTGCCGCGGGCGATATTTACGGCGCATCCGGCGCAGGATGCGGTCCGAGCCCGACTGCAGCGGCGCGTGCACGTGCTTGGCGATGCGGCTCGAAGAAGCCATGAGTCCCAGCAGGTCGTCGGAGAAATCCATCGGCTCGACGGAGCTTAGCCGCAGCCGTTCGACTTCGGTTTCGGCCAGCAGCCGCCGGATCAGGCCTGCCAGCCGCATGCTGCTTCCCGGTTCCCTGCCCCATCGTCCGAGGTTGATGCCGCTGAGTACGATCTCGCGGTACCGCCGCGCCAGTCCGCGCACCTGCTCGACGACGCGATCGGCCGGCGCACTGCGGCTGCGCCCGCGTACGAAGGGAATGATGCAGAACGAGCAGCGGTTGTTGCAGCCGTCCTGGATCTTGAGATTGGGGCGCGTACGGTCGCCCGCGGCATCTTCCACCGGCGCCGAAAGAAAGTCGTGCTGGGCGAAGATGTCGCCGACGTGGATGTTGCCGTGGTAGGGCGTGCCCGCGTCACCTCCCAGCGTCACCAGGTCAGCGATCTGCGTCTTGTGGGAATTCCCCACCACCCACTCGACGCCAGGCAGTGCGGCCAGTTCCTGGGGCGCCCGCTGCGCGTAGCAGCCCGTCACCAGAATGCGGGCGGCCGGATTCTCGCGATGAACGCGGCGAATGGTCTGCCGCACATCGTCGTCGGCGGAGGCAGTGACCGTGCATGTGTTGAGCACAACCAGATCCGCCGCGGCGCGCTCGCCAATGGCGTCGAGACCCTTGGCGGCCAGCAGCGATTCGAGCGCGGCGCCGTCGGCTTGTGTGGCTCTGCACCCGAAATTCTGAACGAAGAACTTGTCCACGTGCCTTAATTATAGGTGGCGTATCCCCACGCCGGATACTTGGCGCGCGCCCCGGTTATAATTGGCCTTAGAGGATTTACAGAGCCCACCCACCCATGGCGGAAATGAGCGTTATCTGGCTACGCGTGGCCGCTGCGCTATACTCGCTCGGCCTGCTGCACGCCATCCTTACCCTGGTCCGCCGGAGGGAGCAACTCTTCCGCGTGGCCATGGGCGCGTTCGTCCTGGGCTCGGTTTTCCATTTCGTTTCCATCATCGAAGAGGGGCTGGTCAACAACCGCTGTCCCATCACGAATATTTACGAGACGCTCTCGATGTGCGCGTTCCTGATCGTCGTCGTCTACATGTTCGTGCAGTGGCGCTATAAAATGAACAGCCTCAGCGTGTTCATTTTCCCCCTCGTGTTCGTGATGGTGCTGGTGTCCACGCTCGGCAACCCGGTCAGTGCCTGGCCGAGCCGGGTGGTGCGCGATGCCTGGCTCACGGTGCATATCGTTCTGGTGCTGCTCGGTATTGCCGCCCTACTCTTCGCCACTGTCGCTTCGGTTATTTATCTTTTCCAGGAGCGCGAGCTCAAAACGAAAAAGCCGCGCGCCTTCTATTACCGGCTACCTGCATTGGGCACGCTGGACGACCTTATCTCGAAATCGATGGCAATCGGCTTCGTGCTCATGACGCTGGCAGTGGTCGCCGGCAGCACGTGGGCCTTCATCGAACTAAGAACCGGCTGGATCAGCCAGCCGAAGATCGCCATCTCGTTTTTTACCTGGGGCATCTACCTGGCCCTGGTGTTTCTGCGGACTACCGCGGGATGGCGCGGGCGCAAAGCCGCTATCATGACCGTCACCGTGCTTGGTTTCTCCGCCCTCACCTGGGTGGTGCACGCGCGGCTCGGCAATCTGCTGTTGAAACAATGAAGCTGCTCATCACTGGCGTCAGCCATAAGACCGCGCCTGTTGCGGTACGGGAATTGCTGGCGTTCCGTGACGATACGCTGCCCGCCGCACTGGCAGACCTCAAAGCGCGCGAGGGCGTGGCCGAAGCTGTCATTCTTTCCACCTGCAATCGCGTCGAGATCACGGTCACCACGGATGATGCGTCCGACCCGGAGGCGATTGTCGTTTCGTTCCTAACGGAGCGGAAACTGCTGCGCCGGGAGGCCATCGAGCCTCACCTCTACCGGCACCAGGGCCGCGAAGCCATCCACCACTTGTTCCGCGTGGCCTCCAGCCTGGATTCCATGGTGGTGGGCGAACCCCAGATTCTCGGGCAGCTCAAGAGCGCGTACGCCGCGGCCAAGAATTGCGGCGCCGTCTGCGGATGGCTGGACGGCCTGCTAACGCGCGCGTTCAGCGTGGCCAAACGGGTGCGCTCCGATACCGGCATCGGCCAGATGGCCGTCTCCATCAGCTTCGCGGCGGTGGAGCTTTCGCGCAAGATCTTCGGCTCGCTGGCGAACCGCACCGTGATGATCGTGGGCGCCGGCAAGATGTCGGAGCTGGCAGCGCGCCACCTGCGGAGCTCGGGTGCTTCGCACGTCTTCGTCACCAACCGGACGCACGAGCGCGCCGTAGAAATGGCGAAGCTTTTCCAGGGTACGCCCGTCGAATATGCGCGGTTCGTGAGCCTGCTACCCGAAGTCGATATCGTCATTACGTCGAGCGGGGCGCCCCACTACATCCTGCACAAGGACGAGATGCAGCGCGTTATCGCGGCGCGCCGCAACAAGCCGATGTTCCTCATCGATATCGCGGTGCCGCGCAACATCGAGCCCTCGGTGAACCAGATCGATAACGTCTTCCTCTACGACATCGACGACCTGCAGGAAGTGGTCAACGCCAACCTGCGGGAGCGGATGAAAGAGGCGCAGCACGCCGAGGCACTGGTAGTCGAAGAGGTCGACCGCATGATGGCGCGGCTCAAGGTGGCGGAGGTGACCCCGACCATCGTGGGCCTGCAGGAGCAGCTCGAGCAGATCCGTGCCGCCGAGATCGAGAAAGTGCGGCGCAGGTTCGGGCCGTTCTCGCCCGAGCAGGAACAGGCCATCGAGATCTTGACGCGCGGCATCATCAACAAGATCGCGCACGGACCGATTTCCGAGCTGCGCAACCACGCCGGGCAGCCGGAAGGCGCGCACGTCGTGGCCGCCATTCGGAAGGCGTTTCACCTCCAGGAATGACATGCTGACCATCGCCTCGCGCGGCTCCGATCTCGCATTGTGGCAGGCACGGTGGGTGAGCGGTAAGCTCGCCGAACTGGGCCACGAGTGCCGGATTCAAGTCATCAAAACCACCGGCGACAAGATCACGGACGTGCCGCTCGCGAAGGTCGGGACGAAGGGGCTGTTCACGAAGGAGATCGAGGAGGCTTTGCTCGATGGCAGCGCGGATCTCGCGGTTCACAGTTTGAAAGATCTGCCCACCGAGTTGCCCGCCGGCCTGGTGCTGGCGGCCCTGCCTCCGCGCGAAGATCCGAGAGACGCAGTCGTGGGCCGTCGTCTGGCCGATCTCCCGGCTGGGGCGAAGGTGGGGACGAGTTCGCTGCGCCGGTCCGCGCAGTTGCGGAGGCTGCGGCCGGACCTGGCGATCGAATCGGTGCGCGGCAATGTGGACACGCGCCTGCGCAAGTTGGATGAAGGCCGGTACGACGCGATTCTGCTGGCGGCGGCCGGGTTGCGGAGGTTGGGCTGGGAGGATCGCATTGCGGAGCTCTTGCCGGATTCGGCGATGTGCCCGGCGGTAGGCCAGGGAGCGCTGGCGATTGAGACGCGCGCCACCGGTCCGGGCTTCGAGGCTTGCCGGACGTTCGACGATCCCGCGACTCGCGCCGCAGTCACGGCTGAGCGCGCGTTGCTGGCGGCGCTCGGTGGTGGATGCCAGGTGCCGATCGGCGCGCACGCGACCGTCGATCGAGATCGGATCCGGTTGCTGGGCGTAGTGGCTTCGCCCGATGGCTCGGAGGTGATCCGGGCCGAAGGGGAAGGCGTCGTCGAAGAAGCCGAAGCAATCGGGCGGACGCTAGGAGAAGAATTGTTGGAGCGTGGAGCTCGCCGGATTTTAGAGGCGGTATACACGCCTGCACCACCGCAATGAGCGTCTACCTTGTCGGCGCGGGCCCTGGCGATCCCGGCCTCCTCACCCTTAAAGGCCGGCGCGTACTCGAATCCGCCGACGCCGTCCTCTACGACCACCTCGCACCGGCGGCGCTGCTCGAATTCGCACCGCCCCACGCCGAGCGCATCTACGTCGGCAAGAAGAAATCCGTCCACGCATTCACGCAAGAAGAGATCTGCCGGATGATGATCGAGCGGGCACGCCGCGGTCTCACCGTCGTCCGCCTCAAAGGCGGCGACCCGTCGATCTTCGGCCGCGGCGGAGAAGAAGCTGAGGCCCTGGCGGATGCCGGCATCCCGTTCGAAATCGTCCCGGGCGTCACTACGCCGCTCGGCATTGCGGCCTATACCGGCGTCCCACTCACGCATCGCGAGCACACGTCGGCCGTCACCTTCGTCACCGGACACGCTGTCGAGACCATCGACTGGGCCAAGGTGGGGCAGGCCGAAACGCTGGTCCTGTTCATGGGGCTGACGCACTTCGAAGCCATCGCGCGGGAGCTGATGGCGCACGGACGTTCGCCCGAGACTCCGGCGATGGTGGTACGCTGGGCCACGCGTCCCGACCAGGAAACGGCCGTCGGAACGCTGGCCACGCTGCCTGCCGAACTCGCCCGTCGGGGCATCAAGCCGCCGGCCACCATCATCATCGGCGAAGTGGTCCGTCTACGCGACAAGCTCAACTGGTACGAGCGGCTGCCGCTGTTCGGCAAGCGCATCGTGGTAACGCGCGCCCGCGAACAGGCGGACACGCTTTCCGCGCGGCTGCGCGCGCTCGGAGCGGAAGCCATCGAACTACCCACCATCGAGATCCGCCCCGCCGCCGATTACGCACCGCTCGACAACGCCATCGCCCAACTGGAGTCTTACGACTGGCTGATTTTCACCAGCGCCAACGGCGTCCGCTTTTTCCTCGACCGCCTGGACCGCTCCGCCGTCGATCTGCGCTCGCTGCGGGCGCATCTCTGCGCCATCGGTCCGGCCACGCGCACCGCTATCGAGTCCCTGCACCTCAAGGTCGACGTGATGGGAAAAGAGTACGTGGCCGAGGGTCTGCTCGAAGCCTTTGCCGCCCACGATCTGGCGGGGAAGCGCGTGCTGTTGCCGCGCGCCGCCGTCGCCCGCGACCTGGTCCCCGATGAACTGACCCGCCGCGGGGCCCACGTGGATGTCGTCGAAGCCTACCGGACGATGGCGCCCGAAGACGCTGCCAGACGGGCCGCCGAGGTCTTCGGCGCGCCGCATAAGCCCGATTGCATTACGTTCACCAGTTCATCCACGGTGCAGAATTTCGTGAACCTCGCGGGAGCCGCCGCGCTCGAAGGTGTCAAGGTTGTTTCCATCGGTCCGATCACCAGCCGCACGGCGCGCGACCTCGGCATCCACATAGCGGCGGAGGCCAAAGTCTTCACCACCGAAGGCCTGGTCGAGGCCGTGCTCGGATTGTGACCCGGGCCTAATGCTCCGGTGCCGAGTATCCCGGACGCCAGTACGCGCGCAGCTTAGGTGCTCCGGGCGGCGGCACCAATTTCACTTCCACGTGATGATAGCGGCCGTCGCGCACCTGGTCCTTGGGCGAGTAACCGATGACGTAGCGGTTGCGCAGCTCGATCCCGATCTTCGCCGCCATGTCCGGAAGCTCGGCCAGGTCTTCCACGTTGAAGGCCCGCCCGCCGCTCTGTTCCGAGAGAAAGCTCAATAACCCCGGTCCGGACATTTCTTCGGGTGTCCGCCCGCGCCCCCCGGCCCCCTCGAAAATTCCCAGCGTGTAGATGAGCACGTCGCCTTCGCGAACGGCATTGCGTACCTCGGCCTCGGTGTAACGGCTGGTGTTGTCGCCGCCGTCGGAGATGATCAGCAGGGCCTTCCGCGCCATCTTCGCCTTCTTCATTTCGTGAATCGCCAGCATGATGGCGTCGAGCAGCGCGGTGCGGCCCTTCGAGCTCGAAAACGCGAGCTGATTCTGGATCTCCTCGGTGTTGCGCGTCATGGGAACCGCCAATTTCGGCTGGTCGCTGAATACCACCAGGAAGAATTCGTCTTCGGGATTGGCCGTCTTGAAGAACGCCGCGGCCGCCATCCGCGAACGCCGTAGCTTCGGCCCCATGCTGCCGCTCAGGTCGAAGACCAGACCCACCGTGAGCGGCTCGTCATCCATCGCGAAATGCGTGATGGTCTGCTCCACTTTGTCGTCAAAAACGCGGAAGTGCTCCTTCTCGAGCCCGGTCACCGGCTTGTTCATGGGATCGCAAACCGTCACCGGAACCAGCACCAGGTTGGTATTCACCCGCAGGTTGGTCTTCGGCCGTTCGGCTTCGACGGGTTCCGGCCTCTTGCGCACTTCGATGGTCGCCTGGGCGTGCGCGGCGCCAGGCGCCCACATTCCCAAACAGAACAGCCATCCGATGATGTGCCGAGAGATCATCCACGTCCCGACCGTATTGTACTCTCCGCTACCGCCGCGGCGACATCCGGAACATCACCACGTCCGCCCACCGCGCGTCGCGGGCGCATACCAAGGTTCGTCCATCGGGAGCGAGAGCGAAGGAGCGCGTCTCGTCGTCGGCAAAATCCGTCAGGCGCGTGGCCGGGCGTCCGTCAACCGGTTGCCTCCAGATGTCGGTATGTACGGAGTGGCGAAGCAGCAGAAGGCTGGTCCCATCGTGCGCCCAGGCGATCTGCTTGATCTCCCCCTCAACCGGCGCGACCACGTGAATCGAACCGCCCGCCAAGGGGATCGTCACAATCTGCCGCGGCGCATCGTCCCGCTCGCTCCAATAGTACATCGCCACCTGCGTGCCGTCGGGAGAGATTACGGGCAGCCTGGAAAGCTTGTCGCTGAGGGGCTGGGGCTCGCCGCCTTCGATGGGAACCCGCCACACCGTAGCCTTACCGGCGTCGTCCGATTCGAAAACCACCCACTTGCCGTCGGGCGAACCGGCCGGCGAGTTCACTTCCCGGCCCGCCGCCACCAGAGCTGCGCCGCTGCCGTCAGAATTGACTCGCCAGATGCCCGCGCCCGAATCGCAGTGGGCGACATAGACTACGAAACGCCCGCCGCCTGAGACCGCGGGTGCAGTATTGCTGCACTGGTTCCGCGTCAATTGGACGCGGTTGGTTCCGTCGGGATTCATGATCCAGATGTCGGGCCGGTCGCCGATCGACGATTCATACACGAGACGCCCGTCACGCAGCCACGCCGGCCGGCTCTCGGACTCGCCCCTGGATGGAATCCTCACCACGTCGCGACGCTCTCCAGCGGCCAGCCGAACGGCATGCAGACTGGAAACAGACCCGCCGGCCACCGTCGTCACCTGTCCGTCTTTCGAAACCGTGACTCCGCGGTAGTTCAAGACATCGTTCGTCACGCGCGTGACTGAGCCGCTCGGATAGGCAATGTGCCAGATCTGCGCGCGCCCGAAGGGCTCGGCAATCGCCGAGACCAGCAGCCCTCGGTCGCCGGGAAGCCACGCGACACCTTCAATCGATTGCCAGGCCTGGCTCGTGATCCGCCGTTCCGCGCCGCCCGCCGCCGGGATCTCGACTACCGTCATGTCGCGCGATCCCCCCACCTTGCCGGCCGCGAAGGCGATGGCGGCGCCGTCGCCTCTCCATGACGCCGCCCCGTAATAGAGCGGCAGACGGCGCACGGAAAGAACTTTCTCGGCGCCGTCGTTCCCCCGCCGCACGACTGCGCTGTCGCCCTTCCCGAGATCCTCCCGCACAAAAGCGACGCTGGCGCCATCGGGAGAGAACGCCGGCGGCTCGTCGACGTCGTGGATCGATTGTTCGATTTGGCCGCCTGCCGTGGAAACGCGATCGAGCGCGTTGTCGGCGGTAATCTCGATCCACTTTCCGTCGGACGAAAAGCTCAACCCGCGGAACCGTGGACTGGCGGTGGCGATCCGTTTCGCCTGGCTTCCCGCCTGCGTGCCGCCCATCCACAAAGTGTTCGCACCCTCGGAATCCGAGGCGTAGACTACTCGCGATCCATCGGGTGCGATGGCGGCAATCGTCGCCTGGCCATTGTTCGTCAGTTTCCGAAAACCCAATGCGGAGGGCGGTACGGTTCCGGCCGGGCTGCGTGCCGTCCATAGAATCGCGAAGGCCAGAAGACCCGCGGCGCATGCCGCAGCATAGGCCACGACCCGGCGCGGCTTCCGTGCAGCGGGCCTGGCGATCGCGGCGTGCCTGATCGCTCCGGTGAACCGGTATCCACGCTTGGGAACGGTTTCGATCAGCGAGGCTTGCCCGGTTTCCGAATCGAGCGTCTTGCGCAGCCGGAAAATGTTCTGCACAAGGGCGCCTTCTTCGACGAAGGTATCGGGCCAAACCGCCCGTATCAGGTCGTCTTTCTCAACCAGCTTGCCGGCGTTTTCGACCAGCACCCGGAGCGTATCAAGTGCCTTGGGCGGCAGGTGCACAATCCGCCCTTCCCGTACCAGCAGGCATTCCCCAGGGTCGAAGGAAAACGGTCCGAACTCGTAGACCACTTGCTTTGCCGGTTCCATAGGCCAGTAAGAACTCAGTAATCGAAAAATAAGCCTTCTGTAAGGGCGGCCGGCGATGATGCCGTCTCATGATATCAATTTGTCCCTGTCGGAGAGGACATCAAATGACCAACCCTCGGGTACTGGTTCGTCCGGTATTGTGCGCGTTGTTAGTAGCGGGGCAGCAGGCCGCCCAGAACCAGCCGCCGCGATTCAAGGCGATCTTCGAGCCGGTGAACGTCAAGGCCGACGTCAAGCTCTTCGACGCCTTCTTCGCTTCCGAACAGGCCGGGTGGCTGGCCGGCGGTAGCGGCGAGATCTCGGGCGGCGCCATCCTTTACACCGGGGATGGCGGAAAAACCTGGACCACGCAGTATGGCGATTTCCAGTCGGACGACCGCGCCGTGACCATGCTTCGCTTCAACAACGCTCACTCCGGCTGGGCGGTGCAGGGAACCGGCGGAGAGGCGCGGTTGCTCCACACCTCCGACGGCCAGAGTTGGAATCAGTCGGGCTCGATCCCCGAGCACGTGGCCGATTACGCATTCACATCCGAGGTGCACGGCGTCTTTGTGATGGGCGACCAAATCGAACTCACGGAAGATGGCGGGCAACACTGGAAGTCCGTGGCCACGTGCAATGTCGCCGCCGAAGTGAACGGTCTCACGCAGACCGTGCATTGCGGTTTTACGGCCATCCATTTCCCCACACCCACAGTCGGATATGCGGTCGCAAGCGGTGGTGGCGCCGGCGCCGCGTTCTTCATTTTCAAAACGGTCGATGGCGGCGCCACCTGGCAATCGGCTGTGATCCCGGGGCAGCAGGACGCCGAGGATGTGTTCTTCATCGACGCCAGCATCGGGTTCGTTCGCACCGGCTATCCCGATACCGGCCGCCTGTTCCGGACCACGGATGGAGGACGCACCTTCACCGGCGTGGGGGGCGCTACCGGGGACCGCATCCGGTTCGCCGATCCCGGCGTCGGCTGGTCGTTCCACTACGGCAAGATGAGCTACACCACCTCGGGCGGCGATCGCTGGACTTCGCGCAGCCTCACGTTCCCGGCGTCCGTGTACACGTTCTCGGTGGCGAGCCGCCGTCGCGGGTACGTGGTCGGCGCCCACGGAATGGTGTACCGGTACAGCATTGTGCCGGTGAACTACTCAGTGCCGAACATGATCGACGCGCCGATGATGCCGGGCTACGATTTGCCGATTGCGGCCGAAGTGCAGAAACTGAGAGCGCCGGTCGCCGCGCTGCGGGCGAAGCTTGCGGGCGCAGCCAATGCGGCCTGTTGCGTGACGGAAACGAGGGATCTGCAATCCTTGTTACAAGCGTTCGCACAGACCGTACCGCCTATGTGGACGCGCTATCGCAATCCGAACCTGCTGCTGGCGCCCGACCGGTTCCCCAATCTCGTGGCAAGCTACGGGAGCGTGATGACTTCGATCGAGGCTTTCAAAGCCGCACCGGATGCGCAGACTGCATCGGCCGCTCTGGCACAGATCTCTTCGCAGCTCGATCAAATGGTGCAGGCGGCCAGCACCGCGGCGGCCAGCTCGTCCCAGTAAACAACAGAGAGCCGAGACCGGCAGCAACATGTACTTGAGCTACCTGATTCCCGACGTTCCGCTGATTCCGCAAGATAACAGTATGGCGTGTTGGTATGCGAGCGCCCAGATGCTGATTCAGTGGAGACGACGCCGCACCCGATCCACCGAGGCCGCATTTTCTGACCCCGCGGAGGCGCCGCCAGCGGTACGGCTCCATCAAGCTAACAACTCCCTGCCCAAGAATAGCGTGGTCACTTTCGCGAAGTTGCTGGGCTTGCAGCCCGTACCGTACATGACCCCCACCGACGATGCGATATGCCAGTGGCTCCAATTGTACGGACCGATTTGGACCGCAGGAAAGTATGTCACAGCCAACGGCAGTTTCGGTCACGCGGTCGTGATCACCGGAATCTCTCCACAGGGGCTCTGTATCAACGATCCCTGGCCCGTCAATGTGGGCTCCAAGTATTGGAAGGATTCCGGCTGGCTGACTGAGATGCTCTCCGACATAAGTCTGCAGGTTAACTTCCTTCATTTTCCTTATTGATCGCCGGCGCGAGGCGAGATCCCGCCGGGCGCACGACAGGAAAGTGACAAAAGATCAAGCGGCCCTACGGAGTTGTGACCTCGGCTCGCAGAAGTCCTGAAAAACGACCGCTGAGCTGGGAGCAACGGAGAGCGATCATGGCATTGGAACCGCGGACGGTCCAGTGCATTCCGCTACGTTTCAGTCTCGTGCCGATGGCGACTTGGCAGCCGGCTTCCACAACTCCGGTGGAAGTGCGGAAGCCCTGCTCCTGGAATTGGGGGTAGCGCATGCGATG
>JBGPHT010000195.1:0-13333 GCA_041484525.1 Bryobacteraceae bacterium | reverse complement strand
TAGGGAGACAGGCGGCGGATTCTTTCCGGGGATTCCAGTAGGGAGACAGGCGGCGGATTCTTTCCGGGGATTCCAGTAGGGAGACAGGCGGCGGATTCTTTCCGGGGATTTCAAGTAGGGAGGCAGGCTACATGTACATGCCGCCGTTGACGGCGAGGACCTGGCCGGTGATGTAGGACGCATCTTCGCTCGCGAGGAATTTCACGGCGGCGGCGATATCCTCGGGCGTACCCATGCGGGCGAGAGGGATGGACGCCATCACTTTCTGCTTCAGCGCTTCGGGGAGATCCTTGGTCATGCCGGTCGAGATGTAGCCGGGGGCGACGGCGTTCACTGTGATATTCCGGCTGGCCATTTCCTGGGCCAGAGCTTTGGTGAGACCGATCAGGCCGGCCTTCGACGCGGCGTAGTTGACTTGCCCGGCACTGCCGGCCTGGCCGACCACAGAGGAAATATTGATGATCCGGCCCCACCGGTTGCGCATCATGCTGGGGAGCACCTGCTGGATGGCGAGGAAGGCACCGTCGAGATTGGTCTTCAGCACGAGGTCCCAATCGGCGGGCTTCATGCGTACGGCGAGGCCGTCGCGCGTGACGCCGGCATTGTTCACCAGAACGTCGATGCGGCCCTTGTGTTGAAGGGCTTTGGCGAAACCTTCTTTGATGGACTGAGGGGAGGAGAGGTCGAGATTTAGAGTCATGGCGTCGCCGCTGCAGGCGCGGATCTCGGCGGCCACCTCTTCGCTCTTTTCGATTTCGCGCGCGGCCAGCACGACGTCGAAGCCGGCGCGGCAGAGCGAGAGAGCCGTCGCCCGGCCGATGCCGCGGCTGGCGCCGGTGACGAATGCTACTCGATTGAACATGGCTTCTCCTTTTGGGGGACGTACTGGTATGGTATTAAACTCGATCATAGCCTATGGCCTTTCGCGACCTGCGTGAATTCATTCGCGCGCTGGAACAGAAAAAGGAATTGAAGCGGATTCCATTCGAGGTGGACCCGATCCTCGAGATCACGGAATTTGCGGACCGAGCGGTGAAGCAGGGCGGCCCGGCGCTCCTCTTCGAGAAGCCGAAAGGCTACCGGATGCCGGTGCTGATCAACGCGTTCGCTTCCATGCGCAAGATGGAGATCGCGCTGGAGGTGGATTCGGTCGAGGAGATTGCGGCGCGTATCGTGGAGTTTCTCGAGATGCGCATGCCGGAGGGGCTGATCGGCAAACTGAAAATGCTGCCCAAGCTGGCGGAGATGGGCGCGCTTTTTCCGAAGGTGGTTTCGAAAGGGGCATGCCAGGAAGTGGTGCGGACGGAGGGGTTCTCGCTGCTCGACTTTCCGGTGCTGCAGTGCTGGCCGGAGGACGGCGGGCGGTTCATCACGCTGCCGCTGGTGTTCTCGCGCAATCCGGATACGGGCAAGCGGAATTGCGGCATGTACCGCATGCAGATCTTCGACGAACGCACGGCGGGGATGCATTGGCAGACGCACAAGCAGGGCGCGGAGCACTACCGCCGCATGCAGCACCACGGACAGAAGCGGATGGACGTGGCGGTGGCGATCGGCGCGGATCCGGCGACGATGTACTCGGCGATTCTGCCGCTGCCGCCGGACCTGGACGAGATGATGATCGCGGGGTTTCTGCGGCAGAGTCCGGTGGAGATGGTGAAGTGCAAGACGTCCGACCTGGAGGTGCCGGCGAATGCGGAGATCGTGCTCGAGGGGTACGTGGAGCTGGGCGAACTCCGCACCGAAGGGCCGTTCGGCGACCACACTGGCTTCTACTCGCTGGCCGATGAGTATCCGGTGTTCCATGTGACGTGCGTGACGCAGCGTAAGGACGCGATCTACGCGACCACCATCGTGGGTCCGCCGCCGATGGAAGACTACTACATGGGGAAGGCGATCGAGCGGATTTTTCTGCCGCTGATGCGGCTGCAGTTGCCGGAGGTGCGGGACATCGCGATGCCTCCCGAAGGCATATTCCACAATCTGATTCTGGTGGCGATACGGAAGTCGTATCCGGGGCACGCGCGCAAGGTGATGCACGCGATCTGGGGCACGGGGCAGGCGATGTTCTCGAAGGTGATCGTGGTGGTGGACGAAAGCGTGGACGTGCAGAACTATCGCGAGGTGGCGTGGAAGGCGTTGAACAACATCGACCCGGAGCGGGATATCGAGTTCGCGATGGGGCCGGTGGATTCGCTCGACCACTCGAGCCGGCTGCCGAATTACGGATCGAAGATGGGGATCGACGCCACGCGCAAGTGGGCAGGAGAAGGGTTCACGCGCCCATGGCCGGGCGTGATCGAGATGTCGGCAGAAGTGAAACAGCGCGTGGACGAGATGTGGAAGCGCGCGGGATTTTAGCGGCGGCAGAAGATGATTTCGTAAATGGCAAAACGGAGCCAGGCACGAAGTTTCGCAAAGGCGGCGAAATTCGAGCCTGGCACCGGTTTGCAGGGTGTGCCGATACGGGGCAGGATGTGCGCCGTCAGCGCGTCGGGCGGCGGAAGCGGTTCCACGCGAGGAGCATGAGCGAGGCAGTCACCGGAATAAAGGCGGCGGGCTCAGGCGCGGGCGCGGCTGTCGAGGCGGAGGCTTCGAGCTGCACGGACCAAGTGAGGAGGCTGGGGACGAAGTTGTCGCCGGGCGGGCCGTAATCGAGGACCGTCAACTGCCACGTGCCCTGGATGGAATTCCCGTTGAACGCCGACGAAAGATTGTCCACGGCGGATGACAGCGCGGTAGTCGGCCAATAGTTCCCGTTCGGAATGGCGTCGCTCGACCCCAGCGGCGCCGCCGTGGCCCACAGGTCAGCCGAGAGACCCGTGAAGCTCGAATTGAAAACGTAGTTTCCCGAAGCGGTGAACGGATTGCCGAATTGCGTCAGATAGCCGAAGTCATCGGGGTCGTTCGTGATCTTGCCGATGCGGTTGAAGAGATCGGCTTCGACTACGGGCGAGCCGTCCACGATCAGAGAAAGGGTGAAGACGAGGTCACCGGCAAAGGGATGCTGCAATCCGGTCAGCGTGACCGTGACATTGTCGCCGGTTGCTGGCAGGCTGAAGGCATCGCTGACGAGGAGCGAAAAAACGCTGACCCCGGGTGAGAGATCGGGATTCTGGGGAGCGATATCGCCGCCGAGTCCGGTGTACACGAGCGTGGTGGCAGCGGCGGTGCCTCCGCCCAGTGCGAGCGCCAGCGCCAGGCCGGCAATACGAAACGCCGCGGATGTTGCCGAACCGTGGAGATTCCTCATGTCGCTCATCAATATTTTCCGTTAACTATGGATTCATTGAACGTACAGAAGCTTTGCTCTATCATAAAGCCTCGAAGGGGGTCGCGTGCAATACTTCAAACGGTTATCGTCGCAGTATAGGCACTTCATTTTTGCAGTAATAACTTGTGTTTATCCGGGTCTCTTGCTGCAGCGGGCAATCGGTCAGACGCCGCACCCCGAAGTACTCGTCGTTCATAACTCGAATTTCCCAGAATCGTTAACGGTCGCGCAACACTATATGGCACAGAGGAACGTTCCGGTTGCGAACCTGTGCGCCATCACGCCGCCATCGGCCAACGCGCTGAGCTTGAGCGATTACACGACGTTCGTAAAGACGCCGATTCAGAACTGCCTAAATACAGTGGGGCAGAAAAACATTCTGTACATCGTGATGTCTTATCAGACCCCGTTCGCTGTGAGCGCGGGGCCGATGGACACTTCCGCGATTGACTCGTACTTAGCGGACATCTGGAACAAGTACGTTTCGCAGCCGTTCCTGATTGTTCCCAGTGTGCCGCACGGCTACTATGCCGACTCGCAGAGCCAGGGGAATGTGTACCAGCCGTTCGTGCCGTTTGCGGCGTATCGCGCGAATCCGCGTTCCACTTCGATCTATTCGGTATGGCGGCTGGATGCGCCGAGCGCCGCGCTGGCATCGGCGCTGGTGGACCAGGCGATCGCGGCGGAGACGGCAGGCGGTCCAACCGGGCAGGCGTGCATCGACAGGCGATTCGGCGACATCACGGGACAGCCGGACTCCGGCTATAACACGGCGGACTGGGATCTGCGGCAGGCCGCGGCGCTTCTGCAGCAGGCGGGCATTGCGGTAACGGAGGATGCGAACGAGCAGGAATTCGGCACCCCGCCGGCGCCGGCTACCTGTCCGAACACGGCGTATTTCAGCGGCTGGTATTCGCTGAATCATTACAACGATGCGTTCACGTGGCAGAACGGCTCGATCGGTTGGCACCTGGACAGCGAGTCGGTGCTGAGCCCGCGCGGCGGTGCGTCGTGGGTGCCGAACGCGCTACTGCGGGGGATCGCGGTGACGAGCGGCGCGGTGGCGGAACCGTATTTACAGGGGCTGGTGCGGGCGGGAGGCGCGTTTCGAAATCTGCTGGAAGGCGCCAACGTGGGTGACGCGTTTCTGCGCAATACGCGGTGGCTCAAATGGCAGATCCTGAACATCGGCGATCCGCTGTACCGGCCCTTCGGCTCCGGCCGCGCGCCGTTCAGCCCGCTGCAGCCGGTGAACTCGTTCCAGATATTCCCGCAGGAGCTGGTGGGTGGGAGGAACTCGACGGGGACGATCACGCTGAGTGCGCCGGCGGGTCCCGGCGGTGTCACATTCACGCTCACGCAGCCGGGCAACTCCCTGGCGACGATTCCCCCCAACGTCACGGTATTGTCCGGGGCAACCAAAGCGACCTTCCCCATCACCACTGCCGCGACTGCCAACTCGCAGAGTCCCGTGATCGCTGCGACGGGAACGGTGGGGACGCTGCGGAACACGCTGGTCATCGATCCGCTGATGGGGGCCCTGGTGCCTTCGAGTCCAGCGGCGAGCGCCGGGATGACGGTGACCGTGACCGTGATGCTGAACGACCGCGCGCCGATTGGCGGCGCATTGGTGACGCTTTCGAGCGACACTCCGGCCATCGCGCCCGTGCCCGCGAGCATCACGGTGCCGGCCGGAACGGGAGTGGCGACTTTTGACATACCGACGGTGGCGGTCCCGGCCTCGCAATTCGTGCACATCAGCGGGTCATACGGGGGCGCTACGGCGGGATTCGATCTGGCGGTGCAGCGCGCGATTTCGAGCGTCGAGCTACATCCGGCGACGGTAATCGCGGGCATCGGGACGGAGATCGACATCTTCCTGGCGCTGCCGGCTCCGGCGGGCGGAGCGACGGTGCAGCTCACGAGCAGCGATATCACCGCGCTGCCGGTTCCGGCGACGGTGACGATCGCTCCGGGCGCGATCTTCGGGCACACGGTGGCGACGACTACGGCGGGCTCCGGCGGAAAGACGGTCCTGGTCACGGGGACTTACGCGGGCGGAAGCGCGAGCGCTACCCTGACGATTCAATGACGGCGCGTTTGCCGGGTTCGGCGACTACTTGATACGATAAGAACGTCTACACGGTGGGTGTAGCTCAGTTGGTAGAGCGCCGGATTGTGGTTCCGGTGGCCGAGGGTTCGAATCCCTCCACCCACCCCAGACGTTTCCAACGCCTTACGCATGATTCTCATTGTAGTACCTCGTGCGGTGTGCCCGGAAGTGTGCCCGTCCCGGTATCCGTGGGAATTGTGCTGAGGGGAAAACCAAGCGCCGCGGCCTGCTGTAGCGCGGCAACTGCCTTCGCCTGTAGCGCCGTGATCTGCTTCTGTTCATCGGCGGAAGGTGTGCGGCCCGCTTTCTGCGCCGCGTCTTTCATGGCCTTTACGGTGTCCAAATAGGCTCGTGCCGTCTCCTGCAAGCTGTAGGCCTGCATCCGTAAGCCCGCGGCCACAAGGTCCTGTTTGCTCACGATGTCGTAGCGGCGGTACACCGCTTCCGTCCGATGACCGCTGATTTCCATGGCCACATGCCGCGGGATTCCGGCGGGCTCCATATTGCGAACCGCCGAACGGCGGAGGTCATGAAACAGCAACGCCGGCATTGCCGCTTCTTTGCAAGCCCTGCTCCAGCCTTTCAAGTGACCGCCCAAACGCCGTCCCAAATAGTGGAACACCCACTGACAGTCTGGCCACTTCTGTTTTGTGAGTTCCAATTGCCATTCGAGACACACGCCCATGTCACCATATATGGGAGCGGTCCGCGGTTTTCCGTTTTTCGTCTGCACTCCAGAAAGGCGGATCTCACGGCCCCTGAGGTCTACCTGGGACCATTCGAGCTGGCGCAACTCTCCAAGCCGCATGCCAACGTGATACCCAACCACGAAGATCGCTCTCAGGTGGTCGGGCAGCTTTTCCCGCAATGAAATGTACTGGGCATGGTCAATGAAGCCTTCGCGTACATTGTGCTCTTCCAGTTTCGGAATATGCGGCGCCCGTGCCACCAAGGGCGGGTCCGAGTTGAGCGCAAGCGTAAAGGCACGGCGCACTATGGATAGTTCCCGATTGATGGTGGCGTCCGCGGCGCCTGCGCTGCGGCGGTCTGACACATACCGCTTGGTCTGGTGCGATTCAAATTCCGCGGCGCGCAAATCGCCCAATGCTGGCTTTACGTGCTTATTCATGCGCCACTTCACATCGGCGGCGCTGTTCCGGCCGTATTCCTCATAATCCGCAACCACCAAATCGAGGAGCGCGGATATGCGAACACGTTCGGGCGCAAGCCCCGCGAATTTGCCGGTAACGATTTCGCCCTGGCGACGTTTGAGCAAGCGCTCCGCATCGTCGTAGGACTCGCTATGGCTCGATTCGCGGAACGGTTGCCCAGTGCGGTAGTACTTGATCCACCATGTGGGGAGGGCGACAACCCTACCGTCTGGCTGCTTCTTCTTCCGTTGGTAGATCGAGCCCAGTTTTGGCTTTCTCATTTGCCGCCTCCATTACGTTTGCTCCAACGGGCGAGTACTGCCTTTCGCGCGAGGTCCCTCCGTTGTTTGGGGGTCAACTGAGCCATACGAGCCTTGCCGCCCTTCCTTCCGCCCAGCTTTCCCAGTGCGACCGCGGCCGGATTCTTTTTCTTCGGCATGCGCCAATACTAAGGCGCTCTGGTATCGGCGTCAATATGCTTTCCCGAAATCTTTCTCATCGAATGCCGGAAGTCTTGTAGTCTTCGATCAATCGGTCCAAGTCCCGGATGTCAAGAAAAACCCGTCGGTCGAATCGAACCGTCTGGATTTTGCCGCTGGCAATCAAGTGCTGCATGGCTTCCTCGGTACGTCCCAAATACATCGCAGCCTGTTCGACGGTGAGCAACCTCGCTTTGATTCTGGCGCCGCCATCTTGGGCAAGTTCCGCCCGCACGTGCTCCGCTACCCGCTTAGCCAGCGCCTCAATTAGGCCGTCGATATTGAAGCCGTCTTGCATGGCGTCTACTCTTCGAGGGCCGATCGTTCTGGGGGGCGCGTCCACGTTTGGTCGGAAGTTGACCCAAGAGGTCGCATGTTCAGAAAGCCGTTCACCCACTCCACCCAGTTCACCCAGTTCGCTATTTGTTGTTCCCGCGTACCACCCCTCAGGATGTGAAGTCCGGAGAGGCCAGAATAAGCCTCAAAGAGTGCGAAGCAAAGAGAAACAAGTAAGGAAACTGGGTGAACTAGGTTGAGTGGGTGAATCACGCCTCACCTCCGTCTGGATCAGCCATCCTAAACCCAATGCCCGTGTAGCAGTCAGTCACCCGCCCGCGAACGGTCCGCTGCGCATCACGAACAGTGGGCCGCACACGCCGCAAGGCCAACCCAAACGCCGTTTTGGTGAGGGAAGCGCGGCCCGCCTTTTCGCATGCCAGGTTGTAAGCCTTCCGAAGGTCCGCCTTCGGTACAACAACCGCCACCTCATCGACGGTGTTATGGTCAAGCCATACGCTCAGCGGATCCGTTGCGGTACGAAACTCCTCCCACTCTCTCCGCAGTGATTCGCTCTGGCTAAACCCGGCTTTCCTAATGCGAGAGAGCGCGAGCAGCGCCTTGTTCAGCACGCCACTCAATTCGCCCGGAGGGGATAGAATTGCGTCCAATTGCTCCCGCGGAACTGTGCCGGGCGCGCCATCTTCGAACGTTCTAGTGAAAGGAACAACCAGCCAGCGCCGAAAAAAGCCGTGCGTGGCGTCATCGCTTCGGGGCAGTTGGTTCGCTGAGAACACCAGCTTGGCGAATGGCACGAACTCAAAGCTATCGGCGTACTTGTACTCGGCATTCACCACGTCCCCGCCCGTCAAGGCTTTGAACATGGACGTGCTGGACAGGTGCGCAGTGGGGAGGTCTGAACAAATGTTTGCCAATTTACCCGACAGCCGCGCCGCGGCGAAGCGGTCCTGTTCCAACTTGTGGAGATTGATTGCCGTGGTGTTGTGCTTTCCGATAAACGCAACACACCCGCGCAGGTAGGTTGACTTCCCGTTCCCGCCTTCTCCCGTCAGTAGGACGGCCTTCTGAATGGAGGTGTCTGGAGTCATTAGCCAGGCCAGAATTTCCCAAGCAATCGCGTCAGAATCTTCAGGGAAGACCTCGGAAATGAACTGCTCCCATGCGGGACAAAGTGCGAGGGGATCGAATGCGATGGGAAGCTGTATCGGCGACAGAAACTCTGACGAGTGAGGTACCAATTCCAGAGTGTGGACCTTGAGAAGACCGTTCTTCACGTTGATTACATCGCGTGGCGGGGCTTCCCATAGTTCCTTAGCATCAACGCGGATATACTCGGTTACTTCGTTCGATTTCCGAGTCGTCCACTTGTTGCCCATGCCCCAATCGTTCAGCAGTGTTTTGACGCGATGCCTGATGAACGATTCACCTGTGGGTTTGTAAACCCCGTCCCCAAAGACGTACAGACGGCCGCCGGCGTTCTTTGCAAATCGGTCCGCCGCGGTTATCGCATCTGCAAGGTCTTTGGCGCTGATGGTTGTCTCTTCACCAGCGGTGGCTGTACCACTTTGGTGTTTGGCCGTGACCGGCAGCCTACCTGCCCAGTTTGCTATCTCCTGCAATTCGTGATCTGCCTTCGGAGGCTTGCAGAGCCTCTGGTTGATCGCGGCGAGCTCCGCATTAATCTCATCACGGTCCCTACCTCGCGCGCGATACTGCGCCGCTGCCGAAAGGAGGTACGGGTGACGCTCACCCTCGGTAAGAGGCTCTTGCCTGTTGAGGTCCGCCTTTCCTTTCCTTGCTTGACCGCTGCTCGAGGTCAGAGCGTATAGCGCCGCCACTTCTGCCTGGTGGTCCTCCACCTGAAGCGGGGCGCCATGCACAGCGTTACCCGTAGTTGTGAAGAACCGGCCGCGGTCGTAAACTTCGATGGCGCCGTCCTGGTACGGCGTGCGACGCCCAGGCCCGTCCAGTCGGGCCTTAGCCCATATCTTCAGGCCCCGGCCTGAAGGGGAGATTTCCATGTATGTATTCGCGAACTGCTCAATTATCAGTTGCGCCCAGGGCTTGATATTGCCGGCCTGGTCTATGCAGTTGTCCAGGTCAATGCCCACGAAGGAATCGGAAGCCGCGAACACGAATCCGATGCCGTCATATCGCTTTGGGTTTTTCGTCCAAGCTGCAATCACCGCGTCGAATGCGCTCCAGGTCGCAGGATCATTGCATTTCGCGCGGCCTCCGTTCACCTGGTACGGGACCTTGGTCGGTTTGCCTTTGCGAGTTTCATAGCGCCAGAGCACCCATTGGACGCGGGCTATGAGAGCCTGGGGCAGCTTCGGAATAATGGGATGATTCGCCCGCGACGTGCTCATACCGCCTCGCCGCACGAATCTGATAGAATTGTCGCGTTAGAGTTCGACATTGCAGTCTACGCCCGGGTGCAACCGGGCTTTTTTTTGACGAATCCCTGAGCGTTATTGCGTCTCGGTGGCTTCGGCGAGCGCCAGTGCGCCCCCGACCTCCACGCGTCTTGCGGTTACGAATGACCGCACGTCGTCCAGCACGTACCTAACGCACCGCCCGATTTTGATGTGTCGCGGCCCTTCCTTTGTGCCTCGCCACTTTCTGAGAAGTTGCACACTGCAACCCAATAGTTCGGCCACCTGCCCTTCATCCAAGAGTCTTTCCATCGGGTTCCTCTTTCTGCTATCAGTCTCCACCGACTGTTTTGTGGGCACAAGAAAATCGTTGTATATTAAGCGCGTATGCGAAGCAGCCCCGTCGTGGACGTAACGCGACAGTACGCCCCACGGTTTCGAGATCGGGAGGAATGCGAACTTTTCGTGAGGTTCGTGCTAGGGGATGAGGCGACTCGACCGCCTGCACGGAAAACCAAGCATCAGAACAACCCGTTGCACGGAATCCACATCGGTTACCAGGTCCGATGCCACTTCCGCGGTTCAGATCGACCCGATAGAATCTACGTTTGCATCATGGCCCTAAGGTCGATGGGAATGACGATAAATGACGCGTGCGTTGGAGTGGCGGAGCTGCTCCAGACTGAACTCGGCAAAACTCGCCGGGGTCGTCCATCTAAGCGCGAACGAACTAATGAATTGCCCGACAACGTTGAAAGAGTGCGGAGCATCTTCAACTCACGCCGCAAACGGGTGACATGGATGGAAATGTATGTACGAAGCTTTCGGTCTTGGCGGGCATGGGTACTCGCGAACAACGAGGAGACGTTCGACTTCTTTCGAAAACGATTAGAGAAAGAATGCGGACTTCAGGCCGTGCGACGGTGGCGCGACGTTATCGAGCGAGTACGGCAGCATTACTCTGGGTACAAAGATCAGATTGATAAACGGTGGGCGGGCGTTCTTCAGAGATTAGGCATTTCAGCCGAAACCGAATCGGGTCTCTGCAAACCACCTGAACAGTGGGTAGAAGCGGCACTTGAGGAACTGTTAACGGCTAATAGAGGAGCTGGATTCTGTTCATTTCGAGATGAAGATGTGCTCATAGCCCGTGGTGACTGGGCATCTTTTCTGCTGGAATTCTTTGACGTGGTCCCAAACGGTCTTGGTGCGACTAAACGGTGAGTAGCTGTCTAACGGCAGAACCACCGTAACAACCTAGTAAGTGGGCGGCTGATATCCAAAGATGGCCTTGATGGAATGCGCGAGCTTGCTCAAAAATATATTGTCATGAAGCTGTTAGTGGTTTTGAGCGCCGAAGTATTCCTTTGGGTTGGTCTGAGTGCCATTGCATGCGCGCAGTCCAGGGAGCTGAACGTTCCTCTCTCGCCGAGAATCTACATTCAACCGCAGGAGGGTTTCGAGTCCTACATTTCGGCCGCGATAGTGAAAAAGCACGTCCCCGCTGTAGTGACCCAAAACAAAGAGGATGCGCAGTTCCTTTTGACCAGTGCCGTTCAATCGAAGGAGGAGACCACTGGCTCAAAGATTGCCCGATGCCTCTTTTTGTACTGCGCAGGCATGGAGGGATCGCAGACTGCAACAGTTCAACTTGTAACTAGCAAGACCCAAGAGGTCGCGTGGGCCTACAACGTCCGTAAAGGGTCTTCTAAGGCCTATCAGAGTTCAGCCGAAGCCATCGCCAAGCACCTCAAACACTTCCTTGAAGAACATCCGCGATGAACGGCGGCAAGAGAAGAACGGTGTTTGCTGCGTGGTGGGCACTTGTACTTGGACTCTCGCAAAACATGCTGCTCGGGCAGCACTCCACAACACCCGTGTTGCTGGTCAATGGGTTTCAGCTTATATGCCCCGACAGTCCTGCGGGAACGTTCGGTAAACTGCCAAGCCAATTGCTCGCGGACGGCGCGGCATCGGTGGACTTCTTTGACACGTGCGGCGGAAATGGATCCAGTATCGAATCTCTGGCCGGGCTGCTAACTTCGCGGATTCAGTCCTACCCTGGACAGGTTGATGTTATCGCCCACAGCATGGGCGGCTTGGTAGTCAGAGCGTATTTGCAAGGGTGGACGGCAAGCCCACTGCTCAATCCGCCGGCAAACCCGAAAATCCGCAAGCTCATTCTGTTGGGCACGCCCAACACAGGCGTGTCGAATCTATTCTCGCTTTGGCCTTCAAACCAGGTGGCCGAGATGCAGTTCGGTTCGCCGTTCCTGTGGTTCTTGGCTACGTGGAACCAGCAGTACGATGATCTCCGCGGCGTTGACACACTCGCGATTGTGGGCACCGCGGGCAGCTCCGTGAGCGGTATTCCGTCGGACGGTGTTGTTGATGTGGCGAGTGCCGCCCTGACTTTTTGGGACAGTTCGGGCGTGCGGACTCGCGCCGTTCCTTACTGCCACGCTGGGGGACCGGCAGCGCTCTTTTGCACGGTGGGCGCCCCGGCAATTGCAAACGTCTCTGGTCCATCTCATCTGAGCTATCAGCTCGTCCGCTCGTTTCTGGACGGCAGGACCGATTGGACAACGATCGCGCCCCAAGCATCCTCCATTTCGAACACGGGAGGTGTGCTGTTTTCGTTGGGTGGGCCTACCGGTGGGTTCTACGCTAACAACCAATTGACTTCGGTCGCTCTCACTCGCAATGGTGCTTCATATTCTCTGAAGAGCCCTGTCGCCAGCTCCCCAATCCGGTATAACGACGGGGTTCCCGCTGGGCCGAACTACACCTTGACCATGAATTTGTCCGGGCAGCAAATAAGCCTACCCGGCGTTTCAATTCCCGCGTCCGGTTATTTGGTATTTCCGCTCAAACTCCCTCCTTGGATAACCCTCGTCGCACCGTCTGCGGCGAGTCCGCCAGGTGCTCTAAGCGTGGCGTCCGATTCCCTCATCTCGATCTACGGAGCCGGAATTTCCTCGGGTACTGTCCAGGCTTCTGTGTTTCCGCCGCCCGTCCAACTGGGAGACGTAACGATGACCATTGGAGGGGTTCCGGTTCGGTTGCTCTACGTGAGCGCCCAGCAGATTAACGCAGTCGTTCCGAGTGGCCTCGTGCCCGGTCTGTATTCGCTTGTGCTGTCAACATCGCAAGGAAAGCATTCAATCAATCTGATGATCGAACAAACCGTGCCTGCGCTTTTTGCATTGGCAAACAATGCCGCCGCGGCCGAGCACGCCAGCACAGGGCAGGTTGTGACGACCTCGAACGCGGCGACGGCCGGCGAGTATGTATCCATTATTGCCACTGGACTGGGTCCAACCATCCCGTCCAACGGCCTCAGCATTGCAGCGACGGCACCCACTGTGCTCATTGGCGGGCGCGTCGCCAATGTGACCTTCGCGGGTCGAGCACCTGGCTTCTTTGGACTCGATCAGATCAATGTTCAGATACCCGAAGGAGTACAGCCCGGAACTCTAGTGCCCGTGGTCGTGACCAGTCGCAATCACTCTTGTCCAAAACAGGTTTGACTTCCGACTGAGCAAAAGAAAAGCCCTCCTATAATGAACGTTGGCGAACTGTTCCTTGGCCGGAGCTTCGCCGAACGCCCCCACAAGGAAGGCAAAGCCATCATACAAGTTGCG
>JBGPHT010000194.1:0-13379 GCA_041484525.1 Bryobacteraceae bacterium | reverse complement strand
GGCTCGCAGGTTCGCATTTCGAGGCTTCGCCTTACGGATTGCTCCGCACTGCGCTCGATAGCTACATGTCGAACGGATAATCTACATGGTGAGATCCTTTCATCTCACTAGATCAGCCAGGCTTTTCCTGGCGCACCTGATAAACGCAGATGGACGCCGACAGATAACAAAGAGTTTATCCGTGTTGATCGGCGTTTATCTGCGGCCTAAAGCCTTTCTCGCTATGATGCTAAATTCATGCTCATAAATACTTGACAATAACTAACGCATATTTTATGCTTGTACCTAGATGAGGTCACGAGGGGCCTCTCAAACGCTACACGCAATAAGGAGTTGTAGAAATATGTCTCTCACCCATTTCGATCCGCTCTCTAATTTCCGCCTGTTTGAAGACGCAATCGGCCGCATGTTCAACGAACCACAAACCAATCGGCCGTGGAGCCCGGCAGTCGACATTTATGAGACCGAGAACGAACTCGTGCTCAAGGCCGATTTGCCGGATGTGACGCTGGACGCCATCGATGTCCGGGTCGAGAACCAGACTCTGACCATCGCCGGCGAGCGCAAGTTCGAAAAGAATGATGCTGGCAAGGGCTTCCACCGCATCGAGCGGAGCTACGGCAACTTCGTCCGCAGTTTCGCAGTCCCGAACGCATTCGACACAGACCAGATCGGTGCCGCGTACAAGAATGGCGTGCTCACCGTAACCCTTCTCAAGAAAGAGGCGGCCAAGCCGCGCCAGATCAAAGTCGAAGTGAAGGCGTAAAGCATCTATATAATGTAGGGTAGGTTCTCGGACCTGCCGCTCTCGGGGCCGGGGAATTCCCGGCCCCGGTTGTTTTTTCGAGGATCAAACATGTTTCGGTTAGACAGACTGACTCAAAAAGCTCAAGAGGCCGTGCAGCAGACTCAAGCCGTGGCGGAACAGAACCAGAGCCAGGTGATGTTCCCCCTCCACCTGCTGCTGGCGCTGGTCGAGGAAAAAGAAGGCATCGTCCGGCCGGTTCTGGAAAAATGCGGCGTCCATCCTGACGCCATCCTGGGCGAAGCTCGCCGCCAGTTGGCGAACCTGCCGAAGAGCCAGGGCGCGCAGCCGGGAGTGTATCTTTCGCCGCCGCTGAACGAAGTGCTGGAGCGCGCGTTCGACGAGGCCGGCCGCTTCAAAGACGAATTCGTATCCACCGAGCATTTGTTGCTCTCGCTGTCGCAACAGCGCAACGACCCCGCGGGCCAACTGCTAGATCGCGCCGGCGCCACGCACGACGCCATTCTCAAAGCGTTGGTCTCGGTTCGCGGCACGCAGCGCGTCACGGACCAGAATCCCGAGACCAAGTATCAGGCGCTCGAGCGCTACGCCCACGACCTGACGGAATCCGCACGCCAGGGCAAGCTCGATCCGGTGATCGGGCGCGAGGAGGAAATCCGCCGCGTGATGCAGGTGCTGAGCCGCCGCACGAAGAACAACCCGGCGCTGATCGGCGAGCCGGGCGTGGGCAAGACCGCCATCGTGGAAGGGCTGGCGCAGCGCATCGTGCGCGGCGACGTGCCGGATCAACTCAAGAACAAGAAGCTGGTCGCGATCGACCTCGGCTCGCTGGTCGCGGGCACCAAGTTCCGCGGCGAGTTCGAAGACCGGCTCAAGGCGGTGGTGAAGGAGATCATCGACTCGAACGGCGAGATCATCTGCTTTATCGATGAACTCCACACGCTGGTGGGAGCCGGTTCGGCCGAGGGGGCGATCGACGCCGCCAATTTGCTGAAGCCGGCACTGGCGCGCGGCGAGCTGCGCTGCATCGGCGCCACCACGCTCAAGGAATACAAGAAGCACGTGGAAAAGGACGCCGCCCTGGCGCGGCGCTTCCAGACGGTGATGGTGGGCGAGCCGTCGATCGACGATACCATCGCCATCCTGCGGGGCCTCAAGGAGAAGTTCGAGATTCATCACGGCGTGCGCATCAAGGACTCCGCCATCATCGCGGCGGCGGTGCTGTCCTATCGCTACATTGCCGACCGCTTCCTGCCGGATAAGGCGATCGACCTGATCGACGAAGCCGGAGCGGCGCTACGTTTGCAGATCGGCTCGATGCCGATCGAGATCGACGACCTGGATCGACGCATCTCGCATCTGGAAATCGAGCGGCAGGCACTGACCAAGGAAAACGACCACGCTTCACACGAGCGGCTGCGCCACGTGGAAAACGAATTGGAGCGGCTGCGCGCCGAAGCGGCGATTCTCAAAGAGCGGTGGAACCGCGAGAAGAGCGCCATCGCGCGCGTCCGCCAATTGAAGTCGGAACAGGAAAACATGCGCCAGGACGAGGAGAAGGCGCGCCTCGCGGGCGACTGGGAAAAGGCGGCGCAGTTGCGCTACAGCGGGCTCGCCCAGATTGAGAAGGACCTCCAGGCCGCGGAGCAGGAGCTGGAATCGGTGAAGGAGAACGGCCTGCTCAAGGAGGAGATCGGCGAGGACGACATCGCGCGCATCGTGGCCAAGTGGACCGGCATTCCGGTGACTCGCATGATGGAAGGTGAGATCCAAAAGCTGGTGCAGATGCCGGAGCGGCTCAAGGACCGCGTGGTGGGGCAGGAGGCGGCGGTGCAGTTGGTGTCGAACGCTATCCTGCGCAATCGTGCGGGGCTGAGCGATCCCAACCGGCCGATCGGCAGCTTCATTTTTCTGGGTCCGACGGGCGTCGGCAAGACCGAATTGGTGCGCGCTCTGGCGCAGTACCTGTTCGACGACGACAAGGCCATGATCCGCGTCGACATGTCGGAGTACATGGAGAAGCACTCGGTGTCCCGCATGGTCGGCTCGCCTCCGGGATACGTCGGCTTCGAAGAAGGCGGCCAGATCACGGAGCAGGTGCGGCGGCGTCCTTACTCGGTGATTCTGTTCGATGAAATCGAGAAGGCGCACCCGGACGTGTTCCACATTCTGCTGCAGATTCTGGACGACGGGCGTCTGACGGACGGCCAGGGCCGCACTGTGAGTTTCAAGAATACGGTGATCGTGATGACGTCCAACATTGGGACCGGGATGGTGGAGAAGAACACCATCGGGTTCTCGGTGCACGCCAAAGATACGCGCCACGACGAGACGCGCAAGCGGCTGCTCGACACGCTGCGCCAGCAATTCCGGCCGGAGTTCCTGAACCGGGTTGACGATATCATCGTATTCAACACTCTGACGCGCGAGCACTTGAGCCAGATCGTGGACATCCAATTGGACAACGTGTCGAAACTGTTGAAGGACCGCAAGCTGAAACTCGAAGTCACGCCGGCTGCGAAGGACCGGATCATCTCCGAAGGCTATGAACCGCAATACGGCGCGCGCCCGATGAGGCGCGCCATCCAGCGGTTGATTCAAGATCCGCTGGCGCTGCGGCTGATTTCGGGCGAGTTCGCGGAAGGTGAGACGATCCTAGTGGATGTGGCGCCGGAGGGCAATGAGTTGGTCTTCCGGGCGCAACTTTCCGAGGTTACGAAATGAGCACCAATACCCTGAAGACTGCGCTTCTCCTGGGTCTCCTCTCCGGCCTGCTGTTATTGGGCGGGGAGGCCCTGGGCGGGCGAAACGGCCTGTTTATCGGCCTGGCGTTCGCGGTAGTCATGAACTTTACCAGTTACTTCTTCTCGGACAAGATCGCGCTCGCGTCTTACAGCGCGAAGCCGGTCACCGAGGCGGAGAACCCCGAAGTCTACCGGCGCGTCGGGCCGATCGTCAGCAGTCTTTGCCAGCGGATGAATTTGCCGATGCCGAGACTCTGGATCATTCCAGAGGAATCGCCCAACGCGTTCGCTACGGGGCGGAACCCGCAGCACGCATCGGTAGCGTTCACCACGGGCATCCTTACGCTGATGAGCGATCAGGAAATCGAAGGCGTGGTGGCGCACGAATTGGGCCACGTACTGCATCGCGATATCCTGATCAGCTCGGTGGCGGCGACGCTCGCGGCCGCCATCACGATGATGGCGCGCCTGGCGTTCTGGTTCGGCGGCTCGCGCGACCGTGACGAACGCGGGGGCGGCGGCGCACTCGGCGGGCTGTTCATGCTGATCCTGGCGCCGATTGCCGCCATGCTGATCCAGATGGCGGTCTCGCGCTCGCGCGAATACGAGGCGGATGCGGCGTCGGCGAAATACGTCGGCACGCCTTATCCCCTGATCCACGGGCTCGAGGCGCTCGAGACCTATTCGAAGCGCATCCCGATGGAGGCGTCGCCCGCCACGGCCCACATGTTCATCATCAAACCGTTCAGCGGTTTCGGGCTGGGCAATTTGTTCTCGACGCACCCCAAGACCGAGGAGCGCATCCGCCGGCTGCAGGCGATGCGATGAACGAAATCCGAGTGAACCGGAAGGCGGCGGACCGCGTCGCCTCCGGGCACCCGTGGATTTTCACCAGCGACATCGTCGACCGGGACGGCGCGCAGCCGGGCGCAGCCGTGAAGGTGACCGACCCGCACGGGCGCGCGCTCGGCACCGCCCACTACAGTTCTACTTCGCAGATTGCGGTGCGCATGCTTTCACGGCAGGTGGAAGCCATCGACCGCAGTTTCTATTTGGGGCGGCTGCGCCGGGCTGAGGAGCATCGGCGGACGGTGGTCCGCGATTCCAACGCATACCGCGTGGTCCACGGAGAGGGCGATCTGCTACCGGGCCTGGTGGTGGATCGCTACGGCGACTACCTGGTGCTGCAGACGCTCGACCAGGCGATGGATGCGGCGAAGACGGAAATCATTTCGTGCCTGGAAGAGATTTTTGAGCCGCGCGGCATCGTGACGCGAAACGACGTGGCGGTGCGGCAGAAGGAGAATTTGCCGCTCGAATCGGCGGTGGTGTCGGGGGAAGTGCCGGAGTCGGTCGAGATCCGGATGAACGGCTTGACGCTACGCGCCGACTTGATGCGCGGGCAGAAGACCGGCATCTTCCTTGACCAGCGCGAGAACTATCGTGCGGCGGCCAGCTACGGACGGGGCGGAAAGGCGCTCGACTGTTTCACTTCGACGGGCGGGTTCGCGCTGCACCTGGCCGGGGCGTGCGAATCGGTTGAGGCTGTGGACAGCTCCGCCACGGCGCTCGGGACGGCGCGCGCCAATGCCGCGGCGAACGGAATCGGCAACGTGGAGTTTCGCGAGGCCGACGTTTTCGACTTGCTGGCAGGCTACTCGAGCGCGCGTCGGCAATTCTCGATGGTGGTGCTGGACCCGCCGGCGTTTGCCAAGAGCCGGCGCGCGATTGAGGGCGCGGCCAACGGGTATAAGGAAATCAACCTGCGGGCGATGCGGCTGCTGGCGCGCGGCGGGATCCTGGTGAGCTGCTCCTGCTCGCACCACATGAGCGAGGCGATGCTGCTCGAGGTGGTGGCGGAAGCGGCTTTGGATGCGAACCGGACGCTGCGCGTGTTGGAGCGACGGACGCAGTCGCAGGACCATCCGATTCTGCTGACGGTGCCGGAAACGTTGTACTTGAAGTGTCTGATTTTGGAAGTAGTGTGAACTACCGTTCGCGCCGAGCCGTGAACGAATACGGGGACGCCCCTACCTTACGCATAGGTTGTTGAATTCGCGTAGATCGCCCGGAGCATCCCCGGATTCTTTCACGGGGATACACTGGACGGATGGCGTATTTCGGCGGCATCGAGGCCGGCGGAACCAAGTTTGTTTGCGGGGTCGCGAGCGGGCCGGAAGACCTGCGGCGGATCACTTTTCCGACTACCACTCCGGACGAAACCTTGTGCCGCGCGATTGCCTTCTTCCGCCAACAGACGGCGATCGAAGCCCTCGGCATCGCCTCCTTTGGACCTGTCGATCTTGACCGGGACTCGCCGGCCTACGGGCACATCACATCCACTCCCAAGGCGGGCTGGGCGCATTTCAACATCGTGGGCGCAATGCGGGACGCCCTCAACGTGCCGGTCGGCTTCGACACGGATGTCAACGCGGCGGCGCTGGCTGAGTCGCGCTGGGGCGCGGCCCGCGGCATCGATGATGTGGTCTACATCACGGTGGGAACCGGCATCGGCGGAGGCGCGCTAGCGGGAGGGCGACTGGTGCACGGCCTGGTCCATCCCGAGATGGGGCACATGCGGATTGCGCACGATCTCGCGGCCGACCCGTTCCCCGGCGTCTGCCCGTTTCACGGCGATTGTCTCGAGGGCCTGGCCTCCGGTCCGTCGATCGAGCAGCGCTGGGGGAGGAAGGCGGAAGAGCTGCCGCCCGATCACCCGGCGTGGGTGATCGAGGCGCGCTACCTCGCGCTGGGCGCGGCCAACCTGGTCTGCACGCTATCGCCGCGGCGAATCCTCATGGGAGGCGGCGTGATGCAGAATCTCGATCTGTTCCCGATGATCCGCGCGCATGTTCGCGAGTTGCTCAATGGATATGTGGCGCCACCCGAGATCTCGCCGCCGATGCTCGGAAACGACACCGGCGTGCTGGGCGCGATCGCCCTGGCCGAACGATTACACCGAACGGCAGCGCGGGATTCATCCACCCAGCACTGACAGAAGCTTCGCGCCCACCCGACAACCGAGCCCCCTGTGTGCTCACGCAGACCGTCGCATCATTGATACTGTCGGTGATGTCGTAAATGATTTCGAGGTTGTGTAGCCTGTCACCGAATTGAAACGGCAGCGCGAAATTATCGGGGGTAGTAACCGGTTTTGGCGTGTGCGGTCAGGCCGGGGCGCTTCACCTGGATGGCGATCTTGTGGAACGTGCCGTCGCGCTGCACGTTGGTCGAGTGGTAGGCCAACTCGTAGGACGACCGCAACTGCTCGCCGATCTGGCGGAAGTTGTCCGCGAGTCCCTTCTCGCGTGCGTCGAAATCGGCGCCGCCCGTCTCCTTGGCGATGCGCGCCATCACTCCCATGCCGTATTTGTTGCGCGCGTTCCAGCGGCCGTCGCGCACCTCCGTGTAGCGCACGGCGAACAACAGCGTGTTGGAGTTCTGCGCGGCTTCGACGGTCTCCATCATGTGGTGGGCGCTCGAATTGTCCTCGCCGTCGCTGAAGACGACCAGGGCTTTACGGCCGCGATTCACTTTCGCGAACATCTCCTCGACGGAGTAGAAGATGGCGTCGTAGAACGCGGTGCCCAGGATGCGGATCTCGCGCGGCCCGATCTCGGGATGCAGTTCCCTGCCCTTGTTCCTATCGAAGTGGTCGAGCGCGTCCGCCAGTTGTCTGGGGTTGGACGAGAAGTCGCTCACCAGCCGCAGGCGGTTGCCGAAGCACAACAGGAACGCGCGGTCGTCGGACTTGAGCACGTTCTTCAGAAACGTCTGCAGGTCCTTGTGGTGCTGCTTGACGAACGCCTCCTGGCTGCCGCTCACGTCCACGACAAGCCCGAGGTTGAGCCACACATCCTGGCTGCGCGCAAAGTAGGAGATCTTCTGCGGAACGCCGTCCTCGAGGACTTCGAGATCGTCCTCGGTCAGGTTGCCCACGAGCTTGCCGGCGGTGTCGCTCACCGAGAAGCCGACGTTGACCAGATTGACGTCCGCCCGAAACGTCTGGGCGAAACTACACACAGCCAGCAGGCAGAGCACGACCAGCTTCATGCATTCCATAACGCCACAACGGGCCCGCCGGTTGCAGGATATTGAGAGAATAACGTGGCGTAATTAACGGCCCATCCAGCCGCCATCCACGGTCAGAACGGTTCCGCTGACGTAATCCGACGCCGCCGACGCCAGGAACACCACCGCGCCCGCCAGGTCCGAGGCTTCGCCCCAACGGCCCGCCGGGATGCGCGACAGAATGGCGGGATTGCGCACCGGGTCGGCTCGCAGCGCCACGGTATTGTCGGTGGCGATGTATCCCGGAGCGATGGCGTTGACCTGCACGTTGCGGCCGGCCCACTCGTTGGCGAGCGCCTTCGTCAACTGCGCCACGCCGCCTTTCGCGGCTGCGTACCCTGGCACCGTGATGCCGCCCTGAAAGCTCAACAGCGACGCGGTGAACACGATCTTGCCGCGGCCCCGATCGAGCATGGCGCGGCCGAACTCGCGCGCCAGCACGAACTGTGCGTTGAGATTCACTTCGATCACCTTGTCCCAGTATTCGTCGGGATGCTCGGCGGCCGGCTTGCGCAGGACGGTGCCGGCGTTGTTGATGAGGATATCGATGGGCGGGCACTCCTGCCGGACGCGCTCGATGAAGGCGTAGACGGCCTTCCGGTCCGACAGATCGCAGGCATAGCCGCGGAACTTGCGGCCGCGCGCCTCCACCTCTTTGGCTACCTCGCTGCCCTCGGGTTCGAGGCCGGCGCTGGTACCCACGATATCGGCGCCGGCCTCGGCCAGCGCAACGGTCATGGCCTTGCCGATGCCGCGGCGGGCGCCGGTGACGAGGGCGGTTTTTCCGTCCAGCTTGAAAGAATCCAGGATGTTCACGCGATCACTCCGAACAGGCTACGAGAATTTTCATGACGTCGCCGCCGCTTTCCATGCGGTGAAACGCGGCGCTCAATTCCGCGAGCGGGACGATGCCGGTGATCAGCCGGTCGAGCGGCAGTTGTCCGGAGGCCGCCAGCGCAATCGCGGCTTCGAAATCTTCCGGCTCGTAGACGCGCGCGCCGGTGAGCCGCAGCTCGCGCCAGAAGAAGCGGAACAGATCGACCTTCGGCGGCTCGCCGAAGATGGCGACCACCACGATGCGACCGCGGGTGCGGGGCAGCTTCGTCATCAACTCGACGCCGGCCGCGGAGCTAGAGACTTCGAATACTACGTCGGCGCCGGCGCCCGCGGTGCGATCGTTCACCAGTGCCACCAGGTCCACGGCCTTCGGATCGACGGCGTCGATCCCCAACTCGCGCGCGAGGGCGATGCGGAACGGGTTGACCTCGGCCATCAGGACGCGCGCGCCGCGGGCCTGCGCCACGAGCGCGATCAGCACGCCGATGGGCCCGCCGCCGATCACCACTGCCGTGTCGCCCGGTTTGACCTCGCCCATGCGGACATCGTGGCAGGCTACGGCGATCGGTTCCACCATCGCGCCCTGGCGCAGCGAGAGGCCATCCGGCAGGCGATGCAGCGTGTGGGCGGGGACGGTCCAGAGGCCTTGCAGCGCGCCCGGCGTATCGATGCCGATGAATTTCAGATTCTGGCAGATGTGGCTGTGCCCGGCGGCGCACGCGGGACAATTGCGGCAAGGGTCGAGGGGGCGGACGGTGACGCGGTCGCCGGCGCGCCATCCATCGACGTGGGGACCGACGGCCGCGACGGTGCCCGACATCTCGTGACCCATCACGTGCGGCAGCGTGAGGCGATGCGCCATGGCGCCGTGGAAGAGGTGCAGGTCGGTGCCGCAAATTCCGCAGAACGCCACGCGGATCTGGACGTGGCCCGGACCGGGTTCGACCGGCAGGCACGCGCCGACAGTGATGGATTGGTTGCCGTCAAAAAAAGCCGCTTGCATGGGGTGATTTCACTATAACGCGCGAGGGTGTTTGCCGCCTTGGATTTCCGGATTCGACAACCTGAAGCAGCGGGCCTTCTCGTCCCAGTAAATCCGGGTTACGCGGTGGCCTGGAGTAGCGGGGGCAGATCTGACTAGAATTACGGGCACCGCCGCCGCGTAGTCGCCCAAGAGGCGCCAAAATTCAGACTGATGCCGACATGAGGCAATATTCTGACGCAATTCCACGTAGATGTCGCGGCTCCGGCGCTTTCAGTCCTCCCCATCCTCAGCCCAAGCTCATTTCGTCGCATAGTATCCCTGGAGGGTTCTCACCACCGGACTGCCGGGGCTCTTCACCAGTACGCCGATCGACCGGAACTTTCCGTCCAACACCACATTGGACGGTGTATAGGCAATCGTGTACTGATTCCGGATATCGTGCGCTACCTGGTGAGCGATGCGGTCCACTTCGGAAATGCTCTCGGGGAAGAAGGATTCGCCGCCGGTCGACTCCGTGAGCACGTTCAGGTCTTTTTTGGCGCGCTTCGCTTCGCGCTTCTCTTCGTCGCTCAACAGGCCCACCGCATAGATCAAGACCTCACGCTGCGCCTGTTTCACTAGGTTCACCAGGCTGACCAGGCTGCTGTTGTCGTTGCCGTCGGTGATCACCACCAGCACCTTCTTGTCCTTGCGCGCCTTCTCTTTCAGGTGGTCGATCGCCATCCGGATGGCGTCCCACATGGCCGTACCGCCGCGCGAATCGATGCGCGTCAGCGCCTCCTCCATATCCTTTACGTCACTCGTGAAATCCTTTCCGTGCGGCAGATCGAGCCAGGCTTCGTCGTTGAAATTGACGATAAAGACTTCGTCTTCAGGGTTGGAATCCCTGACCAACGCCAGCCCCGCAGCTTTCACCTTCGCGCGCTTGTCCCGCATGTTACCCGAGTTGTCGATGATGAGCCCCATCGACAGCGGCGCGTCTTGCAGCGCGAAGATCTTGATCTGCTGCGGAGCGCCGTCCTCCAGAACGGTGAACGCGCTCTGCGGGAGGTTTGTGATCCTACGTCCGGCTTTGTCCGATACGGTAACGTACAGTCGGACGAGTCGTTCAACGGAAGCCGGCGGATTCTGGGCGGAAGGCGGACCAGACATTGCAGATGGAGGCCGCACTGGAAAAGAAGGGTCCTTAGATGGCCTAGTCGGGGATGGGGCTTGGGCTTGGGTGACCGGCGGCGATCCGGGGAATCTTAAGAAGCCCCGCAAGGCCCGCGCGCCCGAGTAGGCGCCTCCCAGCGTGGAAGCCGGAACGGCGAAATTAAGGCCTTGGGATTCTCTTACGAACCAAGAATTGATACCCAAGAGCTCACCTCGCGAGCTTATTAACGCCCCTCCGCTGCTTCCTGGCGAGATCGGCGCAGAATGCTGAATCCAAAACGTTCCGTCTTCCTCGCGGAGGCCAGACACGATGCCCTCCGAAATCGACTGTTCAAGCCCTCTCGGGTTTCCTATGGCATAGACGCGCTCGCCAACGTGGGCAATCCTTGCAAGCAGACCGAAGGACTCGAAGCCATTGCCTTCGATCTTGATTACCGCCGTGTCGCTTTTCTTGTCGTAGTAGTTGAGTACTGCCTCGTAGGATCGCCGTGAAGTTGCGATTATTTGCGTTGCGGAAATACTACGGCATCCTTCGACGACGTGCGCATTTGTGACGACAAAACCATCCGCTCAAACCAAGACCCCGCTCGCCTGCTTGAAATCATCCGCCGAAAGATTACAGGTCAGAACTAGTATCCGGCTTGCGAAGCGAGAGAAGATGTCTTCCGAAGGCATTTCGGCTGTCGCGCCGGCGGCGGGAGAAGAACTGGGCGGTCGCGGAGGGGAGACTTGGCTCTCAGAGGGGCACGGGGAGAAGAACAATGCAGCCAACAAGAGCGTTTGCACAGCAACCCGCTTTGGGTCGGGCCGGGCTCGTGTGAGACGTTTCACTCATTTCCGCATTTCGGAGCCTCAGCAGATGCGATTTCCACTAGTGAGATCGCCACCAGGGAGTAGAGCTGTATATCCGTCATTTTTCTTCGCCCCGACTTCTTTCTTGCGCGCCTTCGTCAGCATTTGGCAGTGCGCCGCGCGATCCTCCGGCATGGCTTTCGGTTATCGCGACGCGTTCAACTCCGTTCCACCTTCGTCGTCGCTTTCTTGCACATCGGCGGCCAATGGTGCCACACCTTGCTTATGATATCGCGTAACGACTTTCAAGGAACCTGTTCAAAGAATGGGCTGGTGGACATTAGGCAGCTTGCTTCTAGTGTTTCAAGCGCGACAGTCAATCTGCCGACTGCCGTCGAACCGTTGACCTTGTATGTAACGCTCAGTTCGCCGATCGCGGGCAGTTGGCAGGCACGTGCGTACTCCTATACCGTTGATCCAAGGGCCGGCGGGGCCTCACCAACCAAGGGGAATCCTGCTACCGGGGCCTCCATATCGAATTCCGGTACGCCGGAAATGCTTGGCTTTCTCTTCATTGACGGCGATGCCCACTTCTTCAAGAGCTGTACCGTCGGCGATCCCCAGATTACAGCCCGTCCCGTCGGTCCTCCGCAGACTGTGAGCGCCTGCAATGTCGCGTTCTGTGCTATCAGCATCGAGTTCACTGCAACTCGCAGTGTAGCGCCCGGTCAGCGGGATGTAAGCTGTCATTGGGCGGATTCGCATACCAGTAAGGAAGTATCGGTCGAGGGTGGTGTTTCAGTGTATGATGCATCGCCGTATATTGACACTGTTCGGGTGCCGCCGGACCAGCCCAATTCTGGGTGGCTATACATCGAGATTTGCGGTGGCCGGTTTGGCTAATCCCGGTACAGTATCGATCTGCTTGCATGACGCCGATATTACGAGGCCTTGCACCAGCGCACCAGTGGCCGTTTTGTCGTATCCTTACTGGAGCGACCAGCAGGTCAACGCTCTTCTGGACGTTTCTAATACGCCTCCAGGCACATACGACGTCATCCTAACGTCAGGTGGCGTCAGCGGCACTTTTGTGGCGAGCCCGGGTATTCCCCAAGGCAGCCACACATGGCGCGCAGCGTTTCAAGTTAGCGCCGCTGCGCCCGTCAGCATCAAGCTAGAGAAGGTTGGCCCTACTGTGATCGGCACTGATGGGAAGTACTCGGAAGATACAACAATTCAGGTGACAGCGGTGCGCTCCGATACAGGGGCCACTATAACGGACTTCGTTGGCACAGTAAACATCGCGGAGGATGGAACCGCGATCTATTCGCTGAATGGCAGCACGCTACCGCCCTCGGTCAATATAATGTCGGGCGGGACCGCTATGATCGTCGCGAAGTCATTGGCCGGACCTAAGGTTGAAGGGGCCCAGGGGGCAGCCGCCCGATGCCGCGAAGATCAAGACAACAAACTTTCCGGTATACCAGGGGAACGATCTCGCAATCCCTCAGTGGGTCATCTCGGGCACGCGTATAGATCCTCACTCAAGCGGGTCCGTTTACGATTGGTTTCAGGCGCGGGCAAAGGACATTTTCTCTTCCGCAACCGGTGATGTGAAAACCGTTCTGGCAGCCGTCAGCAGTTATACAATAGCTGCTCTGGTTGGCGGAGGCCAGACAAACCCGTTGCGCGCGGCACAGTTGCCAGTCGTAATCAACCCGTACTTTTCGCTGAGCCGGACAGACACGGCATACTCCAATACCAGTTTTTGCGGCAATACGTTCACAAAATGGTTTACGCAGGCCCTGCTTCATGAAGCGCGGCACGCGTATCACCTGGATTATGCACGGAACGCAACTCGGCGCAGCGGTAGCGTGACCGGCGGCGCAGCTGCCGAGCGGCTGGACTGAATCTGCTCTGATCGTCCCTTTAGTAAGTCAGCGAACGCCTACGTTCCCCATTTCCCGGGGGTCCCAGTTCTGCCTATCAACAACTTCTCGCTGGTATGTCGTCTTCCTGCTTGCAGTTC
>JBGPHT010000193.1:0-13390 GCA_041484525.1 Bryobacteraceae bacterium | reverse complement strand
GTCCGGCTGGGTGGGCATTCCGAATTATAAATGCCTTCTTTCCCATAGTCAAACAAAATCGTCTATTTATGTTTTTGGTCGGAAGAGACCGCTGTTTCGACGGGCCTGTGTCTACGAAAATAAGGGACAAGCTCTAGATAACCGCGGCCACGGCGGCGGCTATCACAATAACGGGAGCCACCGGCAGCAGGGCGTAGAATGCGACGGCAGAACTGAGGCGCGAAGCATCGTCGGCGACCCATTCGGCCGATGCCTGCCGGAACATTGGCGGTACCGCTTTGAGTAAAAGCCTTGTGGATCTGCCGTTGTGGCGGGAGGCGTTTGGCTGCGATGGCTTCGACCGCGAACCGTTCACAAGCCGGGAGTCGTCGCCTTCGCCTCTTCGCGCAGTGCGGCGATCCGGTTCTGCAGCGTCCGCAGGCTGATCCCCAACATGTCGGCGGCGAGTTTGCGATTGCCGCGCACGTGCTCGAGCGTGAGCGAGATGTAAGCCTCCTCGATTTTCATGAGGGGCTGACCGGGCTGGAGCGCCATAGCACCCCCATTGCCGGGTGATGGCCTGGCATACGGGCCACCGTCTTTACCGAACCCGGGAGAAGGAAGGTCGATCAGCCGGATCGAACCCGCGCCTGCCATGATCGCGGCACGCTCCAGCACATTACGCAGCTCCCGCACATTGCCGGGCCAATCATATCGATGAAAAAGATCCAGCACTTCGGCATCGATCCCCGTGATACGCGTGCCGTGCTTCTTATTCAGGTTCTGCAGCATGACATCGGCGATCGGCGGGATATCCTCTTTATGTTCGCGCAGCGGGGGAACTACGATCTGGAAGACGCTCAGCCGGTAGTAAAGCTCCTGGCGCAAATGCGTTCCCAGGGGCTGACTGGTGGCGGCAAGTATGCGGGCGTCTACGGCGATTTCGTGCTTACCGCCCAGGCGCCGCACGCGCAAGTCCTCGAGAACGCGCAGCAGCTTGGGTTGCGTCGACGACGGCATCTCACCGATTTCGTCGAGAAACAAAGTGCCACCGTGCGCCTGCTCGAAGCAGCCGGCCGAGCGCTCCATGGCTCCCGTGAACGCGCCTTTCTCGTGGCCGAACAACTCGCTCTCAATCAGAGTCTCGGGTAAGGCGGCCGAATTGATGGCGACGAAAGGCCCATCGCCGCGGGGGCTGCAATTATGGATCTCCCGCGCAACCAGCTCCTTCCCGGTGCCGCTCTCTCCAGAGATCAAGACGGGCGCGGAAGTGGGCGCCACCTGCCGGATCAGCGAGAAGATCTGCTGCATCGCCGGGGAGGTCCCTACCAGGTTTCCGAGTACGCCGCGAAGGCTCAGCTCGCGCTTCAGCTCGTCGGTCTTCTGCAGACTTCTCTTGTAGTGACTCGCGCGTTCGAGAAGGGCCTTGAAGGCGCGCGGTTCCACCGGCTTTTCGAGGAACCAGAATGCCTTGAGGTCGTGGACGGCGGAGAGCGCCTTTTCCATGCTGCCGAAACCGGTGAGCGCGATCGCCGGAGTGAGGTCGCCGCGTTCCTTCAGGTGCCGGAGCAGTTCAAAGCCGTCCATGCGCGGCATGACCAAATCCGCCACGATGACGTCGGCGTCAAAAGCCGTGAGCCGCTCCAGCGCTTCCTGCCCGTCGGCCGCAACCTGCGTGTCGAAGTCACAGTCGGAAAGCATGGCAGCCATGGCTGTGCGCTGGCGCTCGTCATCATCGACGATGAGGATCCGGCCAGAAGCCGCAGGCAATCGGGACATCAGCCTATTCTACCAAGCCGCTTCGGAACCGGGTGTCGCGATCCGAATTGCGAATCGGCGCCGGACGTCTCTCAAGAACCTGCCAACTAAACAATCCTGCGTCCCTGAATCAGACGGATTACCAGAATTACCAGACCAACGACCAGCAGGAGGTGAATCAGCCCGGAGGCGGTGTAGGAAGTGACCATCCCCAGAGCCCACAAGATCAGTAGAATCACACAAATAGTCCAGAGCATTTTTTCGATCCTCGCAATGTGTAACGCAAGAGTAGGTCCAAAGTGGCAAGTTAAGCGAAGTAGAACCACGTGCCTTACCCGTACGCTGCCGGACCGGAGTGGTTCCACTAGGGCAAGGTGCAGAATCTGCACTGAACAAGGGCAGGTGCTGCAGGAGGACACAAGCCGAGGCCGCCTGCCGGGGAAAATTTCATCAGCTACAGGGAGACAGCGATCGCCAGCCGGACGTTCGGATACCTGCGGTTGTAAAGGTAATACCCGTCGTCATAATCGATGTAGACATCATCCGTCGCGTACCAGTCTTCTGCCCAGTATTCCGGCCACGGATCCACCAGCAGGAATTTTAACTGAGCGACAAGGGGTGGCTTGGGGCGGCTCGCGGCAGCCTCGCCCCCAACAAACCTCGATAGTTTCAAAACGGTTGCAAACGTGCCACAGGTAATCACGCCGGGGAAACCGGAAGGAAAACGATCATGATCCTGATACTGCTGCTCATCATACTGCTGCTCGGACTCGCACCTGCCTGGCCGTATAGCAGGAACTGGGGCTACTACCCCAGTGGAACGCTGGGTGCAGTGTTGTTGTTGGTGATCGCGTTGGTCTTGTTGGGACATTTCCAGCTTTAGGAGAAAAGAAATGAATTGGGACCAGATAGAAGGCAAATGGAAGCAGTTCACTGGCTCTGCCCGCGAGCGATGGGGCAAGCTCACCGACAACGACTGGGAAACGATCGGCGGAAAGAAGGATCAGTTGGTCGGACGAATTCAGGAGCGGTATGGCGTGGCGAAAGCGGAGGCCGAAAAACAGGCCGACGAATGGTCGCGCGCGCTGAAGGAATCCGAGCACGAAAGCCACGGCGCCACCCGTCTTTGAATCACCCGTTCGCCCGCTTTAGAAATAGCCCTTCCAGGCAAGGAATGTGGATCGATGAAACAGACCCAAACACGGATCGCCGACCTCTGGTGTGGATTGATGCACAACCAGCCCATGTGGCCTTTACACGGCCAGTACGAGTGCCGAACCTGCGGGACGCAGCATCGCGTATGCTGGGGAGCACCCTCACCGGCCACGCCGCGCGTGATGGTGTTGGCGCGCGAAGCGCAGGCCCCGATCGCCCTGGTAGCGGCAACTGAATCGAGGATGATCCAATGTTCGTAACCACGGCCTTGGGAGTTCTCGTGCTCCTGACCCTGATTCTGTCGATGGTTCCTTGTCCTGTGTCGCCCGTCACCGTACGAGCCAGGCAGGTGTCACCGCAAGTGCGGCACCATCAATTGTGAAATGATGAAGAGGAACCGACGATGGCCTGGCCTTTGGAAGTGAGCTTGAAACACGCTTCGGGTGTTCCCGCAGCCCGCATTCTTGTGATCGAAGACAACCGCTCCGACGTCTTCCTTCTGGAGCGGGCGCTGAAGAAGCAGGATCTCCCCTTTGAACTGATTCACCTGCTGGAGGGCGGCGAAGCCCTCGCCTTTATTCGCCGCCAGGGCGCTTATGCCGGGTTGGCCGTTCCGAACTTGATCCTGGTGGACTTGAACCTCTCCAAGTACACGGGCGAAGACATCCTGCGCGAGATTCGGGCAGCGGAACACCTGGCCGGCGTCCCGGTTTGCGTGTGGAGTTCTTCTCAGTCCCCGCGGGACCAGGCTCTGCTCATGGACATGGGAGTTGCCCGCTTTGTCACCAAGCCTTCCGGTCTGGATCAATTCATGGAGATCGGCACCATCCTCAAGAATCTGCTCGAACCGCCCACTGCCGGCTCACGGCGGTTGGATACGGGCAGTGGCTTCTTGGGAGATGGGACAGCGCTACAATTCAGTTAGTTGGCTGACCCGCCAGCCGCTCGGACTCACACCGGCGCCGATACCCGGGCAAGACTGGCACGACACGTGCTCTAATGGCGGCGTTCCAGTTATGAACTCCCGTTGGTTCCGGCGAGAAAGGTAATGGTGCGTGTGGCAAAAAAAACCGGTAAGCGCCGGCCAAGTGGGGTCGCGCATTCGCCGCGCCTGCCTGATTCGTCCCCCAAGCGGCGTACGACCCGGCTCGGGACAACCTCCGCACCCGCCGCAAAGCCTCTTTCGCCTGTGGCCATCGTGCCGCCAGCCCCCGAGGAAGGCGCAGAAGGCAGCTCACTCACCATTGTTGGTGTCGGAGCTTCGGCCGGCGGACTCGAGGCATTCACGGAATTGCTCAGCCATCTGCCGGACGATACCGGTCTGGCATTGGTGCTGATTCAGCATCTCGATCCAAGCCACGACAGCCATCTGACGGAGTTGCTTTCGAAGGCGAGCAAAATGCCTGTCTCCGAATTGGAAGGCGAGACTCGCGCCCAAGCCAATCATGTTTACGTAATTCCGCCGCGATGCAATCTGGGCATCTCCGATGGAGTCATTCAGACTCTGCCCCGGCCAGTCAGCGGCCGCAACATGCCGATCGACGATTTTCTCCGCGCCCTGGCGGCAGAGCGGGGCAGCCAGGCGCTCGGCGTGGTTCTGTCGGGAACCGGATCGGATGGGACGCTCGGCCTCCAGGCGATCAAGGCCGCGGGCGGTATCGCCTTCGCTCAGGAAAAACGAACCGCGAAGTTCGACGGCATGCCGGGAAGCGCCATCGCCGCCGGCGTGGCGGATTTTGTGCTGCCGCCGGCCGGAATTGCGCGGCAACTGGTGGCCATCGCGCGCGATTCTCGTGTCCCGATCGGGCCTCGGAAGGCGTCCGGTCAGTCGGACGAAGCAAGACTGAAGAGGATATTCCGGCTATTGCGAACCGCCACCGGAGTGGATTTCACCTACTACAAGCCCAGCACCCTCGAGCGGCGCATCCAGCGGCGCATGGTCATCCGCGGGTTCGAAACGCTGGAAGACTACAGCCGGGAGATCGAGCGGAACCGCGAGGAAGCCAACGCGCTGTGCGAGAGCTTTTTTATCACCGTCACTCAATTCTTTCGGGAACCAGCGGTCTTCGAGGAACTGAGGAAGAACGTGTTCCCCGCGTTGGTGGAGAATAAACGGCCCGAGGATCCAATCCGGATCTGGGTGGCTGGGTGCTCCACGGGCGAGGAAGCCTATTCGATCGCCATCTGCCTGATGGAATTTCTGGAGGAGGCGGAAATGAGCCTCCCGTTCGAGATTTTCGCCACCGATATCAGCGAAACGGCGATCGAAAAAGCCCGTGCCGGCATATACGCGGACGCCACGTTGGCCCACGTCTCGCCGCAGCGATTGGCGCGGTTCTTCACCCGCACGGAACGCGGGCACCAGATCGCGAAAATCATCCGTGACGTATGCGTTTTTGCCCGGCACAACCTGGCCGAGGACCCGCCTTTCTCCCGGCTGGACCTCATCAGTTGCTGTAACGTGCTGATCTATCTGGGAGCCGTATTACAACGCAAGGTGGTGTCGACGCTGCATTACTCCCTCAAGCCAACGGGCTTCCTGGTGCTCGGTCCCTCGGAAAGCATCGGCCAGCTTTCCGAGTCATTTCATCAAGTGGAGAAGACCCACAAGATCTATTCCACGGTTGCGGCCGCGCGTACGCCGGCGCCGCCCATAAACCAAGGCCGCCGCGCTGAAGGCCGGGTGGATTTCCCGGAGAGAGTTGCCGAGGGCCGGGCCGGGCTGGACGTGCAGAGAGAAGCCGACCGGTTGGTGCTGGCGGAACACGGTCCCCCCGGCGTCATCATTGACGATGGTATGAATATCGTTCAGGTACGGGGCCGCACCGCTCCGTACCTGGAGCTTTCGCCGGGCGATCCGACCCACAACCTTCTGAAACTGGCGCGCGAAGGCTTGATTGCGGGTCTGGGCAAGGCGATCCGAACCGCCAGACAAACCAAGGCCACAGCCGCAGAAGCCGGCTTTCGGATCGAAGACGGCGGCCAGTTAAAAGAGGTCGCAATCCAGGTGATCCCGTTCGCGAGCTCGTCCGCTTCGAAGGAACGCTATTTCCTGGTGCTGTTCGAGGACACCGGGGGGAACGGCGGCAAGGCGGCGAAGCCCAAGCCCTCGACACCGGACAACCGGGGGAGCGCCCGGCTGCGGCGCGAGCTGGCTGCAACCAAGGAGTATCTGCAATCCATCGTCGACGACAAGGAAGCCACGCTCGAAGAGCTCCGGTCGGTGAATGAAGAGGCGCAGGCGGGCAACGAGGAATTGGAAACGGCGCAGGAAGAGCTGGAATCGGCCAATGAAGAATTAAACACGCTCAACGAGAACCTGAAGATCAGTAACGTGGAATTCCGCCAGGTCAACCGGGATCTGACGAATCTTCTCGAAAGCATCAGCATACCCCTGGTCATGGTCGGGCGAGATCTGCGCATCCGCCGCTTTACCCGCGCCATGGAACCCTTATTGAATCTGATCGCCTCCGATGTCGGACGGTTGATCACCGATCTTCAGCCTCAAATGGAACTGCCCGACCTGCATCGGCTGCTGTTGGATGCGATGGAGGGCGGCAATCGGAAACCGCGCGATGTCCGCGACTCCTTCGGCCGCTGGTATTCGCTGCGAATCCTCCCGTCCGTGGGACCGGATGGCAGAACCGACGGCGCCGTGCTGATGCTGCTGGATATCGATGCCGCCAAGCGCGGTCTTGATTTCGCCGAAGCCATCGTAGAAACCGTGCGCGAGCCGCTGGTGATCCTGAACCAGAACCTGCAGGTCATGAAAGCCAACAAGGCGTTCTACGCAACGTTCCGGGCCGTGCGCGAGGAGACGGAGGAGCGTCTGATCTACGACCTCGGGAACGGACAATGGAATATCCCGAAACTGCGCGAGCTGCTGGAGAACATTCTCCCCGCGCACTCCACCTTCCGCGACTTTGAGGTGACACACGAATTCGAACACGTCGGACGAAAAGTGATGCTCCTCAACGCCAGCGAGATCTTCAATCCGAATGCGCAGGCGCGGACGATCCTGCTGGCGATTGAGGACACGACAGACCGAAAGCGGGCGGAGGAAGACCTCCGGACGACCAACGCCGAACTGCAGCATTTTGCCTATGCGCTCACGCACGACTTGCAGGAACCACTGCGGATGGTAGTGAACTTTACCGAGCTTCTGGCGCGGGAGCATGCGGGGAAACTGGGCCAAGAAGCCGACCAGTTTATCGCCTATTCCGTGGAGGGGGCCCTGCGGATAGAGGCCCTGCTGAAGGCCCTGCTTGCCTATTGGGAGGTTAGCGAGCGGGAGCAGAACAGCTTCGCCTCAATCGATTGCGGCGCGGTTCTCGCCAAAGCGCTGTTGAACCTCGAGGCGGCCATCGCGCAGAGCGGCGCCATCGTAACCTCCGATCCGCTGCCGACCGTGGTAGCCGAAGAGGTTTTGCTGATGCAGCTTTTCCAGAACCTCATTTCCAATTCGATCAAGTACCGGGGCGGGGAAACACCGAGAATCCATGTCTCGGCGGCGCGAGACGCGGAAGGGTGGCTGTTTGCGGTGCGGGACAACGGAATCGGCATCGATGCGCAAGACACCGACCGGGTATTCGGCATGTTCAAACGCTTGCACGGAAGCGATATTCCCGGTACCGGCATCGGCCTTGCGCTGTGTAAGAAAGTTGTCGAGCGCCAAGGCGGACGAATCTGGGTGGAATCGGAAACCGGACAGGGCGCGACGTTCAAGTTCACCATTCCCAACGGCCATAAAGGAGCCCGGACCCGGCGCGTGGACTGAGAATGGGCAACCTTGACCTGGACCGCACGGCAGAGGAAATCGAACGCCTGCGCCAGGCGCTCGACGCGGAAACAGGGCGGCGATTCGAGCTCCAGAGGCAGTTGGATCGGGCCAACGCGGACTTTGAAGAGTTTGTCTCGATGGCGGCTCACAACCTGCGCGAGCCTCTCCGGGAAGTGGCCGCATTCAGTCAACTGCTGGCCGAGACCTATGCCGGCCGCCTCGATTCCGATGCCGTCGAATTCCTCGACCGCATCCGGGAGGGGGCGGCGAGAATGCAGTCGCTGCTCGTCGGCATGGTGGATTACTGGGCCACGGGTACGAGCGACCGGCAATCCTCGCCGACGGACATGGAGGCGGTCCTGAAGCAGGCGCTGCTCTCGACGGACAAGCAGATCGCGGAACGGAGCGCGAGGGTTACGCATGACCCTTTGCCGCGGGTGTGCGGAGACTTCGCGATACTGACCAAGGTCCTGCACCATCTGATCGGAAATGCCATCGAGTACGGCGGCACGCCTTCTCCGCGCGTTCACATTTCATCCAGACTTGTGGATCTCGATTGGCAATTCTCGGTGCAGGATAACGGTCCTGGCATAGAAGCGGCATTCCAGGGCCGCATATTCGGGGTGTTTAAGAGGCTGCACGGGAAAGAGCACCCCGGGAACGGTCTTGGACTGGCATTCTGCAAGAAGGCCATCGAGTGGCACGGAGGTCGAATGTCGATGGAATCGACGCCTGGGGCGGGATCGACATTCTACTTCACGCTGCCTCCGGCCGATTGATACTCTCCGAAGTCCCGCGTGAATTCCCGCCGTACACGTCGGGTAATGCACTTGAGTGCATCTCTTGCCGTGCCCGCTCAGCGGCCCTATTGGATCGTTATGGCGTTTGCGTACGGCCACGCGCGTGCACTGCTAAAGGTAATCAGACATCCAGCCTGGCAGTCTATCTGCCGCTCGATTGGTTAGCAGTGTGGTTTCAAGAAAAGGAGATCGTTCATGTTTATAAAGGGATTGATCGGATTGGTTTTTGCAGGTGCGCTGGCTTTCAACGCTATGGCGGCCGATATTGTGGTTCGCATCTCACCGCCCCGTGCAGTGATCGAGAGAAGGGCGCCGCGGCCCAGCCGTAACGCAGTGTGGGTTTCCGGGTACCAGCGTTGGGATGGCAACGCTTACGGCTGGACCCCGGGAAGATGGGAAGAGCCGGCACGGCCGCACGCCCGCTGGACGGCGCATAAATGGGTTCGCCGCAACGGCGGCTGGGTTTTGGTCGAGGGGCGCTGGCGCTAGTCGGCTTTAGGCGACTGCGGCCCGAGGCAGCAACCATGATTCGGTTCCTATTCCCGGTGATGCTGCTCTGCCAGGCGCACGGTTATGCGCAATCAGGACCGCAGCCGCCATGCGGAGAGGAACCGGCTCTTCCCGATCCTGGTCCGGATCATTCGCCCATCGTGAAGTTCTGGAGCGAGTCCGATCTGGGCCGCAATTGGAGACCGCCCGCGTGCACGGGTTGGACCGCGGCGGGCTTTTCCACGTTGACCGTCACAGTCGCGCGATTTCGTAATACCTCGGGAGCGGCGGGCTTGCTTCGCCGCATCGGGGCGGCTTCAGAACTCGCGGTCATGCGCTTCTGGTAGACCAGCCACAAGCGGTGGCTGACGTTAATTGTGAAGGCCCTGGCTTTATCCGGCTCCGAGGCAGGTCACGGCCGTCCGGACTTTACGGCCGATGAAACGAAGGAAGGCAACGTACTCTACTTCGAACAGGCCGACAATCTTTCCGGCACAGCCAGCTTCCGAATGCACATTGCAAAGGCTTCGGCAGACCGGCTCGTCTTCGATGTCGAGAATGTCAGCAGCATGCGCTATTTCTTTGTGACACTCTTCCCTCCGGGTGAGATGCAGTCGATCTACTTTCTGGATCGCGAATCGGACGACGTCCGGCGGTACTACAGCATCGCGCGCACCGGACGGAACGCGAGCCGGCTGGCGGCGGGACATGAATCTTCCTCGATCAACCGGGCGGTTGCGTTCTATCGCTCGCTGGCCGGAATTCCCACTGACCGCGAGCCTCCGGCGGCGCGATGAACGTTGCGGAATGTACCCAACGCGAGCGGCGGCTGAAACGCATCTGGACGCGCGCCCTCAGGGTGGCTGGAAGAATTCGTGGCAGCCGCTTCGGCAGACTGCCCTGGCGACGCATCAGCGCTCGCGTTCTGGCCGGCACGGCAATCATTGCAGCCACCCTGCTTGCAGGGGCAGTCCGCTACCTGTATTTCGATCGAACCGGCCTTCCTGACCTGGAGGCATTCAGCCGGTTCGAGCTTCCCACCATCGGCCGTGTCTACGATATCAACGGCCGGCCGCTGATCGAGATGGCCGCGGAATATCGCCAGATCACGCAGTACGCAGACATCCCGCCCATCGTTCGCGGCGCGATCCTGGCCGCCGAGGACAAGCACTTCTTCTCGCACAGCGGCGTCGACTACTCCGTATTTGCCCGCGTGTTGTTCAAGCTCAGGATCCAGGATTTGATGGGCCGCCTTACGCGGATGGGACGGCGGGACAAGGCCAATAGTGCCGCCATCTTCCCGCAGGGCGGATCGACCATCACGCAACAACTCGTGCGCGGTTATTTTCTCAAGACCATGACGGCCCGGGAAAACAGCGATCAGCTCCGGCACAGCCAGGTCCTGGCGCGCGCGATGTCGGGCGTGATTGGCGCGCGAACCGTCAACATGCTGGTTCGGAAGCTGGAGGAGATCCGGCTGTCGTTGTGGCTGGAAGGTGAGATGCAAACGCGCTTCGGTTCGAAGCGCCGCGCCAAGGAAGAAATCCTGGCCCGATACGCCAGCTTGATTTACATGGGAAACGGCCAGTACGGTTTGGCGAGGGGAGCGGAATACTATTTTGGCCGGCCTCTCGCCACGTTCACCGCGGAAGATGCGGACAAGGCGGCGCTGCTGGCAGGCACCGTCAAGTCGGCTCGTTACTACGCGCCCAATGCGACCCCAACCTCGAAAGTCCTGCAGCGGCGGAATCAAATACTGGCGCTCATGGTGGCGAGAGGTTTCCTTTCACCGGACGGGGCCAGCAAAGCCAGTCGGCGCCCGATCGAGACGGTCGCGCAGCCAAAGGAAAAGACGATCGGGGCGTCGGCGGTGGTGGGAAATGTCCTCGAAGAACTCAAAGGCCGCCGCGCCGATCTCAGCGAAAAGGACCTGTTGCAGGGACGTATCCAAATTTATTCGACGGTGGACGCCAGGGTGCAGCACATTGCGAACCAGGCGCTCGAGCACGGGCTCGCGCAGTATGAGAAGCGGCACCCCAGATCGATCGGCCTGACCCAGGGCTCGGTGGTGGTGCTGCGAAACCGCGATGCCAGTATCCTCGCCGAGACGGGCGGCCGCCAGTCCTATAAGGGCCGCTCCAGCGCATACAGCGACTTCAACCGGGTGACGAAGTCGCTGCGGCAGCCCGGGTCCGCCATGAAGCCGATTGTCTATCTCGCGGCTTTTCGGAAAGGCAGATTCGATCTCGACACCGCGGTGCCTGACGAACCCATCAGCGTTTCGAACGGAGCGGATCAGGATGCGAAATCGATCTCGAACTACGATGGCGTATTCAAGGGCATGATCCCTCTCCGCATGGCGCTGGCGGAATCCAGAAACGCCGTCGCGATCTGGATCGTGGAGCAGATCGGTATCGCCAGCGTCCTCGAGACGGCGCGCAGGCTGGGGATACAGACGCCGCTGCACGCTTACCCCACAACCGCCCTGGGGGCGTCCGAAGTGAACTTGCTGGAGCTTGCCAATGCGTATCGCACGATCGCATCGGGCACTCTCACCCAGCCGCATGTGATCCGCAAGATCGTCTTCGATTCAGGCGAGGAGATAGCCGATAGCGGGCACCAGTCGTCGCCGGTCGATGTCGACGGCGACGCGCTCGCGCTGATTCAGGAAGGTCTGCGCGGTGTCGTGCGCTTGCCCGGCGGCACGGCGCATGCACTCGATTCCCGCGGCTTCCCGTTCGCGGTCATGGGAAAGACGGGAACGACGAACAAGTTCCGGGACGCGCTCTTCGTGGGGTCCACGTACGGCCCGGACGGAATCACCGTGGCCGTCCGTATTGGCTTTGACGACAACCGTTCCCTGGGACCGCAAGAGACCGGCGGCAGAGTGGCGCTCCCGGTGTTCCGGGAAATCGTGCTCAGCGCGTACGGGGAGAAGCTGGTAGGGCCGGTACCGCCGTTTCCCGCCGAGATGGAACAGAGAATCGAGGTCTATCTGAATGGCGACTCCGTGGGAACAACCGCGATGACTGACACATCTCCCGCGCCGCAACAAATCCCGCACTCCAGTGCAGATATTGCATTCCGGCGCCCGTGAATTTCAGCCCATCATCCTCACAAAAGCGGTGGGTAGTACTCTGGACCATCCCGTGCAAAGGAGGGTAGGGCAATCCGCCGAACGAAAGGGAACGGCCACAATGGCATCCAGTCTTGCACCGTCAGAACGTCACGCGCCGCTTGAGGACGTACTCGAGCATTTACCGATCTCCAGCACCACGGAGTACCGGAAGGGTCAGACAATATACAGCCCGGGCCGTTGTTCGAAAAGTATCTATCTGGTGATCGCGGGCAAGGTCGAACTTTCGCAGATAGCGGAGGACGGCAGCGAAGTGCTGCTCGAAATCGTCCGGGCCAACGAGTTGTTCGGCGAGTCGGCTTTCCTGGCTGCTCCTCCTTCCGAACGCGCGACAGCCTTCGAAAACGTCAAGTTAATGACTTGGCCTGCCGCCTGCATCGAAGACCTCGTCATCAAGCGCCCGCGCCTGGCGGTGGCGCTGCTCCAAGTTCTCGCGCAGCGAAACGCCGAGCTCGGCCGCCGCATCGAGAGCTTCGCCATCGACAGTATCGAACGGCGGCTCGCCCGTTCGCTGCTTCGCTTCTCCGAGCGATTGGGTACCCCGGAGGAAGACGGGTCTGTGCGGCTGATGCCGTTTACCCACGCCCTGCTGTCGCGGTACGTCGGCACTTCGCGGGAAGTTGTCACGCTGCATATGAATCGGCTCCGGAAACAAGGTTTCGTGCGCTATTCGCGCCGCGGTATTTTCCTGGTTCGCGATGCTTCGCAGGCGCCGGACGGCGAATCCGATTCCCCCGCATCGTAGAGTTCCCTTTCCTTCCCGCTCTTGGCTTCATCCCCCGACTCACGACAGCGATCCTGCGCCACCGCAGTGACCACATTCGGTCACGTGACCCTGCGCGGTCAGTCCCTCATATGGCTCGCACTCCGTGCGGCTGGCGAACGCGGGCATATATGACCTAACCACGATTCGGTGCGACGGACCCCGAAGTGCCTGTGTGTAGCTGTAGAACGCGGGACCTGCCCGCCAAAATCTGCCTCACGCCGGATCGAAGCGAACCGCAGACTACAAAATCTGGAGCAAAGGAAGAAATGACAGACATGAAGCTTTTCAAAACAGCGACGACGGTGTGTTGTATGGCGTTGGTAAGCGCGGTACTCGCGCCAAGTGCCAAGGCTGACGATTGGAACCGGAAAACCGTGATCACCTTTAGGCACGGTAAATAAATAAGCTTTACAACTGTGTTAGTTGCTTGGATGAATCGTGTAGTTCCATTCGCCGTGAAATTTGCGGGCTTCAGATTGACATGGGCAAACTCGTCATCCGTGATCTTGCGCCCAACGGGGTACTTG
>JBGPHT010000192.1:0-13928 GCA_041484525.1 Bryobacteraceae bacterium | reverse complement strand
GGTTGACGTTCATGGGGTTCTCCTGTTTGAGGTTTCTGAGCCGGCTCTTCTAAGCCGGTCTCGGCATTGTAGCCTTCAGGAGAACCCTTTTCCATCTCAGTCCTTATACATTCAAACAGGCTACACAACCTCGAAATTCGCCAGAAGGCACTAACGCCAGTTCAAGACTTTGCGGCGAATTTCGAGGTTGTGTAGCCTGTCCCCGAATTAGTGCGTCATCGAGTAGACCACGTAATTCACGGCGACGCGAATCCCCAGGTCCGAAAACTTTTGCGGATACGCCGGATTGTCGGCGTGCTCCCAGGAATCGCCCAGGTCCATGTTAAAGCACATCGCCACCATGATGCGTCCGTGGTCGTCGTAGATGCCGCGCCAGTGCGGAACCTTCCCGTCTTTTTCCCAGGTCCGGCCGGTCTCCAGATAGAGTGCACCGGGGACCTGATACCGGTCGTCCAGATCGTAGATGGTGTGGAAGATCGAGTCGGCCGAATCGATTTCGACGATCGGCCGGTCGGGGAAGATCTTCTTCATACCGGCGGCGAACACGTCCCACTCGATCGTGCCGTGGAAATCGTCGCACATGAAGAAGCCGCCGCGCAGCAGAAACTCGCGCATGGTTTTGGCCTGCGCGTCGGTGAGATCCCAGTGGCCCACCTCCACGCCGTAGAGCCATGGCCAGTCATACACCTCGCCGTCATCCAGATCGACCGGCTGCTCCACCGACCGCGCGTGCACCCGCGTCAACCGCCGGATGGCAGTCGTGAGATGCCGGTCCGAACGTGGATAATCCATGGTCCAGTTGGATCCGCCCTCTTTCCACGACCCCATGAATTCGAAGCCGCCGTAGTAACGGCCCACCGGCGGGTACATCAGCCGTGCAAAGACCCACTCGGTCGGCTCCCGGTAGTCGGGCGGCAGCGGGAACTTCGTGTACTCCACACCAGGGAATTCGCGCCACGGCTTCTGCGTCGCATATACGGCCGTTAAGGCGAGAAGGCTGGTGACGATAACAGCTCCGGCGCGGCGGAGGTGGATTGGCTGAAACACGAGCTTATTACCCAGGATACCATCCGTAACATGTGATACCGTTTGGAGCATGATCTCGCATGAATCGATCACCCGCCGGACGTTTTTGGCCGCGGCGGCCGCCGCTCCGCTGGTGCCCGCCCTCGCCAAAGGCAAGAACATTCCCGTCGGCATCGAGATGTATTCGGTGCGCGACGAACTCGGCAAGGACCTTCTCGGCACCACCCGCGCCATCGCCAAGATGGGTTACAAAGTGATGGAGTTCTACTCTCCGTACTTCAACTGGACCACCGGCCAGGCGAAGCAGGTGCGCGCCCTGCTGGATGAATTCGGCGCCCGCTGCAACTCGACTCACAACGACTCCCGCTACTTCACCGACGAGAACCTGCCGAAGGCCATCGAGCTGAATCACATTCTGGGGGCGAAGTACATGGTGATGGCCAGCCCGGGGCGCGTCACTACGCTCGACGATTTCAAGGCGCTCGCCGGCCGCCTGACCGCGGCCCATGAGAAACTGCGCGCCGCCGGAATGGCCGCCGGATACCACAACCATCAGACGGAATTCAAACCCATCGACGGCAAGCGGCCGATCGAAGTACTGGCCGCCAATACGCCGAAGGATTTCATGCTGCAACTCGACGTCGGCACCTGTGTCGAAGTCGGTTCCGATCCGGTCGCCTGGATCAAGGCCAATCCCGGCCGCATCAAGTGCCTGCATTGCAAAGACTGGGCCGCCGGCACCGACAAGGGTTACCGTGTGCTATTCGGCGAAGGCGCCGCGCCCTGGCAGAAGATCTTCCAGGCGGCCGAGTCGAAAGGCGGAGTCGAGTATTACCTGATCGAGCAGGAAGGCAGCCGCTTCACGTCACTCGAGACCGCGGAGAAGTGCCTGGAAAACTGGAAGAAGATGCGGGCCTGAGCGCGCCGGTCTATCATTCAGGCCCGTGTAGCCATTTTGGATTCCGCGCTGAAGATGAGACGGATGGCGTGGGCGCGGTAGTCGAAGATGCGGCTCAGATCGCGCCTCCCTTTAGCCGCGTGTAGGAGCCGGCCGAGGAAGCCGAAGGGCAGCTCGTATTCCACGGAATCGAACAGGCGCGTGCCGTCGCCCTCCACCTGAAACGAGCGCGTATGCCGCCAGAAACGATAGGGGCCGCTCGCCTGCTGGTCGACGAAGTATTCGGGCGGCTTACATTCCACGATCGTGGTTTTCCACCGCAGCGGCAGGAAACACCAGGCCAGCTCGTAGCGGATTTCGGCACCGGCCTTCATCTCGATCGAATCCGCACTCGTCACTCGAAGCTTGACCCATCGGGGCGTGAGTACTTCGAGATGCCGCACGCCGGAAAAGAAGCGGAAGACGTCGGGAAGCGGAGCGGGGATCTACTGCTCACGGTGAAAGCGGTAAAGAGTGATCACGGCTTCTGGTGGTGTGATGCATGCCAGTTCCGGAGGATGTATTATTTCGCGCGACCAATAGGCTGTACTGGTTACCCGGGCATTTTGCGCTTGAGAGCGGTCAGGAAGCTGCCCTTGGGTTCGATGCCGGCGGCGCGGGCCTTCCTGACTTCGTCCCACGCGCCGGCGTAATCCTGGCGCAGGAAGTGCAGCTCTGCCAGGGCGGCGTGCGCGTGACCCTCGTTCGGGTCCAGCTCGATGGCCCTTTGATACTCTTTGGCAGCCGCGTCGAGATCGCCGCCGCGCGCTTCCACTGTTCCCAACACGTAGTGGGCGTTCGCGTCCTGGGGCGCCTGCTGGACACGGCTGCGCTGGCTCGCGATCTCGGCCTTCACCTGTTCTTTGTACGCCAGGATGCGATCCAGGTTCTGGCGCGTGCCCGCTAGCTGCGGGTTAAGCTTGAGCGCGGTCTGGAGCGAATTGATGGCAGCGTCGATCTGGCCGGTCTGTCCCGCTTCGAGGGAGCCGAGCGCGGCGTGGAAGCTGGCCTCGTTGGGATTGATCCGAAGCGCCGCCTGAACTTCAGTGGCGGCGGCGTCAGGATCGTCGGTTTTGAAGAGGAATGTGGCCAGCGCCACGTGGAGGCGCGGGTCGTTCGGCTGCCGCTCCGCCGCTTGCCGCAATTCCAAGATTGCCTCTTCAGTCTGCAGATCCTGCGCCAGCGCCGCGGCCAGCTCCAGATGGAAGGAGGCGGTCTGGGGCGCCAGCTTCACAGCTTGCCGGAACTCCGGGATGGACAAAGCGTTGCGCCCGTCGGCGCGACTCGACAGCGCCAGCAAGGCGTGCGCCTGCGCTGCCGGGGAAGGTGGATCCGGGGTTGTGGGCTTCGCGGTCAGCGCATCCGTCAACAGGCGGACGGCACGCTTCGCCATCGAATCGGTGAGGCCGTCGACACTCGCGGCGAAGTTGTAGTCGCGAAGCCCGCGGATCAGCGTCGCGGTGTGCTCGGGCATTCGATCGCTGGCGGGCGGTTCGGCCATCAGTTCCCCAATGGCTTTGTCATCGTGCGGAGCGCCGAACAGGTGGGCCAATTCGTGCGCCAGGCGAATCGCATTCTTCTCGTCGGAATCGTTCGGCTGATCCACCACCAACGCCGTGTGCGAGAAAGGATTGACGCTGCCGGTGCGGGGACCGTCGGCAAAACCGGTGTAGACCAGCAATACATCCGCGTGTTCGTCGGTGCGATCCTTGAGCGCAAGGCGGCGGTCGTCGAGGTTCGACAACAGCGCTGTGGGATCCGCCAGATCGTCAGTGACAATCCTCCACTGCACCTTGGTGGACGGCGCATAGATGCGATTGACGACGTCGAAGCGGGTGTGCAGTCCCTTCAGCCAGTCGGTGCGCTGCCGGAACGAGAAGTCGGAAAAGATGGAGACGGTTATCTCGCGTACCTTGGTGTAGTTGCGCCACCACATCCCACCGGCAATCCCGGCAATCACCACCAGGGGAAGCATGAGAACCACGTGACGCCGGGTCATTAACGGTTAGTTTGGCAGATTGCCCGTCGATTGAAAAGAGTCAATTCCTCCGTCGTATGATGATTCCGGTGGCCCGAATTCCTGGATCGCTGCGCGCCCTTCTCTCGAACCTGATCGATTACGCCGGGCTCTATCCGCCGGCGGCGCTCCCGCTCCCCGAGGTAGTGGCGCGATACGAACGCTACCGCCAATCCACTGATGCGTGGATCTTGAACCGCCTGGTGCTCCCGTCCGCCAGGCTAAATGAGGCGAACGTGCGCGACGGCTGGCGGATCGCGCTTCTCACCGAGAGCGAGCCGGGCCCGCTGCCGCCCCAGGTAGAGACGCTCGAAACCCGGCAGCCGCAATGCTTCTCGCTGCCGACCTACGTCGAGACCGGCATTTCGGGGACGATCTCTGAATTGCCGCGCGGCGCCTTTGCCAAGTTGCGCACCGGCGGCCTGACACCGGATGCTATTCCCTCGACTGCCCACGTGGCCGATTTTCTCACTCGCGCGGCGGCGGGACGGGTTCCATTTAAGGCCACCGCGGGACTGCATCATCCGTTGCGATCTATGCGGCCCCTGACTTATGCGGCAGACGCGCCGTGCGCCACGATGCATGGCTTCCTCAACGTCTTCACTGCCGCCGCGCTGGCGTGGGACGCCGGCACGCGGGCTGGAGCGCGGACCACGGTCGCCGCACCGGCGTGGGAAGCGGCGGACGCCGCCACGCGGGCCAGAGCCGCCGCGCAGGAGTGCGAAGCGGCGGACGCCGCGACACTGGTCGCCCTTCTGGACGAGACGGACGCGCGCGCCTTCCAGTTCGGCGACGACGCCTTGAGCTGGCGCGGGCATATGCTCCCAACCCAACAACTCCTCACCGCGCGCCGCGAGTTCGCCCACAGCTTTGGCTCGTGCTCCTTCGAGGAGCCGGTGGCGGACTTGCGCGAACTGGGGCTGCTGCCATGATCGATCCCACGCACGATCCGGCGCTCGAAAGCTGGGTGCCCTCCGCCAATACGCCGGGCGCCGATTTTCCCATACAGAACCTGCCGTTCGGGACATTCCGCCGCGCGCCGGATACGCCGCCGCGGCTCGGCGCGGCCATCGGCGACCAGGTCCTCGATGTGACAGGCGCGCTCGGCGTCGATTCCATGCAGGCGGTGATGACGATGTCCCGCGACGATCGGCGCGACCTGCGGCAGCGCATCAGCGGCTTTCTGGCAAAGCATACGCCGGGTGCGGAGCGGTTCTTGACGCCCATCAGCCAGGTGGAACTTCTGCTCCCGTGCGCCATCGGCGACTATACCGATTTCTACGCTTCCATCCACCACGCGACGAATGTCGGCAGCATGTTCCGCCCCGACAATCCGCTGCTGCCCAACTATAAATGGATGCCCGTCGGATATCACGGACGCGCCTCGTCGGTGGTATTGAGCGGTACGCCCGTACGGCGGCCGCATGGTCAGATCTCGGAGACTCCGGCCGGACCGCCGGTCTACGCGCCCACGCGCCGCCTCGACTACGAGCTCGAGTTGGGCGCATTCGCCGGTCCCGGCAATTCATTGGGCGAGCCCATTCCGATCGCGCGCGCGGCCGATCACCTGGTGGGAGTCTGCCTGTTGAACGACTGGTCGGCGCGCGACATTCAGACTTGGGAATATCAGCCGCTGGGCCCGTTTCTGGCGAAGAGCTTCGCCACTTCGATTTCGCCCTGGGTGGTCACCATGGACGCGCTCGAGCCGTTCCGCTGCGCGCCCGATCCACGCGCTCCTTCCGACCCCCAGCCGCTGCCGCACCTTGCCGGAGGCGTCGAGGACGCCTACGCCATCACTCTCGAGGTGTGGCTGCGGACCGCCCGCATGGACGCGCCCGTCCGTTTCAGCCGCACTAACTTCGCCGTCATGTACTGGACGCTGGCGCAGATGGTGGCGCACCATACTTCGAACGGCTGCAATCTGCGGCCGGGCGACCTGATCGGGAGCGGCACCGTTTCCGGTCCGGCGAAGGAGAACCGCGGCTGCCTGCTCGAGCTGGCGTGGCGCGGCGCCGAGCCGGTGGAACTGCCGAATGGAGAAGTTCGCAGCTTCCTCGAGGACGGCGACGAAGTGATCCTGCGCGGTTGGTGTGAAGCCGACGGCCGGCGGCGGATCTCGCTCGGCGAATGCCGAGGCGCGATCCTGCCTGCCGGCCGATGAGCGGGAGCGATTACCTGGCCAGGCGGAGCAACGAAGATGCAACCTGGGCGAAGGCGGCGGTCAGGCTGTTGGCGCTGTTGACCTGAATGTACATGCCGACCTGCTGAGTTGAGTCATACGACGACGAATCCTGGGTATTGGCGAGCCGCCTCAGCAAGACGGGGTCCACTGGATAAGTGGCATTTCCATTGTAACCGATGGTGTAGATCGTGATCGGGAGCATCCCCGTGGGCGCCGGTAAGGAACCCAAGGCCCCTTGGTTTCGAATGGTCTTGCCCACGTTGTCTGTGGCGTTCCAGATCGCAAGTCCCCACTGACAGGTGTTTGTAGGCTGGTTGGCGTCGTAACTCACTGCGCAAGTCGAGGCATGAGACGCACCAACGGTGTACCCGCTGTCGGTGCTGCCGGTCGAATTGCCGTAATAGTCCGTCGGAGGAATCTTCGCGAGATCGTTCAGGTTCCAACTGCCTCCGTTTCCGAGACCGCTGCAGCCGGCAATGCCGGGAGAGCGAGCGACCGGAGAGCCTGACGGCTGGTAGTCGGCGAGCCCATTCGCCAGCCAATAATTCGAGGTGTAATTTGTGTCATAGGCACGTAGCGCGCTGAGGCCGTTCGGATTACCGCTCCAAGGCGGCTGATTGCCGAGAATCGTGACCCAACCAGCCATCGTGTGTGCCGCGTCGGGGCTAAAGCCAGCGTGAGTCACGTTGTAGGTGCACGGACTGTGGGTGGCGTCCGCGGCGGCGGCATAGGCCTTCAGCGCATTGTTATTCGGATCATTGGGGCTGACCGCCATCGAAGTGGGAATACCATCAGTAAAGAAAACGATCGAGTTCAGGCTATTATCGCCCCCGTTGGCGACATCGCGGTTGTGCGCCTTCTGTAGTTCGATGTAAGCCAGCGCGAGCGCTTCGGGGGAGTTCGTGCCGCCGGCTGCAGTTATCGCACTGATTTGATCGAACATCGGACCCGCTGTCGCTGAGGTCGCAAAATTTGTGTCCGGCCCACGCTGGGTAGTGCTCGTCGGATTCTTGTCATAGGCCGGTGTGTAAATTGGGTACCCGACAATCGCGCTACCGGAGAAGCCGACCAATCCCAGTTCATCGTAACCAGGCGTGAACATGCCGGTGAACTGCGCCGCGCCGGCTTTCATGGTACCAATCACTAGGGTCATGGAGCCAGAATGGTCCAGCACCAGTACCACGCGAGTGTCTCTTCGGGTGGCTTTTGCATAAGCGGACACAGTAGTCCGAGGGACGCCCAGAATGCGGAGGAAAAGCAGCGGAGCCGAGACCGTGGCGTTGACGGAAATGGTATGGGTGCCGAGGAGATTGGTCGCAGTAATCGTCGGAGTCAGGTTGTTGGTTCCCCAGTAGTTGGTAGGGAAGTTTACGTTGAGGAACTCGCCAGCGATCTCGGCGGTGTCGGCTGAGGTTCCCAACAGTCTGCCCGCTCCGAGCGCCGCGCCGTCTACGGCCGACGAGAGTTTCGCCTGCACGATATACAACATGGTGCCATCAATCGCCAGTCCCACCAGAGGCACGAGGAAGATCGGCAGCATGATCATGATGAGCAGGAGGGTCGAGCCTCGCCGCTGGTGTCTGGGGCGTGAATTCTTGCGCATTGCATTTTCCTTTCCGCCGCGAAGGCTCAGAACAATCCCCACGAATAAGTTGCCGCTCCATTCACGAACGGCGGCATGCTGAATCCGGTGGCAGCCGCCTCCGCCAGATACAGCAGTTGGCCGGAGGGCAATCCCGCAGTCACTCCATCGATTGACGAATAGGGATTCACGCCGGTGAAGGTCGCCCGGGCCCCAGCCTTGGTGACCTGCTGGACGACCGAGATATTGCCCGTTTGGCTGTCGACCGTGACCCCCGTCGGACCGCTGGTCAGCGGGCTGCCATAGCTACTGGTGCGCACGGCCGTGTTTCCGACGACGACACGGTTGGCAAAAACCCAGTTGGTGTAATTCGTGCACGCAAACGACGGATTGCCGGCGCCGTCCACCAGGCCTTGCCCGGCACACGCCGCCTTGTCGATGTACGTCAGGGTGGAGAAAATGACGATCGCCGTCCCCGTTCCGTCGGTGTTCAGTCCCAGGTTGGAGCCGAGACTCTTCAGGATGGTTTGATTGCCCGGCTCGGGGGGAGCGAAGTCGAGACCGCGCGCGTACATGTGGCCGGCGTCCCTGGCCAATTGCACCGTCGCCAGGGTGCGGATCATGTTGATTCCGGTCACGCCGGTGCCTAGCAGGAGCGGCGTCAACACCAGCATGCTGAAAGCGAACTCCATCGTGGATATGCCTTTTTTCGCAGAGTTGTTCATGATGTACCTCCTATGGAGCCGTACCTATGCACGCCGGACTGCGGCTGGGCTCGATCAGGTCGGCGGAATTGACTGTCACCACCAGCGGATTCTTGTCGGCCGCGTTTTTCCAACTGGTGATTCGCGGCATGAGGGGCACCAGGGAATAGTTCAGTACCGTAACCTCCATGATGTTTCCGCCCTGGTTGCCGTTGGCTTGTGCGGACACATCCGTCACACCCGCCGTCGAAGTCTCGGTCGGAGGCTGGTAATAGTGGACCTTGATCTTAGCCAGGCCGCTGGTACCGTTCAGCAGGCCCAGGGAGTTGGCTTGCACAATGCCCTTCACGGCCGGAGTGAGGCACCCGCCGCCGGTGTCGGCGGAGGTCATCGTCACGCCGTAGCGCACAGCGACGCGAACCGCACGCTGTAGGGTAGCCTTGGCAAAGATTGCCCACGCCGTGTCTGTGGTCACGGTGAGCATCGCCATCAGAGGCAAGAAGACGAGTGTGAATTCGATCAGCTCCGAGCCGCGGCAGCGCCGCGCCCTTCGCGAGCGCCTTGCGACCGGCCTGGCAGTCTCAATTCTGCAATCTGGCATAGCCCATCCTTCGTGCGATGAGAGTGCCGGAGAGCTGCGTTTACTTACGCGGTACTGAAGGTCTCTTCCTGATTACCGTCCCGGCTACGTCGGCCGCCGGTGAGTGATTTAGATGCTAACTGAAGATAAGTGAGGGGTCGGCGGGTTCGTTTGGTAGTGTGATGCGAATGCTGGGGTCGTTGAGTAGTTCGACGCGAGTGCCGGGTTCGTTTGGTGAAGCAAGGGAGCGGGTGCCGGCGTCGTTTGGTAATGCGATGGTGAGGATGGCGGGTTCGTTTCGCAGTTCGATGGCGTGAACGCCGAGGGCGTTTGGGTCGATGGAGCAAATGTCGGGTTCGTTTGGTCGTTCGACGCGAAGGCCGGAGTCGATTGGCAGTGCGAGGGAGTGAACGCCGGGTTCGTTTGGTAGTTCGATGCCAGGGCCGGGTTCGTTTGGTAGGTCAATGCGAACGCTGACGGTGTCTGGTGGGTCGACGGGGCGATTGCCGGGTTCGTTTGGTAATTCAATAGAGCGGAGCAGGAGGAGGTTGTTGAGGGAGCGCTGGAACATGCGTTGGAGGCGGGTCTCGTAGCGGGATATCAGGTCGGATTGGGGTTGTTGCGAGAGAGAGGTGTAAGCGGCGGCGAGGCGGATAAGTTCGTCGTCGCCTGGCTCCTTGGCAATGGCGAGGTCCAGCAGGCGGGTCTCGATGGCCAAGGCGCGGCGCTGGCGCCAGGAGGCGGCGATCATCTCCTCGATCATCCCCAACTCGACATCGTTGGCGGGACGGAAGCAGTCGAGAAACTGGGCGTGGTGCCGATCGAAGCATTCCCGCGATTCGTTGTCGAGCACCACGCATCGGGCGAGCAGACCGTGGCGGACGGCGTTCCTCGACGACCGCTTCTTCCCTTCGGGCGTAACAGGACCGAGAGAGCGGGCTCCGTTGGCCCGCGATGCGGAAACCTGGTTAATTGTGGACATTCATATCCTCAATCACAGTATATAGAGCGAAAGTGCGGCTAGCATAGTAAGTCATTGATTATAGAGATGCGATGTGCTGTGACGGGGGGCTCTGGGGCGTGTTACGACGTAAACTGTTGGCGCTATGGGAATCTCTATCCGGCGTCGGCGGATAGCTTGCGCGTCGCACGACGGTTTCCGGAAGCATCGTACGGGTCGATCCGTTCTCCTGGCTCCCCGACTTGCTTTCACGAATCGCCGCTCATTCCATTCAACAGATTGACGAGTTGCTGGCTCACCGATGGGCTCCGGCGTAGGTATCTTAAATTCTCACTCTGTGGAACTGGCCATAAGGGTCCGCGCTCGTTCACAGGAACGTCCAGCTTGCTGCCTTTCAGACGGCTAGCGGCGCGTCTGTTGCGTGTTTGGAGGCCAGTCCCGGCCCCGGTAACGCTCGTCTACAGTCAGCTCACGGATTCCCGGTGGGAGCACCTGCATCGTCTTGAGGAACTCGATTACCGAATCCTTGTCATAGTCAGGCAGTGCTTCAAAAGCTTGACGCTGCCGCAGGGCCTCGCCCGAGTGAGCCAGGACGGCTTGACGCATGGTTGTAAACGCACCGTGATGGTAGTACGGAGGTCCGCCGCCGGAGTCCCAAAGACGCCTCGTCAAGAATCGCCGATTGCCCGCGGCGAAATTGGAAGACCAGGAGTTCTGGTTCATGTCAAGCGGTTCTGCATTCGGATCGCGGGCGCCGCTAGTGATGTCGTGCAGCTTGAAGTCAGTGAATGCAGACACTTGGATCACGCCGGAGCCCGGTTTTGGGGTCAGCCGCGGTTCGGGAAGCAGGCGAGATGTCAGATCGACCTTGACCGGCGGACACTCGCCCGTGCGCAGATTGAGTGGGGGGTTGAACGGATTAGGTTCGGTGAATATCCAGCCCGATTTTCGAAGCGGAAGGCTAGGCATGTGACAATCGGCGCAGCCAATCTCGCGAAACACCCCTTCTCCGCGCAGCACGGCTTGTTCGATTTCCGGATCTCGCGGAATGACCCGGCCCGGTACCTGTAGCGTGGCCTGAAACAAAGTGACCGCAGTAATATCGGCGCGCGTCAACTCGTTTGCGATTCCATCGCCGTCGGGATCCGTATCACGGCCGAATCTCTCGGTGGACTGCATTCCGTGATGCTGATTGAACGCATTGTTCGAGAACTCGCGCAAGGATATGACGTTGCCGGCCTGGTGCCATGGCCGGATCACCAGGCTGGGTTTGATCACAGGATCCGGGCTGATCAGGCTCAATCGGGACAGTCCCTCCGCATCTTTGACGATCCAGATCCCATCCTTGGATCGCGAAAGCCTGCCGAACGAGATACCCTTCGACACCAAAGCCCTCGATTGTCCGGGCGCTAGAGTGTCGCGAATCGCTTGCAGGTCTTCGGTGATTTCGCGTGCCAGCATTTCGAGGTAGCCGCCGCCGAAAATGCTGGTCGTCATGCGGGAATTGCCGAAGGTTCCGAGCGATGCCGGCTGCAGCCGCTCATCCATGGCGCCGCTCGTTTGGATTGCATCCCCGGGATCAAAAGTCGCGAAGTCGAAGCGCTGTCCCAACACAAACACGTTGGCTACGAAATCCCCGCGGCCCCCGACGAGGCCATAGGGCATGTTGTGACACCCGGCACACGAGTTCGCATCCGGAGCTGAAAAGCGATTGAACGCCCGAATACCCGTCAGAGGCCGCGACGGGTCCGACAGTTCCTTGCCATTCCCCTTAGTGAGCGGACGGCCGCCCCCTTCCTGTTCCGTCCAGTTGGCGGCAAACAGGGTCTTTCCATAAGCCACTAAGTCAGGAACCGTCATGCGGTATTCGCCACCATCCTCCAGATGACTTTGGATCGCGACTTCGCGCCCGATCTTATGCGCGGGAGCGGGCCGCTGCTGCGCGTGGAGAGCGGCTACACACAGGACCGAAACTGCGTATCGTGGTGTCATAGTTAATTCGTCCAGGATTCCAACATTCCTCGGAACTGCTGCGTGTCTTTCAAAACGCCGTTCAGACTCCACTGGATGGTCTGATCTTTCATGCCGAGTACGGTGGGAATCCCGGCAAGCTTGAGTTGACGGAAGGCATTGCGGGAAGTATCGGCGGCCCAGAAGGCTGCTGACAGATCGGGGTACTTCCGGGCGAGTTCAGTCAACTCAGGCGAGGTCATGCCCCCGATGATCGCAAGGCGGCGGGGCAGATTCGGATGCTGTTGAACCTGTTTGATCAGTTGCAGGATCGACTCGCAGGCGCGACAGTCAGCTTGAATGTAGAGAATCAGCCATTGTCCGCCGGGAGACAGACGGTCGCTCTGCACCGTCGAACCACCCATGCCTGTCACCTGGAATGCAGGCAGCGGCACGGGCTGTACGGCGATCAAGTAAGGAGCTGTCAGCCACGATGCCAGGAGAATAGCTAGGACCCTCTCTTGGTGAACATGAAATTGCCTCCTAAGGAATGCGGAAATTCACGATCTGCGCCTTATCGGCGGAGCTGTTAATGAATAGAAGATCCTGCACCAAAGTATTCTGTCCGCTTGGGAAGGTTCGGGCTACGACGGGAGACTGCACCTGGGTACGAGGATGAACCGCGGAGATGGTGAACGGTCCGAGTGGCAGGACAATAGAGCTGCCGGTATCATTGAAAACCGAGTTGAGGTTGAAGGCGCCATCAGCACCGGCCGTTATCGATAGTGTGCGGCCGAAGAAAGCGCTCCCGCTGTTGAAATTGACGGTGGCTCCCCGGAAGGTGGGATTTCCGAATTGATCAAGGAGGTCCCACCGGATCGGAGTGATGCCGTCCCAATCCAGCACGCGGCCGCCGATGTTGCCGGTCAAGGCCGGAAGAGGAGGCAGAGAGCTGGTTCCGTCAGGCGCGATGGAGAAATTCTGAATCTGTCCGATTTCCGCAGCACCCAGCCCCACCAGCGCCTCCGGTGGCAGGTGCTCGATCCGATCGATCGAGACCTGGGCCGCACTGCGGACTGATTGTTGGGCACCGAAATGCATGAATGTTACGGTTCCACCGGCCGGCACGATGACGTTGTCCCACTCATAGCTCAGTTGCGAATTGTTGAAGCCGGCGGCACCGGCTCGCATTGGCGCGCCCGGTCCGTCGAACCCGAACGCGGTGGCAGGCCTGGAGTTGGTCACCCCCGGGTCCTGGTCGATGTAGTCATCCAGCACGACCCACCGATCCGGGTTGGCCGGACTCGCCACGCTCAATATCGCGTTGGTGTTCGAGGTTTGGATCGGATGGGATGAGCCCATATTGCTGGTGACACGGACTCCCACGGTGATTGGACTCGAGGTAGGGTTGGTGAGGACCTCCAGATAGCGGACAAAGTAGCCGTCCCGGGGAAGGTAGATCTTGCGCGTCACAGTTAGCTGATTTACGACCTGAGCCACGGTAATCTGGCGGCCGCCGAGCGACGTGCTTCCCGTGGATGAACCGGTAAACCGGACGGGTGTGCCGCCGAAGATGATGTCCAGGAGGAATGCGCCGGCGTAAACCTGGTGATATCCGTTGGCAACGGAGCCATCGGGCTGGAGGTCAAAAGTGAAGTTATTGGCATCGTACTTCGTGGCCGGTAGGGACACGGTATTGGCGGCAAGTTGAATGTCGGCCGTGGCTGACGATCCCGCAGCCGCGATCTGGCTGGAGGTCTCGCCGTAAACCTGGTGTGAGACGTCGGCCGCACTGACAGTGAAATTGCCGGCCGGGACACCCGTGATGGAGTAAACGCCCTGCGAATTAGGGCTCGTCCGGGGAATCTGTGGGTAACTGGCGGGTTTCAGAGCTGGGATTGAGTGAGGAAACGGTGAAACTTGCGGCAGGTGGAGTCGAACGAGCGCTGCTCGTCTTCCCAGCCGTTGTGGATCAGCGGACCGCCGTCC
>JBGPHT010000191.1:0-14031 GCA_041484525.1 Bryobacteraceae bacterium | reverse complement strand
GGCCTCGGAATTAACATCGCACGACGGCAGCGAGCGGTAACCTTTTGACGAGTGGTGACGTTACTTAGTCATCTCCCCTCGTGCGCGTTTTTCGAAGGTCTTCGCTCAGAAAAACCCACCTTTACCACAGGCTGCTAGGAGGCCGGAGCCGTCGCGATTGGCGACGTAGGTGTCGAGCGGCGCGTTCTCTTTTTGCGACGCCTGCTTCCATTGGAAGTAGACCCGCTGCCCGTCGCCCGACCAGCGGATATTCGACGGCTCGTAGCCCACCAGTTGCGGACCGCGCATGATGTTGTCGATGGTCAGGGGAAACTGGTTGACTGGCTGCGCCTGAGCCAGCCACAGCGCCAAGCCGAGAGGGAGGAAAATTTTCCGCATCCAGAAAATGATAGCTAATCCGGCAGCGCGAAGCTGTATAGGACGCCGGCCGACGATACGGCCACAAATTGCTTCCCATCGACGGCATAGCTCATCGGGGAGGACGGGATATCGGCGCCGGCTTGGAACGGCCACAACGCTTTGCCGCTCCTGGCATCCAGGGCGATGAAGTTGCCTTCCCGCGACGCCGCGAAAACCAAGCCACCGCCCGTCGACAGTACGCCCGCCGCGAGCGACGCCTGCGTCAGTTCGAACTTCCACTGCGCTCTCCCGCTTTCCGGATCGATCGCCACGATGCCCTGTGTTTCGCTCTCCCGCGGACCGCGGCCGCCGCCCGATCCCGAGCCCCAATACTGCTTGCCCGGCTCATAGGCAGGCGGGCCGGAAGAGAATCTGCCGGGACCATCGTGGTACGCCACGTACATCCAACCCGTCAACGGGCTGTAGGATGGCGCCTGGAAATTGGTGCCGCCGATCAGCGCCGGAAAAACGATGTTGCCTTCCGGAGTCGCCCGCCATCCCGGCGCCGTGATGGGACGGCCGTCCGGCTCCCATCCCGTCGCCCAACTGGCGCGTACGAATGGCGAGGCCAGCAGAAACTTCCCGTCGGTTCTGTCGAGCACGTAGAACACGCCGTTGCGGTCCGCCTGCATCAGCAGCTTGCGCATCTTCCCTTGATACATACGATCCACCAGGACCACGTCCTCAGTGGCGTCCCAATCGTGTGTGTCATTGGGCGTGAATTGGTAGTGCCACTTGCGCCGGCCGGTCGCGGCATCGAGCGCCACCACCGAACAGGTGAACAGGTTGTCGCCCTGCCGGACATCTCCGTTGCCGTCCGGACCCGGATTGCCCACCGTCCAATAAAGGGTATTCAGATCCGGATCGTAGCTGCCGGTCAGCCACGTACCACCGCTACCGCGCCGCCAGCTATCGCCCGACCAGGTGTCATTGCCGAATTCACCCGGCCCGGGCACAGCCTGAAACCGCCACACGCGCTTGCCGGTGGCGGCATCATACGCGTCGATGAAGCCGCGGATGCCGTACTCGCCGCCCGCCACGCCCGTGATCACCATGTCCTTGACCGCGAGGGGCGCTCCCGTGATGCTGTATCCGTGCATGGTGTCGGCCACCTGCACTTCCCAGACCGGCACTCCGGTGCGCGTGTCGAGCGCCACCAGGGCCGCGTCCAGCGTGCCGAAGAACACCCGGTTGCCCAATACCGCCACGCCGCGATTTACGCGATTGCTCTCGTAAGGATTCACGGCTTTCTGCGCCCGTTGATATTTCCAGATCTGCCGTCCGGTGCGGGCATCGAGCGCAAATACCTGCCCCGGAGGCCCGGCCGTGTACATCACACCGTCCACCACCAGGGGCACCGATTCCACAATGCCGTCTCCGGGCATCTGCACCGCCCATCGGGCCTGCAGCCGGCGGACATTGCTGATGTCGATCTGCTTCAGGGGCGAAAAATGCTGCCCGCTGTAATCGCCCCAGTAGGTCAGCCAGTTCTGCGGCTCGGCGCGCGAGTTGCGGATGCGCTCCCCGCATAGGCCGCCTGTCAGCGTGGCCGGGCCAGCCGCGCCGGGATTCTTCAACCACGCGACCAGATCGCGGATCTCCTCCTTCGAAAGCCGGCTCGCGTAGTCGCCCGGCATCAGGGACCGGTTCTCGATGCGCGCCTCCGCCAGTTTCGACCGGTCGAACAGCCGCAGTTGGCCGGCGGCATCCACCATCTGGAGCGAGAACACATCCTCGTTGCGTAATACACCGCGGTACTCCTGGCCCTCGGCAGTCTTGACGATGACCGTCCTGCCGCGGCCGCGGCCCGGATTGAGAATCGCCGCTTCAAGCGCTTCGACCGGTACCTTCCCGGCGTCTGAGAGGTCGGGTCCAACGGGCACGCCTTGGTGATTCACCTGGTGGCAATTGGCGCATTGCCCTTTCCCTTCGAAGATCGTTTTGCCTGCGAGCGCATCGCCCGAGACCTTGGCGCCCGCCACTACCGTGCCAGCCAGACTGCGGATGTAGGCCACGAGTTGCCACGCCTGGTCGGAGCTGAATCGCGAGAATTCCGGCATCTGGGTTCCGCGAACCCCGCTGCGAATATTGAGAAAGATTTCGCCGTCGCGGCTGCCGTGACGGAAGGCGCCGCCCGTGAGCGGTGTCGCGCGGTCGCCCCGGCCTTCCGCGCCGTGACAGGACTGGCAAGCCTGCTCGAAGATCCGCTTCCCGGCCGCGATCGCCGTCCGATCGCCTGCCAGCGGATTCTTCTCATTCTCCGGGGTATGCTGCCCGTGCAGCGCCGCGGTGAAGTACACGACCGCGCTGATGACGACTGCAGTGGTAGCTCGCATTACCGGCTAGACACTACTTTCGCACGGTCACCGACTGGTCGCCATCGATGTACGCCTGATACTCCGTCCCCGCCGTCGCCGCGACGTCCTTGATTTTCTTCCCCGTTCCCGTCTCGACCGGCCGCCGGCTCTGCCCGGTCCCGCGCGCCGCAGTGGCACGCACATTCAGCTTCTGGCCGCCCGCCGCGTCCGCCTGCATCAACCGGAACGTCATCTTCACTCCGATGATCAGCGCCTTTCGCCGGCTGGCATCCACCACCTCGCCGGTGACGGCGGCTCCTTTCGGAATGACCACGGTTGTTCCGATCTTGAAATCTTTCGAGACCGTAAACCGCAGCGGCGCGCCCGGCTGTGCGTCGGCGGGTATGTCTTCCGCCAGTTCGATCGCGATGGACGCGCCATCCGCCAGGGCGGCAGCAGTTGCGCCCGCCCGGGGCGTCGATGGCGACGATGCCGCCGGCAGCGCGGCCGCCGGCACTGGTATCGGCGGTGGCGACTGCGCGGGTGTCTGCGCCGATGTCGCCGGTGATTGCACTTGCGTCGGCGCGGCTGTCTGCACGGACTTCAACACGTTCGGAGGCGCCGACCCAGTGGGGTCGCGCATCGCCTGAATGACGTTCGCGGGCACCTCCGCCTTAGTGAGGCGGATCAGTTCCGCAGTCGAGAGGTCGAACTTCGTTTTCGACGACCGGATGTGGCCCAGGATCACCGAAGTCGGAACCTTGGCTTCCACCATCTGCACGATGGCATCGTTGGCCAGCGCTGTGTCGGCTAAGGGCGGGGGCGCTTCGACAGGTGCGGCGGGCGCCGCGGGTGGGGCGGGATTCGGAGTCGCGGGCGCAGCGGCCACTGGCGGTCGATCGACCGGTGACGGCGCTGCCTTGTGCCGCAGGAACCACCATCCGCCGCCCAGCGCCGCCGCTGCGCAGACCGCCGCCGCGGCAATCGCAATCACCCTCGATCGTCTCGGCTGCGCGCGCCGCACCTCCAGGGTCTGCAGCATGGCGGAGTCGAATTGCTGCTTGAGCTTCTCCAACTCGGCGCGAACTTCCACCATGCTCTGCCAACGATCCCCACGCTCTTTGCGGAGACAGCGATCGATGATCTCAACCAGTTGGTGCGGCGTGCCGGACGCGATTTCGCGGATGGGCAGAGCCTCGTCCCGCAGAATCGCCGACATGATAGAGAGCGCCGTGTCGCCACCGAACGCGGTCCGCCCGGTGACCATTTCGTAGAGCAGAACGCCGAAGGAGAAAACGTCCGACCGCGCGTCCACGCTCTTCCCCTCGGCCTGCTCCGGCGACATATAGTTCACCGTGCCCATCACCGATCCCTGCACCGTCAACGCCGGCGCGATGCTTCGCGTCTCCCCCGAATCGTTGTCGAAAGCGAAAGTCGCCTTTGCCAGTCCGAAATCCAGCACCTTCACCAGGCCCGAGCCGGTCACCATGATGTTGCCCGGCTTGATGTCGCGATGCACGATGCCTGCCGCGTGTGCCGCCGCCAGCGCGTCCGCCACCTGCACGGCGTATTTCACCACTTCGCGCGGCGCCAGCCCGACAGGCGGAATGCGTTCGCCAATGAGGTCGCCAAGCGTCTTGCCTGCCACCAGTTCCATGACGAGCAGTTGGGTGTCGCCATCCGACAAGATGTCGTGGACCGTGATGATGTTGGGATGGTTCAGCCCCGAAGCCGCCTGCGCCTCCTGCAAGAACCGCTGGCGCCGTTTGGCGTCGCTCGCATCGGCGTGGGGCAGCACCTTGATGGCGACCGTGCGGTTCAGGCGCGCATCGCGGGCCCGATAGATTTCGCCCATGCCGCCAACGCCCAGGCGGTCTAGAAACTCGTAGTGAGATACTGTGCGCCCGGTCATGTGCTAGCGGAATCCCTGGATATCTACAGATAAGTGTGCCACATACCGGCGGTGCCGTGACGGGGTCGCGGGCTAAAGCAGCGGCAGCCTTGTGTTTAGAAAGGTCTGATTTCTCACGAATACTGGATTAAGCGGCGGCCTGCATTCGACGGCGACGCGAGCGCTTCAAAGCATCAATCGGTCCCGGTTGCCTGAACCTGTACGTTCAAGCCGTCGACGGTCCGCGGAATCCGTTTCTCCGCTTGCGCGTCCCTGACGTAAACGACGATGCCTTCGGTGCCGATGGCGTCCTGACCGGTCCCCACACCTTCCACCCCTTCTATCGCCATCAGACTCGCTTCCCGTTTTTTGCTTCGCCGTGTCCGCGGGTGAAAGCACCTTGCCCGGATGATACGGCATCGCCGCAGCCTCTTGATTATTGGGTCTGCATTTCGGGGCGTTAAACTCAGCCTTACTCATGGAGCCCGCCGCCAAAGCACCGCCCTCGGACACGGCCGGCTCAACTGAAGAGGCGCGCGGCGACGAATTCGATACGCCCAACGACTCGTCCAGTTACTCGGCAGACGTAGCGTCCCTTCAGGCCGAGTCGGCGCCGGCGGGCGTTTCCCGGACTCTGACGGAAATGAAAACCCCGTTCATTCTGTGCGCGAGCACCTTTTGGATCGCGATCTTTTGCGCTGTTGTTTTTTGATTGTTAGTGCCGACTGTTAAAGATTAACTTCTGAGCGTGTAACAGTAAGACATAACTTACTGTTGTCTAACCCGAGGCTCAGTGAGTTTGCCTGGCCGCGAAATGTATCGTTTCGCGCATTTGCAGAATCACGCCGCGGCCTCACCTCTGGTGTGTCGGGAATGTTTATGGATTTGGGTCAGGGGCCGCCGTTTATCGAACTCGCGTACGCACCGAATTGACGAGGCACGACACGCCCAGGAGGGTCTTGTAGATGGCCAATGCGAGGCCGGCGACGATCCCCACCTGCACATACTCCGACGGAAGACGGCTGGAATTCGATATGGCAGTGGAGACCGGCACCACAAAATTAATCTCAAAGCCGGTGACCTCGGCAAGACGGCCGACGAATACAAACAAGGTGAGCAGGAGAACAGGCTTCACCAGGAAACGAACAAGGCGCCAGACCATAGAGCACACCGATTGGCGGAGATTGTCCCCGCCGCTTTGGCTGATTCTCGTCTTTTCCGAGCGCTCAGGCAACGCTGCATTTCGTTCTAGTACCGGGGGGGTTGACGCTGGATAACATGCGGGTGAGCTACGCTCAAAGAGGGGCGCCCCGTGAAGAACAGGATTGTCATCGCAGCCGTCGTGGTGGTGCTTGTGTTCCTGGCAGGATTCGTCCCGCAGTATGCACGGGTCCGGCGCCTGGACAATGAACTGCGGCAGGCGAGCGCAGGAAGCGCCTCAGCGCAGATCAGGGATCTGATCGGCCTGGCTTACGTGCAAGCCAATCAACTGAACTACGGGTTGGCGGCGGACACCGTAGCACAGTTCTTCAATCGGACGCGCGAGTTGGCGAATCAGACCGAAGACCCGGCCGTCAGGAAGAGTCTGGAGGATCTTCTGACGGTTCGCGACAAGGTGATTGCGGAACTGTCGAAAGGCGATGCTGCGGTGATGGCCGATCTCCAGGACCTGTTCACGAAGACGCGGCAAGCGACGGCACCGCCAGCTACCAAAGGAACCGCAGGCTGACTTGGGCGCGGCGCGCATTCGTGCCGTCGGGATAGCCCTGCGATGCCGCGCCTTCGCCCAAATGCGCCACCGGCCGCAGCATCCCGTCCTTGGCCTCGTAAGCCACGGTGTACACGCTGGTATCGGCCACGTGATTGAACACGTTGAAGGCTTCGAAATTCAGATGCACCTGATGGCGGTCGCGGATGCGTAGGATCTTGGTGAGCCGGGCATCGGTGCGCACCACCCTGTCGACATCCAGACCACTGGCTGGGAGGAACGGAACCCGCGTTGAACCGCCGAACCCGTTGAGCGTCGAATTGAACGCTGCTCCGGGAAACGGAATGCCCGAAACCAGCACGGTGGCGGTGGCCGGTTGGGCCGAGGCGAGAGTCGAGATCTGCGAGAAGCGCCAGCCGTTCACCAGGAAGGTGGTAATTCTTCCGTTGCTGCGGCTCAGCGGTAACTCCCACGTCGAGCTGATCGCCAAACGCTGCCGCTGGTCGAGTTGGGAGGAGGCTTTGTCTCCGCGGTAGTCTCCGTTCCGAAGCGAGCGCGGGCCGTCGCTGAAGAAAATGTTGTCGCTGCCGCCTCCCTGATTGAAGTCGATGGCATGCGACCATGTGTACGCCAGAAAGCCCTCGAAGCCATGCGAGAACCGCTCCCGAAGCTGTACCACCAGCGCGTTGTAATAACTGTTCCCGCCCGATTCCACGCTGTTCACCCGCCGCCACCGCGGATTCACGCGATTGACCAGGCGATAGCCGGCAGTGGTGAACGTGCCGATCGCTTTACCCTGGGAGTCTTGAATATCGTATGTGATCGGAGCGCCCGCAGGTCCGATGTTCAGGTCGCGTACGGTAGTCAGGTGCAGGCCCCGGCTCCATAGATAGGTTGCGCTCAAAGAGAGATGAGTGGAGAACGCGTGCTCCAATGCCACATCGCCCTGATGCGTGTATGGATTCCGGTAATCCTTCGACGGAATCGTGAGGTCGACGGCGGAAGTAAACAGCGGGTTCGATAGACTCGCAGAGTTCAACGCGGGCAGCGAATTCGGAAATATGGGACCGGCCTGAGGGTCTTGCAGGAATCGGCTCTCGAGTTGAATGGACTGCTGAAAGACGCCGTTTTCCAGGAAGAACGTGCCCACCAGGCCGCTGTGATAGCGGGCGTAGAAGATTCCGTATCCCGTCCGCAACACACTCCTCGACCGGTCGAAGGCGATAGACACGCCAACCCGGGGCGCGAAGTTTGTCCTGATCGAGGGGATTCTCCGGCTCTCCGGGTAATCCGGATTGGCTTGCGCGGGTTGGGCCAGCGAGGAATAGTCATAACGGAGCCCGTAAGTAAGAGTCAGGTTGGGATGGGGACGAAACTGATCCTCTACGAACGCGTCGTAGTCGCGAATGGTCTTATCGAAGATCTCATTCCCGAATCGCTGCGAGTAAGTCTGCCATCTCCTCGCGCCGCTGGTGTTACCGCTGAAGTCCTGCGCGAAGGCGGTGAAGGTCGGGTAGTCATAACTCCCATTCCGATTGCGCAGGTACTTAAGATAATCCTCGGTGCTGATGAAATCGCCGCCGGCCTTCAGGCTATGTCTGCCGGTCACCATCGAGAAGGTGTCGGAAATCTGAAAACGGTTCTCGCTCGGATCGATGCGCGGCAGCTCAGGATTCACTCCCAGGTTCGCCTGGCCTTCCACCGTGATTTGCACCAGCCCGGTTTGCGCGGGCACAGTCGCGTTGTCGAGATTGTCCGAGTGCCGGTCTTTGAACCATCCGAGCCGGAGTTCGTTCACCCGGGTGCTGCCGGGGATGAATCTCCAAGCGAGGCGGCCGTATCGGGTTCGGACGGACGAGTCCCCGTTCGCCCCCACTCCCTCGCCATTGTTCAGCACCGTCTGGGTTTGATATCCGTTGGGCGAGGTCCACCCCAGATAGTTGAAACTGGCGCTGATCTGGTGCCGCTGCGAGGGCAGCCAATCCAGTTTGCCGAATGCCAGCTCCGAGTCCGCCGATCTCTCTAAAACCTGAAATTGGCGGCCCAGGAACTGTAAGGCCGCAGAGCACTGCTGAGCCGTCGCATTGCACGTCCCTACAAATCCGCCGGCAGCATCGAACAGGGGAGGGCGGGAGAGCGACGCCACCAGCGGGAATCTGCGGCGATGAAACTCGGTGTTGAGGAAATAGAACAGGCGATCTTTGACGAGTCTGCCACCGAGGCTGGCGCCCGCCTGGTTGCGCCTTTCCGGTGGGTTGATCGCACTGTGCGGATCGCGCGCGTTCAACGATCGATTGCGGAAAAACCAGTAAGCGGTGCCGTAACCCGCGTTCGAACCGGAGCGCGTGAGCGTGTTAATGATGCCTCCCGACGCCCGGCCGTACTCGGCGGAGTAGCCGCTCGAGAGCACCTGGAATTCCTGAACGGCGTCCTGTGAAATCTGCGTCGAGATGCGGGTTCGGCCGGCATTTTCGTGAAAGAACTGGTTGGACGTATCGTTGCCGTCGGTCAGGAATGCGTTGCCGCCGGCGATCCCGCGAAAGGAAACCAGCCCCTGGGCTCCATCCGGAACCACTGCCGGCGTGAGCAGCACATAGGTATCCACGCGGCGTCCGTTAATCGGGAGATTGGATATTTCCGAACTGCCGATCACCTGCGAAACGTGCATTTGCGTGGACTGGGTCAACGGGGACAATCCTTCCACGGATACGTTGGTTTGGGAAAGCGCAATCGAAAGAGTTACCGGAGCGTTGGTCTCCTCGCCGACTCGTACCTGCACTCCCGTGAGTTCGTGAGTCGTGAAGCCTTCCTTCACGACGGTGACGGTGTATCCGGCGGCGGGCGGCAGCGCGATTGCGGAAAATACGCCGGCCTGGCTCGTCCGCAGGCTCCGTTTGAGGCCGGTGGAAGGATTTGCCACTTCCACCTGCGCGTCCGGAACGGAAGCGCCCGCGGGATCGCGCACCACTCCGGAGATCGACCCGGTTCCGCCCGTTGGCTGTGCCAGTCCGATGCTAGACGACAGGATCGCCAGCACGGCAACGGCGCAAGAACTGGTGAGTCCGGCCCGATCGAGCCGTACCCGCGCGGGAGTGGCGTTCATGCAGGTAACAAGATGATACAACCGCTAGCGGCCTAAATGTGCACGTCCGGCAAATGGTGGGTGAAACGGCGCATGCCGGCAGCGCGCCGCGGGGCCTCTCCGGACAGGTTCGCAATCGGGTCGCCACAATCGAGTCGCCTTCCCATCCAACCCCTTCAGTGTTACAATTCTGTGCAATTCGGAACAGGCTGGGGAGGGAGATGGCCTTATGGCGGAAATACTCTGAGGCTCCCGTCTGCGTGCCGGACTGGACAGGTAGATCGGGATGAAACGCGCAACTTGTTTGACGTGGCTGGTGCTGGCGGCGTGGCTGCCGGGCCTATCCGCATTGACGTCGACCAATGCAGAGCAGGACCAGGCGAAAGACGGCGCGACTAAAAAGAAGAAGAAAAAAAAGAAGCACAGCCAGAAAGACAAGAAGAACGTGACAGCAGCCGACAGCAGTCAGGCCGCAGCCGCCAACAACCAGGCCGGGGCCGCCAACAGCACCGTGCCAGCCGACGAAAAGGTGGTGTTGGATGACAAGTATAAGTCCGACATGGTCGAGACCAAGGCGAAGAAGTACTTTCGTTTCGAATTCACGAAGCACCCTGCCATCCGTCTCGGCAAATGGCTGCGCGTCGATTTCCGGTTGAAGTTCCAACACGACTTCCGAAGCTTCGATCCGGAGGTCAGCGGGGATGAAGGTGAGACCTCGAATCTGCGGAAGTTTCGCGTAGGCATCGAAGGTTATGTTACGAAGAACTTTGAATACTCCATCGAGCGGGAAATCCGCAACGAGGTGGCGGAACTATTCAACCTGCGCACGCGTGAGACTCACGCGCTGTGGCGCGACGTCTACGGAAACTTTCGCTATTTCCGGCGGTTTCAGATCCGCGTCGGCCAGTTCAAGATTCCATTCGGCATGGACCAGTTGCACTACTCCTCGACCGGCGAGTTTGTGAACCGGTCATTGATCGGCAACTATCTGGCGCCGGGCCGCGAGTTGGGCGTGATGCTTCACGGCAAATTGTTCGAATCGAACGTGGCGTATCAGGTGGGCGTGTTCGTGAACGACGGCTGGAAAGCGCACACCAAGGATTATGAGCGCAGCGGCGAACGGACTTTCGCCGGACGCGTGGTGTTGCCGCCATTCGCGATGTTCAATACGCCGCATTTTCTGAAGCCATTCAAGGATCTGCAACTGGGCGCCGCCTTCACCGAGAGCCCTCTTACCGAGGGACTGCGCAGCCTTCGCGGACGCACCTGGGTGATCACCCACAACTGGTTCGACCGGATTTACGTGCGCGGGCAGCGCCTGCGCCTGGGCGCCGAACTGAATTGGGAGCCGGGACCTTTCGTCGCCAAAGGCGAAGTGATCCGCGTGAGCGACCAGCGAATCGGGCAAGGCCTCCGCAACGACGATTTGCCGGATCTGATCGCGCGCGGCTGGTACTTCACTACGGGATGGGTAATAACCGGAGAGAAGACCGCCGGGGGCGTGGTCCCGCGCCGCGAGTTTGTCCGCGGGCACGGTTTCGGCGCCGTCCAGATCGTGGCTCGTTACGAGCAGATGCGATTCGGATCGGCCGACCACCCGGGCTTGCCCTCGCGAAGCACCAGGGCCGCCAACATCTACTCGGAAAGCGAGCGCATCGCCACTTTCGGAGTCAACTGGTATCTGAACCGCTTCGTGCGCGTGCAATACAACGCGATTCGCGAAGTTATCGAGGATGTACAGAAAGCGCCGATCCTCGGTCAAAGCACGTACTGGAGCCGCTATGTCAGAATCCAATTCGTCATGTAGTTTGTCGGCCATCAAGCGAGCAGCCGGCAGAAGCGGGTGGGGAGTAGCGCTCCTGATTCTGTGCGCGCCTTTTGTCTCGGCCCAAACGCAGGACGATTTCTTCGACGACACTTACATTCACGAGCTTCGCCTGGTTGTCCGCAACTCGGATTGGGACACCCTGCGGCAGCACTTCCTGGACAACACTTACTACCCCGCCGACTTTCACTGGATTTTCAAGGGCAAGGACATCGTCGTCAGCGATGTAGGCATCCGCTCGCGAGGCCATGGAAGCCGCAGCCCGATCAAACCGAACTTGCGGATCGATTTCAACCGCTACGAGCCCGGCCAGGTGCTGCTCGGGCTGGCATCCTGCATTCTGAAAGCGAATAACCAGGACGGTTCCATGCTGAAGGAGCGGAGCGTCTTCAAACTATGGGACCGCACGGGCCTGCCGGCTTCGCGCGAAGCCAACGCCCGCCTGTATGTCAACAACGTGTACTACGGTGTGTTCATTCTGACGGAAGAGATTCGTACAGAGTACCTGCAGCGCTACGTCGGGGAAGGAAGCGGAGACCTGTACGAGTGGAAGCCGATGAGCTCTCCCCAAACCGGTCCCGTCGATGGCTATCACTTTGAATGGTACCCCACGTGCCAGACGGACCAGCTCGCCTGCTCCACCGACCCGAATAAGTGGCAGCCGGTCCCGTTTAACCCCGAGGAGAACAAGACCACGTTCGACCTCGCGCCGACCATCAGCATGATCCGCACGCTCAACACCGTTTCGGATGCCGATTTCGAGAGTACGATGTCGGGTCTGATGGATCTGAAGCTCTGGTCCGTGCATAATGCGATCGAGAAGTATGTCTCCGACTACGATTCCATCCTGGGCGATGTTTTCGGCATGAACAACTTCTGGCTTTATCGCTACGACAAGACCAACTTTCACCAGTTTCTGCTCTGGGACAAGGACGCTTCCTATAACTGGATTCAGCGGCCGATCATGGATCATACCGACCAGAACATACTTATGAAGCGAACCATCGTCCTGCCGAATCGCAAAGCGGAGTATCTGGATGGGATCTACAAGACGGCGGTACTCGCAGGCGCGAAAGGCGGCTGGCTGGAATGGGAGCATAAGCGGGACTACGACCTGATAAAGCCATCCGTTTACGAGGATACCTTCAAGCAATACGAACTGGATGGCATCGTGAAAGACAGCTCCAACCAGATCTTCGAGGACCAGGCGGCGAGTAACATCGATTTCATCCAGTTGCGAAAAGCGTTCGTGATGAGCGACCTTCTGACGAACGGGTGGCAGCCTTCCTCCGCCGTTACGATCAGCGCGGGCGGCGTGGTCAATGCCGCCCCCAACGGAGGCGCCACCGTTGCGCCAGGCGGGCTCGTGACACTCTACGGATCAGGCTTCACCGACAAAATTCTTCAGGGGCCGGCCGGCGCGTGGCCAACCACTCTCGGCGGCGTCACGGTCTACGTAAACGGCTTCGCCGCCCCGATTCAATTCATCTCGCCGAATCAGATTAATGTCATGGTGCCCTGGGAACTCGGATTGGGCGACGGCACTGCGCCCTTCACTGTCTCGGTTAGTGGGGCGAAGGCCAAGGGCACGCGCGACGGTTCGCCTGTGAACTCGACCTTTAGCAATTCGATCCAGGTTTCGGTGGCGCTGGCTGCACCAGGCATCCATGCCGTGACCCAGTCCGATTACACACCGGTAGTTACCAGGCCGGCCAAGTCCGGAGACGTCCTCATTGCATGGGTAAACGGGGCCGGACCCGTTAACGGCAATGTCGCGAGCGGCGCTGTATCACCGTCGGACCCCTTGGCCCGTTGCCTGCAAACGCCCACCGTTACCGTGGGGGGGCGGAACGCCGAGGTTCAGTTCTGCGGTCTGTCGCCGGGATTCGTCGGAGCGTACCAGGTCAACTTCACGGTCCCTGACGGCGTGCCCTCCGGGATGGTGTCCCTGACGATCAGGGCCGGTGGGCAGAATTCGCCGGTCTTCGGCATTCAGATGCAGTGATTCGAAAGGGGGATTAGCCAGTCCATAACCCCGCCAGCATAGTAATTGAATGTACGCGGCAGTACAATTGAGTTAGCGCAGTCGTGTCTGCGTACCGAGAGTTCGTGGAGTCCGTTAACGGGTGACTCCGGCTGTGAATGCTTTAACAACTTGCGCTCGTCGGCCCGGTTTCCTGCTGTTCTGGGCAACCGCGCTTGCTGTGTGTCCGGCCCTCGCCGTCACGCTGATCCATCGTCCCTACTTGCAGAACATGCGGACGGACAGGGTCACGATCATGTGGTCCACGCGCGAAAGCATGCCTGGTACCGTTGAGTACTCCACCGATCGGTCTACCTATCGGACAGCTATTCCACGCATTCGCATCTTGACACCCAGCCAAACGCATCTGAGTTACACCCTCTATCAATACCAGGCCGACCTGACCGGCCTGTCTCCGGACACCCAATATTTCTACGAGGTAGTAATGGACGGTCAGAAGATAACTACCGATGAAGAGAGTCAATTTCGCACAGCTGGAGCGGTGCCGTTCCGGTTCCTTGTGTTTGGAGACAGCGGCGCGGGGACTACGGCGGAACGGAGCCTGGCCGTCCTCATGACCGCGGAACAGGCCAGCCTTGTGTTGCACGTAGGTGACATCGCATATGAAGACGGCACATTCGCGCAGTTCACCGACAATTACTTCGAATCACTCTTGTCCAAAACAGGTTTGACTTCCGACTGAGCAAAAGAAAAGCCCTCCTATAATGAACGTTGGCGAACTGTTCCTTGGCCGGAGCTTCGCCGAACGCCCCCACAAGGAAGGCAAAGCCATCATACAAGTTGCG
>JBGPHT010000190.1:0-14296 GCA_041484525.1 Bryobacteraceae bacterium | reverse complement strand
CACTGTTTGACGCTTCTTGCCGGGCCCATGAGCAAAGCCCGGGGAAGCGTGCGCTTAATTAATTAAGCAGCAAGTGCCAAGTTGTTGTTGGCATTTCTAGTTTCCAGCCTGTTACGGGCGGTTGGCCCCCGGCATGCCTTCGGGTCGCGACAGCTTCCGTCGAAACCGTGTCGCCCCCATGGTCCACTCCATTTTACGCCACTACCCGCCGCGCGGCCACCCGGTGCCGCCACAAACGGGGTATTTCTCGGCACAGGGCTACGTCTGGGCCGTTGACTCACCCCCGTTTGCCTCGCAATATGTAATTCACGGGGATTTCCGGCAAAACACCCCGAAAAAACGGCATGGCACAGGAGCAGAACCCCATCGATCGCCTCCACGATGTCCGCAGTTTTGAACTCTCCTTCATCGAGCCGGGAAAAAGTCCGCAGATCGAGCACCAGTTCTTTCACGCGGTCGAGGCCTTCCCGCATCTCTCCCAGGCGGGCCCGCGCTTTCCGCAGTTTCCGGAGAGAAGGCTCCGAGAGGTGCGGCTCCATCTCAGGGCCTAGACCCTCTAGCCCGCTCTCGACGATGAACAGGTTATTCACCACGAAGGCCAGGGGATTGTTGATCTCGTGAGCGATTCCGGCCACCAGTTGCCCCAGCGAAGCCATCTTTTCAGTCTGGATCAATTGGGATTGGGTCTCTTTGAGCTTGCGGTTGGCCTCTTCGAGCTTTTGGTTTGCCGCGGCCATCTGCGCCGGGCTGGGTAATGCGAGGAGCCGTGGTACCAGGCGCACCAGCAGGATGGCGGTCGACAGCGAAACAATCGCAGTGATGAGCTTGAGAACTCCTTCCAGGCGGTAAGTGGCGTGCCACAACGTCCAGATCGCCATGGCGTGCGTCGCTCCGCAGGCCAGGATAAACGCGCCAAACATTACGAACATCCAGTGAAACGCCAGGTCCCGCCGCTTGCGGACAAAGTAGCCCAGACTCACAGGAATCAAGAGGTACGCCAAAGCGATGGTGGCGTCCGAACCCACGTGCAGCCAGACGATCTCCGGACGCCAAAAATAACAGTGGCCGTGGGACAGAAAGTCGGAATCAAAAAGCTTCTTCAGGAAATCGATCATTGCAAGCTCGCTTCTTCATCCGCCTGTGCGTGCGACGACTCGGGCGGGCTGCCGTTCCCAATGGACGCGCGTGCTTTGCTCATTCGTGCCTCCGCGACTCCAGATCCCTGGGGATCCTGATGGTGAACTCCGAACCCGCGCCTTCCTGGCTTTGGACTTCGATCGAGCCATGATGGTCCTGCACAATTCCGTAGGAGATGGCCAGTCCAAGGCCGGTACCCTGCCCGATCGGCTTGTCCGTGAAGAACGGATCGAAGATGCGGCCGCGAATCCACTCCGGAATTCCCTTCCCGGTGTCCCGCACTGAGATACAGTAGGCGTCGTCAGTCCGGCTTGTCGTGATGACGATCTTCCCCTTGCCCTGGATGGCATCCGCGGCATTGGCGATCAGGTTCATGAAGACCTGGTTGAGCCGGCCCGCATAACAGGAGAGGGAGCGGTCCGGGTCATAGTGCCTTTCCACCTGGATACGCCCATTCATCTTATGTTTCAGCAGGACAAGGACCGAATCGATGCTATCTCCGATGTCGATGGTCTTGAACTCACCTTCGTCGAGCCGCGAGAAAGTCCGCAGATTGACCACCAGCTCCTTTATGCGGTCGAGGCCCTCTCCGGTTTCCCGGAGGCGCGTGCGTACTTTCCGCATCCTGGCAAGCGAGCGCTCCGACAGGTGGGGCTCGGCTTCCGGGGCGATGCGATCCAGGCCGGTCTCGACGGTATACAGGTTACTGACAACGAAAGCCAGCGGATTGTTGATCTCATGGGCGAGTCCCGCCACCAGTTGCCCCAGCGAAGCCATCTTTTCGGTCTGGATCAATTGTGCATGGGTTTCTCTGAGCTTGCGGTTGGCTTCCTCGAGCTCCTGATTAGCCTGAACGAGTTTATCAGCCATGGCCGCCCGCGCCTCGGCGGCCTCGCGGCCGGCGTTGGCGCGCAACGTTTCCACTTCCTTTGTCTTGAGCTCCTCCACGATGCGGCGATTCTCTTCCTCGAAAAACCGGCGCCGCAGAAGGGCCTGGATACGGGCGCGCAAGATGGCAAGGTCGCCCGATTTGCAGACGAAATCGTCGGCTCCGGCTTCCAGACTGCGGGTCATGTCCTCTTTGGTCTCGCTCGAGGTCAACATGATAACGGCCACAGATCTCTCGAAGTCGTGCCGCATCCCGGAAATGCGGCGGCATACTTCTATGCCGTCCATGTCCGACATGATCAGATCCACCAGGACGCAATCGAAACTCCGGTTCGCCAGCCGGTCCAGCCCCTCCGGTCCACTGGTGGCCGTCTCCACGTCATAACCCTGGCTTCGCAACTCCCCCTCGAGGAACTCGAGGTGTGTGGGGCTGTCGTCGATGGCCATGATCCGGGCGCGGCGGAAGTCAGAATCCCGCGGGTTCAAAATAGCCGCTTGCGCCCGCACCTTGCGCAACAGCGCACGAATACGCAGGAGCAGGATGTCCGAGTTGGCGGATTTGGAAACGTAGTCATCGGCGCCGCTCTCGAGTCCGTGTGTCTCACCGGCTTCGGCGGCCGTCAACATCAGGATTTGTATGCCGCGCGTGTTCAGGTTCATTCGAATGCGCCGGCACAGCTCGTCGCCCAGCATTCCGGGCAAGAAGTAGTCGACCACGGCCAGATCGGGTGGAGATTGCCTCAGTTCGGACAAGGCCGACTCCGCCGTGGCCACGGTAGAGACCTCGCAGCCTTCGCCCTCCAGGAGCAGGCGCATTTTGAAGGCCTGGGTTTCTGAATCCTCCACCACCATGACTCGGAAGGCGCGTTCCATTCAGTTCATCTCCGGTCTGGCCGAAACCAGCTCCAACACTCGGGAAGCAATTGCAGGAAGCGGCAAGGATTCGCAAACGGCCCCCATCCGGACCGCTGCCGCGGGCATTCCGTACACCACCGCCGTCGTCTCATCCTCTGCCACGGTGTAGCCACCGGCCTGGCGGATCTCGGAGAGCCCCGCCGCGCCGTCCTCCCCCATTCCCGTGAGTAATACGCCCAGCGCGTTACCTCCCAGGCTGCGCGCCATGGACTGAAACAGCACGGTTCCGGAGGGACGCTGCGAGCACACGGGGGCCGCTGAATCCAGCCGCAGGACGCCGGCGTCGACTCGCAGGTGCTGCTCGGCCGGAGCCACGTGCACCACGCCAACAGCCGGGATTTGGCCGTCATTCACGACCGCCACGGAAAACGGGCAAACGCTCTCCAGCCAGGATGCGAATCCCGTCAGAAAGTGCGCCGGCATGTGTTGCACCAGCAGGATAGGTAACGGGAAAGCCGGTCCTAACGCACCCAGCAGTCGCGCCAGCGCGCCCGGCCCGCCGGTCGAGCACACAATCCCTAACATCGAGTATGCGCCGGCACGGTGCGGCGTATTGCGGGCCGGCCGCGGGCGCGGTTCCCGCCGGATATGCTGCCGCACCAGCTTCACCTGGCTCATGATGACCAATTGGGTGCACAGACGTTCCGCCAGCGTCTCGTAGTCGGCGTGGGTCGTACCCACCGGTTTTTCCAAAACCGTGAGGGCCCCTGCCCGGAGGGCCTCGATGGCCCTAGAACTCCGCTCTTTGGACTCGCCGCCGCCAGCGACCACCACAATGGGGATCGGTTTTTGAGACATGATCCGCCGCGTGGCCTCCAGGCCGTCCATGCCAGGCAGAACGATATCCATGGCGATAACGTCCGGAGACATCCGCTTGAGCATGCCCAGCGCCTCTTCCGCGCTCGCCGCCATCGCGGATACCTCCAGGCGGGAGTCGCGTCCTATGATGTGTTGCAGAAGCAACCGGACGACGGCCGAATCCTCCACGACTAATACGCGAATTCTGTTCATAGAAATTGCTGGACGGCCTCCAGCAGCTCCCGTTGATCGAACTTGCGTTTCACCACATACGCGTCGGCGCCCAGGCTGAGACCTCGCTGCTGGTTCTCGGCGCGATCGAGCGAGCTCACGATGATGACCGGAATCCGGTCGAGCCGCTTGTCCGCCTTCATCGCCTCCAGCAGGCCGAATCCATCCAGACGCGGCATCTCGATATCGGCGATCACCAGATCGGCATTCTCGGCGCGTAGCAACTGTAGCGCTTCGACGCCATCTACCGCGACGCGCACCCGATAGCCGTGGGCCTCCAGAATACTCTTCTCGAGCGATCGGGTCGTGATCGAGTCATCCACCACCAGAATGCTCCGGGCAGCCGGTTCGGATACCGGTCGCGCGTGCTTCAGCGCGGGCGCGGCGGATTGGGTGGAGGTCTCGACCAGACCGGCCGGATTCAGGACCACCGATACCGTCCCTTCCCTCGTCAACAGGCCGCCAGAAACGTTGCCGGTCGCGGGACAGGGCATTCCCAGCTCCTGGACCAGAGCCTCTCTCCCGGCTAGAAACCGATCCACCCATACGGCTGCGTACCGGGCTCCCGACCGCAGCAGCACGACCGGCAGAATCTCTCCGCCGAAAGCGGCATCGCCGTCCCCCATTCGGAGCAGGTGCGCCAGGCTGAACAGGGCGATCCGGCGTCCTCCCAGATTGACCGTCGCCTTACCCTCCAGCGTTTCGACCTGCTGAACGTTGACGCGGTACAAGCGCTCAATGCCGTGACTGGGAATTCCGAATGTCTGCCCCTGACAGGAAACCAGCAGCAGATGAAAGGTGGATACCGATAAGGGGACAGACAGAAGGATGGAAGCGCCGGGCCCCTCTTTTTGCCTGAGATCCACTTCTCCCTGAAGGCGCCGCACGGTTTCATGGACCACCGAAAGCCCCATCCCGCGCCCCGATAGATCGGTGACGCTTGGGGAAGTGGAGAAACCAGGCCGGAAGAGGATCCGCGCCAGATCTTGCGGGGAGCCGGCGCCGGGGGCGTGGGTAATGACACCCTGCTCCATTGCCACCTTGGCCACCTGGTCGAAGTCTACTCCGCGTCCATCGTCGTCGACCTCGATGACCAGGCGGCCCCTCTGGGATTCGACGTTAACCGTCAACGAACCCACCGGAGACTTCCCCTTGCTCACACGCTCGCTTGGACTTTCGATTCCGTGACTGATGGCATTCCGAAGCAGGTGCATCACTGGATCCTTGAGCGCCTGGAGCACCAGGCGGTCGGCCCTTACACCGGACCCGTTCAGCCGGAACTCGATTTCCTTCCCCTCATCGCGGGCCAGATCCCGGACCATTTTCCGAAAGCCTTCGAACAGGTCCTCGGCCGGCGCGATTCGAGCATTCCATACGTCCCGCTGGAGCCGTTCCGCGGAACCTTGCAGGCTCCAGGCGCTGCGCTGCTGCAGAAGCCGCGCCTTCCTCGACTGCCCCACCAGGGAGCGGACTCTTTGCTCGACCAGCTCGATATGCCGCGTGACCGAAGAGAATTCCGCCGTGCCGCCAAAACGCCGCAAGGAAGCGGCGCAAGCCTTCCGGAACCGGCTGCACTCGCCCTCCATTTCCTTGATCTGGCTGGTGAGCGTGACGAGTTCGAGCGTCACTGTCGTCTGCCCCAGACTCTCCGTCAGAATGTGGCCGGTCGAGCGGACCAGCCGATCCAGGTCGTCACCGGCCACTCGCACCATTTCAGTCCGCGGAAACGCCGCCGGCGCGGGTGTTTCCGCCGCCGCCGGGAGGCGGCGGGATTCCGCCATGCCGGCCGGGTCTCCCAGCAATTCCGCCATCGCGCGCAGCGCGGCCGCCGGTTCCTCCGGAATCCGGTTCTCACGAAATACGGCCAGGCAATCCTCACTGGAGTCGAGCACCTGGTGGATCACGCCGGCCGTCTTCTTATCCAACGGAAGGGCGCCCTCGCGGATCCGCGAGAACAAGGTTTCAAGCCCCTGTGCGAGACCTTCCACGGGAGGCAGGTCCACGGCGCGAGCCGCGCCTTTCAAACTATGGGCGCGGCGGAAGGCTTCGTCCAACTCGCTTCTGCCCCGGGCTTCCGGCACGTTCTCGAGCAACGCGAGAATCGAGCGGATCTGCCCCAGATGCTCGGCGTGCTCCGCCTGAAAGATGGCGGCCAGTTTTTCGCGAATGCCTGTCAACGCCATGTCAAAGCCGGTACCTGTCGGTCGCCTTTCGAAGTTGCTGGCCAAGCGCGGCCAGATCGGCCGCTGCGCGTTCCATCTGGCGCGTGCTCGCAGCCGCCTGGTCGCTGCCCTGCCCGATGTCCTTTACGGCTTGCATCACGTGCTCGACGCCGATCTGTTGCTGGTTGGTTCCAGCCATAATCTGCTGAAACGCCTGCACGCTTAGCTGGATACTGGAAGTCATTTCCCGTATGGTGGAAGCCGCCTGGTCCGCCTGCCGTTTACCCAGATCGACCCGCTTTACCACCTCCTCGGTGAGCATCACGGAGCTGTTGATCCCCTTCTGGATGTCGCCCAGTATGGACTTCACCTGTACGGTGGCTTCTTTCGACTGGTCGGCCAGGTTTTTGATCTCACCGGCGACCACGGAAAAGCTTCGTCCATGTTCCCCCGCGGCGGCGGCCTCGATGGCGGCGTTCAGCGCCAGCAAGTGCGATTGCTCGGCGATATCGTTTACCGTGGCCACAATCTCGCCCACCATCTGGGTCTTTTCGCTCAGCGCTATGACATTCTGGGCCACTGCTTCGGCCTGCTCGCGAATCGATTCCATGGAGCGATTGGTGTCCTGGACGGTCTCCAGGCCGGCATGGCTGGCAACCGAAGTAGCCTCCGCGGCGGCGCCTACCTGCTTGGCGCTTTCGCTCATCTGAAAGCACGACTGGCTTACTTCCTGCATCGTGGCATTCGTCTCCTGGCAAGCCGTCGCTCGTTCTCCGGTGCTGGCGGCCTGCTGCTTGGCGGAAGCCAGAATTTCGACAACGGCGGAATTGAGATTGTCGGTCGCGGCACGCGTCTGCCCGGCCACCTCCTTGAGGCCGCTGACCATCTGGTTCAGCCCCTGAGCCAGCTTCCCAATCTCGTCATCGCCGCCCACGGCGGACTGCTGCGTCAGGTCACCCCCTCCCACGGCGTTGACGAGTTTTTGAAATTCAGCCAGCGGGCGGGTGATGGAACGGTGAATCGCCAAGCCAAGGAAGGCCACCAGAAGAATACCAACCGTGCTTCCGTACACGATTATCTGCGGCGTAGTCTGAGCGCTGGCCTGGGCCTGCTGGTCCCGTTGGCGCAAGAGATTCTGCTCGTCGCCCCTGATCGCCGCGATGAGGTCTAAAATCTGGCTCATGAGTTCGCGGCCTTTGTCGCTTTGGATCATCTGAGTCCCGGCTTGAAGTCCCTTGGCTCTTCGCAGCTCGACGGTTTCCTTCATGACGGCGATCTTGCGGTAGAGCAGGGGTTGGAGGAGATCGAGCCTGCGTTGCTGAGCGGGATTGTCGACGGTGAGATCGCGAAGAGCCTTCCATTTCCCGGCCAGCGTTCCGATGGCTTCGTATGGCTGAAGGTACCGCTCGTCCCCCGCCAGTACGTAGCCGCGAACGCTGCTTTCTCCATCCGCTAGCGTGGCCAGAATGTCTTCTGCCTCTCCCAGCACCCGATGGGTGTGAGTTACCCAATTGGCGTTCTCAACGAGGCGCTCCGTATTCCGGTAAGCGGTGACGCCGATAGTTGCCATGATTAGCAGCGCCGCACCATAGCCGCCGGCAATTTTTTGTCCGATTGTCAATTTCATGATGTAGTTTCCTTGAGAAGCTCCGCGAACAGCGCTTCCGTGTCGAGCAGCATCAGTGTGTCGTGCCTCAATTCCTTGAGGTAGCGGGCGGATAGCTTCGTAAAGCGATCCCCCCCGGCGGGCAGATTCCCGGAGGCAACGCTCCGGATCTGCTCGACGCGATCTACGATTAACCCCATCTCCCGGCCCTGTTTGCGCAACAGAATCACGCGCGCCAGATTGCCATACCCGGCGGTCTTTATACCCAGCAGGTGCTTCAGATCGGCCACCGGCCGGATTTCCCCGTGCACGTTGACGACTCCCGAGAAGAACGGCGGAGCCCCGGGGACGGGGGTCACCTGGATAGGCGGGAGAACCTCCGCCACGTCCGCCAGCTCGATACCATAGCGCTCATCCCCGATTTCGAGAACCATCACCTGGAAGTCATCTTGAGCGGTACGGGCCGCCAGAGGGCGGCGGGAAAGCCGTACGGCCCGCTGGCGCCAGACGGCCCGCATGCGCTCCTGATCCGATTCGAGCATTGCCTTCATGAATCGCCTCGATTCTGGAGGTGCATTTTCGCCATCTGTTTCAGTCCGGCGACGGTCACGCCGTCGCCATCCTCAACAGCCTGCTCGTCGCGCAAGCCAGCCGCAAGTTTGAGGACATTCTCAAAGCACCGCGCCGCCGTACTTCGCTCCTTCCCCTTCGCCAGGGCGAGGCCCAGATGGTAGTGAGCCAGCAGGAAATTCCGGTCGAGGTAGATGGCTTGCCGCAACGATCGTTCCGCTTCGGCCCCCAGGCCCAACTGTTCCAGCAACAGCGCGTGATAGAAGTACACCACGGGGTTCAATCCATCCTGGGCCAATAACCGGTTGCAGTGCGGGACGGCGTTCTCCCAATCGCCCCGGTCGGCGAGCCGGCGCAGTTCATCGATATTCGGAGGCTTGATCTCGGGCGGGGCAAATCGCTGGTCATGGGCAGCTCCCGCGTGCAGAGCTCGCTTCGGCAAGCCCGGTGGTGCGGCCTTCCCTAAGAGCTCCAGCCGTTTGGCTACCTTCGGCGCGGCCGTTTTTGGAAATGCTTCCTTGGACTTCCGATACACCGTGGCGCCCGTGGCGGTTACCGTGTGGAAGCAACTGAAGGTCTCCATGTTGTGCTCGGCGGCGCCCGCCACAAACCAGCCGCCATCAGTGAGAGATTCGTGAAACTGCCGGATCAACCGGCGAATCACCTCCGGAGCAAAGTAAATCATCACGTTGCGGCACAAAATCAGATCGAAGCCGGACACCCAATGAAGGGGCGACGGAAACTGGCTCTCGACCAGGTTCATGTGGGCGAATGCAGTCCACTCTTTGTATTCAGGGTGGATGGCCCAGACTCGTCCTTCCGCGGAAAAGCACTCGCGTTTGACCTCGGCGGAGGTAGAGCGAAGCGCCCACTCCTGGAATCTGCCGGCCTGAGCTTCAGCCAGAGACTGCCGGTTGATATCCGTGGCGAAAATACTGATGTCCCAGCCGTCGAGGCGATGGCCCAGCTCCCGTGCCAGCAGGATGGCGAGCGAGTACGGTTCCGCGCCGTTGGCGCAGCCCGCGCTCCAGATGCGTAGCCGTTTGGTGGACCGTTTGCGATTCAGGATCTCGGGAATGACAACGTCGCGAATCGCGTCAAACTGCTCCCGGTCGCGGAAAAAGTACGTCTCCCCAATCGTCAGGTCTGCAATCAGGGCATCCAACTCGTCACGACCCTCCTTACCGTCTGATAACCGCCGGGAGTACGAGGCGCAGTCGTTCAAGCCGAGCTTCGACAGCCTGCGGCCTATCAGTTCAGCCATGTACTCGTCGCGATCGCGGTAGTACGCCAGACCCGTAGACGCTATGAGATAGTCCTTGAGCCGCGAATAATAGGGGTCTTCGGTAATGCAGGCCGCAACTTCCCGGATGTGGCTCAATTCCCCTCCTCCAGGCGGCGCAGACGTTCCTGAGCCACCACCTGAAACTCGGCCAGCAGACGGCGTTCGTGCTCGAGCAGGATGCGCTCCGGGGAAAGCAGATGAAACACATCGCCCTCCACTTCAACCGTAGCCGTCGCGCAGTCGTGGAATAGATGCTTCTCAGGAAGAGGCAGGAAGCTCGCCGCCGTGGTGCTGACGATCTGCAGGACAGCGCCCACCAGAAAGCCAATGGGACTGTCGACACCGCGCAAGATGATGAAGGGCGTGTTCAGGCCGAGCGGCTGCTCCGGCAAGTTGAAGAGGCGATCCAGGAGAAGAATAGGAATGGCGGTTCCGCTCCGGTCCAGAAAGCCCGCCAGCATGGAAGGCAACCCCGGCGGAGTCGAGAGCTGCGCGATCGGCACGATTTCGAGCACCGCCTCGAGGGGAAAAGCGCAGCCCAGCCCGCTCGAATGAAAGACCAGAAGACTCTGCGGGTTCTCATTGCACCTTGGCATCTCCTGATATATCGGCAAGCCTTGGCCTTAGCAGTAGTCCCTTTCTCCCGGCGGAAAAAAACGGCAGGCAGAGTCCGGCGCGGGATCGGCTCATACAATCGGCTTCCGGGACGATAAGAGGCAACGTGACAGTCATGAACAAGACCACCACCGTGATAGTAAACGACAAACCGGCTTCCGCGGCCAATCCCAGCGTGCGGACGCGGGTAAAGTGCACGGGGAAGACCATCCTGATCGTGGACGACGATTCAGATACGCTCCGCCTGCTTGAATTCCTGATGGCCAGCGAGGGTTACGCGGTGCAAACCGCGGAGGGTGCCGAGGCCGCGATGGCGCTTCTATACTCCTTCACGCCCGACGCCGTGCTCATGGACATCCGGTTGCCCGGCATGGACGGCCTGCAACTGACCCGGCTCATCAAGTTGACCGGGAAGGTCCGGAAAGTCCCGATACTGGCGGTCAGCGCGAGCGATACGGCGGTGACCATCCAAGAGGCATACGACGCCGGCTGCGACGGTTACATTACCAAACCGGTGGACGCCAACACGTTTGCGTCGACGGTGCGGCAATACCTGGACCGCGACTGAGGGCGCGGCAGCCAAGCGACTGCTTCACCTTGCGCGGCAGGCCAGCGGCGGTGAACGGCTTGGGCAAACGCGAGAAGCCCTTGTTGCCGGCGAAGGGCGCACCAGGTCCACGTCGTGGAGGGCGGAGATCAACAGCACCCCAGCGTGTCCGCCCAGTCGACGGCAACTGCCTGGCGTGGCCAAACTGATGGACGATGACGACGCCGGTGAATGCCTCCTGCTCCGGGCTTGGCTCATTTTTCCTCTCCCTATTACCAGGACCATAACCGAGCACGACTGGCGCATCTGGCAAGCCTCGGGCTGCTCCTCGCGAACCGCCGCGTGCTCGAACCCGGCTCCGGCCCCGGCGATCACACCCAGTTCTATGTCGAACGGGAGTGCACGGTTGTTTCGGTTGACTCCTGTCAGGAATGCCTGGAAGTGCTGGCGCGGCACTTTCCTGGAGTTCAGACGGTACAATGCGACCTCAACGCGCCGGCCCCACCGCGAGATCTGGGAGCTTTTGACGTGGTCCACTGTTACGGCATTCTCTACCTCTCGAAAATCCTGCTGACCTCCTTCGATTTATCGGTGAGGAGTGTAGCACCACCGCTGATTCGCTCTGGGTTTGTCGCCTCCCAAAAGGCGCAGGATCTTCCGTCGCTCAGTCCCGTACTGTTGGACCTTCAAGAGCGACTTGCGTGAATCTCGCAAAAACGGATCGGCCACAGAAGAGACCCAACGGCTTCCTGACGGTTCTCAGCGAGGCAGTTTGTGTAGTAATCTAGTTCATTCCTGGGGACACGTATGATCGTAGGCAAGCGAGACCAACAGACCGTCACGCCCGAAAGTACGAGCGTCGTGAAGCTGATCGCGGGCGTGTCCATACGCTCCGCACCGACTATTTTGGACGAGCGAGGCGAAATCTGCGAGATATACAGCCCAGCCTGGGGAATATCCCACGATCCCTTGGTGTACGTGTATCAGATCCTGCTAAGGCCAGGAAGAATTAAGGGCTGGGTGTATCACGAACACCAGGACGACCGCCTCTTCATTTCGATGGGGACCCTCAAGATCGTCCTCTTCGATATGCGGGAAGGTTCACCAACCGAGGGTCTGGTTAACGAACTCTACCTTTCCGAACGCAATCGAGGCTTAGTAACAATACCGAAGCTCGTGGTTCACGCAGTGCAGAACGTCGGAACCATCGACGCTATGTTCATCAATCTTCCGACTAAGCCGTATAACCACCTGAATCCGGATAAATATCGGATTCCGTTGGACTCGACCGAGATTCCCTACCGTTTCGAGCGCGGGCCGGGCTGGTGATTCCATTAAAGCATCCGACAGTTAGCATTATTATCGCGACTTATAACTGGAGCAACGCACTCAGATGCTCGATCGCATCGGCCCTCATGCAGACCTTCAGCGACTTTGAGCTGCTGGTTGTGGGAGATGGTTGCACCGATGACTCCGAGCAGGTGGCGATGAGTTTCGGAGACGCGCGTATTCGGTGGGTGAACCTGCCGTCGAACTCCGGCGGTCAAGCCGTTCCGAACAATTGGGGGATCGCCAACTCGACAGGCGAATATATCGCTTACCTGGGACACGACGACATTTGGTTTCCGACCCACCTCGAGTCTCTCGTCGCCACAATCCAGCGAGCGGACGCCGATATTGCCGGAGCCGTGGCGATACTATATGGACCGCCCGGTTCGGATGTTCTGGGCATGACCGGTGTCTTCGCCGGCGGTGAGTACTCGAAGCGCGACATGCTGGTGCCGTCCTCTGTCCTGCACAAGAGGTCGTTGTTGGCGAAGATCGGCCTCTGGGCAGAGGGGCCGGCGATTTCCTTGCCGGTAGATGTCGATCTCGAGAAAAGAGCGGCTGATGCTGGAGCGAAGATCGTGTCCACGGGTGAACTCACCGTGTTCAAGTTCAACGCAGCCTGGCGCAGGAATGCCTACCTCAGGCGGTCGGCGGCCGAGCAGGAAGAATTGCTCGCCAAAATTCGAGCCGGCGGCGATTTCCGGCAAGCCGAGCTGATCGGCGTCGTGCGATCGTTTCTCGCTGGTAAGTTTGTCCGCGTTGAGGCGCCGAACCCCGGCGTTCCCGGCGCGCTTGCCCGTCACAACGCCCGATATAAAGGAACCGGCAACGAAGTGGTTTCTCCCGTCGTTCTCGAGCAGCCGAAGCGATTCTATCTGGACGATCAGCTCGCTGGATTCGAATGGCATGGCCTGGAGCATCATGAGAAGTGGGGCACCTTCAGGTGGAGCGGACCGTCCCGGAGGTCCACGCTGGAGTTCCCGGTCTTGCGGGATTCAGCCCTCAGCATTCGCATGCACGTCCCGTGGCACTTCCAACGCAACCTCTCGCAGGATGTGGAGCTGCTGGTGAATGGAGAACGATTGCGCCCGAGCGTCGAGACGACCGAAGAGGGTACGGCGATATTCCAGGCTCTATTGCCTCCGCCGCTCGCGGTGTCCCCGGAGCAGTGCCTGGAGTGCACGATCCATGTGGCCAGAACGATGCAACCGATCGATCTTGGACTCAGCGAGGACCAGCGCTGGCTGGGCATCGCCGTGAATTGGGTAGAACTGTCGCCCGTTGAAGCCACAGACGGACACTGACCTAACTATTTCTTATCCGTGTCCATCAGCGTCCATCTGTGGCCAAACGCCTTTCACCTAAAACACGAGATGTAACCCAAGCTGCGTATTCCGGGGTTCCCCAAATCCGAGGCCCGGAGCAGAACCGCCGTTACGCGTCGCCGTGATCTGCCCGAAACTGCCCGACGAGAAGGTCACGCCCGGGTTCGCGTAATTGGTGCGGTTGAACAGGTTGAAAATCTCCACGCGGAGTTCAGCCGAAACGCGCTCGGTGATGGGCGTCTTCTTGAAAACGGAGAAGTCCACCGCCCCGAAGCCCGGGCCGTAAATCGCATTCCGGCCGATATTGCCGAACGTGCCGGTGGCCGGATTGGCGAACGCGCCCTTGGTAATGTACTGGATGGCGAGCGATCCCGGGATGGCAAGCTCGCCCTTCTGCGCCGGTCGGTTTCGGTGGTCCTAGAGTCTCCAATTGTCGGCAATGGGCCTATGAAGTGTTTGACGCGACGCGCATGTTGCTCCAGGTTCTTGATCTTGCGCACTAATTCTTCCACTCCCCTTTGTCACGAAGTCTCCAGTCATCCTCGATTCGCCATTGGTGCGGCGGTACATTTGCAAGGCACCCTCGCAATGTCCGTCAGCATGGAGCGAAAACCCTACCGCGGCGAAGTTCTCCCAGTGGAGGTTGTTGCCTTCGCTAAAAGTGCTCACGATGCGCGCCAGGAGATGGTGAGAGTCCCTGTCCTTCAAGGTTGCCGACGCACTGGGCCTAACGCGAAGTGGATCAAAGTCACTGCTGTCCAAAACAGGACAGGGTTGTGATGTCGCCTGTTGAAACTGAATGCTTTGCGTACTGAGAATCGGGGTTGCCAGATCGAGGTCTGTCGTTTCCTCGGGTAGTGCCTATCCAAATCAAGCCAGCGTCAGGGT
>JBGPHT010000189.1:0-14319 GCA_041484525.1 Bryobacteraceae bacterium | reverse complement strand
CCGGCCTCGGAATTAACATCGCACGACGGCAGCGAGCGGTAACCTTTTGACGAGTGGTGACGTTACTTAGTCATCTCCCCTCGTGCGCGTTTTTCGAAGGTCTTCGCTCAGAAAAACCCACCTTTACCACAGGCTGCTATGCTTCGATGTCCCGCAGGCTCTCGCATAAGTCAGTTGAGCGAAGGCCCTCGTCTATTACTGATCCCAATAAGAGAATTTCCTCCATTGCGAACCATCGTCGTAACGAGCCACGCACTTCTGGAGCTCCTTACGGGGGGAGATGAGCGATCAGTTCCGAGAAGATGAACAGGCGCTGGCGCGCATCCCCCATTGTTGCGGAGGGCCGCAACCGGGTCGAAGGCCCCCAGGACACCAGTGAAGGTCGGGACATTCGATCTAGGCGGTTCCAGTGCCATCGTGATGGCAACGAGCCTGCTGTTCAATTTCAACCCAGCCATTACCAATGCGCCATGCCCGGCACCGGCGGGCTGTGACAACTTTTTCACGACAGCGGGAACCGGCAGCCTTGCGCCTTATCCGACGCAGGGGAGGTTTCATTCACAACCTGAGCTAGGAAACGACGCCCGCCAACGAGAATTTCCTGCTGTCGAATTTCATTCTTTTTCGAGTGCGGCAGGCAATTCGGTACTCGCTACGGACGTCGTGCCGGACCTGCGATTCACCTTCCTCGGAGTAGATTCTCAGGCGGCTTGCGGGGCTGCTCCGGCGCCCGGTCAAACCTGCACGCCGATTATTCCCGCGCTCGTCACGGCCGCCAATCCGTTGGGGTTTGGTCCTAAAACCTGTAGAAACATAGGGGGCGGTGCCTACACAGCGTCCTTTGGGCTATGGCCGCAAATTAAAGCGGCCGTAGCCCTTTTCTATTGTCCGTGGCACTTCTTGTATTTCTTGCCGCTCCCGCAGGGGCAGAGGTCGTTGCGACCGACTTTCGCGCCGCCGTTCACCGGTTTCGGAGTGCTGGAAGCGTCGCCGCCGACGAAATTCAAGTCCGCCAATTCCTTTTCCTTCTTGCGCTGGATGTTGCGCGTGAAGTCTTCCATCTGCTGCTGGGCGGCCTTGCGCTGCTGCTCGTTGGGATCGGGCCTGGCCTCTTCGACTTCCTCCGGCTCTTCCTCATCGGGGTACGGGAGCCCCGGGCGGGAGCCGGTCTGTACCTGGAGGAAGAACAGGAACCGCACCGTCTCGTCCTCGATGCGGTCCATCATCGCCGTGAACAGTTCGTAGCTCTCCTTCTTGTACTCGACGAGCGGGTCCTTCTGACCGTAGGCGCGGTTGCCGATCCCCTGCTTTAACTCGTCCATCGACAGCAAGTGGTCTTTCCACTGGTTGTCGATCACCTGCAGCATGACGATACGCTCGGTGTGGCGCATCACATCGGCGCCCACCAGGTCTTCCTTCTCCTGATACTTCTGCTGCAGGCGATCGAAGATGTAGTCCGACACTTCGACGCGCGTCAGGTTGTCCAGTTCGGCGATGTCGATCTTGGCGCCGAACTGGCTCAGGACGTCGATGCGCAGCGTGGCGAGGTCCCAGGTATCGGGGTGCTTGTCATCGGGGCAGCGCATATCGAGGAACTGCTCGATGATGCCGCGCACCATCTCCAGGACGTGCTCCTTTTGATCGCTGCCCTCGATCAACTGGCGGCGCATGCCGTAGACGGCCTGGCGCTGCTTGTTGTTGACGTCGTCGTACTCGAGCAGGTGTTTGCGGGCCTCGAAGTTCTGCGCCTCGACCGCCTCCTGCGCCTTTGCGATACGTCTGGTGATGAGCTTCGACTCGATCGGCACGTCCTCTTCCATGCCGAGCCGCAGCATGAGGTTCTGCATGCGCTCGCCGCCGAAGATGCGCAGCAGGTCGTCCTGCAGCGAAAGGAAGAAGCGCGAGCTGCCGGGATCGCCCTGGCGGCCGGCGCGTCCGCGAAGCTGGTTGTCGATGCGTCGCGATTCGTGGCGTTCGGTCCCGACGATGTGCAGGCCGCCGACGCCGACTACTTCGTCGTGCTCCTGGTCCGTCTGCTTCTTGAAGCCGCTGAAGATTTCTTCCCAGACGTCGCGGCGCACCCGGTAGAACTGGTCGTGATGCGTGAAGTAGTAGAAGTGCTCGTCGGCGACGTACTGCTCCTGGTCTTCGGGCAGGCGCTCGGCCATCTTGCGCTTGAGGCACTCGTCCTTCGTCATGAACTCGGCGTTGCCGCCCAGCAGAATATCGGTACCGCGGCCGGCCATGTTGGTCGAGACCGTCACCGCGTTCTTGCGGCCCGCCTGCGCCACGATCGAAGCTTCGCGCTCATGGTTCTTGGCGTTCAGGACTTCGTGCCTGACGCCCATGCGCTTGAGGATGCCGGAGAGCTGCTCGGACTTGTCCACCGAGATGGTGCCCACCAGCACCGGCTGTCCCTTGGCGTTATATTCCTTGATCTCGTTAGCGGCGTTGCGGAACTTCTCCGCCTCCGTGCGGTACACCATGTCCTGGTTTTCCTTGCGGATCATGGCGCGGTTGGTGGGGATGACGTTGACTTCCAGCTTGTAGATCTTATAGAACTCCGATGCCTCGGTCTCCGCCGTACCGGTCATGCCCGCCAGCTTCTTGTACATGCGGAAATAGTTCTGGAACGTGATGGTGGCGAGCGTCTGATTCTCGCGCTGGATCTTGACGCCCTCCTTTGCCTCCACGGCCTGGTGGAGGCCGTCGGACCAGCGGCGGCCGGGCATCAGGCGGCCGGTGAATTCGTCCACGATGATGACCTCTGGGCCTTCGTCGCCGTCCTTGACCACGTAGTCGCGGTCGAGCTGATACAGAACGTGCGCGCGCAGCGCCTGCTGCACGTGATGGTTGAACTCGATGTTGGCCGGGTCGTAGAGGTTGGGAATGTTGAGCAGCTTTTCGACCTTGAGCACGCCCTCTTCGGTGAGCGCCGAGGATTTGTGTTTTTCGTCGATGGTGTAGTCGCCGGTGGTGTACTTCTCACCCGGTTCCCTGCCCTCGATCACTTCGCCGCGCACCAGCTTGGGGATGATGCGGTTCACCTTGTAATACTTGTCGGTCGACTCCTCGCTGGGCCCGGAGATGATGAGCGGCGTGCGCGCTTCGTCGATCAGGATGGAGTCCACTTCGTCGACGATGGCGTAGCGGTGCTCGCGCTGGACGCAATCTTCCAGCCGGAACTTCATGTTGTCGCGCAGGTAGTCGAAGCCGAACTCGTTGTTGGTGCCGTAGGTGATATCTGAGTTGTATGCGTCCTTGCGCTCCTGATCGTCGAGGTCATGCACGATCACGCCGACGCGCAAGCCGAGAGACTTGTAGAGGCGCCCCATCCACTCCGAGTCGCGCTTGGCCAGGTAATCGTTGACGGTGATGACGTGCACGCCCTTGCCGTCGAGCGCGTTGAGGTAGCTGGGCAGCGTGGCGACCAGCGTCTTTCCTTCACCGGTCTTCATCTCGGCGATTTTGCCGCGATGCAGGACGATGCCGCCGATCAACTGCACGTCGAAATGGCGCATGTTGAGGACACGGCGCCCGGCCTCGCGAACCACGGCGAAGGCCTCGATCAGCAGGTCGTCGAGCGGGGCGCCTTGCGCGATCCGTTCTTTGAACCCGATCGTCTTGGCCGCCAGGTCGATATCCGAGAGCTGCTGGATCTCGGGTTCGAGGTCGTTGATAGCCGCCACCGTAGGCAGCATGGCTTTGACCTCGCGTTCGTTTTTGGTGCCAAACACTTTGGCCAGTACTGCATCAATCATTAAAAGGTCTCAGTATGGGGAGAAATCCGTAAATACCATTTTACCCCTGTATTGGGGACGGGCGGATTGTGAAAGTTTTAGCGCGAGCCTTCCTACGCCGCCGCCGAAGCAGGATGCCTGAAAAGAAAATTAGCCACAGATGGACGCTGATGGACACGGATGAAACAAATGGGGTTTCTATCTGCGTCCATCTGTGGCTTCAATTGTTTTTGCCGAATTGCAAAGTGGATTCGCGGCTCGGGAGCCACGCTCGCCGCCGGTTGGCATAAGATTAGGACAATGGTCGGCTGCACTCTGGCGCACTATACGATCCTCGAAATCATCGGCGCCGGAGGAATGGGCGTCGTTTATCGGGCGCGCGACACGCAATTGGAGCGTATGGTCGCCCTGAAGGTCGTTGGTGAGCGGGACCAGATCGATCGACAGGCTCAGGCGCGCCTGATGCGGGAAGCGCGGACTGCCTCGGTCCTGAACCATTCCAATATCTGCACCGTCTACGAAGCCGGCGTTTCCGACGGCACGACCTACATCGCCATGGAACTGGTCGAGGGTCAGTCCATGAATTCCATAGTCTCCGCCGACCGGCTACCGGTGGAAACGGTCATACGCTACGGGATCCAGATCGCGGATGCTTTGGCCCACGCCCACGAGCGCGGAGTCGTGCACCGCGACCTGAAGTGCGCCAACGTCGTGATCGCGCCGGGCGGCCAACTCAAGGTGCTCGATTTCGGCCTGGCCAAGCGCGAGACCCAGGATGTGATGCGTTCGATCGAGACCATCACGCAAACAGGAGTGGTGATGGGCACGCTGCCTTACATGGCCCCCGAAACTTTGCATGGGCAGCCGGCGGATGCCCGCAGCGACCTGTGGGCGATGGGTGTGATGTTGTACCGCGCCTTGACGGGGTCACTGCCATTTACCGGAACCACTCCGTTCCAAATCGGCTCGGCGATCCAGCGGGATGATCCACCACCGTTGCCGCAGAGTGTGCCCCCGAGTCTCGCCGCGATCGTTCAACGCTTGCTGGCTAAGCAGCCGAACGAGCGATACCAAAGCGCCGAAGAAGTGCGCGTCGCGTTGCAGGCGATTCAGCCGGAGACAACTGGCTCAGGCGCATTGCCGGTACGAACTTCGCGGCGCCGCTGGCTTTGGGTCGCCGCATCGGTGGCAGCCGCGGTGTTGCTGTTAGCGGCCGGTGTCCAGTTGTCGGGCAGGTGGCGGGGAACCACGAGCCCACAGCCCCTCAGCGACGGCTATCGTCCGTCGTCCAATCCGCAAGCCAACGACTACTACGAGCGTGCGCTCTTGTTCGGCCCTACCGGAGCTCGAGCTGAACCCGAAACGTTGAAGCGGATGTTGGAGCGAGCGCTGGAAGCGGATCCGAAATTTGCGGCTGCCCGCGCCCTTCATGCCTGGAGTCTTGTGCTGCTGCTTTGGGGGGGCATTTCCAATGACTCCGGCTTGCTCTACAAGGCCGAAGAAGGCGCCCGCCGGGCCTTACAGGACGACCCGCACTGCGGTCAGGCCCACTCCGATCTGGCCGTCGTCTACCTTCTACAGGGACGCAAGGAACTGTTCCCTGGCGAGGCGAAGCAGGCGTTGGAGGCGAACCCGAACGACGCGCGAGTCCACACGTGGCGCGTGCTTTATCATCAGATCAACGGAGATTCCGATCGGGCCATTCAGCAGGCCAAAGAAGTGATCTCCCGCGCTCCGATGCAGTGGCCGCCTCACATGTACCTGGGAGACCTGCTTCGCGAACAGGGCGACACGGCCGGCGCCGTCCGCGAAGAATCGCGAATCCTGGAGCAGGAATCCAGCAATGTCGCTGCGCTGGGCGTTCTCGCTCAGGCTTATCTGGATAGCGGAGACCTTCGTCAGGCCCGCCAGGTTCTGGAGCGCGCCAGTGACGAGGGGCGCAAGGGATATCGGATTCGGCCCGCCTGGGCGCTGTTGCTGGCTCTCGAGCAAAAGCGGGAGGAAGCGCTCCGCGAAATGGATGCCGACGTGCAACTCTATGCTGGCGCCCATGTTTTTGGGCCCTTGCGGGCAGCGGAGTTCTATGCCGTGATGGGTGATTCCGCGAAGGCGTTGGAATGGCTGGACCGGGGGGTGCGCATGGGAGACGACCGGGAGGACTGGATTCGCCGCGACCCACACCTGGCGAGCCTCCGGAGCCAACCGCGATTCCAGGAGATGCTGGCTTCGGTAGCCTACCGCCGCAAGCAGAGGTCTCAGATACCGCCGGATCGCTGAGCGCAAGCCGGGTCAGTCGTAGCGCAGAGCCCGCACCGGGTCGATCTTTGTAGCGCGCCGCGCCGGCGCGCAGGACGCGATCAGGCCGCCGGCCGCCAGCAGAATTAACGTGGCGGCAATCCCTAGCGGGTCGGCGACGGAAACCTGGAAGAGCATCTTCTTTAGGAAGCGCGCCAGCACCAAGGCCAGCGGCAGACCGAGCAGCATGCCTCCTGCGATCAGCAGCAGCGACTCGCGCAGGAACAGCCAGAGAACGTTCCCGCGCTGCGCGCCGATGCTGATGCGAATCCCGATCTCGCGCGTGCGCCGCGTCACCGAGTACGAAATCAGGCCGTAAATACCGACCAGCGCCAGCACTGTGCCGAGCGTCCCGAACAGCGTCGAGAGGAACGCCAGCAGCCGGTCCTGCGCCAGCCATTGGTCGCGCAGCAGTTCCATCGACGTAGCATTTGATACCTGATAGTCGGGCGCGGAAGTCTTCACCACTTCCCGCACCTGCCGCTCGACTGCCGCCGCGGCGCCGCGGCAGCGGACCGCCAACACCCCGCCCCGAATCTTCGACTGATCGAATGACTGGTAAAAGATCGAAACCTTCGCCTCCCGCACATTTTTATAGTTGCTGTCCCCGGCGACGCCGACGATTTCCAGATCCTTGATACCCCAACCCGGGAAGTGCTTGCCGATCGGATCCTGGCCCGGCCAGAGCAGGGATGCCAGGCGCTGGTTGACGATGGCGACACCGGGCGCGGCCGGCCCGTCGGCGGCAGTGAAGTCGCGCCCGCGCACCAGCACCATCCGCATCGCCGGCAGGTATCCGGGTCCGATGAACATCACGTGGACGTTGTCGGCGCGGCGCGTGCCGCCCGACGGATCGGGCAGCGTGAGATGGGTCGACATCATTTGTCCGGTGAGAGGACCGGGCTCCGAGAAGGCCGCCGCTTCTACTCCCGGAAGCTGCCGGACCCGCGCCAGGACCTCCGCCAGCGCGTGCGGCGCAATCACCTGTGGGGTCGAACCCACCGGCCCCCGCTGCGCGATCGCCACACTCAGAACACGGTCGATGTCGTAGCCGAGATTCACCACCTTCAGGTTGCTCAGACTATGCGTGAAGAGGCTGGCGCCGAAGAGAAGCACCACCGCCAGCGTCACCTGTACCAGAATGAGGCCGCGCCGTACCAGTGCGCGGCGAGGACCCTGCAACGCCCCGCCCTTCAGACCCGCGGCGGCATCGGTGCGGGCTGCCTGCCAGGCCGGATAGAGGCCCGCCAGCAAGGCCGTGCAGACGCACGCCGCAAAAGTAAACAGAAAGACCGACCGGTCGGGCGCGACATGCAGGCTTTGATACTGGCTGCCCGAATTGAAGATCGCCAGCAGCACGCGGGTCAGCGCCGCGGCCAGAGCGAGCGCCGCCGCGCCGCCGGCAAACGCCAGCACGAACGTCTCGATCAGCAACTGCCGGAGCAAGCGCCAGCGGCTGATGCCGAGCGACAGCTTGATGGCGAATTCCTGACGGCGCTCGCCCGCGCGCGCCAAAAGCAGGTTGGCCAGGTTGGCACAAGCCACCAGCAGCACCAGCGTGACGGCGCCCATCAGGATGTACAGCGGATCCTGCAGGGTGGAGCGCCAGCTATCGTACCCTTTGCTGGCGTCGCGCACCCGGTAGACGGCCCCGTGGTTGGCGCGGTCGGGGGGCAGCGAGTCTTCAATCGCCCGACTCACGCCCGCCAGACGCGCCTGCGCTTCGGCCATCGGGATTCCAGTGCGAAGCCGCGCGAGTATGTGGAGCCAGATCGTGTTCCCATTCTCCCGCTGGCTGCCGAAACTGCCGGCCATGGCGGAGGGCGCCCACACATCGAAACGGCGCTGCAGCTCCGGCCCAACGAATTCGGGCGCGGCCACGCCGATCACCTGCAACGGGATGCTGCCGATCCGGATCGAGCGGCCGAGCACCGCGGGGTTGCCGCCGAAATGAGTCTGCCAGGCGTTGTAGCTGAGGACGCACACGGGATGCGCGCCTTCCGCCCGGTCGTCTTCGTCATCGATCAGCCGGCCGAGTGCGGGCCGCGCTCCGAAGAAGCGGAAGAATCCACCCGTGACCAGTTCGAAGTCGATGGGGTGCGGCTCGCCATCCAACTCCAGGTTCGAGCGGCGCCCCGAAAAAGCGATCGTGTCCGAGAAGATCGCCGGCTGCCGGCTCAGCGCGCGATAGGCCGGGTAGTTGAATCCATTGCTTTCGAATTCCTTGAGCTTGGCGGACACCTGCACCACGCGCTCCGGCTCAGGCACCGGCAGCTTCTTTAAGAGGATGCCATTGACGAGCGTGAAGATGGCCGCGTTGACGCCGATCCCGAACGCCAGCGACAGCATTGCCACCGCTACGAAGCCCGGGCTCTTCCAAAGCCCGCGGCAGGCGTGGCGCGCGTCCTGCAATACCTGCTCCATCCACACGAACGAGCGCGCGTCGCGGTGCAGTTCCTTCGCCTGTTCCACGCCGCCATAAGTGCGGCGCGATGCCGTTCGCGCGGCCTCGGGAGTCATCCCGCGGCGCATGAGATCCTCCTCGATGAGCGACAGGTGGGACGCGACCTCCCGCTCCAGGTCCCGCTCGGCGCGGCCAGGACGGACGAGGTTGACGAGTCTCGCAAAGAAGCGGCGCATCTCAGGATTCCTCCACCAACAATTTGTCCACGAATTCCGTCATGCGGCGCCAGCGCCGGGTCTCCTCCGCCAGCGCCTTCTGCCCCGCCCGGGTAATCGCGTAGTACCTGGCTTCGCGGTTGCTCTCGGTTTTCTTCCAGGAGCCCTTGATCCTGGCCTGCTGTTCGAGACGCACCAAAGCGGGATAGAGCGTACCTTGATTCAGATTGAGCAGGTCCCCGGAAATTTGCTCGAGCCGCGCCGCGATGCCGTAGGCATGCTGCGGCCCCATGGTCTCGAGGGTGCGCAGAACGATCAGATCCAAAGTGCCCTGCAGCACCTGGATGCGCGGTTTCTCTTCACTTGGCATTCAAGTGGTAGTGTCGCCGAACTCCACTGGGATGTCAAGTGAAAGGTGGCGCAGGCGGCTGCCCCACAATCACGCAGTCTTGATACCATCGACTCATGGCCGGTTCGGCGAGTCGCGTTACTCGCAGGTCGTTCGTCTTCTCGGGATTCGCCGCCGCGCGTCTGCTCGCCGACGGCGGCAAAGGCGGCGTGTTCGGTTCCGATTGGATCCGCTACGCCGACCCCACGACCGACCTCGAAGTGTTCCGCCTCACCAACCCCGAATCCTACGCCAGCACGCTGCCGGCATACTACAATCGCGCCATCACGCGGTCGAGTCGCGAGCTGTTGTTCTGCTCCGATCGTCCCGGTATGCCCCAGGCCTTTCGCATGGACCTCAAGACCGGGCAGACGCGGCAATTGACCGATGTGCACGATCTGGACGGAAGCTCGCTCACCCTCACCCCCGACAACCGTTCCTTCTGTTTCATGGCGGGCCGCACCCTGATGACCGCCAGTTTTTCGACAGTTCACGAGCGTGAAATCTACGAAATCCCGGAAGGCTGGGAGCGCTCCAGCGGAATCAGCGTTGGACCAGACGGCACGCACGCCGTGCTCGCGGAGCGCAAGGGCGATGGCTCGCGTCTGCGCATGATCCTGCTGGCGCAGGGGGCCGCCCGCACCGTCATCGAGGCGCCGTTCGCGATTTCCGATGCCATCGCACGGCCCATGCGCGCGCAGATTCTCTATCGCCAGGGCGATCGGGCGCTGTGGCTAGTCAACTCCGACGGCAAGCAAAATCGCCAGCTCAAACTCGCGGAAGGCCGCATCGGCACGGCCAACTGGGCGGCCGACGGCAAGACGCTCCTGTATCTGCGCTTCCCGGAAGATCCCAAGCAGTTGAACGAAGTCCGCGAATGCACACCGGACACCGGCACAGACAAGCTGGTGGCCAAGACCAGCCAGTTCGTGAACCTCGGCTTCAACCGCGATACGTCGGTCTTCGTCGGCGCCAGCCGCAATGCCGCGTCGCCTACGGTGCTGCTGCTGCTGCGCGTCACGCGGCGTGAGTTTACCATCTGCGAACATAAGGCCTCGCATCCGGAGGCCGTCGAACCCATGTTCTCGCCCGACAGCCAGCGCGTGTATTTTCAGAGCGACCGCGCTGGAAAATCGGCCATTTACTGCATGCACGTCGAGAAATTAGTGGAGAAGACCGAGGAGAGCATCGGGTGAAAATCGTGCTGTGGCTGCTGGCGGCGCTGCCGTTGTGGGGCGCGACCAGGCTGGTGGTGACCGTCGTCGAGCCGAAGTCGGGCGCGCCGGTGACGGACCTGCAGACGCGGGATTTTGCCGTCTTCGACGATAAGACTCCGCGTCCTGTGGAAGCGGCGGAGTTCACGCACGACACGCTGGATATCATGCTCCTGCTCGATACCAGCCTCAACGGCGGCATAGTGCAGCCGATGGCCGAGAACTTCGTGGCGCAGCTCCAGCCCAAGGAGCAGATGGCGGTGGTGGCGTTCCACTCCTCCGCCGACCTGATTCAGGATTTCACCTCGAGCCGGCAGCTCATCATGCAATCCATCTCAAAGGTGAAATACGGCAATCAGCCCCACGTCCTCGACGCGCTCTTCGCCGCCATCGAAGGCGGTTTCCAGAACAGCGCCTTTCGCCGCGTGATCCTGCTGCTCACGGCCGGCGTCGAAGGCGACAGCAATGTCCGGGAGCGCGACGTGATTCGCCTGGCGCGCCGCAACCAGGTTTCGATTTATCCCGTGTACGTCGGCGGCCGGGAGCGGTCCCTGTTCGAGTTCCTCTCCGCCCAGACAGGCGGAGCCTCCTTCAACCTGCGCGACATGAAGAAGGCCGGCTCGGAGCAGCCCGGCGCGCGCGTCTTCAGCGTGGTGCGCGGCCACTACGTAGTTTCAGTAGCCGGCAACCTCGGCCTGGGTGAGAAGCTTCGTGTCGAGGTGAAGAGACCGGAGAAGCTGCAGGTTTCGGCGATGCCTGTAGATTAGAAAAAATCTTCACCGCCGAGACGCCGAGATCGCTGAGAAAACGGGAATAGGCCTTTCCCTTCTGTTTTTTTCTCAGCGATCTCGGCGTCTCGGCGGTGAACAGTCTCTTACTATCTGGCAGCCGTCTCTTTAGGAGTCGCCAGGTATCCCGCGATCTGGTCCTTGGCCACCGTATTCACGACCAGTTCATAGGGCTGCCTGGCCTTGGCCGTGTAGAATTGCACCGGCTCGTTGACGTTCTTGTCCTTCTTCTCGGTGAGCTTGTCGTCCGCCATCACGTCGACCGTGTACTTGTTCTTCTTCGGGTCGGTCTTTCTCAACATCAGCGTGATGTCGCCCACCCGCTGCGGGGCTTTCGTCTTGCCGAGTTTGAATTCGACGTAGTTGCGCTCGCCCAGCCGCCGCAATGCCGCCAGCTCGTTGCCATTGGTGGCAATCAGGCCGCTCTGCACGCCCAGGTCGCCCTTCACCGAATTCAGGTTGTTGATGGTCTTCTTCAGCTCGGCATCGGTCGCCAAAGCCTGCGACTTCACACCGCTGAGATCGGTCGAAACATCGGCGATCTTGGCGTTGGCCGTCGTCGCCGACTGCTTCACTTCGCTGATCTCGCTCGAGACCTGCTGCTGCACCTTGGCCTGCTCCGCCTCGAGCTGCTTGGCGAGCTGCTCGGCGCGCGCCAGGGCTTCGGTCTTCGCCTGGTTCGTCTGAGCCCGGGCCTGCTGGCGGGATGACTCGATGTCTTCCTTGACAGTCTCGATGTGCCGCATCTGCGACTGCGTCGTCACCGAAGAGGCGTCCCGCAGGTTGCTCAGCTCCGTCATCAGAGACTCGCGCACTTTCGTCACGTCGGTGCGCACATGGTCGATCTGCACGTACAAATAAATGTTGGCGGCGACCATCGCAATCAGCGCGCCAGCCACCAGGGCGGTCAAAAGGCCCGAACGCTGCGGTTGCGGCGGCTCGGTGAAAAGAGGTGTGGGACTCACAATCGGAACTCCTTTGTATTCTTTCAGTATAGATGGAGAGAGGGGGTGTTTTGGTTTCGCCCAATTTGGTCAATTCACCCAAAACGACTGCCCCGGGAATGGTACGACTACGTCCAGCCCATAGGTTGCGGCCAGCAGCTTGGCGAAAGCAGCCGACTGTTCCGGCTCGCCATGCACCAGAAATATCTTGCGCAGCGACGGCGCCAGGGGCTTGATCCACTCGATCAGCTCCCGGTAATCGGCGTGCGCGCTCAGTTCGTCAAGGCTCGCAATCTCGGCGCGGACCCGCATGGGCTCGCCGAAAATATTAACCTCCGGCCACCTTTCGACCAGCTTGCGTCCCAGCGTATCCGCCGCCTGGAACCCCGTGATGAGCACGGTATTGCGCGGGTCCTCGATGTTGTTCCGGAGGTGGTGCAGGACGCGGCCCTGCTCCGCCATGCCGGACGCCGAGATGACGACGAAGGGCCCGTGCAGATCGTTCAGCTTCTTCGATTCGGACACCTCGCGGATGTACTGCAGTCGCTTGAAGCCGAACGGGTCCTCGCCGTGGCGGAGGTACTCGTTGGTCTCTTCGTCGAAGCACTCGGGGTGGGCGCGGTGCACCGCGGTCACATTCACCGCCAGCGGGCTGTCCACGAAGATCGGGATGTTCGGAATCCGCTTCTCGTTCGCCAGTTGATGCAACAGCAGCACCAGTTGCTGCGTGCGGCCCACCGCGAACGCCGGCACGATGATGCGGCCGCCGCGGCGCGCGGTGCGGTTTACTACGTCCGCCAGCTTGTTGATGACGTGGCCGATGTCTTTGTGCAACCGGTTGCCGTACGTGCTCTCGAGGATCAGGTACCCGGCCGGCGGCAAGGTCTCCGGATCGCGAATGATGGGCAGTTGGGGACGGCCCACATCGCCTGAAAACGCCAGGCGCACGGGAGCGGCCCCGGTGTTGTCGTTCATCACGATCATGGAAGATCCCAGAATGTGGCCGGCGTCGTACGCCTCGTAACAGATGTTGGGCGCCAGCGTGGCCGGCTTATGGTACGGCACAGGGTGAAAAAGGGGCAGCGTGCGCTCGGCGTCGGCGGTGGTGAACAGCGGTTCCACCAGCCCGTTTTCTAAGCCGCGCGACTTCCGCTTCTCCAGCCGCTTATTGAGAAACTCGGCGTCCTTTTCCTGGATATGCGCCGTGTCAAGCAACATCCAGTTGCACAGGTCGATGGTTGCGGGTGTGGTGTAGATGGGCCCCGTGAATCCGTTTTTCACCAGCGTGGGAAGGTTGCCGCTATGGTCGATGTGCGCGTGCGAGAGCACGACCGCGTCGATGGACGAACCCGCGAACGGCAGTTGGCGGTTTTTCTTATCGGCGTCTTTGCGGCGTCCCTGGTACAAGCCGCAATCGAACAGGATGCGCTTGCCGCCGGTCTCCACCAGGTGCATCGAGCCGGTGACGGTGCCGGCCGCACCCCAGAACGTCAGCTTCATCTACCATCCGCCAAGACCATGAGAATTCCCCCGGAAAATCATGGTAGCGCATTTCAAAACAAGGGAACTCGGATCTGTTCTGCGGTGCCGCCAGGCGGCGGGCCCCTCATCCCGTCACGCGGGTATTGCCGCACTCTGCTATTACGTCATACGATACTACGCGAGACGTAATAATATGACTGACCCGACTTTGCTGGTGCTGGCGAGCCTTTCCGAAGGCGAAAAACACGGCTACGCCATGATGGAAGACATCGAGCGGTTTGCCCATGTCCGGCTGGGGCCGGGAACGTTGTACGGAGCCATCACGCGCCTCGAGGAGCGCGGCTGGATCCGTCCGGTTCCCTCCCAGGACCGGCGGCAGCCATATCGCCTGACAGCCGCCGGGCGCCATTATCTCGCGGAGCAGTTGGCCGCGCTCGACCAGATGGTAAAGGCCGGGCTCGACCGGCTGAGACACGCATGAAGCGCTGGGTGCGGTGGGTGGCGGCGCTCTATCCGGCGCGGTGGCGCAAGCGCTACGGCGCCGAGTTCGATGCGCTGATCGAGGACGCGAACCCGCGTTGGAAGGATTTCTTCGACATCTTACGGGGAGCGCTGGAGATGCAAATGGCAAGCAGGAGCATAGTAACGACGGCTGCCCTGGCGGGCGCGCTGGGCGCGATTGTGGCGGCGGGCATCGCCTGGTGGATACCCGAACGGTTTGTCTCGACGGCGGTGGTGCGGCCGGCGCCGGCGGCCCAAGCGGCCGAGGTCGATGAAATGGCGCTCCGGCCGGATGCGCTTTCTCGCTCAGCCCTGGTCCCCATCATTGAAAAAAATGGGATGTACCTG
>JBGPHT010000188.1:0-14325 GCA_041484525.1 Bryobacteraceae bacterium | reverse complement strand
CGGCGGCAAGAGCAGCAACCAGGGACCTGGTGGCGAATCTGGTCGCCGCTCAGGAGAACGTTCGACGCGACACGGCCCGGTTGAAGCCAGGCGCACCGCTGCCCGCCTCACTCGAAGTGCTCGATCCACCCAGCCTGGCGCTGCGCCCCATGAGGCCCAGGCGGCCGATGGTGATCGCGACCGGTATCGTGGTGGGCGTGCTGGTAGGAATCGTCTTCGGATTCCTGCGGGGCCGGCCGGTGCGATGGACGCTGCGCGTCGCGGCCTTTGGCGTCGCGGGAGCCGTCGTGGCGGCGGCACTTTCCTTCCTGATTCCGGACCGCTTCGTCTCCAGCATGGTCCTGCGCCTGCCACCGGCGGAAGAATCGGCCTTGCGGGCGGCGATCAGCGATAGCCGGCTGGCCGAGATCAACCGCAAGTTCGAGATCTACCCCGGCGATCCGGCGGCCGGCGCACTGGCGAAGATGCGCGAGAGCTTACGAATCGTGACCCTGAGTCCGCGCCGTTCCAATTGGATCGCAGTGGTGGTCCAATTCACCGGCCGCGACCGTTACAAGGCGCAACGCGTGCTGCGCGACCTAGTGCCGGAGATCGCGGCAGCCGTACGCCTCAAGGGTGACCCGGCCACAACACCCGCTCTTCAGTTGCTCGACTCTCCCAGCCTTCCGGAAAATCCCGCCAGCCCGAACCGGCTCTCAATTGCCGTGCTCGGCCTCGTCCTGGGATCGATCTCGGGCGTGGTCTGGCGTCGCCGGACGGCCCCGGCTTGACACGCCGCTCTCCGCACCGGCGGCGAGCGAAATCGGAAAGAAGACCGTGATGGCAATCGCGGCGGCTGCCGTAGCGATCGCCACATCCGCCACCGCGCGGACCGCGGCAGACACCCTGTCTGGCGAATGGGGCATATCTCTAGCAACACGGCCGCAGGCATTAGTTGCTCCTGCTTCCGTGAGGCGCTATACAACGGAGGAAACGTTATCCATTGAACTCCGTGGGCGTCCAGAGCCTGCGGCATCGGTAGGACCGGCATCAGCGATCTCCCCTACCAGCTTTTAACCTATTTAAATACAGCAGTTTCCGCTGAACTCGGCCTGCTGCCATTACCTATCCCGTACCCCTGGTACTTTTAGTAGTAGCGCCATCCGGAGATAATGGGTTCGGCATGATTCAATTGGTTTGCCAGCTATTAATTGAAGATCGGGGCCAGGATCTCATCGAGTATTCGTTGCTGCTGACCTTCGTGCTATTCGCCGTGATGGGCATTTTCGCCGGCTTTCACGACAGCGTAGCGGGAGTCACGAGCATCACCGGCTCGAACCTGGACACAGCGAACCAGGTCGTACACTAACCGCCAATCCGTTGTCATACGGAACTGGTGGGTGGTGTGGCTGACAAGCTGAGGAATCCTGCGCGTCTTGATTTGGCGCGTCACGGAGAATCATGATCTCATTCAACTTCTCTAAAGAGTTTCCCGCACCCTCGCTCACCACGTTTGTCGCACTGCAGACCCTCGATCTGGCCACGACGCTCATCGGCCTGAAAATGGGGGCGCAGGAGTCCAGTATTTTCGTAGCCCGCATCATGCAGATGGGACCGGTCGCCGGCACGCTCATCGCTAAGATCTTTGCGTGCCTGCTGGCAGCCGCGGCTCTACGGTTCAAGCGGCCGCGGGTTCTGGTGTTCCTGAATTTCTGGTTCGCCGCCGTCGTGGCCTGGAACCTGGGGACCATCCTGTATTCCGGATTCATTTCCCGCCCATAGCCGCGCGCCTCGAGGCGGCTACAGCGCGTGCGTGTGAATGGCCCTCATCAGCCAATGCGCCTGCTGTTCTTCGCAGCGGGCCCGCTCCCTGCGCCCTCTAGCGTCCCGGTGGGTTCCCCAAGCCACGCCCAATGCCGCCGCCAGCAAGCCGGCCACAATTGCCTCTCCCATGCTGACAGTGTGCGGCCGGACGCCCGGAATTGCCATGCGCGGGTTGTCAAGATTTCGTAACAAAAGGGGCGGGAAGACAACGTTGCGGGTTTTGAATGGTGGACGGCGGGGGGGTCGAACCCCCGACCTCTGCATTGCGAACGCAGCGCTCTCCCAACTGAGCTAGCCGCCCACGTGTTCAGATAACTACAATATATCAGATGGCAGGCTTGGAGTTCACTCGACAATTGCTTCGGATGCGGCGCGATTGGGACCGCCGCGCGCGCGAGAACGCGCGTCATTTCGTGGTCACCGGCCAGGAGAGCTGGTCCGACGAAGAGTTCTATGAATCGGGCGAGCTGACCCTCAAAGAAGAGATCCTCGACGACCTCACCAACATCTGCCAGGGCAAAGATCCCAAGCAGGTCCGGGTGCTCGAAATCGGCTGCGGCGCCGGCCGCGTCACACGCGCGTTCGCCCGCTTCTTCGGCGAGATCTACGCCGTCGATATCAGCACCGAAATGGTGCGGCAGGCCCGGCGCACGGTGGCCGGCTTTCCCAACGCCCACGTCTTCCGCAACAACGGCAAGGACCTCTCGTGCCTCTATCGCCGGCCGTGGTGGGACCTCCGCCGCGCCGCCCGGCTCGAGTTCGATTTCGCGTTCTCATTTATGGTTTTCCAGCACATTCCGAGCCGGCGAATCGTGGAGAACTACGTGCGCGAAGTGCACTCGCTGTTGCGCCCGGGCGGCCTTTTCAAATTCCAGGTACAAGGCTGCGAGCGCGTCGAGTCGGAGCCGCTGGATAGCTGGGTGGGCGTGCCCTTCAATGAACGCGAGGCACGGGAGATGGCGGAGAACTGCGGCTTCGAACTTCGCTTTCAACACGGGCAAGGCAGCCAGTATTACTGGCTCTGGTTCTTCAAGAAATGAAAAATCCCGCCGCGATCCCAACCCGCGCTCAGGAGTCCAAATACTAGCTCGGTTCCGGCTGCCGCTTGCGCCGGCCGGCCCAGTATTTTTTCATCCGTTCGGAAACTTCCAGCCGCTCAGGGGAGCCCATCGATTTCCGGCCGCGACGATTGGCCCCTTTTGGCAGTGGCGGCAGGCTACCCGCGGTGCGCTGCAGTTCCTCGAGCGAGGCAATGACACGCTCCAGTTTTTCTTTCTCGGCGTACAAATCTTGTATCGCTTTGTAGAGGTCCATCGCAGTCTGTAAATCGAGAAGACCGCCCCGAACCTGCGGTCAACCTGATGTTACATCGATTGCGGTAACTGTTTCCACGAAAAAACACTACCGCGTCAGAAATGGCCAATGTGGTACCAGTTTGAACCCGAATCTGGTAGTAGCCAGGTATAACAAACCCACCAAAAGAAGTAGTACTAACATAACGATGGTAATCACCTTGCCCCACGGGAAGCGGCGATTTTCGCGATGCAGTACCAGCAGGTAGCTGGCGAAAATACCGACATAAAACAAGACACACATCGGCGTCGCGAACAGCATCAGGTTGAAGACATCGGGCGTGGGCGTGATGATCGCGGCCGCGATGAAGATGCCGAGAATCGCGTAGCGGCTGTGGCCGAGCAGCCAGAGCGGATTGAGAATTCTAAGTAGAGTCAGGAAGAAAATAATGACCGGCAGTTCGAATACTAATCCTACTCCGAGCATCACGTTCACGAACAGATCGAAGTAATCCGTCATCGAGAGCATGGGGACCACATACAGCCCCTTAGTCAGCCCCAACAAAAACGTCAGCCCGAAGCGAAACACCACAAAGTAGGCGAACAGGCCGCCGCCGATGAACAATCCGGCGGAGCTGAGCACGAATGGAACCGCCCACTTTCTCTCGCGGCGATAAAGTCCGGGCGCGATGAAGCCCCATACCTGGTACAACACCCAGGGCGATGCCAGAAAGATCGCGCACAGGATCGGCAGTTTGACCCAAACGATGTTGAACGCGTCCATGGAGGAAATCTGCACCAGGGTCGGCGGATCGTAACCCAAGGTCCTCAGGGCCACGACGGCAGGCTGGGCGATGATCTTCCATAGCTGGTTGCAATAGGTGAGGCTCAGCAGAAACGCGACTGCGATTCCGATCAGCGCCTTGATGATGCGCGATCGCAACTCCTCCAGATGATCGAGGAACGACATGCGCAGCATCCCATCCTCGTCCGCGTCCCCGTCGCCGTTGCCGGAAGAGGGAGGAGGAGGCTTCCTGCCTCCCCCTCCGAAACGGGATCGAACCTTCTCGATCGCCACTTCAGGCGTGATGGTCTCGGCGGACGTGCCGCTTTGGGGAACTCCGTCCCCTTTCGGATCTTCGGGATTCATTCGTTACGCTTTGGATTCAGCCGTCGGAGCAGTAGTATGTCCGGCCTCGTCAACATGCCCGGAATGGTTCCCGGGGTGGCCGGTTACGGCTGCCGTCTCGATGCCGTGGGCTACTGTGCCTTCGGGCGGAACGGCCGACGGTGATTCAGCGTCCTGAGGTGCGGATGCGCTTGCAGTGATTTCGTGAGTAGCGGTGGAATCGTGAGACTCCCCTCCGTATGCGCCTTCGTAGTTGCCGGAATCATACGTGGAGTAGTCGTAGTTGTACGTGTCGGTCTGGTACGTATTCGTAACGTCCTTCAACGATTCGGTTTCCGCTTCCAGAGTCTTCATTTCCCGGTCGAATGTCGCCTTCAGCTCGTTGGAAGCACGGCGGAATTCGGTCAAGGCTTTTCCCAGCGTCCGCCCCAGTTCCGGTAGTTTCTTCGGACCGAAGAGGATCAGCGCCAGGAAGAAGATGAAAATCGTCTCCTGCCAGCCCAGCGGACCCATCTATGTTCGTCCTCCACAAGGTTAATCTAACTCATGATAACACGCGGCCGGAGGGCACTCCGCCGCGATGGGGCTTGCCAGCCGTGCCCGTTAAGGTAGCGTCTCCCGCAGGACCTTCTCCGCCTGCTCGCTTCGGAACTCGCGCAGTTTTTCCCTCAGTTCCGGACGGCTGTTGGCGAGGATCGCCACCGCCAACAGAGCCGCGTTACGTGCGCCCGCCGCACCGATGGCCAGCGTCCCCACCGGAATCCCGGCCGGCATCTGCACCGTCGAGAGCAGCGAATCCAGTCCGTTCAAGGAATCGCTCTCCATGGGCACGCCCAGCACCGGCAGCAGCGTGTGGGCCGCGCAGACGCCCGCCAGGTGCGCCGCGCCGCCCGCCGCCGCGATGATCACCTCCGCGCCCCGCACTTCCGCTCCACTCACGTACTCCGCGGTCGCGGCGGGCGTGCGGTGCGCCGACAGCACGCGGCATTCGTGCGCCACTCCGAAACGCATAAGCACCTCGCCGGCCTGGCGCATGACCTCCCAGTCCGACTTGCTCCCCATCATCACCAGCACCAGCGGCGTTTCAGCCATCGGCTATTCACCCTGGGCCAGGGTAAAGCCCGTCACCCCGTTGAAGCTCCGGAGCGACTGCGTGACGGCAATCTCGATCCCCGCATCCGACACGCGCTGGAGCAGCGCCAGCACGCGGTTCATGTCCGTCGCGCCCTCGGCCTGGAAGCGGCAGCGGAAACTGTCGACACAGAAGGTCTCGGCGCGCCCGGCCGGCCACACCTTCACGCCGCGGTTGTCGATCATCTGCAGGCTGAGCCCGTCGCCCGCCGCCTTGCCGACCGCCGCCGCCAACTGGTCCGGACTGCGCGAAGGCCAGTAGACGAATACGTCCACGCCCTTCAGCTCCATCGTGGTAGGCGCCGCAGCAGCCGGACTCTTGCGCGCCGCCGCCGGCTCGTCCTTCCGTTTGCCGTACACCACCGGCTTCAGGCGGTTGGGCTTCTGCCCCAGGCGCTCGATCACGGCGCAGGCGAACTCCTTCGTCCCCACCTTCCGGGTGCTCACGCCCTCGGTATAGACGTCGTAGGTGTGGACGCCATCCTCAATCGTGCGCAGCCACGCGTTGTGCACGCGCCCGGCAGCCTCCGCCTCGTTGATATGCACCAGCATGAGCACCGCGCCCAGCAGCAGTCCCGACGGGTTCGCCAGGTTCTGCCCCGCGCGCCGCGGCGCCGATCCGTGGATGGCTTCGAACATGGCGCACTTCTCGCCGATATTGGCCGACCCCGCGAGCCCCACCGAACCGGCGATCTGCGCCGCCACATCGGAGAGAATATCGCCGTACAGATTCGGCATCACGATGACGTCGAACGCCTCCGGCGTGTCCGCCAGTTTGGCGGCGCCGATATCCACGATCCAATGTTCCTTCTCGATGTCCGGATACTCCGCCGAGATCTCCTCGAAGACCTTGTGGAAGAGACCGTCGGTCATCTTCATGATGTTGTCTTTGGTGAAGCAGGTGACCTTCTTGCGGTTGTGCAGCCGCGCGTATTCGAAGGCGTAGCGCACGATCTTCTCGCTGCCCGGCCGCGAGATCAGTTTGATGCACGAAGTCACTTCGGGGCTCAACTGATACTCGATGCCCGCGTAGAGGTCCTCTTCGTTTTCGCGCACGATCACCACGTCCATATTGGGATGCTTGGTATCGATGAACGGGTGGTAAGAAACGCACGGCCGCACGTTGGCGTACTGCCCCAGCGTCTTGCGCGTGGTGACGTTCAGACTCTTGAACCCACCTCCCTGCGGCGTGGTGATGGGGGCCTTCAGGAAGACCTTGGTGCGCAGCAGCGAGTCCCAGGAGCTCGGTTCGATTCCCGAGCTGTTGCCGCGCAGATAGACCTTTTCTCCAATCTCGATGGTCTCGATTTCAAGCGCCGCGCCGGCCGCCTCCAGAATCTGGAGCGTGGCACGCATGATTTCCGGTCCGATGCCGTCGCCGTGTGCGACGGTGATAGGGATTTTCGTTGGCATAGAGGAATACCCAGGGTATAGGAATGCTGCAGACCACGCAACAGAACCGAGCCGGCGCCAACCTCACTCGATAACTTTTTTCTTGCGGAACCAGTCGACCAGGATGTCGCGCATTAGGCCCACGTCGTCGGGAAACTGCAGGCCGGCGCTCCGGAGGTTCTCGTTGGTCCCCTGGTTGGCGGCGGTGAAATCGCTCACCGCGAGAGTGTAGTCGCGGGCAGGCTCCACCGTGCGCGTGCCCACCACCACGGCCGGCAGGTCGCGGCCCTTAAACGTTCCCACCACCACCCTGTTGTCGAAGGGCATGATGTCCCAGATATTGCGCACCAGCACCTGGCCCTGGGGCAGGACATCGCGGACGCCGCCGTAGTTCATGAAGGCGAAATCGGCGCCGGTCTGGTCGCGCAGCGCCTGCTCGATCAGGACCTTGACGTCGCGCTTCTCGAACCTCCGATTGGCGACGGCCAGCGGCTGGTCCACGCGCGCCGTCACTTGATCTTCCCAACGCTTGACCCGGCGCGCCATGGCTGTATCGGGCTCTTCCTTCGTCGAATCCACCAGCACGTGTTTCCAAATCCATGACACCGGCGCCTTCTTCTCCGTATCCACTTGCAATTCGAGGCGACCAACCTCCTGGCCATAGCCCTTGGCGCGCACCAGCACGCGACCGTCGCGCGATTTCGCTTCCGGAATTCCGGTGTGGATGTGGCCCGTCACCATCACCGGGATCTCGGGGGCTTGCGCCATGAGCGTGTCCTCCTCCGCAGCCGTGATGTGGGCCAGCAGCACTACCAGGTCGGCCTTCTCGCGAAGCTCCACCGCGTATTTCCGGACCGTGGCAACGAGCGGCTGCACGCGCCACTGGCCGAGAAGCACGGGTGTGGTGAGAGTGCGCAAATCCTGGGTCATGGCGCCCAGCACCGCAACCCGCAGCTTGTTGACGGTCAGGATGACGTACGGTTTCGGCGTGAACGGCTCGCCTGCGGCGTCCACCATGTTGGATGTGACGATGGGGTAGTTTGCCGTCTGGATAAACTTGCGCGCCTGCATCCAGCCGTAATCGAATTCGTGATTGCCGAGCGTAGCGGCGTCGTACCCGAACAGATTTCCCAGCTCGTAAACCGGCAACCCATGAAAAATCGTGGAAACGGGCGTACCCTGCACCAGGTCGCCCGCATTGAGCAGGATGCAATCGCTGCAATGCGCGCGCTCGCGGCGAATCACGGTGGCCAGATACGCGAACCCGCCGAGATGCGTGTCGAGCGGCAGCAGACGCGCATGCACGTCGTTGGTATGCAGAATGGTCAGCGACCGAACTTCCGCCCCGGCGTAACAGCAGGCCAACAGCAGCATCGCAGCGAGGCGCCGGCGAGTTTTCATCAACCGCCATTGTATCGTGCGATCATGAATCTTCCATGTCCCCGGACCCCGCGAAGCAGGAGTGGCTGGCCGCCGCGCGGGCAGCCATGGAGATCGAGGCCGCCTCGATTTCGAGAGCTGCCGCGCGGCTCGACGGCGCGCTGATCCGTGCCGTGGACGTGATTCTGGAGCATCCCGGCAAGGTCGTGCTTACGGGCATCGGGAAATCCGGCCACATCGCGCGCAAGATCGTAGCGACGTTATGCAGCACCGGGACGGCCGCCGTGTTCCTGCATCCAGCCGAAGCCGTGCACGGCGATTTGGGCATCTACACCCCGGGCGATCCTACCATTTTGATTTCCAAGAACGGCTCCTCGGCGGAGCTGCTGGCGCTGGTCCCGCTGCTGCGCGATTTTCATTCGCCGCTGATCGCCATCCTGGGGAGCGCCGCATCACCTTTGGCGGCGCAGGTGGACGTGCTGCTCGACGGCTCGGTGGAGCGCGAGGCCGACCCCAACAACCTGGCGCCGACCGCCAGCGCCGTGACCGCGCTCGCTATCGGGCACGCGCTGGCCATCGCGCTGATGTGCGCGCGCAAGTTCACTCCCGAGGAGTTCGGGCGCTACCATCCGGGCGGCCAGCTCGGCCGCAATCTGAAGCGCAGCGTGCGCCACGCGACACATGGAGTGGACGAAGCGGCGATGGTCGCGCCTGAATCGTCGCTCAAAGAAGTGATCATCGCGATGACCCGGAGGCCGCTGGGCGGCGCCTGCGTGGTGGCCCCCGATAGCACGCTCGTCGGCTTCCTCACCGATGGCGACCTGCGCCGCGCCCTCACCAACCACGACGATATCCGCGGCTTGCGCGCGGCCGACGTGATGACGCGCCACCCCGTCACCATTGGGCCGGATGAGAGCCTGGGCGATGCACTCGAGCGTATGGAACGACGGCCATCGCAGATTTCGGTGCTGCCGGTGGTGGATGCCGACGGCCGCGCTCTCGGCGTAATCCGGATTCACGACGTGTACCTGGGGTCGCGATGAGGCGCGGGGTGCTGTCCGCCGCCGCCATGGCGGCCGTCGCCGTTTTCCTGTTGGCGGGCGCTCATCCGAAGCCGGGAACCCCGCTTTGGCCGGGCTCGCACTTCACAATCGAGCAACGGGATCAAGCGATCCGTCGCGGCCTGGATTTCCTGTACTACCAGATCGCGCGCGATCCCGAGGCCTTTGCGCATTGGGGACACGACCTGCTGTTCGCATTCGGCAATATCGCCGCCACTTCGTCGGACCCGGCGTTGCAGCGCAGGGCCCGCGAGATGGGGCACGAGCGCGCCCTTGAATGGAACCGGCTGCATCCGTCGCTGCCGCCCGACTACGACGAGTCAGTTGTCGGCGACCTGGTTTCAGGTCTCGATTCAGTCGAGCGGCTGGCAGCGCCCAGTCCCACGCTGCGGCGCCAACTGGAAGCGGCCGCGCCGCGTTTCTCCGCCGTCGACTACCTGTGGTTCGACCCGAAGGTGGAAGGGCCGCCCGCCGGCATTCCGGAGCTTTGCGCGAAGTGCAGCCGTCAAAACGACCGCGGCGCCATCCAGTGTACCCGGTGCGGCGCGAAGCTGACGATACGCAGCCGGTACGACATTTACCAGGATGCGCTGATCACGTCCTACACGGGCGATCGCGCCCGCATCATGCTCGGGGCGCACTACCGCGACGTGCTGAAATGGCTGCCGGCACTGCGGCCCTATCCGCCGCCCGGATCGAATGAGCACGAGTATTACGCGGGCATCTACGCCATCACGCACGTGGTCTACACATACAACGAATACAGCCAGTACCGGATTTCGCAGAGTTGCTTCCCGCAGGAATTCGACCACCTGCGCGCCCACCTGCGGCAAGCGGCGGCCGACCAGGATCCCGAGACCATGGGTGAGTTTCTCGATTCGCTCAGAGCCTTCGGGCTGGATTTCAACGACCGGCTGATTCGTACCGGCATCGAGTACCTGCTGGCATCGCAGAATCGTGACGGCAGTTGGGGAGAGCAGGCCGGCGTGAGCACCTACTCGCGCTACCATCCGACGTGGACGGCCATTGACGGGCTGCGGAACTACCGCTGGGAGCAGGTGCTGCCGTGCCCGGGGTTGTAAATTTGCGTGGGCGGCACGGCCGGTCTGGATGGCGGCGGGTACAGTGAAAGGATGAGAGCACTGTTGTTGCTGCTCGTCGTTCCGCTGGCTGCTCAGGAGATCCGGCTGGAACAGGTGGCGTCGGGGATCACTGCGCCGACGGATATTCAGAACGCGGGCGCCGGCTCGGGCCGGCTATTCTTCGTTCAGCAGAACGGGTTGATCCGCATCCTCCGCAACGGCGCGCTGGTGCCGCAGCCGTTCCTCGACATTCGCGACAAGACCAAGTTGGATGGCGAGCGCGGGCTGTTGGGGTTGGCCTTTCCAGCAGGATTCGCGCAGAAGCAGCGCTTCTATGTCGATTACACGGACCTCAACGGCGACACCACGATCGCGCAGTACCGCGTCGGCGCCAACCCCGACGTGACGGATCCGACGACTGAGATTGTGCTGCTCCACATCCCGCAGCCGTTCGCCAACCACAACGGCGGGCAGGTGCGCATTGGACCGGACGGCCACCTGTATATCGCGATGGGCGACGGCGGGTCGGGCGGCGATCCGCAGGGCAACGGGCAAAAACTGAGTACGCTGCTGGGCAAGCTGCTTCGCATCGATGTAGAGAGCGATCCCGGACACGTCAACATTCCGGCGGACAATCCGTTCGTCCGCACGGCCGGGGCGCGCGGCGAAATCTGGGCATACGGACTGCGCAATCCGTGGCGCTTTAGCTTCGACCGCGCCAACGGCGATCTCTACATTGCGGACGTGGGGCAGGACACCTACGAAGAGGTGGATTACCAGACGGTGGTGGCGGGCGGCGGCCAGAATTATGGATGGAATCGCATGGAGGGCATGCACTGCTACCAGACCGGCTGCCTCCTGCAGGGCCTGACGCTGCCGGTCGCCGAGTATACGCACGCCGGCGGCAATTGCTCCATCACCGGCGGGTTCGTCTACCGCGGGAAGGTTTCGCCCGGCCTGCGTGGGACCTATATTTATGGCGATCTCTGCACCGGCAGGATTTCAGGGCTGGAGCGGGCGGGGGGCGTCTGGACGAGCCGCTTGCTACTGGCGTCCAGCTTCACCATCACGACGTTCGGCGAGGACGAAGCGGGCGAGATCTACGTGGCGAACGCTGGCAACGGCACCATTCACCACATCCTGGGGAGCGTGGCGCCGCGATTCACGACGGCGGCGGTGACCAACGCCGCCAGCTTCGCGCCGGGTCTGGTGGCTGGTTCGGCGGCGACGGTATTCGCATCGGGCGTGATGGATGCGGCGGGCGTGGTAGGTGCCGATCGGATTCCGCTGCCGCTGTCGTTGAGTGGCGTTTCCGTGTCGGTGAACGGGACGCCCGCGCCGCTCTATGCGGTGGCGAACGTGAGCGGCCGCGAGCAGGTGAACTTTCAAGCGCCGTTCGAAATCGCGGGCCGGCAGACAGTATCGGTGACGGTGACGCGCGCGGGGCAGACGAGCGCGGCCGTGGACGTTCCGCTGATGAGCCAGCAGCCCGCTGTGTACACGAGCGATGGGACACAGGGCGTGGTCGTGCACAATGCGGATTTTTCGCTCGTGACGGCGGCGCGTCCGCTGGTGGCGGGCGAGTTTGCGTTTCTCTACGCCGCGGGGTTGGGGGACGTGACGAATCGGCCGGCGACGGGCGCGGCAGCGCCGCAAGCTCCTCTGGCAGCGGCAAGCGGAGTTTCCGTGACGCTGGCAGGAACGGCGTGCGACGTGCAGTTTGCAGGTTTGGCACCAGGATTCGTCGGAGTGTATCAGGTGAACTTTCGGGTTCCGGGAAGTGCGCTCTCGGGAACGCAGGATCTGGTGGTGAGCGCCGGAGGCGTAGGGAGTCCGCCGGTCAAAGTGCCGGTCGGGAACAACGTTCCGTGAGGGGCTCGTGGACGATCGGCGTTCATCCGCGTTCATCGGCGGCCCGTATGTTCGTGCCGAAGCAGCCCGAAAACCTCGGCCGGAATTATTGGCCGCTGATGAACGCCGATAAACGAGGATTTTATCGAGTTCCAAAACAGATATGGTTTACTGAAACGACATATTAGCGGATTACGTCGAGATCGGCGGCGTAGATGATTTCGCCCGAGAACCTGGTGCGGATTTCCTGGATGACTTCATCCGCAGACTCGCGCATCGGCAGGGTATGGTAGAGCACCAGTTTCTTCGGCCGCACCTCAGCCGCGATCCGGCCCACGTCGGGACCCGAAGTGTGGAACGCGGCGTGGTACTTCTGCCAATCTGGAGTGCGGCGTTCTAGTCCCTTTTGCGAATACACCTCGTGCACCAAAATGTCGCAACCTTTCGCGGCGGCGATGAGGCCCGGGCTGTATGTCGTGTCGCCCGAAATGACGATCGTCTTGTCGGACGCCTCGAAGCGATAAGCATAGGCATGCTTCCAGGTGCCGTGGTTCACGGCGATGGCGAGCACGCGAAGCGTCTCGTCGCGATAAATCTCGCCGGGCTTGACGTCGTGCGCGCGCACCACATAGGCGCCGGGCACGGACGGCTCCATGCCGTGCAGGCGGATGGCGATGTCCTCCTTCCATGCCTGCATGATGTGCGAGGTCATGGCGCGCACTCCCGGCGGTCCGTAGATTTCGAGAGCGCCCTGCCGGCCTGTCACCGCCGGAGTGAAGATCAGGTCCGGCAACCCGACGGTGTGGTCGGAGTGCAGGTGTGTGAGGAACGCGCGCGTCAACTGGTCCATTCGGATTCCAGCCTTGGCGGCGCGGCGAACCACGCCCGGGCCGGCATCGACGATATACACGCGATCGCCCGAGACCACGGCCACCGAAGGACCCATGCGCTCCGGGTCCGGATTGGGATTGCCGGTGCCGAGGAGGATGAGGCGGGTATCTTGCGCCGCAGCGGCCGTGAGTAGCACCGCTGCCAGCATCGTCTTTTTCAAAAGCATAGTTGGTACAATCCGGAGTTTGCCATGAAACTCTGCCTGACGTTGCTACTCGCCTGCGCTGCGGCGGCGCAGACGCTCCAGATCTACGCCATCGACGTGGAGGGCGGGAAAGCGGCTCTCTTCGTTTCGCCTTCCGGCCAATCGATGCTGATCGACGCCGGCTACGACGGGTTTGACGGCCGCGATACGGATCGCATTCTGGCTGCGCTCCAGGCGGCTGGCGTGAAGCGGATCGACTACCTGGTGGTGACGCACAATCACCGCGACCATCTGGGCGGAGTGGCGCCGCTCGAAAAGCGATTCCCGATCGGCACCTTCGTGGATCATGGAAAGCGCTTCGAGGCCACCGAAGACGCCAACACGATGTACAGCGCCTACGAGAAGGCGCGGGCGAGGCACCGGCACCTCGTCGTCAAGGCGGGCGACAGCATCCCGATCGCCGGCTTCAAGGTCAAGGTCGTGACCGCCGCGGGCATTGCGATCGCGAAGCCACTCGCGGGGGTGGGACAGCCGAATCCTGCGTGCGCGGCGTACAAGCCGCTCGAGGTGGATCCAGGGGAAAACGCGCACTCGCTCGGGATGCTGATCGTGTACGGCCGGTTTCGGCTGGCGGATCTGGGCGACCTCTACTGGAACCAGGAGTACGACCTGGCTTGCCCGGCGAACAAGATCGGCACGGTGGATGTCTACATGACGACGCATCATGGGACGAATACGTCGGGGGCGCCGCAGATGGTGTGGGCGCTGTACCCGAGGGTGGCGATCATGAACAACGGAGTGACGAAGGGCGGGTCGGTGGAGGCGTGGCAGACGATTCACGATTCGCCGGGGCTGGCGGATCTGTGGCAACTGCACTTTTCTCCCGCGCGCGGCGTCGAGCGAAACGCGCCCGAGCAGTTGATCGCCAACATGGAGGAGAAGTGCGCCGGGTCGTGGATCCAGTTGACGGCGCGCGCCGACGGCACATTCACGGTGACGAACGGAAGGAGCGGAGCGTCGAAGAGCTACTAAACACAGCGACTTAAGTAATTGCGCATAATCGGCGTAGTGTTTCATTGCGACCGGCCCATTGGTCGAACTCGGCTTCTACTGCGGCGATCACTTCATCCAGGCGCGGAAAGTATCGATTGTGCAAGCAACGGCGCCG
>JBGPHT010000187.1:0-14564 GCA_041484525.1 Bryobacteraceae bacterium | reverse complement strand
CTCGACCGCTGCGAGTATCCAACCGGTCTCAAACCAGACCGCACGCTCATTTCCTCGCTCGCTCTGAAACCCGCCAAACTTCTACCGCGATGGAACTACACCATCGCACCTAATCTGTGAAGTTGTTTTTGCGTGAACCCTTATGTCCCTGTATAACAGAGAGGCTACGGCATATGTCCTCAGCCGCTTCCCTGACCATAGTGTCGTCTGCGCTCCCCCGAATCACAGCAGTCGCCGTCACGCCAATGGTTTTTGTGAGCCGGATTCGGTTAATGCGTTCCTCGTAGTTATCGTTGGGCGTGAGCAGTGTTTCGAAACCGCCAGCTTCAGATTCGAACCGTATTGATTCGGGGTTTGGTGGGTGACTAGGGTCACGAGGAAAACCCAGGTTGGTTAATTCGAAATGGCATTCTTCGTAAGGACTTTCGAAGTCTCCAATGACGGCACAGTTGAGCATGAGGGTCACTACCGGGCCTCGTATCTCAAGTGTGAGAACCTGGTTTAGGCTGCGAATCCGTTGTCCGTCAGAAGTGTTACCTTCAAATACGTCGGTGGTATCTGCCCAAATGAGCATGCCCACGCCAGGATCCTGGCAAGTGCAGTATAGGAACATGTAGCCGGGTGACAGTTGCTCCAATCGGAAGTCGCAATCGACGTACGAGTTTGTCTTTAGTAGGTGCAGGTGACCGGCACCCTGAAGTGATCTCTCTATCCACACGACTCTATGTTACACGGCAACCTACGGCGACGATCCCTTCGAAAGACGATTCTGTCGAACTGGCCCAGGGCCAAGGAGTCCCGTTCTGGGAATTCACTTTCTTCGAGTAGTAGTCGCCGACACGTATTAGTGTGCCGCCCCGATCCGCCGCGCCCAGACCACCACCAGCGCTACTCCGATCACGATCAACGCGGCACTCAGTCCCACCCAGATGCCGGGCACGCCCCAGCGGCCGTGGAAGCAAAGCCAGCATCCCAGTGGCATCCCAAGAATCCAATACCCGCCGGCGTGCGCCAGCATCGGGGTGCGGGTATCGCCCAAGCCGCGCAGCGCGCCGGTTGCCGTCACCTGCAGACCGTCGAACAGCTCGAAGACGGCGGCGATGCGCAGCAGCACCGTCCCGGCGGCGACCACCGCCGCGTCGCGCGTGAACAGGCGGACGATGGCCGCGGGCGCCACCCACAGCGCAATCGCGGCGGCGCCCATGAAGGTGGCGCCGAAGGCCATCGCCATCCAACCGCGCGCGCCGGCGTCGCGCGCCTGCCCGCCGCCGATCGCCTGGCCCACCCGCACCGCCGCGGCGGAACTGATCCCCAGCGGCACCATGAAGGTCGTCGAGATCATGTTGATGGCGATGGCGTGCGCCGCCTGCGACACTTCGTCCAGCTTGCCGATCAGCGCCGTCACGACGCCGAACACCGCGCCCTCCGCCAGGATCTGCAGCGCCGCCGGAAGACCGAGCCGCAGCAGGTGACGCACACGCGCCAAGTCGGGAAGCCACGAAATGTGGAAGAGTAGATTGCCGGTGCGCCGCTCGTTCCAGAGAATCGCGGCCGCCAGCACGCCCGCCATGTAGACGCGTGAAATGGAAGTGGACCATCCCGAGCCTTCCAGTCCCATCCGCGGCGCGCCGAAGTGGCCGTACATCAGCGCGTAATTTCCTAGAAAGTTCACCACGTTGGCGCTGATCAGAGCGAACGTCACCGGTTTGACGATGTTGACGGCCTGGACATACCGCCGGAACGCGGCGTAAAGTAGCAGCGGCGGAATGCCCCAGATCGAGGCTTTTTGATAGGGCACCAGCAGCACCATCACCCGAGGATTGGTGCCGAATCGCGCCAGCAGGGGGAGCAAGCCCCACACGATCAGACTCAGAAACGGAGCCAGCGCGAGGGCGATCCACACGCCGTTCACCAGCGTGCGGCGGCAATCCCGCGCGTCCTGCGCGCCGAAGGATTGCGACACCAGCGTGTCCATCCCCAGCAGCAGGCCGGTGCCGAAAATCACCACCGGAAAGAACATCATGTTGCCCAGGTTGCCCGCGCCCAGGGCAGCCGCGCCCAGCGGACCGGCCATGATCGTATCCACCGTGCCCATGATCATCCAGCCAAACTCGGCGGCGGCGAGCGGTACCGCCAGGCGCAACATGGGACGGACCTCGCTCCGGAGGGCGGCGAGCGCAACTGCCATCAGCGGTGTGCTTTCGGATGGGCTTTGTCGTAGACGGCCATCAGGTCGGTGAGCGAGACCTGAGTGTACTTCTGCGTGGTGGACAAACGGGCGTGCCCCAGCAGCTCCTGGATGGCGCGCAGGTCGGCGCCGTCCGCCAGCAGGTGCGTGGCGTACGCGTGGCGGAAGCTGTGCGGATGGACCTGGGATGAATCGACGTCCCGCAGCATCTTGGCGTAGCTCTTGACGATCCCCGCGATACCACGCCGCGTCAGCCGCCCGCTGCGGTGATTTAGAAACACCGCGCGCTCATCGCGCACCACGGGGCGCCCGGCGATATAGCGCTCGAGCGCCGCGGCGGCCTGGCGCGGCAGCGGCACCTCGCGCTCCTTGCGGCCCTTCCCGCGGACGCGTAGCCAGCCTTCGGAACGGTCGACGTCCTCCAGGTTCAGTCCGGCCAGCTCGCTCACGCGCAGGCCGCATCCGTACAGGACTTCGAAGAGCGCGCGGTCCCGCGCCGGATACGGCCGCTCCGGATCGTCCGATGCCACGCCATCCACCAGTGCATTGGCCTGCGCCGCCGTCATCACCTCCGGCAATTTCTGGGGCGCTTTCGGCGTGCGCACCAGGCGGGCCACGTTGATGGAGACCACGTCTTCCCGCAGCATGAACCGGAACAGTCCGCGCACCGCCGCCAGCTTGCGGCGAATGGTGACGGCGGCCAGTTCGTCGCGGTAGAGCGAGGCCAGCCACTCGCGAAGCAGCAGCAGGTCGATGGCGCGCGGCTCGGGCGGCGCCAGATCGGGCGGCGAGAGATACTCCAAAAACTGGCGCAGGTCGGTGCCGTAAGCTTCGATGGTGAGGGCGGAGTTGGCCGCGCGGCCGAGGTCGGCGAGGTAGCGGTCGATCTGCCGGGCGAGTTCAGACACAAGGCTGCCCCATCGCCGCGCGGCGATAGTCTTCCAGCGCGTCGAGAGCGCGGCGGCAGACTTCGGCATGGCGCGCGTGCTTGTCGTGTCGGAGGCGGCGCCGCGTTTCCTCTTCCAACTGCGGCAGCAGGTCGAAGGTGATGTTGGCCGGCTGGTAGTCGGCGGCATCTGCGCCCGAAATGTAGTGGCAAAGAGAACCCAGCGCAGTCTCTCGCGGCAGCGGCCGGGGCTGCTCTCCCAGGGCGATTGCGGCGGCGTGCACGCCCGCCATCAGTCCCGTGGCGATCGCCTCGACGTACCCTTCCACGCCCGAAATCTGCCCGGCGAATAGAACGTGCGGATGCGTGCGCAGTTGCAGCGTCGGCCCGAGCAGCGCCGGAGCGTTGATGTACGTGTTCCGATGAATCTGGCCGAAGCGGAGAAACTCCGCCTTCTCCAGACCGGGAATCATTCGCAAAATCCGCGCCTGCTCGCCGAACTTCAAGTGGTTCTGAAACCCGACCAGATTGAAGCTCTGCGCGCGCAGGTTCTCCTGCCGGAGCTGGACCACGGCCCACGGCCGCTTGCCGGTGCGCGGATCTTCGAGGCCCATCGGCTTCATGGGTCCGAAGCGCAGCGTTTCCCGCCCGCGACGCGCCAGTTCCTCGATCGGCAGGCACGCCTCGAAGTACGGCGTATCGTCCTCCGGGATGTGGGCGGAGACGCTCTGCCCTTTCAGCAGCTCGTCGACAAACGCCTCGTACTGTTCGCGATTGAAGGGGCAGTTCAGGTAGTCGGCGGTGCCGTCCGTCGATTTCCCGTAACGCGACGCCCAATACGCGACCTCCAGATTCACCGTTTCAGCGTCGACGATGGGGCTAATGCTGTCGTAGAAAAAGAGCCGGCCGGAGCCCGTCAGCCGCGCGATCTCCGCCGCCAGCGCGTCGCTCGTGAGCGGACCGGTGGCGATGATGGTGATGCCGTCCGCCGGGATCGCGGTCATTTCTTCGCGGCGCAGTTCGATGCGCGGTTCGGACGAAATGGCGCGCGTGACTTCCACGGAGAACACTTCGCGGTCCACGGTGAGCGCATGCCCGCCCGGAACACGCGCCTGTTGAGCCGCCCGCAGCAGGAGCGAATCCAGGCGCCGCAGTTCTTCCTTGAGGAGCCAGGGCGCGGCGGATTCCTGCTCGGTCTTGAGGGAATTGCTGCACACCAGTTCGGCCAGCCGGTCCGTCTGGTGTGCGGGCGTACTGCGGACGGGGCGCATTTCGTGCAGCACGCAGTCCAGGCCGCGCCGCGCAATCTGCCACGCCGCTTCCGTCCCCGCAAGACCGCCGCCGGCAATGTGAATCGGTGCCCTCAAATTTCCCCCGTTCCTTCAGGATAGCTGAGCGAATCTATACTGGCAGAAGGGGAGCTCAACATGGAACCGGAACTCGACCGGCAGTTTCTGGAATTCTCCGTCAAGAAGATGGACCTGCTTGCCGGCCGCATCGAGGCGTGTCTGGGAACTCTGACGGAAGAGCAAGTATGGGCGCGCGGCAGCGCCAACGAAAATGCCATCGGCAACCTGGTGCTGCATCTCTGCGGCAACGTGCGGCAGTGGATTGTCGCGGGCGTCGGCAGCCAACCGGACGTGCGCCAGCGCGATGCCGAGTTCGCAGCCACGGGCGGCGTTTCCATCCAGGAGCTAGGCGACCGTTTACGCGGCACCGTAGCGGAAGCTACAGCGGTGATGCAGCGGGTGACCGCCGCGCGCCTGGCAGAGCGCCTCGTCGTGCAGGAGTACCCAGTCTCGGTCCTGGACGCGATCTACCACGTGGTGGAGCATTTCTCGATGCACACCGGGCAGATCATTCTTGTGACCAAGATGCTGACGACGTCGGATCTGGGATTCTACGCGCATCTGCGGACCACCGCCGCCCACGGCCAGAAGACCCCGTGAACTACGCCGCGCCCAGCGGTGCCACGTCGCCACACATCGCCAGCACCTCGATGGCTTGCAGACAGTTCTGCGCCACGCTGTTCGTCGAAAGTCCTGGGATTTCGTCGATCGGATTCAGCACGTCCGGACCTTTGAAGCTGCGCGGCGCGTACGGTGCCGCGCGCACCGCCGTCCACGCCTTCCTGGCAAACGGCGCGCTCTTGTTGTGGAGATAGTAGTAACCCGCCAGCCGGCCGGCCCCGGCGTACGCCGCATCGCCTCCCTCAGTGCCGGTCGTCATGTCGCGCGCCACCACCGGCTTCGGAGCTGAAGTCAGGCGGCAGTATTGCAGCCACAATTTCTTCCAGCCCGCGTGATCGATCAGTTCGTTGAGTTCGAAGACTACTTCGGCGCCGCCCATGATGGTGGTCAGGTTGTAGCCGCCGAAGCCGTCCTCCTCCATTGGATAGAGCTTTCCCGTTTTCGGATCGTAGCCGTACAAATTGTTGGGACCGGTGAGGAAGCCGTACGGCATGGCCGCGATCGAGTCCATGCCGGCCAGAATCTTGTCGCGGTACTTCGTGTTTCCCGTGCGCTCCCACTCGGTCATCCAGTTGCCGATGAACGCCAGCCAGTCCGGCCCGCCGCGCACGCGCCCAGGGTACGGATTCGGCTTCGTCAGCGGCGACGCCAGCCGCATGGGATCGAGCTCGGCGGCCTTCGCATCGGCGTCGGCCACTTCGTGCATCACGTCGCCCGAGCGTTCGTCCGTCGTCAGGTAGTAGTGGAAACGTCGATACGCCGCCTGGCTGATGCGCGCCTCCTTGGCGCCGCAGCCCCAATGGCGGACGTTATGGCGCGAGCCCAACCCGGCGAACCTGCCGAGATGGTACGTGTCCACGTCTCCCGTGTGGCGCGTCATGGCTTCGGCCATACGGAAAATGTCGGCGCGTCCAGTGCGCAGAAAGCTGTACCACAGCCACAGATCGGTGCCGAGCTCGGTGTTGTCCCACGCGAAGCCGCCGATATCGTAGCGCCACGAGTGGCGCGCGGCATCATGCTGATGCATCACGTCGCCGTAGTTCCAGAAGCCGTACCAGTGCCGCTGCTCCACTTCCTTCTTGTAGAGCGCGAAAGCGCCCTCGAGCTGCTCTTCGATGGCGCGCTTGAACGGCGTCGAGCGGTCCGGCAGGCTCCAGAAGCCGAACACGCCGGCCGAGTGCGTATGCTGCGGCGCCGCGACCAGCAGCGGCGGCTCCTGCGCGAGTTTCGCCTGCCGCGCGGCGTCTTCTTTCGTCGGGACACCGGCACTCGGGAACAGCGTCATCTCGCTCGTGCGCGCCACGCCGTGCGGTGTGCTGAAGCCCGGCTGAACGTCTTCGTAGCTCGAATCCAGGTCATGCGCGCGCGTGTCGTAGTGGCGCAGATCCATCGGCGCCGCATCGGGAGACCAGAGCCAGACATGCAGATCTGCCGTGTCGCTCGCCGCATTGCGCACTTCGAGTGAGGCCGGATACGACTGCCAGAAGTTCTTCACGCCGATCGCGAGCCCGCCCGTCACGTCGCCCGCGAAGACCAGCCCCGAGGCGCGCCGCCCGGCGTTGGCGTCGAGCCAGCAACTCTGCGGATTCGTCCGCTTCTGAATCGTGAAACCGTCGCCGGTCGTCTGCGCCAGTTTGAAGTCGGACCACACGGCCCAATCGCCGATCAGCTTCTGGCCGACCTGGTTAAACGCATCCTTATTAGGGATGCGCTTGCCGGCGAGCTGGCTGGGATACGCATCGCCGCCGCCCGGCATCGTCAGGACGCGCCGTCCGGTGAGCGGTTCCACCGGCTCTGCCCACAGCCCGTCGCCCTCGCCCGAGAAACGGATGTGGCGGTTGTGCATCTGCTCGCGCATCGGCACCGCAAACGCCAGCCCCAAGCTGCTGATGAAATCCTTCTCGTGGTCGCCGTCGAAAACGATGGTGTGGACCAGCCGCACCTGCTCCTGTCCGCCGTAGAAGTAGAGCCGCACGGTGAACGGCAGCCACTCGCGTGCGCCCTGATCGGACTTGTGGACGCCCTCGATTTTCACCACGGCGCGTACCGGCCCGGTCTGTTCTACCGTCACCTTCTGAATGCGGCTGGTGAAATCTTCGAAGCGCGTCGGGCGTTCCGGACGGTCCGCCACGGAGCAGGCCAGCCATCCCTGGCGCGCCACCACCCGCCCTTCCATCGTCATCGAGTCGATCAGAAATGCGCCCTGCTTCGGAACGCGGCACTGCAGCTTGCCGGTGTCGATGTCGATGGCGTTGGCCGTCTGGTTGACCTTCACCGCCGCCGCCGGCGCGCCGGGATTTCCTGGCGCGAGCCGCAGCGCACCTGCGGCGCCCGGACCCGCGACGGTCGCGAACCCGAGCCATTTCATGGAACCATCCGGCCAGTACGCTAGCGGCCAGGATTGCACCGGCAGCGCTTTGCCATCCGCCGTGAGCGTGAAAGAACGATCCTTTGCCACTGTCCCCCGCGCGAACGGCACGCCCCAGCTCACGCCCGTTTCGAGCAGCGGCGGCGCGCTGCCCAGCCAGTTGATCTCGACCGCCGGGCTCGCGCTTTCGCTCTGCTGTTCCGCCGCGGCCGCCGCCGAGGCCGTGCTCGCCAAAACTCCGATGGCACTGCGCCGTGTCATTCTCATTGCGATTCCCCTTCCCACAATCTCTCGAACGCTTGCTTGCACTTTCGAACGGTTTCCGCGCTGCCATCCATGTGCGGCTCGAGCGAGATCGGGCCTTGGTAGCCGATTCGCTGGAGCGCCGCAAAATGTGCGCGGAAATCGATGATCCCTTCGCCGGCCGGGACGAATTGTACCGGTCCCAGCCGCAGATCTTTCACATGCACGTTGGCGATCCAGGGCGCAACGGCGTCGAACTCACCGATCGGGTCGCTGCCCTCAAACCATGCGACGTTCCCGGGGTCGTAATTGATCTTCAGACCGCTCGCACCCTGGATGAGTTCGACGGTTTTGCCGCCGGTGTCGCACCAGCAGATCGGCTCCGGCTCGATCATGAGGAGCAGACCGTCTGCGCAGGCGCGCCGCCCCGCTTCGGCCAGCCACTCGGAGATCGCGGCCGGCGCCTCGCTCCGCGCCATGGCACCGACGTTCTGCTCCGTCGCGCCCGGCTTATGGAAGCCGAAGACGATCAGCCCCGGCAGCCTCCAACGGTGAGCCCACTCGGCGGCCTTCGGATAGACTTCCCGCATGTCGCGCGCGAACCCCGCGGCGTCTTCCGTCAACTTGAACAGGCCCGGCGAGAGCGCGGTGATCTCGACGCCTTCACCGCCGGCGATGCGCTCCACCTCGAGTAACTCAGCCGCATCGCACATAGGCGCGCGGCCCGTGGTCAAGTTGCGGATTTCGTAGCGGCGGATACCGAGGGACTTGCCGATGCGCACGGCGTCCGCGAAATTGCGGCTGATTTCGTCCGCTACGATGCCGAGTGTCATCTCACTTCCACCGCGCGGCCCGTTCGCGCCGACTCATACACTGCGCTCACGATCCGCATATCCCTAACTCCCGATGCGATCGATACCGGCGCGTGCCGCCCATCGCGCGCCGCCTCCAGAAACGCCCGGTGCTGATTCAGCGGATTCGCGATGTTGCCGAATGCAGGCGCCCGCACTTCCATCTGTTGTTCCTCGCCTTGCGGGCCGCCGAATGCCGGCGTGAGACCGCCTGTGTAGCGCACCACGCGCCCCTCAAACGCCCCGGCGCTCGATGCCACCGAGAGCCACTGGTTGTTCCGGTAGTTGAGCCGCCCGAGCGTACCGTGAACGCTCAGCTCCTCGCCATTGGTACACCACGCCGTATCCAGCGTGATCATGGCGCCCGAATCCATCTCGAGTACCGCCACCGCCAGATCTTCGCCCTCCAATCCCGGGCAATGCAGATTGCGCGTGAACCCCGTCGCGCGCACCACGCGGGCGCCCGAGATCCATTCGAAGATGTGGATGTAGTGCACCGCGAGTTGGATGAAACACCCGCCGCCGGTCTCTTCGACGGAGCCGCGCCACGTGCGGTTGCCCTTCAGCGCGTCGTCCGACCACATCATGCCGCCCTTATGCATGAGGCGCGCGTAGCAATGCACCAGATCGCCCAGCCGGCCTTGGGACAGCATGTCGCGCAGGTCCCACATCAGCGGCTGGTCGAAGTAACTCATGTAGAGCCCGACGGTGCGGGCGGAACCCTCCGCCGCCACGCCGATCGCCTCCGCATCCGCCAGGTTCGCCGCCACCGGCTTTTGCAGCAGGACGTGCTTGCCGGCTTCGATCGCCGCCACCGCCTGCGGGCGGTGCGCCGAATTCGGCGTGCTGACGATCACGGCATCCACGTCGTCCTCGAGCGCCGCGCAGAAATCGTTGGTGGCCGTCGAGCCGACGGTTTCGGCGGCCCGCTGAGCGCTCTCGATATTCGTATCGACGCAAGAAACCACGCGCACCCAGTCGAGATCGCGGTAGACGGCCAGGTAGTGCGCCGCCATCCCGCCGCAGCCTACAAACGAGACATTCATCGCGCTGCCGCCTCCGCCGCTTCAGCGACCGCCTGGTGGCGCGTCGCGTAAAGTGCCACCGCCATGCCGGCCAGTGTCAGCGCCGCCAACGCGAACGTCTGGATCGCCGTCAGCGGCAGATACAGGATCAGGACGCCGCAGAACATCACTCCGGTCGCGATCAGCTTGTCCGTGATCCCGCGCTCGTGGAAAATCAGCCAGCCCGAGATCACCGCCAGCACCATGCCCGCCCGCTTGATGCTCACCGCGATCACCACGTTGATGTACGTGTAGGAAGCCAGTTGGAACAGCAGCGAGACTCCATCCGACAGCCCCGCCAGGCCGACCCACTTCACGTTCGACCGGATGGCCGCGCGGAAATCCGCCTTCTGAAATCTTCCCAGCAGGTAGAACGCAATGCACAGCCCGGTGCCGTAAGCGAACGCCTCGGTAAACACGTCGCTCATCACCACCAGCTTCTTATCCAGCGGATTGGTGATGGAGAAAATGAACGCCACCATCAGCATGTAGCGGCTTCCCTTTTCCCGGACGATGGCTTTGACGGGCGCCGTCCATCCCACGGCGAACAGCCTGCGGTGCATTACCAGCGACCCGACTACGATCAGCACCACGCCCACCAGCTTCAACGGCGGCGGCATCTCGCCCAGCAGCACGAACCCCGTGGGGATCAGGAACACCGGTGTGAACGCCAGAAATGGAATGCAGAGCGACATCGGCGAAATCTGCAGCGCGCGAAAGTAGAGCCACATGACGCACGCGATCAGACCCACGTCCAGCACCAGGTAGATGAAGAAGGTTGGCAGCGGCGCGAAGTGCAGCGCTGCGATGCCGAACAGCGGCCCGCTGTCGCGGATCACGATCTGGTTCCCGCGCAGCACTTGCACTGTCAGCACGATCGCGAACACGATCGTCACCGCGATGCGTATCCAGAAGGTGGCCGGCACCAGGTCCCGCTTGTCCAGCGCATTCTTGCGCGCGACATCGGTGAAGACGTTCGTCACCGACATGACGGCCGCCAGCAGCAACCCGATCGGCGAGAGCGATAAAGGGGCCATGAGCTAAACCAGCTTGAATGCGAAGGCGTGGTCGCCGGTCTTCTCCGGCAGCTCGATCTTCAGTCCCGCATCGTCCTGCGAGAATTCGAGCGCACCCTTCAGTCCGAGCATCGATACGGCCCGCACTTTCCGCTTTGCCGCCGCCGCAATCGTCAACTGTTCGCCCGGCCACTTGAACCGCGGGTACATGAAATCCCAATGCTCGAAGCGGTGATTGGAGTCGCCGATCGGATCGCGCTTCGGCCCCATTTTGGCGGCACACCATTCGGTCAGCGCGCTATCGTACATGGCGAAGCCGTCGTGGTCCTCCTCCGCCGGCATCACATAGCGCGCGCCCGGCTTCTTGAAAAACGCGGCCCACGCGTCCGGGTCGTACTTCTCGGCCTTGAACAGCGGGATGAAGTCCTTGTACCCGAATCTGTCTTGCGGTCCGTAGTGCTCCGCGTGCCATTTCGAGATGGCGGCGTCGCTGTACATGTGGCGCGCGTACCACTCGTTGTGGTGCGCCGGAACGGCGTAGAGACCCCAGTGCATGAAGATGCCGAACTTGCACTCGGAGAACCAGCGCGGCGTCTGGTAGTGGGTCCCGATCGATTCCCACGTGGGCTCGAACGGCCCGTTGGCGGCCGATTGCAGCAGCCCGCGCCGCGAGATCATCGCGTCACCAGCCGGATCGGTCCGAGCAGCCCCGAGGGCAGCGGCTGCACCCGGTCCATGTCCTGCGCCTGGAAGCGCTCCGTGTACTTGGCGGTCAGCTCCTTGTAATCCGGCAGCGGCCCCTTGGCGAGCACATTGACCGCCGTATTCGCCACCACGATCCGGATCTGATTCTCCCCGGCATGCATCAACCCGGTGACGTCCAACTGGTACGGCGGCTTCCACACCGAGCCGGCACGCTTGCCATTCACGTAGACTATGGCGGCTTCCCGCACCGGACTCTCGAGCATGGCGCGCATCCCCGCCCCGGCGCGCCGTTCCTCGGCGTTCACCGGCGTGCCCTCGCCGAAGTCGAGCACGTAAGAACGCCCCTGGGCCGCCTGGACAGTCTTCTCGTAAGTCGCGGTCCCGGAAAAGAATTTCAGGTCCGGATCGTCCGTCCACGACCGTGGCACATCCGCCGTCGCAGTCTTGCCACCGATCTGCAAACTCCACCCTGCGCTGATGTCGACTGCGGTGGACTCCTTCGCCGGTGCCGCGCCCGCTGCTGCGCCTTTGGCAAACACCACTACTCTCGACTCATACGGCGCCAGATCCAGCTCCAACCGATTCCCGGCACCCGCGCCCGTCACCTTCCCGCTGAACGGGTCCCACCACTGCGGGTCCATCCTCGCGACCCGGAACGTGGCTGCGCTTTTCACCGGATGATTGCTCGTGTTCGCCAGGAAGTACACCTCGGCAAACGGCAGCTTGCGATGGACGACCCCGATCTCGGGCGCCGTCGCCACGTCCGGCGGCAGCGCGGCATGCAGCGCGCCGGCCAGTGCCGCTTCGTCTGTCACCGTGTACGCCCCCGACAACTCACGAATCTTCGCCGTGTCGCCGTCATCCTTGAACCCCGGAGCCTCGGAGGGCGCGCGGCGCGTCACGATCACCTTCCCACCCTTCTTGGCGTACTCCCCGATCCTCTGATAAGTCGCCAGTGGAATTCGATTCACGCCCGGGAGAATCAACACCGGATACTGGACGCCGAGCTTCTCAATCGCGCCGTCGTCGATGAAGTCGAAGTTGTATCCCGCATCCAGAATCCGCGGGATCAGGTTGGGCCCCAGCAGTCCTTCCATCGCCTGGTTGATGGAATCGCGGCCCAGTCCGAATCCGGCCCACGCGTCGTCGGTCGGCAAATATATCGCGACATCGTTGGCCGGCCTACCCTGGCGCAGCAGGAAGCTGACGCGCTGCAGATACTTCGTGACGTCGGGCATCACGATCCACCACGGGTTGTGCTGGTTGAACACCGCGGACGCATAGAATCGCCAGCCCGGCTCGCCGGCCTCGGGCGGCGAGTACGGCCATCCGTGGCCGATCAACTGGTTGACGCCTTGCAGGAAATGCAAGTCGCCCTCGGCTTTCATGTCGAGCGGCGTGGCGCGGAAGACGGGCGAATGCAGCCACGTCCACGTCTCGGACGACGTTACAGGCTGGCCATACAGGTGGCTCCCCGACGACGCCCAACGCGTCGACGTGAACCGCCGCCAGAACGAGCCCTCGCCCTCCGGCAGGTCCACCAGCGCGTTGCTCGAAAGCTCCACCGGCGGAATGCCATAGGTCTGCGAACGGAATTTGGTGCCGTGCGCCGCCGCCCACTGCCGCACCGGAGTCAGGTAGCGCTCGTTGGCCAGCTCCGTCAGCGTCTTGCCCCAGTCGTGCCGGATGGCCGCGGTCTGGGCGCCAATATCGCCCGCCAGCGCGGGCAGGTACGGCGTGAGGTCGTAGCCGCGGCGCTTCTGGAATTCCGGCAGCAAGTCGGCCGTCCAGTCCGCATTGTAGACCTCGAGGCTGTCGCTGAAAACCGCGTACGGCACGTTCTTGCCGAGCGCGCCCATCAGTTTCTCGCCGACCGTCTTCAGGTGAAAGTCGATGGCCGACCGGTTGTAGTGGTCGAGCACCCAGCCTTCTGAGCCTACCGCCGGCCGCTTCACCATCTGCTTCGTGCGGCTGGCGATGAAGTACTGCGCGGTCTTGCCAGCCGGCACGCGCGCCCCATCCGGCAGGCGCTCATTGTCCACGAACACCGCAATCAACATCTCGCCCTCGCCGATCGCGGGCGGCGGCGCGTCGCTCGTCACGCGCTGCACGCGCAGTCTCGCGGAGGCTTGCTCGACCGAAATGTGCGGTCCGCCGTACGGCCATCCGCTGCACAACGTCAGGTCCATACGAAGGCCGAGTTCACGCGCCTTTTCGCCGGTGAACTTCAATGCGTCGAGAAACTGCGGCGAGAGGTACGGATAGTTGCCCTCGACCTCGAGCGGATACACCGGCTGCACTTCGAACCCGCCGATGCCGCCTTCCTTCATGGCGCGCATTTCGCGCTCCAGCTCCGGCTTGACGACGGAAGGTCCGAACCACCACCAGCGCATCATGATTCGCGCCTCGTCGGGCGGGTTCTCGAAACTGGCGCGCAACTGCGCCAGGGAGGTTGGAGGAGATTGGGCGACAGACAAAACGGCACCTGCGACGAGTATTGCGGCACACCAGTAGCGCACTCTGTTACTCCAGGTAGAAAACTTCCTTCATCATGGCGAACCGCTCCCCGTTGGTCAGATCGGGCACCGGCTCGAACAGCCGGGCCATGAACTGCTGCCAGCGCTGGTTCACCGGGTCGCCGTCCAGTTCCTTCCAGGCGCGATCGAAATCCTCCACCCGCATGCAGAGAAACAAATCCTGACCGCGGCGGAAAATCGAATAATCGGAGATGCCGACCGCCTTCAACTTCGCCAGCAGCTCCGGCCACACGCGCGTGTGCTCCCGCTCATATTCTTCGATCGCGTCCTGCTTGATCCGGAGCTTAAAGGCACACCGAGGCATCGTTCCAAAGGTTAAGACGTGACAGGGGCGAATGACAAGCGCCGTCCATTTTGCAAAACACGTATTGTATTGCGAAACACCCGCACCGCCCGCCGCCGCGCGCAAATCCTTGCACGCCAAAGGTTGAGGCCAGTCGGTCGCAACGCGGGCAACGCCACTCAAGGGGAACCCCGGCGCACGCCCGTTTCGGTCTGCGCAACGTTGTAGGGTGTCAAGGTAGATGAAAATGCCGCCATTGACAGCAAAGCGAGAACCGCAGTTCGTGATAATCCTCGTCCCATTCCGCCGATACTCTGCTAGCAGCCTGTGGTAATAGTCGCGAAAACATGTGACCTAGCGAATGTTCTGGGCGTCTATACTGCATGGCCATGGGAACCCGCAAGAAACGGGAGCGACAGGAAGATCTCTGGGTCGTCAGCAGCGAGGTCGTGG
>JBGPHT010000186.1:0-14667 GCA_041484525.1 Bryobacteraceae bacterium | reverse complement strand
GGCATGCTTTTCCCCTCTTGCATAGAGGGTAGGTCTGCACTACAAGCGATTCCAGAATTGTTCTATTGAAGCCGAACCACTTGCTGCATCGCTATCGCCGATTCCGCCGACACGCATACGCCAAGTGCGAAGGTCGGGTTAAGTCATCGACCCGCCTAAGTTTCGGGCCTATAATGGTGCGGGAGATCAATGGATTACATCACGCGGCGGAAAGCGTTGGCCGCCACAGCGGCTCCCGTGGTCGCGCTGGCGCTTGGCACTCGTGGAGCACACGCGCAGCAGGCGCGTCCCAACATCGTCTACATCATGGCCGACGATCTGGGCTACGCGGATCTTTCCTGCTACGGCCGGCGGGATTATTCGACGCCGAATGTCGACCGGCTCGCCGCGGCGGGCATGAAGTTCCTCCAGGCGTATGCGAATTCGGCGGTATGTTCGGCGACCCGCACCGCGTTGATCACAGGGCGGTACCAATACCGGCTGGCGGTGGGGCTCGAAGAGCCGATTACGAATCAAGACGTGGGGCTGCCGCCGGAGCATCCCACTCTGCCGTCGTTATTGAAGAAGGCCGGCTACGGAACCACGCTGATCGGCAAGTGGCATCTGGGCAGGCTGCCGGATTACGGACCGCTCAAGAGCGGCTACGACCACTTCTGGGGATTTCGGGGGGGCGCGCTGGACTATTTCACTCACAAGTCGGGTCCGGCCAACAGCGACACTGGCGATCTATGGGACGACGACGCCAAGATCGAACAAGCGGGTTACCTGACGGAGTTGCTGGGCGACCGTGCGGTGAAAGTCATCGGCGAGTATGCAGCCGCACAGAAGCCGTTCTTCCTTAGCTTGCACTTCAATGCTCCGCACTGGCCCTGGGAAGGGCGCGAGGATGAGGCCGAAGCGTTGCGAATCCGCACCCTGCAGCATTACGACGGCGGGTCGCTTGCGACGTACGCCCGCATGGTTACGGCGCTCGACCAGCAGGTGGGCCGCGTGATGCAGGTCTTGGAGCAACGCGGCATCGCCGGGAACACCCTCGTGATTTTCACAAGCGACAACGGCGGCGAACGTTTTTCGGATACGTGGCCCTTTTCGGGCAAGAAAATGGAGTTGCTGGAAGGCGGCCTGCGCATCCCGGCAATCGTGAAGTGGCCGGGACGCGTGGGTGCGGGAAGCACCAGCCAGCAAGTTTCCATGAGCATGGACTGGCTGCCCACGCTGCTGGCCGCGGCGGGCACGGCGCCCGATCCGGCGTATCCTTCCGATGGCATCAATCTTCTACCGGCGCTGACGCAGGGCGCAGCGCCACTGTCACGCAAGGTCTATTGGCGCTACAACGGAAACTCCCAGCGCGCCCTTCGCGACGGGGAGATGAAGTGGCTCAAGATCCGCGAGAATACGTTCCTGTTCAACGTGGTCCAGGACCCGCTGGAGCGCGCCAATCTGAAGGACCGCCAGGCGGAAGTCTATCGCCGCATGGTGCAGGATTACGAGAACTGGAACGCTACGATGCTGCCGCAGCGCGTGGTGGGCGTGAGCGGGATGCAGGCCGGCAACGTGGCCGATCACATCGGCAATGAACGCCCGCCGGCGCCAGCCAAACCGCTGCCGCAGCAGTAACAATGCTGTCCCCTCTTGCCTTTGCGAACTGCCGGCGGATAGTGACGCGACGGCTCTAGCTTGGAGCGCCTTCGACAGTTCGTTGTTGTTGGTTTCAGCATCGGCATCGGATCTGGGGATGCATTTATGCCACCTGCGACGCCCGTCCCTGGTCAACAGATGGAGGGTCAGACTGCCATGCGGGCGTTCATTGCTGTGGCGACCGGCAAATGGAAAGCAGATACATCAGCCCCAACGCAGTGTTTACCGATCGCGATCCACTTGGACGAAATGCCGGCGTTCCGAACTTCTGGCAGATGGCAGGACCGCACAAACCCTCCAGGGGGCGAGATGGGTGTGATACAGCCAATTGACGGGGAGAGAACTTCTGCCTTCATGTCCCGATCAGCGACCATTCAGAAGGGCGGTCCAGCCGGTAAGCAGGGTGAGGGGAGAGGAGGAAGTGGACGGGAGTGAATTGATGAGGAAGCGGCCGTCAGGGGCGACATCGTATTGGAAGAGGACGAAGTTGGAGGCGACGATTCGGGTCTGGAAAAGCACGCGTGGGGCGCCGGCGGACCCTGTCTGCGGGTTGAAGCTCGCTTCCATCAACTTCTTGTCGGCCTGTATGTAGAAGACCCGCCTGCCGTCATGGCTCCAGCGGGGCTGGGCGCCGCCGGCGTTGGAGATCTGGATGCGCGCGCCCGGACCCGGGAAGGGCTCAACGGTGATGTCGCCGCCGAACCGTCCTCCCATCGTTTGGTGTGCAATCCATTTGCCGTCGGGGGAGAACTGGGCTTCGGGTGCGGGGACAGCGCCAAAGGTTTTGGGCTGCGGGCTGGTGGTGGAGGAGACCGCCAGGTGTGCGGGGCCGTTCCCGAAATCCATGAACGCCAGACGGCCATCCGCTGACCGGCTGTTCGGTATCATCATGGCGCCCTTCAGCAGAATCTGCGGTGGGCCGGAGCCGTCGGCCGGGATTTCGTCGATCGAGATGGTATTGCCGGAGGCCGCGCCGGTAAGGTAGGTGATGCGCCGGCTGTCGCGCGACCACGTGGGAAATTCGTCGTATCCTCCTTCGGTGAGGCGAGTGCTGATGCCGCGCTCGAGGTCGTGGACACGGATGAAGTGTTTGCCGTTACGCTCGTCGTCCGAGGAGACCGCCAGAAAGCGGCCGTCGGGAGAGATATTCGGGTCCTTGTAGCCGGCCTCGGAGATTTGTCCCAACTCCTTTCCGCTCGAGTCGAACCACACCAAACGCGACGGCGCATCGGCCGCCGAGTGGAAGACCAACACACCGTTTTCGGAGGCCGAAAACCCCGACTGCAGGAAGGCCGTATCCTTATCCAATTCCTGCTCGACGATCGGCACGACGGGTCCAACGGTCTCAAGCCGGGCGAAGTCGAAAGATTGCGCCAGCAGACTGCGGTCGCGGACGTAGAGCAGGTTACCGGAAGCAAACGCCACATTTCCCCTCAGTTCGGCGGAAAACTGCTTGGGCTCCACGGAGTCGAGCGAACCCAGGTTAACGCCGTCGCCCGGCTTATCGGCGGGACCGCTCCAATCGACGAAGTAAAGGAAGTGTTTGCCATCGGGGAGGAACGCCGGCCAGCGATGTGCCTGGGCGCTGCTCGGGCTGGAGAGCTTGGTCGCAGCCGCGGGAGTACCTCCGGCGGCCGGGATGCGATATAGCGAACCGCTGGGAGAGGGAGCGAAGACGATGGCGCCATCGCGGTTCCACGTACCCCCGAGACCTAACTGGACCTGGGCAAGAATCTGCACCGCGCTGCCTCCGACGTCCGCGGTCTTCAACTTGCCATCGGCGAAGAAGCCGATGCGATGGCTGTCGGACGACCAGAAGGGGAACATCGCGTTTTCACCGCCCGTGAGCTGCTGCCCGACGGGGGAGGAGAACGCGCGGACCCATAGCGCGCTCTTGCCGTCCGGGCCCACCGCGACGAAGGCGAGCCGAGTGCCATCCGGGGAGACAGCGAAGTTGTAGGGCACGAAAGACAAGTTGGGCGGTGGCAGGAGTGAGGACCTTACCACGTGCGCAGGCGGCGCGGGGCGGAAGTGAGTCACGCCCAGCAGCACGGCCAGAGCAATGGCGGCAAGGGTGGATGCGGCGGCGACGGCGATCCAAGCGAATGGGCGAGAGGGTGGGAGTACGACGGAGCCGCTGGGCGCCGTGCCGCCTTCGGCGATCCATTTCAGCTCGCTGGCGAGGTCCTGCGCATTCTGCCACCGCTCATCGGGATCTTTAGCCAGGCACTTGCTGACAACGCGATCGAGGATGGCGGGAATCAGCGGTTGCAGGGAGGAGATCGGCGGCGGGTCTGTGTGCAAAATGGCGCCGATCAAGCCGGCCTGGCTCTTGCCTTCGAACGGCTTGCGGCCGGTCAACATCTCGTAGAGGACTAACCCGAAGGCGAAGATGTCGGTGCGGGCGTCGGTCTCCTTGGCCTCCAGTTGTTCGGGGGCCATGTACTGGAAGGTGCCGATGATGGTTCCCTTTTGCGTGAGCTCTTCCGATACCGTCGCCATCGCCGAGGCCGCCGCCTGGGCCTGACTTGATCCCGACGCTTGCAGCCGGGCCAATCCGAAGTCAAGCAGCTTGGTCCCGGATCTGGTCAGCATGATGTTGGCGGGCTTCAGGTCGCGATGATTCACACCGTGCCGATGGGCGGTGGCCAGGGCGCCGGCGACCTCGATGGCGTAGTGCAGCGCCTGTTCCAACGGCAGCGGGCCTTTGGAAAGGCGAGAGTGCAGCGTCTCGCCTTCGATGTACTCGAGCACCAGAAAGTCGATGCCGTTGTGATGGCCGATGTCGTGGAGAATGCAGATGTGGGGATGGTTCAGGCTCGAAACAGCGCGCGCCTCGCGGTCGAAGCGGGCGAGGCGGCCGGCGTCGCGCGCGAATGCCTCGTGCAGGATTTTGATTGCGACCTCGCGGCCGAGTCGCTTGTCGCGGGCGCGGTACACCTCGCCCATGCCGCCCACGCCGATGGGGGCGACGATTTCATAAGGCCCGAGAGTGGCGCCGGCAGAGAGGGGCATGGAGCGTTCCCGATTCTACTCTATTCCAGGGGGCGATTACTTCGAGTGTGGGCGTTGGCTCACGTGGTTGGAATCCACTCGCGTGGTAACCTCGCGCAAGAAGGTTCGCAATGGATCTCAAGCCACTATCATTTCTTTCCAACCTGGAGGAATACCAGAAACAGGCGGAGGAACTGCTCGATGGTCATGGATCGGGGGATACGGAGGCGATCCGGGTGTTTCACCAGAACCATCCGCGTTTTCTGGACTCTGAAATCCTCTGGCTGCCAAAGAACTTGCCGGATTCCGAAATTCAAAGCGCGGGGCTTGAACTCGCGGATGCGCAACTGGCTCTCGCGCGCTGGTATAGCTTCCAAAGTTGGGCGGCGGTGGAAGCTGTCGTCACAGGCGAGCTGGCTGCGTGGAAATCCGGAACTGGTGCGAGCGCGTTCGACGAGGATCACGCACTATGATCCGCCGGTGCATCGCACGACGCTTCTTCATTACGTCGCGGCCAACGGCGTCGAGGGTTATCGCCAGAAGACTCCGAAGAACGCGGTTGAAATTGCGACTGCCTTGCTCCAGGGCGGCGCCGAAGTTGACGCGCTGGCTGACATGTACGGCGGATATTACACGACGATGAGCATGTTGGTGTCGAGCTGTCATCCGGCGAAGGCGGGAGTGCAGGTGGCGCTGGTCGAAACGCTGGTGGATTTTGGCGCAGCGGTGGAAGCGCGCGGCTCGGCAAAATGGGGATCGCCGCTGATGACGGCGCTCGAGTGGATAACATCACTGCGGCGGCCGATCCTGAAAGCCGGCATCGCGCGCCGGCAGTGGCGGCGCAACACGGGCATGTGGAGATCGTAAGGCTACTTCTCGATGCGGGCGAAGACCCAAGCCGATACAACCCTGACGGAAACCATTCCTTCTCGACGCCGCTGCATCAGGCCGTTCTAGGCGGCCATGAGGCGGCGGTCAGTTTGTTAGTGGAGCGGGGAGCGAGATTGGACATCAAAGACACGGTCCATCAAAGTACGCCGCTGGGCTGGGCGAAGTATGTGGGCCAAACCGAGATTGAGAAGTACCTTCGCGCGCAGGGGGCACTATGAGTGTTGGTTCGAAGGCCGATGGAAACGTCACGGAAGTGGTTCCTTTTTTGCATGTGTCCAGCATGGAGCGGCCGGTTGGCTACTACGTGGATGGGCTTGGGCTCACGATGCAGAACAAGTGGGTTGTCGACGGAAAGGTGCGCTGGTGCCGGCTGGCGCTGGGCGGGGCAGCGCTGATGCTGCAGGAATTCCCTAAGGAGGGACACGATTCGCGGGTGCCAGCAGGGAAGGCCGGCGAGGGCGTATCACTCTACTTTATTTGCGAAGACGCCGTGGGTATTTACCACGAAGTGAGGGCTCGCGGGATCGAGGCGTCGGAGCCGCAGGTGGGGAATTCAATGTGGGTCACGGGGCTTTCTGATCCGGACGGGTACCGATTGTACTTCGAGAGTCCAACGGATACGCAGGAGGATATGAAGCTTTCTGAAGTCAAGGGGTGAGCGGGTGCGCTGGAAAAACGGGGACAGGCAACGAAATTCCGACGCGGACCATGCTCTGGTTCTTGAGGCTTGACGGCGCGGAAGTTTCGAAGCCTGTCCCCGGTTTTCCGACCCGACCAGTATTGGCGCGGGGTCTAACGATGCGGGTATCATTAACACTATAAGGAGGTCGATCATGTCGAAATGTTCTCTTTCAGCAATCGGCGTCGGCATGGCTTTGGCCGCGGGCGCTTTGTTCGGACAGGCGCCGGCATTCGAAGTCGCATCCATCAAACCGTCGGAGCCGGTCACGCCGGCTATGGTCGCAGCGGGGAAAATACACGCGGGCATGAAGATCGACGCGGCGCGGGTCGATATCGGGATGCTGTCCCTGATGGACTTGGTCTGCAAGGCGTACGACGTGAAGTCCTACCAGGTCTCGGGGCCGAGCTGGCTGAGCGCGCAGAGATTCGACATCATGGCCAAGCTGCCGGAAGGCGGCACCAAAGAACAGGTGCCCCAGATGCTGCAGGCACTGCTGGCGGAGAGGTTCAAGCTGACGATCCATCGCGACAAGAAGGAGCGGCCGGTGTTTGCGCTGGTGGTGGGCAAGGGCGGTTTGAAGATGAAGGAATCGGAGCCGGACCCGGCTGCTCCGGAAGGCGCGCCGGCCAGCACGGGGAGCAGTCAGGTGACCTTGACGACGAGCGCCAGGGGATCGGTGGTCTCGGACGGGCAGGGCGGGCAGACGAAGATGTCGATGGGCGCCGACGGCAAATCCATGCGCATGGAAACTTCGAAGATGAGCATGGCGCAGTTGTCGGAAGCGCTGTCGCGATTCGTGGATCGCCCGGTGGTGGACATGACGGAGTTGAAGGGAAACTTCCAGGTGGCGCTGGAGATCTCGATGGCAGAAATGATGGGCGCGGCCAGAACGGCAGGTATGGCGGTGCCGAACGGGCCGGCTGCGGGCGGCGCCGATTCGAGCAGGCCGGCAGAAGCGGCTGCGGATCCTTCGGGCGGTACGATTCTCACGTCGGTGCAAGCTCTCGGGCTCAAGCTGGAACCGCGCAAGGCGCCGCTCGATCTGATCGTGATCGATCGCGCGGAGAAGATGCCCACGGAGAATTAGGGCCGGATGGATTCGTCGAGCTTGGGTTTGGCGAGCGAGCCGCTCAGGCGCATTTCGCGGCTGCCGTTGGTGAGTAGGATCAGGAGGCGGCCGTCGTCCTGGGTGGCTCCGCGGCCGGTGAAGGTCTCGTCTTCGGTGCGCAGGTTCAGAGCGCTGAAGCGCCAACGCGGCGACTGCGCGGCCCACGCCAGGCTGTAATTTCCGGACACGGCGCGGAAGATCGCGGGCGGTCCGAAATCGAGCGACGCGCCGGTGAAGACGCCCTCCGAATTCAGGTTCGCCAGAAGCTGGGCGCCGACGCCAGAAGTTTCGAGGGTGCCTTCGGCATCGACCTTGCCGGACTGCCACGTCCAGCCTTTCATTTTGTAGGTGAGCTTGTAGGCGGGGCGCGCGCCGCGGAGGTTGACGGCGAGTTTGCCGCTGATGGCGGCGCGATCGAGCTTGGCCTGGAGGCCATCGAGTTCCACACGGGCTACGTCCCATAGGAGGCGAGCGCGAACGTTTTCGAAATGTGTTCCGGCGATCGCCAGGCTGTCGATCTCGATGGCGCCATCGACGGCGCGCTGCTCGAGCCAGTCCGGGACGGTGACGCGGCCGAGGGCGCGGGCGATCAGGCCGGAGTTGCGGCGCAGGGTGGGCATGAGCTCGGCCTCGAGGTCCGCGGCGTCCATTTCTTCGGCGCGCAGTTTGACGCGATGGGGGCGCGCGGCGCCGGGCTCGTAACGGTACTCACCGGTGAACGCGACTTGGCCCACCTGCGCTTCCATGCCGGAGAGCACGAGGCGCGCGTGATCGATCTGGGCGCGCGCGGTCTCGAGTTGCAGGGGATCGGCGAGGCCGGGTACCTGGATTTGCGCACCGGAAAGTTCGACCTGGCCGGTCCATCCAGCGGCGGCGGGCTCGCGGTGGTAATGCAACTGACCTTTCAACTGCCCGGACTTCACTTGCTCGAGCCAGGGCACGGCGGCGAGAGCCACCTGCGCGCGCAGCGAAGCCACTTGCAACGCGTCGGTGGAGATGGCGAGATCGAGCGTGTTCTCGTCCATGGCGTAGTCGGCCTCGATGCGCGCGGAGTCCCGATCGGCAGTGTGGACAAGCGCGGGCGTGAGTCGCGCGTGGCCATGGTCCACCACGACGTAGGCCTGCTCGGCGCGCACGGTGGGGGAATCGGGAATGGTGAGGGCGGCATCGTGAAACGCGAGTTGGCCTTGGAAACTGCCCTCGCCGGAATAGCCGATGGCGCCATCCATGGCGCCGGTGAGCTTCAGCTTAGGGGGGAACTGCGCGCCCATGTGGCGGGCCAACTCCATGAGCGGCTCGATGGGAAAGCGGTTCCAGTTGAGCGCCACGGCCCAGTGCGGCTGCGTGAGGAAGTCGGCGGCGCGGAAGCGCACACCGACGGGCAGCGGTGAATTGCCGGGCGAGTTGGATTGGATCTCGATGCGCTGGGCGACCAGGTCGAGGCGGCCGCCGATATCGAGCGCCCATCCCTGCCCCTGCGGCGGCAGGAGATCCCAGCGGTGCACGTCCTCGATGTTGAGGCGGCCCTGGATGCCGATGTTGGCGATGGGACCGGCGAGGTGCAGGCGCGACGAGATGGTGCCGTGGACGCCGGCGGCCTGGCCGCTGACGAGCGCGGTCAACTCGCCGAGGCCGGCGCGATCGACGGTGAGATCGAGGTCGGCACGCCCGGGCGCGACGTACCAGCGGCCCTTGAGCGTGAAGGATCCGAGGCCTTGCGCGGGACGATCGGTACGCGCGGGTTTGGCGAAACAGTAGACGCTCCAGCCGCCGCGCACGCCGGGCGGCGAAATGTCGAGGTCGGTATCGGTGAGGTAGAAAACGGACTTAGTGTCGCCGAATTTGAAATTGATGCGGCTGTTGCGCACCTGAATGGCGGGGGCGGCGCTGAGCAGGGAGCGGTTCGCGAGCGAGACGAAATTCCAGCGGCCGGGATCGGAGGCGGCGCCGGTCTTGACGAGGTTGATGCTGGCGCCGTCGAGGCGGATGGACGCGATTACGAAACGGCCGCCGAGGAGCGACCACAGGCTGGGGACGACTTCCATGCTGCCGGGATCCTGCACGTAGGCGACGGGCTCGATGCCGATGGAGGGGTCTTCGTAAATGGTGACGCGGTCCACGGTAAAGCCGGGGCCTTTGAAAAGGCTGAAGCGCACGGTGCCGATTTCGACGCGGCGGCCGAGCGCGCGCTCGAGTGAATTCTGGAGGCGCTTGCCGTACCGATCGGCGGCGAGGTAGGGCGCTACCAGTCCGAGTGCGAACAGCAGGAGCAGGCAGGCGCCGGCGATCTTGAGGACGGTACGCAGCTTCATGCGTCCGCTCCGGTGAGAGCGCGGTAGGCCTCGGGGTCGTCGATGTCGGCCACTATGCCGGGATCGTCGAGGTCGAGATAAGTGGTGGCGGCGATGTGCGCGTGGACGACGTCCTTCGCGGAGGCGCCGGCGGGTACGGCCAGAAACTCGGGGATGAGATCGCGTGAAAACCAGATGGGATGGCCGCGGCGGCCCTGGTAGCGCGGCACGCGCAGCAACTGCCCGGGAGCATGGAGCAGGGCGCGGATGGTTTCGGTAGTGACTGCGGGATGGTCGACCAGGGTGAAGAGAACGCCATCGGCATCGGGGGGGACGGCGCGCAATCCACATTGCATCGAGCTGGTCTGACCCTGCAGGTAGTTCTGATTCACGACGAAAACGGCGGGGCGGAAGAGGGAGGCGCGGATGCGCTCGGCCGATGCACCGAGCACGACGATCACGGTGGAGCACCGCTGCTGAAGACGACCGATGAGGGCGTCGACAAACGTCTCGCCGCGATACTGGAGAAGAGCTTTCGGGAAACCCATGCGCCGCGATTCGCCGGCAGCGAGAATGACCGCGGCCGTATTCACTTCGCCAGCATTGCCCGCAGCGACTCGCCGGAGAACACCGAGAGGGAGAGCGAGCGCCAGTTGGACGCGGCGTTGCGCCGGACGGCGATCATTTCCGCGGTGACGGAAACGGCAATCTCCTCGGGAGAAATGGCGCCGATGTCCAGGCCCATGGGTGCGTGGATGCGTTCGAAGGCGGTGCGCGGGATGCTTTCTTTTTCGAGCTCGCGGATGACGTTGATGACCTTGCGCTTGCTGCCGATCATGGCGATGTAGCGCGCCGGCGTGGCGATGGCCAACTGGAGGACGCGCATATCGTCGCGATGCCCGCGGGTGACGATGATGATGTAGCTGGTCTCGTTGATGGAGAGTTTGGGAAAAACTTCTTCGTACTCGGCGGCATGGACTTCGGCGGCTTCGGGGAAGCGCTCGCGGTTGGCGAAGGTCTCGCGGTTGTCGATCACGACGGTGGAAAAGCCGGCGAGATTGGCGACCTTCGAGAGGCTCTTCGAAATGTGGCCGGCGCCAAAAATGAAGGCGTGCGGCACGGGGAGCACGGGCTCTACGAACACGTCGAGTTGTCCTCCGCAGATGAGGCCCTGATCGTAGGCGGCATCCTGGCCCAGGTTAAACGTGAGGTGCTTGGGTCTTTCCGTTTCGATGACCTCCCGGGCGGCGTTCCAGACCTCGGCCTCGACGCATCCGCCGCCGATGGTGCCGACCATGGAGCCGTCTTCGCGCACGAGCAGTTTGGCGCTTTCGTAGCTGGGAATGGAGCCGCGCACCTCGACGATGGTGGCGAGGGCGCACTTCTGGCCGAGGTTACGGAGACGAACGAGCTCCTCGAAAACATCCATCGAAGCGATTATATCGTGGGTAGGAGGCTAGGCGGCGTCGAGATGATTCGGCCGCCGCTTATCCCTGGGGCGCACGGCGCGGTCGATGGCTTTTTGCTTGGCTTGACGGGCAACGCGCAGCTCATAATGGCTTTGGAGATTGAGCCAGAACTCGGCTGTGGTCCCGAGGTAACGTGCCAGCCGGAGGGCTGTGTCAGCGGTGATTCCGCGCCGGCCGCGCACGATTTCGTTCAACCGTGCGGCATCCACAGCCAGTAACTTGGCAAGCTGGTTGACGCTAATGTTGAGCGGCGCCAATACGTCCTCGCGGAGGATCTCTCCTGGGTGGATGGGAGTAAGAAGTTTCGCCATGGGGTTCTCGGCTCCTAATGGTAGTCTACAATCTCGACTTCGGTTGCGTTTCCTTTGGACCACACGAAGCAGAGGCGGTACTGGTCATTGATGCGGATGCTGTGCTGCCCTTTGCGATCGCCTTTGAGAGCTTCCAGTCGATTCCCCGGGAGTGCCAGATCGGAAAGCACTTCTGCCCCATCAAGTGCGGTGAGCTTACGCCGGGCCGTGCGCTCGAAGCTCTGATATTTTTTCGAGAATTCGTCATTGAAGAGCTTTTCGGCTTCGGAATCTCGAAAAGAGCGGATCAAGCCTTTAGTGTATAGCGATAAACGATAAATGTCAAAAACGGGAGTGTCGATGCGGCCAAGGAGGGCGTCCCCGCACAGGCCCGCGGCGGGTGTGATATCAGTGTTCTATGCAATCCATCTCCCGCCGCACGGTCCTGGCCGGCATGGCGGCTCTCCCGGTCCTGGCAGCCGATGAGAAGATTCCGGCGCCCAAACAGAAGGTGGCGATCTTTTCCAAGCACTTGTCGTTTGTGAAGGGCGATGCGCTGGCACAGGCGGCGGCCGATTGCGGGTTCGACTGCGTCGACCTGACGGTGCGCAAGGGCGGGCACGTGGAGCCGGAGCGCGTGCGGCAGGATCTGCCGCCGCTGGCCGCGACGATCAAGCGGCACGGGCTGGACGTGCCGATGATCACGACTGACATATCTGACGACGCCACGCCTTACGCCGAGGACATCCTCAAGACGATGGCCGAGCTGGGGATCCGGCGGTATCGCTGGAACGGATTCAAGTACGAGAACGGGCGCCCGTTCGCGGCGCAACTGGATGCGTTGAAGCCTCGCGTGGCGAAGCTCGCGGCTCTCAACGCTCGCTATCAGGCCACGGCAATGTACCACACGCACTCGGGCGCGGGGCTGGTGGGCGCGCCCATCTGGGATCTCTACATTTTGCTGCAGGATTTCGACCCCAACCAGGTGGCGGTGAATTACGACGTGGCGCACGCCGCGATCGAGGGCGGACTGGGCGGGTGGATCGACAGCTTCAACATCACCGTGCCTCACCTGCGCGGCATTGCGGTGAAGGATTTTGTGTGGGCGAAAGACGCGAAGGGCGAGTGGAAGACGCAGTGGAAGCCGATCGGCGAGGGAATGGTTCGGTTCCCGCAGTTCTTCAAGATGGTGAGCGACGCGCACTTCGACGGGCCGCTGCAGATCCATTTCGAGTATCCGCTGACGACTCCGGAGGAGCATTACGCGGCCATGAAGCGCGACTTGCGGCAATTGCGCGCGTACATGGCGCAGGCCGGGTTATGAGACGGCGGGAATTCCTTGCCATGCCGGCGTACCTTGCTCTGGCGCGGCCGACCGACGCGCGCATCGAGGAGATCCGCACCGAATTCGAGGACTTCCTCTATCGCGCGCCCTACAAATTCGGGGGGCGCGAGGTGGATCGTGTCACGCTGTTGAACGTCCACTGCCGGCTGCAGACGAAGGCGGGTAAATCGGCTGAGGGCTTCGCGTCCATGCCGCTCGGCAACGTGTGGTCCTTTCCTGCTCCGGACATCCCGTACGACACGACGCTGGGAGCGATGAAGACACTGGCATTGAAGCTCGGGAAGATCACGCGCGGGTTTACGGAATACGCGCATCCGCTGGATGTGAACCAGGCGCTCGAACCGGCGTATTTGAAAGCGGCGAGCGAGACTTCGCGGGAGATGAAGCTGGCACACGCCATTCCGAAGCTTTGCACGCTGGTGACGGCGAGCCCTATCGACGCGGCGGTGCACGACGCTTTCGGCAAGCTGCACGGCCGCAACAGCTTCAACGTCTGCGGCAAGGAATTCGTGAGCCGCGACCTTTCGCATTACCTCAATCAGGAATTCCGCGGCGAGTATCTGGACCCGTACATCCTGGCGAAGCCAACGCCGCGCATCCGCATGTATCACTCGGCGGGCGCGTCCGACCCGCTGACGGCGGACGAAGTGAAGAAGCCCATCCATGACGGGCTGCCGGAAACGCTGGAGGCATGGATCCCTTACAGCGGCGTTACGGCGATCAAGATCAAGCTCAACGGGAACGAACTGGCGTGGGACGTGGACCGCGTGGCCGCCATCGACCGCGTAGCTACGGCGGCGCAGGCGAAGCGCAATTTCCGGGACTGGATCTACTCGCTCGACTTCAACGAGCGCTGTCCGAACGTGCAATACCTGCTCGATTTCGAGCGACATTTGAAGGGCAAAACGGCTTCGGCTTTTGCGCGCGTGCAGTACATCGAACAGCCCACGGCGCGCGACCTGGCGGCCGATCGACAGAATACGATGTTCGAAGCGGCGAAACTGGCGCCGGTGGTGATCGACGAATCGCTGACGGGGCTGGACACGCTGCTGCTGGCGCGGGAAATGGGATACACGGGGGTGGCGCTGAAGGCGTGCAAGGGGCAGTCGCAGAGTCTGCTGCTGGCAGCGGCGGCGCAGAAATACAAGATGTTCCGATGCGTGCAGGACCTGACTTGTCCGGGGGCGGCGCTGATCCATTCGGCGGGAATCGCGGCGCGCGTGCCGGGGTCGTCGGCGGTAGAAGCTAACGGGCGGGAGTATGTGCCGGCGGCGAATAAGGGCTGGGACAAGCGCTTTCCGGGAATCTTCGATGTGAGGAATGGATACCTGGATACCAGCTTGCTGGATGGGCCGGGGCTGTGTACGAGTAACACATAGCGGCCGCTTACTCGACGCTCGCGATAGCCGCAGCTAGAGCTGGATCGCGGCCGGTCAAGGCATCGGCGAGGGTCCGGGGCGCGGGAAGATCCGGTTGGAGCATGGAAGGAGCGGCATCTCCCGATGGTCCAAAGCGCTTAGTGGTGTACTGGACTACGAGCTTGGAGTTGGGAAGAGTCAGGAACTTGATTTCGCCGTACCCGCCGGGCTTTCCGCCCGAGGGCTCGCCCACCAGCGTGGCGGATAAGTCGCGACGCAGAACGGTCGCGTTGTCCACGGCGGAGGAAAAAGTCGCTGGGCCGATCAGGACGTAAACATGTCCTATTGACTTGCGACGGGAAGCTAGTCCGCTCTTGAGCGGACTAATGACGCGCGAGTCACCACCGCCGTTCTGCCGTAAGTCAATCACTACGCGTTTCAGCACATGAGCATCGGCTTCGGCTAGTGTAGTGCGGCAAGCAGAACGCAGATTATTTCGGCGGTACTGCTCCAAGGGGCAACGCGGCCGAAGATGCCGGGAGAGCGATTCTGGCCGGTAGAGTAGGACGGAGAGCAACGGAGTAATCCGTTACTCACCGTC
>JBGPHT010000185.1:0-14929 GCA_041484525.1 Bryobacteraceae bacterium | reverse complement strand
GGCTCGTACGTTTGCTCCACGCTTCTTTCAGACCCTCCGTCACCGGAACGCCCTTGCGCTTCGCTATCACTTCACCTCCATCAGGTTGTGAAGGGGACTTTCACCCCCGAGCTGTCGAACATGCTCGGCACACAAAAAAGCCGGGCGGCCCCTTTCGGAACCACCCGGCCTCAACTACATTACTGGGTCAGCGTCACCTGACGAAGACGCTTATCGTGACGCTTACGGTCTGGCCTCCAGGTCCATAAGCTGTCAAAGTGTACGTCGAGTTCGAGATCGGATGCGACGTAAAGCTGCCGTTGGGGGGCAAGTTCGTGGGCGAAATATCATTGCCAACCAGGACAACTGACGTGGCGTTCTCCGTCGTCCAACTCAGGACAACCGCGCTGCCCGACGCCGGCGAGAAGATCGGGTCGGAGGTGAAGGTCAGAATCCTGACGTTGCCGACGTTGACCGTCGTATTCGCCTGGATCTGGCCCGTCGCGTTGGTCGCGGTCAGGGTGTAGGTCGTGCTCGACGTCGGGCTGACGGTGGCGCAATCGTTCGCATTCAGATTGGTGCCGACGCCCGGCGTGATCGTAATGTTGGTCGCATTCGTGATCTGCCAGCAGAGTTTCGTGGACTGGCCCGCATCGATATTCTGCGGCGTGGCCACGAAGGTCACGATCTGCGGTATGTTGCCCGGAGCCACTGTAATGGTGATCGGGGCAGTGACCGTGCGGCCATCGGTGCTGGTCGCCGTCAGCGTATAGGTGGTGGTCTGAGCCGGCGTCACCGTGGTGCTGCCGTTCAGAGGCTGCGTCCCCAACCCGCTGATGGACACGGCATTGGCGCCGGTGGTGGTCCAGCTCAGGGTCGAAGTCTGGCCCGGCTGAATGCTCAGCGGGTTGCCTTCGAAGCGGATGATCTGCGGATTACCTACGGCGGTCCCCACCGTAACTGTGGCGGTGGAGTTCGTCGTGCCGCCCGGACCGGTTGCGGTCAGGGTGTAGGTGGTGGTCTGAGCGGGCGTGACCGTGTTGCTGCCGGTGGCCGCAACGTTGCCGATATTCGGCGAGATGCTCACGGTGGTGGCGCCCTGCACGATCCAGTTGAGGGCCGCGCTCTGGCCCGCCACGATCTGGTTCGGTGTTGCGTCGAACCGGACGATGAGCGGCGCCGCCGGCGGAGTGCCGGTAGTGACGGAAGTAGTGGCGGAGCTACGCAGCCCGCCCGGATCTGTGACCGTCAACCGGAACGCGTAGGTCGAGCCGGCCGCGGCAGTGAAGGTCGCGATGGCCGAAGTCGCATTGGCGATAGTCGCCGACGGGCCGCCGATCTGCGCCCACTGGAAGGTCAGCGTATCGCCATCCGGATCGGACGAGCCGGAGCCATTCAGGGTCACGGTGCCGGCCGGGACGCCGACCTGGTTCGGACCCGCGTCGGCCGTCGGCGCGCTGTTGCCGATGCGCCGCGTGGCGACTTCATAATGGATGCGCGGCACCGTCATCGGCACCGGGGATTTGGTTTGGGCGTATTCCTTCGGGCGAATGTAATTGCCGAATTGGAATCCGAACACGATGCGGCCGCTATCCTTGACGTTCAGCAGCGTTTCGTTCAAGTCGATTCCAGCCGTAAAGGCGACGTTGCTCGAGATGGGCTGGATCAGGTTGATGCCCGCGCCCGGACGATCGCTGCCCTGGCCGGTGTGACGCCGCAGGTAAGCTACGTTGCCTTCGAAGTAGGCGTTGCCCCAGGCGCCGAACAGGTAGTTCACGCCCGCCTGGTCAACGACGCGCGCGTAGGTTTCGAGGAAGGACGTGGGTCCGAGAGTGGCGCGATTCAGGATGGCGTAGTTCTTGAAGCCCTTGGTGCCGAACAGACCAATGCGGCCGCGGCTGAAGATCCAATCGACCAGGAATGCCGCCTGGCCGAGGGATCCGCCGTTCTGATACCCCTTAACGTCCAGCCACTTAAAGCTGCCGAAACCGCCGACCTGAAGGTTGCCGAACCGGTTTACGAGACCGATATCGAACTGCGCCTCCTGCCGGCCGGTGTAGTACATGTACTCGCCCTGCGCCTGGACGGCGTGGGTTCCATCGCCGCCGAACGGCGAGAAGAACCGGCCGGCGCCGCTGAAGGTGTAGTTACCGGTGCGGCCGGCGCCGTACGTCGGTCCGATGTTTACGCCCAGCAGGGAGAACTTCTTGTTGCGCCGCTGCGCTTCGTCGACAGCCCCCATGGCTTCGGTGTGCGCGATGGCCTGCGTCTGCGGTTCGCTGAGCGGCTTGGGCAGCCCGGCCACTTGATCGCGGAGTGCGTTGTGCTGGTTGCGGAGATCGTCGATCTGGGTCTTGAGGCGATCGTTCTCACCTTGCAGGTTCTTGAGCGCCGCCAGAATATCATCCAGCTTGTCCAGCTTTTTCAGAATCTGGTCGCAGCATTCCTGCTGCTTTTTAGCGAGATCGGAGATCGCGTTCTGCAGAGCCTGCAAAGCTCCGATGGCATCGCCGATTCCGCCCTCTTTGATAACACGGCCCTGTCCATCCGTCACCGTGAGTACGACACGGCGGTTCATGAACCGGCCTTCCTTACTGCGGTTATCGACCTCGGGGTTCCGCTTGCCATCGCCGGCCACCGTAACCTGACTATCCGAAAGGCCGTACTTAACGAGGAAGCTCTTGACCGTGTTGGCGCGCGACATAGCGAGCTTGTCGTTATAGACGCCGGAGCCCACGTAATCGGTGTGACCGGTGACCTTGACTTTGTAATCTTTGTGCTGCTGCAAGAGTTCTGCCAGCCGCAGCAGGCTCGGATAGCCATCCGACAGGATTGAGGAATTGAACTCGAAATTGATTTCCTCCCAGTCTTCTTTAGTCTGGGTACTGGGAGCGTTCAAGCCCTGCGCATAGAGACAGGACGCCATCAATCCGAACGCGCCTATCGATGCCAGTTTCTTCATTGTCTTCTCACTCTCCTCAACAAGTTCGACGTGTGCCAAGAAAACCGAAGTTCTGCCGCTGAGTGCCGTTACTATCCGGTGGCGTAATAGCGACTTTCAAACAGCGTGCCGAGACAACCGAGGTTTCCGGCCCGCGGCCACGAAAAAGGGCAGGCCGAGAAACGCAGTTAAGAATAGAATACACCGAAATTGTGGATAATCTGCCAAATAGCCTAAGGTCAGCGCCGAATTTCGGGTGATTCCCCGTACACTTAAGTCAACGAAATGCGAAAATAGCAGAGTGAGGCTGCCGGACGGGTGGTCGCTCCCGGAAACGGGGGAGGAAAGTCCGGTCTCCATAGGGCAGCGTGCCGGCTAACGGCCGGGCGGGCCGAAAGGCTCGACGGAAAGTGCCACAGAAAATATACCGCCTCGCGGCAACGTGGGGTAAGGGTGAAATGGTGCGGTAAGAGCGCACCGCGGCAGGAGTAATTCTGCCGGCAGGGTAAACCCCACGCGGAGCAAGACCAAATAGGGGAGGAGGGGCGGCCCGTCCCGCTCGACTTCCGGGTAGGTCGCTAGAGCCGTCCAGCAATGGCCGGCGTAGATGAATGACCGCCGCCTGAAAGGGCACAGAAACCGGCTTATAGTCCGGCAGTCTCGCAAAGCTACTGGGTCGACAGGTCAACACCCGCCTATTCGTGGCGCAACGCGACTACCGGGTCGACACGGATGGCACGCACGGCGGGCGAGATGGTGGCCGCCAGGCCCACTACGCACAACACCGCGGCGACAACGAAAAAGTTCCAAGGGTCCGACGGGCGCACTGCCGGCGATAGGAACATCGCCAGCGGGCGGACAGCGAAAATGGAGAGTGCGATTCCAATGGCGAGTCCTACCGTGAGAATCGCCAGGCTCTGACGAAGGACGAGCCGCAGGATGCCGACGGGCGATGCGCCCAAGGCTACCCGCAGACCGATTTCGCGAGTGCGGCGGCTTACCGCGTAGAGCAGCACTCCGTAGAGGCCGATGGAGGCGAGCACGAGCCCGAGGAGTCCGGCGGCGCCGAGGAGAATTGCGCCGACGCGGCTCGGCAGCAGGGCGAATGCCAGACCGTTGCGGAGCGGCTTGACCTCGAGCGCCGCCGTTCGGTCGAGTGCGCCGAGCGCGCCTTGCACGGCGGAGAGGACGGATTCGGGACTACCCGCGGCGCGCACGACGAACTCCAGGTTGACCGCCCCTTTGCCCGATTGCTCATACGGAGCATAGAAAGCCAGCTCGCCTTCTTCGCCCAGTGTGAAATATCTGCTGTTGTTCGCGACGCCGACGATTTGGAGGAGCCCGAAGTCGGAGCGGATCGTGTGGCCGATCGGGTTGACATCGCCATAGAGGCGCCGGGCGAGGTTCTCGTTCACGACGGCGACCTTCGGCGCTCCCGCGCGATCCGACGGCAGGAACTCGCGGCCGTGGAGGATGGGGATGCCCATGGCGCGGAAATAATCGGACGCCACGTAGTTGGTATGGAACTGGACGTGGATGGGGCGCGCGGCCAGATCCGTGGTGACGTCGGTGCCGTTGGTTATATTGCCGTTGAGCGGCATGACCCGCATGACGGATGCGGCTTCGACACCGGGCAGGGTGCGGAGGCGCTCGAGCGCGGCGCCGCGCAGGGCGGCGATCTTCGCGGACTGCGGGTACTGTTCGGGAACCAGCCGCATAGAGGCCCACACGGTATGCTGCAGGTCGAAGCCCGGACTCATGGCGGAGGCGTTGACCATGTTGCGCAGGAACAGGTAGCCGGCCGAGAGCAGAACGATGGACACCACGAGTTGCCCCGCCACCAGCGCGTTGCGCAGGGTCCACTGGCTGCGGCCGACCTGGTGCTCCTCTCGTTGGAGCGTCGCGCCGATGGCGGCGCGCGTAGCGCGGATGGCGGGTACGAGGCCGGCGGCCAGGGTGCACCCCACAGCCAGCACAGCCGAGTAGAGTAGCAGGCGCCAATCGGGCTGGATGACCAGCCGGATCGGAATCGGAAGCGGCAGCGCGACACGGCCAAGAAGCCACATCAGCGCAAGATTGAGGGCCAAGCCGGCGGTGGCGCCGAGCAGGGCGAGCAGCAGGCTTTCGGCCAGGAGCTGGCGGATGATGCGTCCGCGTCCAGCGCCGATCGCCAGCCGGACGGCAAGTTCGTGGGAGCGGCTGGAGGCGCGCGCCAGCAGCAGGCTGGCGACGTTGGCGCAGGCGATCAATAGCACCAGCCCGACCACGGCCATCAGCACGCCCGCGAAGGCGGCTACGGACGACAACATCTCTTCGCCGGTGAGTCGCTCGATTCCCGCGATGGCGGCAACCCTGATGCCTTTCGCCCAATGGTGGTTTCCGTCGGGATAGGTTTTGTCGAACGCATCGCAGACGGCCTTCAGGCGCTCGCGGGCGATCTGCGGCGTCATGCCCTCGGGCATGCGGGCGTACAAGGCAACTATCGTCTCCTCACGGGTGACCGGCATGTAGAGGTCCGGTGCAAAGCCGAAGCCGGTCACCGTGCGGTGGTCCGGCGGCAGAATTCCGGCCACTGTGAAGACGCCGCCATCCAGCACCAGCTTGCGGCCAATGGCGTTCGGATCCGACTGGAGGCGGTGGCGCCAGAAGCGGTAGGAGATTACGACGGTGTCCGATTCGCCCGGCTGCAGGGGTCGTCCCATGGCGACGGGAATGCCGGTTACCGCGAAGAAGTTGCCGGTCACGCGGACGACGAACAGGCGGTCGACGGTATCGCCATGGCGCCAGTTGCTCTCCTGCTCTTCGTTTTCTCCGGCCAGGCCGGCAAAGATGCCGGCCTCGCGCACGAAGCGGTACGCGCGCATGGGGGAGTGGCTGCTGCCGCCGATTTCCAGGTGCAGCATCGCCTTCGGATCGTGCACCGAGGGCCGGCTCAGCAGGGCTTCGGCGAGGATGCTGAACATGGTGGTATTGGCGCCGATGCCGAGCGCCAGGCAAGTGACGGCGGTGAGGGCGAAGACCGGGTTGCGGCGGAAGGCGCGGGCAGCGTAGCCGAGGTCGCGGGCCAGATCCTCGGTCCGGCGGAACTGCCAGGCGGCGCGAGTGTCTTCGCGGATGCCGGCGGCCGGGCCGAGTTCGCGCCGCGCTTGTGCCAGTGCCTGAACAGGCGTGATTCCGGTCTTCTCCAGCTCGGCCGCCCGGCTCTCAACGTGAAACTGGAGCTCGTCATCCAGCTCATGGTCGAACTGCGACTGGCGGCGGAGCCAGGCAAAGCGGCGTAGAATCTCTGTCCACATAGTGCGCTCCTACGCGGTCCGCATCACCAGTTGAATGGCACGGACCATGCGGTCGAATTCCGCGGCTTCGGTTTCGAGACGCTTGCGGCCCTGTGCTGTGAGCCGGTAGAACCGCGCCTTGCGATTGTTTTCGGAGATGCCCCATTCAGCCTTGAGCCAGCCCTTGACGAGCATCCGGTTGAGGGCGGGGTAGAGGGAGCCGTCTTCGATTGCCAGTCCCTCGCGAGAGGTTTGCTTGACGCGTTTGGCGATGGCATACCCGTGGAGGGGTCCCGCCGCGAGGGTGCGGAGGATCAGCATGTAGAGGGTGCCGGGGAGCAGTTCGGGTACGGTGCGTAGTCCCATGTCGAGACTATACCTCGTCAGGACAGGGGAGAGCAACCAGAGCCGCGACCGTCAGGGAGCGGTCGGTCACCTACCTTACTTCTGCTTCAAATCGAAGGCGCCCGTTTGTCCTTTGAAATACTACAGCACACGCGACGCGTCCACCGGCCCGAATTCCGCGCTGATCGCGTCGCGGATTTCGAGTATGCTACGTTTGCCGTCGGCGAAAATGCGGGCTTCCTGAGCGTAGAAACCGGCGAGCGGCGCAGCGGCGCCTCCAGCACCACCGCGGCCGCCACCGCCGCCTGCGGCGCCCGGCTTCGGTACAGGTATCGTGCGCATGGCTTCTTCGTCGGTGGCCGAAGGCTGCCATTGCACATCGGCGCCGGCCACCTGTCGAGAGTAATTCTTCACGCGGCTCGAGTCCGCGGCTTCGCCGGTCTCGACGAAGTTTTTGGCAATGGCCTCGATCTTCGATTTCGCGGCCTCGTCCTTTTCCGCCAGAACTTTCGCCGAGCGGATAGCCTCGCCTTCGCGCCAGTAAGCCTGGTGGACCATGTTCAATGCCTCGCGCAGGGCGCCGGCAGCATCGTTCTTGCCGGCGTCGCCGATCAGTTGCAGGGCGAGCCGTAGCTCCGCGCCCGCCCGTTCGGCGCCATAGCCTGCCGCCAGTTCGGAGATGCGGACCGCTCCCGGACCGTCGGCGCCCGCCATGACATGTTCGCTCGCCAGCGCGATGAACAGCGCGCGCTTGAGTTGCGTGGGGTCGGCGTTGGACGCGCGGTCTTCACTGGTGTGATACGCGATGTCGGGCCAGTTATTGAACAGCACGGCGGGAATTCCCATGCCGAGGAACACGGTGTGATCCGACGATCCGTAATGCTTCTCGATATTGAAGTAGAACTGGTCGCGCGTGCCCTGCGGGTCGAGAATGGGGAAGCGGTACGAGTACGCGATGCCGCGATTCTGCACCTTCTCGCGGTTGGTATCGCCCACGTACTCGAAGAACTGCTGGCACACTTCGTTGACGAAATGGTTCGTCGAATACGGCGTGCGGAACAGGTGCAGCGCGTTGCGATTCTTGGAGACGTCCTCCCCCACCATGTCCATGGAGATGGCCGCCACCATATTCTTCGCCTCGTCGGGATATCGCTGAAGATACGCTCGCGTGCCCTGGATTTCCGGGATCCAGAGGAAGCGCACGGTACGTTTGGGGCGGGGAAGGATGCCGTCGCGAATCAGCTTCGTCCACGCCCGGCCCACTTCGAGGGCCGCGGCGCTGCCCGAAGCGTCGTCCATTGCGCCCTGCTTGGCGATGCCTTCAAACAGGTGGCCGGTGATCGCGATCTCCTGCGTCGAGGAGCCGTCGCCCTTGATGACGGCGGTCGGCACCTGCATCTCCGCGTCGTACTCGGTGGTCTTCACCACGGCGCGCAGCACCACTTTCTGGCCGCGCTCCAGCATCGCGACCAGCTCCATCCCGATGCGGTGGGAAAGATTGAAGCCCCAAGTGGCGCGTCCGCCATCGGCAACCGGAGCACCGCGGCCCCCGCCGACACCGTTCCACCCGATCTGGTCGGGGCGGTCGATGGGCTTGCCGGTGGGGTCGTTGAACGAGAGCACGCCCGCTGCGTCGTGGTTGCGCACCGCCTGTGTGTGGACCTGCCCGATGGCGCCCGAGCCCAGTACGATCTTGCCCGCGACCGTCTTGCCCGCATAGTCGCTCTCACGCGTGCCGTTGCCCACGTAGACCAATTCCGCCGTGACGCCGCCCGACTTACTGCCCGTGGCCAGCATGGCGGCGATGTCGCGATAGCTCAGCAACAGCCGCTTCTCAGGCTCGACCAGCCAGAGTTCGCCTACTTCACCGTCCCAGGTCTTGTTGGGGAGCTTGAATCGCTCGATGTGGACGTCTTCGAGGCCGTACTGCTTCGCCATCTTCTCGATGAATGCAGCTTCGTGGTACGTGGTCTTGTACTCTTGCTCAAGGCGGTCGTGCTCGTATCCCGCGAGGTCGAGGATGTGCTGGAAGGCGAGCGTACCGCTGACTTCGTCCACGATGCCCTGGATTGTGGATTGCGGTATCAGTGTCTTCGGATTGGGCTGCTCCTGTCCTGGCAGGAGTGCAGCGAATAAGAGGAGGGTGCAGAGTCTCATGGTTTGAAGATGCTCTTCGGGATCATGGCGTGGATCCCCTTGGTGCCGTCCACTGCCTGGGTCACGTTGAAATCGGCGGCGATGCTTAGAAGCTGATAGGCGTCTTCCCGCGAAAGATGCTTCACGTCCACCAGCAGGTCGATGCCTTCGCGCACCGCGATCCGCATCGCCTCATTCAGATCCGTGTCGATCCCCATGGCGATGTAGTGCGTCGGTGTCTCGCCGCGTGGCCACTTCAGCTTCATGCCCTTGTGCACTACGAATTCGAACGTGCCATCGAGCGAGGTTTCAAGAGCCGTGATATCCACCTCGCCGTTCCCCTGGCCGGCGTGCCCGTCGCCGACTTCGAATAGCGCGCCCGCGACGTGCACCGGGATGAAGACCTTGGTCCCGGCGATCAGGTCCTTATTATCCAGATTGCCCGCGTGGATTCCCGGAGGTCCGCTGTTGATGCGGCCGGCGGATTCGGGCGGCGCGACGCCCATGCTGCCGAAGAAGGGATGCAGCGGAATCTCGATCTTGCCGGAAAACTTCCCCACCATGCGCTTGTCATCCAGCGGAATAATCTTGGTCGCGCCGCGCGGGAAATCCGCCGGCGTCAGCACGCCCCTCTGCGGGCTGAAGCTGTTGTACGCGTACGGAATCGTCAGCTTGATATTGAGGATGCGCACCTCCAGCGCGTCGCCCGGTTCGGCGCCTTCCACGTAGATCGGCCCCGTCAGGATGTGGCCGCCAGGGCCTTTGTCCTTGACCGTGTCGTAGATGACCTTGAGCTCCTTCTGCACGTCTTCGAACTTCACGCCGGCGGCGGCGAGACGTTCGGGGCTGTTGGTGATCATGGTCTGGATCTCGACGCGGTCGCCCGATTTGATGCGCAGCACGGGCTTCGCGGCGGCCGAGTAGTAGCCCCAGGCGATGTTCTCCGGTGTGGCCTTGAGCTGGTAATCGGCGGCCGGCGCAGCGGCAGAGATGGCGAGCAAAGCGAGGTAGGGCTTCATGGTTATCCAGCGATTCTACCAAGCGGAGCAGGCCCGCGGTGCGCGCCGGGATGGCCGCCCTGCAAGTGGTAGAATCGCGATACCAAAGACAGTATGGCGGTGCAAAGCATCTCGCACTACCGGGTTCTCGAAAAGCTCGGTGAAGGCGGCATGGGCGTGGTCTATCGCGCGCTCGATCTTCGCCTCGACCGCCAAGTGGCCCTGAAGGTGATCGGCGGCGAGACCATGGCCAACCCCGATCGCAAGAATCGATTCGTCCAGGAGGCGCGGGCTGCTTCCGCTTTGAACCATCCCAACATCGTGACCATCTACGAAATCGATTCGGCGGATGTCGAGGGAAAGATGGTGGACTTCATCGCCATGGAGTATGTGCGCGGCAGGACGCTCCAGAATCTGATCCCGCGCAAGAAGCTGAAGCCGTCCGACGTTCTGAAATATGCTGTGCAGATCGCCGATGCGCTGGGTGCGGCCCACGCGGCTGGCATCGTACACCGCGACGTCAAGCCCGCCAACCTCATGGTGACCGACGCAGGTCAGGTCAAGATCCTGGATTTCGGTCTCGCCAAACTGACCGAACGCTTCGGCAGTGAACACGAAAAGGCCCTCACCGAGACACTCGCCGGCGAGGCGGGTCCAACGACCGAAGAGGGAAAGGTCTTCGGCACCGTCGCCTACATGTCGCCCGAGCAGGCCGAAGGGCACAGGCTGGATGCGCGCTCCGATATCTTCTCGTTCGGCTCCGTGCTCTACGAGATGGCTACCGGGCAAAAGGCATTTCAGGGCGCGTCGAAGATCTCGACGCTGGCGTCCGTGATCCACCAGGAGCCGACTCCGCCGCGGGAAATCGCCGGGCAGGTGTCCCCCGAGCTGGAGCGGATCATTCTCATCTGCCTGCGAAAAGACAAGACTCGCCGCTTCCAGCACATGCAGGACCTGCGCGTGCTGCTGCAGCAACTCAAGGATGAATTCGACGCCGGTAAGTTGCCGCTTATCGCGCCGGTGTCGGCACCCGCCACGGCTCGCTCCCTTCGCTGGATCGTGCCCGGGCTGGCTCTGGCGTTGGCGGCGGGCGCGGCGTACTGGCTGTTGCGGCCGGCCCCGGACGGAAGTCCCGTTCTCGATCGCCTTACGTGGGATGACGGCTTGACCGCCGACCCCTCGCTCTCGCCCGATGGCCGCATGCTCGCCTATTCGTCCGACCGGGCCGGCGAACGAAATCTCGATATCTGGGTGCAGCAGCTCGCGGGCGGCGCGTCGTCGCGCCTGACCACGAACCGGTCCGACGATACTACGCCCGATTTTTCTCCTGACGGCGCCAACATCGCATTCCAATCGGATCGCGATGGCGGCGGCATCTACACCATTCCCACGGTGGGCGGGCAGGAGCGGCTGATCGCCCGCCGCGGCAACAACCCGCGTTATTCGCCCGATGGGTCGCAGGTTGCCTACTGGACCGGCGAGCCGGCGGATGTCTACGGCAAGCTTTTCGTGGTGTCGACAAACGGCAGCGGCCAGCCGGTCGAGCTCCAGCCCGAATTCGTGTTGGCCCGCTATCCGGTCTGGACGCCGGATGGAAAGCATATTCTGTTCGAAGGCCGGCGCAAGAAAGCGGCCTCGGCGCTCGAGACCGATTGGTTCGTCACGCCGCTCGATGGAGGCCCCGCCGTCCAGACCGGCGCGTCCGCGGTGCTGCAATCGCACGGCCTGTTTCTGTACCTCGGACCGGGCGGGTGGCGCGGCGACCGGCTGCTCTTTTCCGCGCGCGCGGGCGCCACCCGGAGCTTATACGAAATTGCGATTTCGCCTTCCACGTTCCGCGTGTCGGGTGTGCCCCACCGCCTCACGCTGGGGACCGGTGTGGATGCCGAGCCCTACACGCGCGCCGACGGACGAATCGTTTTTGCGAGCCTCGATTTCCAGTCGAACCTGTGGACCATTCCGATCGCCGCTGCGCGCGCGGCCGGCGCCGGACCGATCGAGCGCCTCTCGCAGGGCTCGCGTGACGACAACCCCTCGGTCTCGGGCGATGGTTCGAACGTGGTGTTCGTCAAGAGCCGTCCGGGGAATCACGAGATCTGGCTGAAGGACATCCGGAGCGGCCGCGAAACCGCGCTTACCGACAGCCGCTGGGATGCATTCGCGCCCGTGATGGCGGCCGACGGCTCCAAAGCGGCTTATGCCCTTTCGCCGACGCGTGGGGGCAAGACGGCGATTCATGTGGTGCCGCTCGGTGCACTGCCGGGATCGAGTGTGCCTGAGTTGGTTTGCGAAGACTGCGGCCCGCCGACGTCATGGTCGCAAGACGGAAGCCGTGTGCTGTACGTCTACGGGGAACCGCCGCGCGTCGGCTTGCTCAACGTTGCAACGCGCCAGAAGACCGCCCTCGCGGCATTCTCCCGCGGCCCTTTGCGGAGCCCGCAATTCTCGCCCGACGGACGCTGGATCGCAGCCGTTGGCGATCGTATTTATCTCATCCCGTTTCGCAACGACCAGGCGCCCGGCGAGAAGGAATGGATTCCTCTCACCGATGGCGCCGCCGTGGAGGAGCAGCCCCACTGGTCGCCCGACGGCACGCTGGTTTATTTCTATTCCAGGCGCGACGGGTTCGGCTGTCTCTGGGCGCAGCGATTCGACCCCGCGAGCGGAAAGACCTCAGGTGCGCCGGTGGACGTGAGTCATTTTCACAGCAGTCGTCTTTCCATGTCCAGTCTGCCTCTCGCCCGGCTTGGCATTTGCGTTTCGCGTGATAAACTGATCCTCAATCTGGTTGAAGTGACGGGCGGCATCTGGTCCCTCGCCGAGCGTCCCCACTAGCCCCGAACAGGAAAAGGTAATGGCCAAGAAAAAGCGCGCCCCCAAAAAATCCACCGCGAAATCTAAACCTGCTTCCATGCCGATTCGGATCGCGGTTTCACTACCGAAGAAACCCAAGCTGCCCAGAGCCCAACGGGAGGCACTGGCGCAAAAACTCCGTTCCGAACTGATCGCGACCATCAGCCCGCACCCCTCCACAAAGATTGAGGTGGTGCTGAGCCAGGTCGTGGATGACTGGTGCCCGGATGATAACTGAGCGCGCGCTCAGTGCACCCGGCGCCTAGAGCTGCATGCGGATCTGTCTGGTCAGCCCTCCGACCGCGACTGAATTCGAAGATCCGGCGATTGCCGAATCCGAAGCGATTCGGCTGATCTCGGAGCGTGCGCCGGTCGGCATCCTCACCTTGGCCGCGGTTCTCGAACAGCAGGGCGCCTCTCCTCAAGTCGTCGATCTGAACCGCCTGTATTACGCCTGGCTGCGATCCCCCGGCGGTTTGGACTTCTGCGGATATGCGGCCCGGCGGTTGCTAGCGGAGTCTGCCGATGCCATCGGATTCGGCACCATCTGCAGCACCTATCCACTCACCATCCGGATCGCCGGGAAAATCAAACACGCGCGGCCGGAGATCCCGGTGCTGCTGGGCGGACCGCAGGCCAGCGTGGTGGACGTCGCAACCCTGCGCGCGTTTCCGTTCGTGGATATCGTGGTGCGCGGCGAGGCCGAAGAGAGCCTGCCGCGACTCCTCGATGCCATGCCGAACCCGCGACTGCTGGCCGCCATACCGGGGATCACGTACCGCCGTGGGACCGAGATCGTGCGCAACCCGAACGCGCCCGTCATCCTCGATCTCGACGCGCTTCCGATGCCCGCGTTTCATCTGTACCCCGGAATCGAAGCGTGCCGCCGCCTGCCGCTCGAACTCGGCCGCGGCTGCCCTTTCGCTTGCAAATTCTGTTCCACCAACGATTTCTTCCGCCGCAACTTCCGGCTGAAATCGCCCGAGACGGTAATCAACCAGATGCGGACCCTGCGCGGCCTCTACGGCCGGGATTCCTTCGAGCTCATCCACGACATGTTCACCGTGGATCGCAAGCGCGTGGTGGCATTCTGCGAGGCCGTGATCGCATCGGGTGAACGCTTCGGATGGAATTGCAGTGCGCGCACCGATTGCATCGACGACGAGTTGATCGCGCTGATGGCACGCGCCGGCTGCCAGGGCATTTTCTTCGGCATCGAGACTGGATCACAGCGCCTGCAAACGATAATCGACAAAAACCTGGACCTGCGGGAAGCCGCCGCGCGCATTCGCTCGACTGATCGCCACGGGATCCACACCACGGTCTCGCTCATCACCGGGTTTCCCGAAGAGACGCGCGACGACCTGCATGACACGGTCGGCTTCCTGATGGATGCGGTTCCCCTGGATAACGCCAAACCGCAGCTTCACCTGTTGGCGCCGCTGGCGGGAACGCCGATCCACGAGCGCCATCGGGAGCAACTGACGCTGGATGACATTCTCTCGGACATGTCGTGTCACGGCTGGCGGCTGGATACGGCCGACCGGTCGCTGATCGCGGCGTACCCGGACATCTTTCCCAATTTCTACGCTGTACCGAATGCCGGGCTCGACCGGAACTATCTCAGGGAGCTGCGCGACTTTATTCTGCACGGCATCGTCCGTTTCCGGTGGCTGCTGGTGGGACTGCACCAAGCTGTCGGCGTGCTCTCGGTCTTCGACCTGTGGCGAGCCCGGCGCGGCTCCGACAGCTCGGAATACTACGCGCACATCGACTTCCGGCGCGACTTTCTGGCATTCGCGCGCGAGTGGGAGGAGACACGCCCGCAATGGTTGACCCCGGCCATCTCGACCTTGCTCGCCTGCGAAGAAGCGCTCGATCCGACGCCGCTGCGAACCGTGAGCAAACACCGCGCGGCGAGCGACCCTCTTCCCCGCGTCGCCGAAAATGTGCGCATCCTCGAAGTCGAAGCCGACTATGCGGCCGTCCTTGAGTGCCTGCGCGAGCGACGGAGCCTGTCCGATGTACCGGCCGGCAAAGTAGCGATCGCGTTCCGCGCGTCTGAAGGACAGCCCACGGAAGTCCTGCGGCTGAGCCCGCTCTCGGCCCGTTTGCTGGCGCTGTGCGACGGAGAGCGATCGCCGCGCGAAATCGCCCGCCGTCTGGCCGGGCATGAGGATCTCAGCGGTTTTTCCCCGCGGGCGGCGTGCCGCCTCAGCCTGGAGATTCTGCGCGAACAGGGGCTGATCGCGTAGACGCCCTAGTCCTCCCAGCGATCCCCTGCAATTTGGCGGCGTAAGCCGTCGAGTAGTGGCCGCCGACCGGAAGCCCCGCGGGCTCAATGACTTCGCGGCCACAACCTGCCGCATTATAGGCCACTGCAAATGCAGGCAGTATTTTGC
>JBGPHT010000184.1:0-14954 GCA_041484525.1 Bryobacteraceae bacterium | reverse complement strand
TGAACAACAAAGCCAAAGTCACTATGAGAAGATCCTATGGGTTCCGAACCTTCCGAGTCACCGAACTGGCACTCTATCATTCACTTGGCAAACTGCCCGAGCCAGAACTCACCCACAGATTTTTCTGACGAATCGAAAAAAAGGAGGACGCCTGAGAGAAACCTGTTTCTGAACAACACTGCTCCATACGCGCAACCGGCGCTTGCGTCCGGCGACACATGAAAAGATGTATGTTTCCTCTCAGTATACCGCACTCATTCTGGCGGATTGATTGCACCAGATCAAGCGAGAGGTGAAGCGTGATGCGCTCGCCATACTTGGCCGCCCCGCTCGGCCAGGCACTTGTTTTTCTCGCCTGCGGCTCAACACTTGCCGCACAAACCGAATCAGTTGAAATAACTTACCATCTCGGGGACGCCACGCCCTTGTCCCGATTCAATTCGGACCAGATCGCGCTGCTCGAAAAATTGAATCGCGCGGATAGTTCGCATCTTGCCGGTTTGGTGCACCTCATCGTACCGGAGCGATGGGATCGGGAGGAGCTCGCATACAGCCCCATGCCGCGAGCCGTTCCTCGACTATCCACGGAGCGAAAGGCCGTGGTCATCGATATTCCCGGCCAGGTGTTTGGCGCTTACGAATCCGGCGAGCTGGTTCGATGGGGACCAGTGAACACCGGCGACAGTCAACACCAGACGCCCCCGGGCCTCTATTACCTGAACTGGAACTCGCGCCTGCGCATAAGCTCGGAAAACCCCGACTGGCTGATGCCTTGGTATTTCAATTTCTCCGCCGAGCGCGGCTTCGGCGCGCACCAGTATTCGATGCCGGGCCGGCCTGTGAGCCATGGCTGCGTTCGCATGCTCGACGTGGATGCCAGGTGGCTGTTCAAATGGGGCAATGGCTGGACACGGAGCGAGGACGGGCAAACCGTTCTCGAGCACGGAACGCCCGTCCTGATTGTCGGGAAGTACGACTTCGACAGTCCCCGCCCATGGCTTCAGCCGGAGTGGTGGTCCGAAGGCGTCACGCTTTCCGGCCCGGAGATGGCCAGCCTCAGATAGCCTCGCCGCCCTTCGTCACTCCGCCGGCGCGTAATAGCCGAGGCGCCAGACGGCGTGCAGCCGCGGGTATCCCTTCGGCTTGGTGAGTTTTACCTGGACGCGCCGATACTCGCCGTTTCGTTGCGAGTTTTCCGGCGCATAACCGAGCACGTACTGATTGCGCAGCCAGCCGCTGATCTTGGCTGCGACGTCGGGCAACTGTCTCAGTTTGCGGACCTCGAACAGGCGGCCGCCGGTCTGGGTGGAAATGTCGTTGAGCAATGCCGGGCCGGTGAGCTTGTCGCGCGGCCAGTTCAGGGAAGAATCGAAATCTTCGGTGATGCCGATGGCGTAGATCAGCACATCTCCTTCGCGCACGGATCTCTTGAGTTCGCTCACCGAACAATGGCTGGAATTGTCATCGCCGTCGGAGATGATCACGATCGCCTTGCGGATGTAGTGCGCATTCCTCATCTCATCCATCGCGAGCGCGACGGCGTCCAACAGGGCGGTCGATCCGCCTACCCGCATCATCGACGCCCGCCGCCGGATTTCTTCGCTGCGGTTCGTCATGCCGGCCACGATTCTGGCATGGCTGCTGAACTGGACCAGGAAGAATTCGTCGGCGGGATTGGCATTCTTCAGGAGCGCGTCTACGGCTTCGTGTGCCTTGTTCATCCTGGGTCCCATGCTGTCGCTGGTATCGAACACCAGGCCGATCGAGGCCGGGGCGTCCTCGGCCGCGAAGTGCGTGATGGTCTGTTGCACTTTGTCTTCGAAGAGTGTGAAGTGCTCTTTCTCCAGGCCCGACACAACCCGGCCGCTGCCATCGGTGACGGTGACCGGGATCTGTACCAGGTCCGAGTGCACCAGAATGGTGGTGGAACCGGGGTACGCCTCTCGCGATGCAGACCCGGCCTTGTCCTGTGGTTCGCCGCACACCGCCGCGCCCACGGATGAGAGCAGGATACACGCCACGCCTCGCGCCACAAGTCCGCGCATACCGGACACATTGTTGATTGACCCCTGCATGTTGCTCCCCTATGGGCAATCGATGCGCGTGTGGAAGTCGGCAGCGTATTTCTTTGGGTGAAGCGGATGCCGGCGGTTGTGGCGGCTGGCACCAATGCTCTTCAGTTACGGAGAACGGAGAGAGTTGTTCCGAATCGCCGATTCCTGAGTGCCTGGTGGAGAGGGCGCTTCTACGGAATACCGGCAAATCAGTCAAGCGAGTCTGGTTACTGCCGCCCGAACAATATTCGATGTCGTACGATGGGCCTGATGCCAACGAAGGTGCGCGAGGTGATTCGTTTGCTCGAGAAGCACGGATGGGTGGAGATGCGATCGCGGTTCAGTCATCGGCACTTCAAACATCCCAACCAAGCCTTCGTGATCACCGTGCCGGGCAACGATGGCAATGAACTCGCGCCAGGCACGTTAAACGTTATACTCAAAAAGGCAGGGCTGAAATGAGCGCGAGGCGTTATCCGGTGGTCATCGAACAGACAGGGACGGGCTATTCCGCCTATTCGCCGGATGTTTCCGGATGTGTGGCCGTTGGCGACACGGAGGAAGAGACGCGCCGGAACTTTCAAGATGCCCTGATTGCACACTTCCAGGCAATGCGTGAAGTCGGCGAGCCGATTCCGGAACCACACACGTCCGTCGACTACGTGGAAGTCGCCGCATAGCGGCCGGCTTTGTGGGATTTGGGGTGGGCTTCAAGATCCATAATCAACTCCGCTACACTTGTGCGGTTGCCGACTTACGGTCAAGTGGCACCGTAGACGGTCGCAAGTGCGTTTCTCGGCACGTGTGATCGGCACGTGGGTGATTTGAGCGGCATACGCGAGGTTCCCCGATTGCTTCTGTCCGGAAGCGTCCTTTACCATTCAGCTCGAACAGAAACGGGCAGGAATGTTTTTGCCAATTAAAATGAATGAAGGGAGATTCTCACGTCGTGCTCCTTACAACCGTCGCACCGTTCCATGATCTCCATTTGGGCCGCGATATATCCTTCCAGTTAGCGTCGGACACGTATTTGGCCCCGATTCCTGATTGGCTAAGGAATGCTGAGTTTATGCTCAAACGGCTCAGTCAACCCGACCAGGACGAACTGGCGGCATGTACGCACTGTTTCCTCTCCGAGTACGAAGTCGATGAGGCTGCCGAGCTGTCGTCGTCCCGAGTAGAGAAGGAAACCCGCCGGTCGGCCGAGGGGATTAAATCCGATCAGATTTACCTCGCTAATCTCGCCCTGTGGCTACAGCAACTCCCTTCCATCGGCTTCAATCTCGTGTTCCATGCTCGCGGAGGCTATATTCATGAGCCGCCGCCGCGACACGACCGATTCTTGTACCATTTCAACGACGAGACTCATAGAAGAAGAATCACGCCGGACGATCTGGAATCCGTGAAAAGGCTCTATACGGCGCTCTGCAAAATTCCACGGTACAGCGCGCCATGGACTGCATTTCGCGCGGTTACTTCAGCGCTGCAGATGCAACGTAACGAAATCAGGCACTTGTTATTATGGATCGCCCTTGAGGCTCTGTTTGGTGCCGCAGATGGTGAAATTAAATACCGCTTGTCTCAACGACTTGCGTTCTTCATAGCGAACGACCGCAGTGAGGCTGGCGAGCTATTTGTGAAAGCAAAGCAAGGCTACGATGCCCGGTGCAAAATGGCCCATGGGGCTTGGGGACCAAAAACGCAAAACACTGAGAAAGCCGTAGCGCTCACGGGCATCACTGAAGAATTCGTGAGACGCGCCTTCGTTCGCCTGCTGCAGGACGACGAAACCACTAAGAAATTCTGTGGAAGTGGAGAAAACCGATCTGCTTACCTCGATCACCTGCCGTTCGAAGAGTCCATCGGCCACTCCGGCACCCTTCCGCCCCCTGCGCGGTCCCCGGAATAGTTGGCTTCGCGTCATAAATCCCGTTTAGGTGACGGCGAGCGCCGCGCCCATCAGGAACCGGTCATAACGGAGTGAACATTCGCCGAATCGGGACCGGACAATCGGTTTGTGAACCCTGGCCACGGACGTCCGACACTTAGCCGCAAAACGCCCAAGCCTGCCTTGTGGCTCCCATCGCGGAACGCCGAATGAGGAGCCGTATGCTTACGAGACACCGGCAAGAAGCCTCGTAGACACCCAACGCCTAAGTGAACTTATTGCCCCTACCTACATCAGCAGGCGTATCAGCACGAGACTCGCGACGCACACCACGATAGTCGCGGCCGTTCCCGTAAGAATCGCTGGCCCCCCCGTCCTCGCCAGAAACCGGACGTTGGTTTCCAATCCCATTGCCGCCATCGAGAGCGTCAGCAGCAACTCTCCGGCGTCAGTCAGGATTCCGGAAAGTGGATACTCGCCGAAACCGAACCGCAGCCCCGGCAGCAGTCCGAACGTGTTCAGCAACGCGAGTGCGACAAAGCCATAAACAAACGGAGGCACCAGCCTGGCGTACCGGATGGCGACCGTCGAGCCGCGGCGCCGCGCGTGGAGAAAGCCCAGCGCAAACACAAATGGCGCCAGCAGCGTGACCCGTACCAGCTTGACCAGCGTCGCCAGTTGACCGGCAGCGAAGCTGTAGGCAAACCCCGCCGCCACCACTTGCGGGACCGCATGGATCGACGTCCCGGCCCACACGCCGAACGCATTGTCCGTAAGCGCCAGCATCCCTCCCACCGCGGGCAGCAGAAACATCAGGATCAGCCCCAGAATGTTGACTGTGCCGATCGAGACCATGATCTCTTCGTCTTCGGCCTCGATCAGCGGCGCCACCGCCACGATTGCGCTGGTGCCGCAGATCGCCGTGCCGGCGCCGATCAGCAACCCTGTGCGCGGCAATACTCCGAGCAGTCGGGCAATCCCGACGGCCGCCGCGATCGCCAGCACAATACACACGACCGTGATGCCGAGCGCAGTCGAGCCCACCGTAGCGAGACGCATCAGATTCAAGCCAGCGCCGGTGAGCACGATCGTGATCGGGATGACGCGCCGCGCCAAGCCCTTGGCGCTCTCGACCAGTGTGACGGGCAATGCCGCGAGGTTGCGCACCAGCAATCCACCCAGCATGGCGATGATGGCGGCGCCCACCGGATAGCGCGGGCCTGCCGCGCTCATCACCCGGAAAGGAGGAAACGGCAGGTAGTGAAGCGCGTAAGCCAACCCCGCGACCACGGCGGGCAACAGGAGACCCTGCCAGGACACGGCATGCGAAACCGGACGGGGACGAGGCTTCGGCTGCGCGGCGGCAACGCGCGGAAGCTCCTGCAGTCCCTCCATCGAATCCAGTGAGAGTAGGGCCTCGTCGCTGATATAACCGTAAAAAGCAGACTCGCGCAGCAGATCCCCCGGTCGCCGAAAACGCCAAAAGGAGTAGTATATCGTGCGCCTGGCATGAATCTGCCGGTCTCATTAACTTCAGTCAATATTCCCTTTCTGCTTAAATTAATCAACACTGGAAGTTCGGAGGTTTCTCAATGCTGAAAACTCTAGCCGGCGCTGGCGCCCTGTTCGCCCTTTGCGCCGCCGCTCCAGGAATTGTCCGTGCGCAGGCGGTCGTCGAAGCCGGCCTCGCCGCCGGGGGCGCGGCCACCACTGCGGCGCCTGCCGCGCGCGGTATCGGAAAGAGCATTGCCGGTGCTCTGGGTGGCCTTGAAAATACGCTGAACGCCGCCAAGGGAGAGGTCGAAAGCCGGCCATCCGCTTCGTCCGGATCCGCCAAGGCCGTGGACCGGAAGCCTGCCGCACCCGCGCCGGTTTATGAAGACCCAAGCCGCATCCGTGCCGGCCTGGCGTACTCCGACCTCATCCGCCGCTTCGGCCCTCCCACCATGGATATGAACAGCGCAACCGGCGGCAGATCGCTCGACTATACACGCAAAGAAACTTCCGTTCACCTGGAACTGGCGGACGGCAAGGTGAGCGCTGTCTCCGCCGTCACCCGCGAGCCAGCCAGCTTCGTCCTACCCGGCAAGTAGGGAGAGGATCGTCGTTGTGTACGTAATTTTACATTTTTCTAGTACTCTACTATCCACTGTTAATACCATGAGTACCGTTCCAGGGCATAGACTGACCCTCGTAAGCCGGCGAATGGTCCGCCGCGCGCTGACAGGTTAAACGCCATGACGGGTGCGTCGGCTAAACAGATTCTCGTGGTGGAAGACGACGACGGACTCCGTCATTTCGTGTCTGAGGTGCTCGCCGCCCAAGGCTTCCGCATCCTCGAGGCCCCCACTGGCAGCCGGGGCATCGAGATCATTCGCAACCTCGGCGCTGAGATCAATCTGGCCATCCTGGATATGGTGCTTCCCGACCGCAGCGGTCTCGATCTCGCCGCCGGATTGGACCGCGAGCATCCGGGCGTGAAGGTCCTCCACATCTCGGGCTACGGCGACAGCCTGGCCATGGAAGTCATGCTCCACCGTTCCCCGGAAGCCGTCCTGTTGAAGCCATTCACAGCCGTGCAACTGATCGAACGAGTTGCCCTTCTGCTCGGCATGTTGGGCGCCTCGGGTCTACCGTGGGACCGCCTGGTGGAGGCTTCGGACCGCGTCGTGCCCGAAGCCATCCTCATGGCGTACAAGGATACGGTGATGGGCTTCGCGGTCGCGGCGGCCCACGCCGCGGCGCTCCGCCAAGCCGAGGTGCCGTACTCGTTCCATCCCTCGCTCGACCCCGACTACCGTTTCCAATTGGCGGTGCCGCCCCGGGAAATCCGCCGCGCCTACGACATCGCGGCCAGCGTTGGACTGGGCGCCGATATCGCTCCTGCGGCGTAGCGTCGCGGCGCCCGTACTTCTAGAACCAGTGCGTCGCCTGATAGCTGCACGCCGGGAACAGGTCCAACCGTCCGGCGCCCAGGCCCTGGCCCACCGGCGCCGCATGCGTAATGGCCGCCCGCGCGTGCTCCTGGTCCAGCCCATAATTCATCTGCGCCAGCAGCGCCATGCCACCGGCCACAAGCGGAGTACTGAATGACGTGCCCCAGCCCGCCGCGTAGCGATTCCCCGGATAGGTCGTGATCGCCCCTTCGCCCGGCGCCGCCACTGTCACCAGCGCGTTGCCATAATTCGAGAACGAGCTCCGCGCATCCTGGTTGTTGGTCGAAGCTACACATCCGACAACTCGAAACGCTCGGTTTTCCGGATGGCGAGAAGATCATTAAGCTGTTGATGGGCGCCACGGTCCTCATCAACAGTAGCCCGCAGATGCGCCTTTCCCAAAGCCCGCACGGATTCATTCAGCAATTGGTCGAGGGGGGAGATGGCGAAGCCAAGTTGGGCAGGGATCTAGCCGCGGTAGTGATGATGTTACAATTCGGGAGAAATACTCACTATCGAGGTTGCCCACGTATGGCCCAAGATCCTTCCCGCCGCGATTTTGTCAAAACCGCCGGAGCCGTGACCACAGTCGCAGCCGCCGTCACCGCCATCGAGGCGCCGTTCATCCAGAAGGTGAGGGCTGCGAATGACCAGGTCCAATTCGGAATGATCGGCACCGGCAGCCGCGGCACCTACCTGCTGAAGCACCTCAAGGACATCGATAACGGCCGCTGCGTAGCCCTGTGCGATATTCGCCCGGAGCAGCTCGATCTCGCCTCCAAGACCATCGGAACGAACCCGAAGACGTTCAAGGATTATCGCGAGCTGCTGGCGCAGAAGGACGTGGACGCCGTTTTCTGCACCACCCCGCTGTTCAAGCATTTCGAGATTACGCGGGACGCCCTGATGGCGGGCAAGCACGTGTTCTGCGAGAAGTGTCTGGTGTTCAAGCCGGAAGAGGTGCACGCTCTCCGCGCGCTGGCGGCGGAGCATCCCAAGCAGACGCTGCAGACCGGCCTGCAGCGGCGCTACAGCTACTTCTATCAGACCGTCAAGCAGATGGTGGACAAGGGCATTCTCGGCAAGGTGCACCACATCCACGCGCAGTGGCACCGCAACATGATCAACAAGCCGAGCAGCCTGTGGACCATGAAGCCCGGCGGCGAGAGCAACATCGCCAACTGGCGCGTCTTCCGCTCCATGTCGGGCGGTCTGACGGCCGAGCTCACTTCGCACCAGGTGGACGTCTCCGACTGGATGTTCGGTTCCTCACCGGAATTCGTCATGGGCCTGGGCAGCCTCGACATACTGAAGGACGGCCGCGATGTCTACGACAATATTCAACTGATCTACAAATATCCCAACGGCCAGAAGCTGACGTATTCATCGATCAGCACCAATCAGTTCCTGCCCTACTTCAACGGCACGCGCGGCGAGATGGGTGAGATCATCATGGGCACCGACGGCACCATCGAAATCACGGTGGGCGACGGCCCGAACAACTACGAGCCCAAGGGCTCTCCGTGTATCGCGTGGTGGTATCGCGAGCCTCCCAAGGCCACGAACGTAGGCGAAGCGAAGAAGGAAGCTCCGAAGGTGGCCGGCGCTACCATGGTTGCCGGTCCCGGGGCCAGCGGACCAATTCCCATCCTGACGAGCGATCTCGAAATGACCGGTAACGAAGGCTTCCTGAACCGCGAAGTGAAGTTTGCGCGCCGCTGGCTCACGTCGAAGGGCGTGATGATGCAGGAAGAGCAGCGGAATCCTGTAGACGTGGAACTGGAGAGCTTCTTCCGCAATTGCCGCGACGGACAAAAGCCGAAGGCGGATGTGGAGGTCGGTCTCGCCGATTCGGTGGCGGTGATTCTGTCGAACCTGGCGATGGATGAAGGCCGCAAGGTGTACTTCGCCGAGATGGAGAAGATGGGCCGGAAAGCGTAGCCGCGAAAACGTAAGTGTATTTGAGGGGGATGGCGATGGCCAAAAGCGTTCTTGCATGTCTGCTGGTGCTGCTGGTTGCGTCCAGCGCCGCTTCCGCAGCCTTGATTTTCTCACTTACCGACGCCGATCAAACCGTTTTGCCAGGCTCGGTTGCAATCTATCATGGGGTTCTGACGAACACTGACAACGCACCGATCGATATCGTATCTTTTGTCTTTCTCAACCCTCCGGCGGATTTCGTAACCCCAATTTTCCCGCTCACCGAACCGGCTATCCCTTTCACCCTTCAAGCTGGTGGGCAATTCTCGGGTATCGTCGCCGATATCTCGGTACCAATAGATGCACTGCCGACTACGCACAATTTTGGTGTCGCCGCCTTTTCAGACCAGCACGACATCAACGGAGATTCGATCGGCTCGAACAACGTAAGCGGATCGTTGACGGTAACACCGGAACCGGCCAGCGCGATCCTGGTTTGCGCGGCGCTGTTGGCGATTTGCAGGCGCGCGCACCGGCACCACTCACGTTAGAACCGCGTCACTTCCGTAAAGTGGAAGCCGCGCACCTTCATCGCCGGCACCACCATATCGAATGCCTCTTCCCCCGAGGCCCGCACCGAAGGGGATAGCGCCTCGACGTTCGACAGCATTTCCAGCAAGCTCTGGTTGAAGCGGAAATTCCGAACGCCCGCCACTACCTCGCCGCCTTCCACCAGAAACGTGCCGTCGCGCGTCATGCCGGTGAAGATTTTCTCGTACGGAGCGACTTCGCGAATGTACCAGAGGCGGGTCACCAGAATGCCGCGGTCGGTCGACGCGATCATCTCATCGACGGGCGTGTCGCCGCCCGCGATCACTATGTTCATCGGCGCTTCACCGAGTTCGTTCGGCAGCGGGAAACCGTGGCCGGTCGGCGTCACGCCGGCGAGAGCGGCGGCCTGCCGGCAGTACGCGATGTCGCGCACCACGCCCCGGTCCACCAGCGTGAGGCGGCGGCGCGCCACGCCTTCGCCATCGAAGGGCGCGCCCGCCTGGCTCGAGTCCCAGGCATCGTCGTGGATCGTAATGTTTTCGCCGAACAGCTTTTGCCCGATGCGGTCGTTGAGGAAACTCCGGCCGTCGCGGATGGCGGTGGCGCTGAAATCGGCGAACATCTGGCCAGCGAGATCGAGCACGGCGGCGGGCTCGAGGATCACGGTGTAGCGGCCCGCCGGCAATTCGCGCGGACCGCGCGAGACGGTGGCCTTCCGGGCGGCGGTGACGGCCAGTTGAACGGGATCGAGATCGCCGTGGTAGCAGGCGCTGGCCTTGGCCCACCCGGAGCTGTTGGCGGCCATGGCGGTGATCGAAAACCGCGCCATGGTCTCGCCGTACCACGCCGAAACGCCGCGTGAATTGAGCAGCGCGGAACTGGATTCGCCCGTCGAGTAGATCCCGGCCGCGATCTGTCCGGCATCTTCCACCACGCCTATCGCTTCGGCCACGGCCAGCGCGCGCTCTTCAGGAGTAGCCCGCGCAGTGGCTTCGAAGTGGCGCGCCACGGGCTCGTACTCCGAGGGATCGGCGAGCGGCGGCAGGTCGGCATCGGACTCGGTGAGGCGCGTGAAGGCAACGGCATGCTCCACCACCGCGCGGATGCCTTCGCGGTCCACGCGGTTGGTGGAAGCGCGCGCCGTGCGGCCATCAATCACGGGGCGCACCGAGAGTTGCGTGGTACACTCGGCCACGTTCTGGTGGATGGCGTTGTTGGCGAAGCGGGTGAGCGCGGAATCCTCGCCGCTGATGATGACTTCGATTCCGGTGACGCCGAGCGAGCGCGCGGCATCGGCGGCTTGGGCGAAGATCTCTTCGCACGCGGCTTTATCCGGCATACGCGCTCCCGATGCGGATCTTGCGGAATCGCGCGGGGCTGGCGCCATGGCCGGTGCCCATCACCTGTTCGGGCTGGCCCTTGCCGCAGTTGGGCACGCCCCACAGCGTCCAGTGTTCGCGCCCGGCGATGGCGGCGCAGGCGTTCCAGAATTCCGTCGAGATGCCGCTGTAGCTCGGGTTCTTCAACATGCGCCCGCGCTTGCCGCCGCGGATCTCCCAACCGATTTCGCAGCCGAACTGGAAGTTGTAGCGCTTGTCGTCGATCGACCAGCTCCGGTTGGTCTCCATGTAGATGCCATGGCCGGTGTCGAATACTTCTTCGAGCGATTGCTCGCCGGGCAGCAGGCTGACGTTGGTCATGCGGATGAGCGGCAGGCGAGCCCATCCGTCGGCGCGCATGCAGCCATTCGACCGCGCGTGGCCAATGGTGGCGGCAGTTTCGCGGGAAGTCATGTAGCCGCGGAACTGGCCGTTGCGGATGATATCGGTGGATTGCGCCGGCACGCCCTCGTCGTCGAAGGCGAAAGTCCCGAGGCCCGGACCGTGCTCCAGGCGTGCGTCGCATACCACGTTGACGATGTCGGAGCCATAGCGGAGGCGGTCGAGCTGGTCGAGCGTCAGGAAGCTCATGCCGGCGTAGTTGGCCTCGCTGCCGAGCACGCGGTCGAGCTCGATCGGGTGGCCGATGGATTCGTGAATCTGCAGGCCGAGCTGCGAGCTGTCGAGAATCAGGTCGAATTCGCCCTCCGGACATTGATCCGCCGAGTGGAGCGCCACTGCTTCTTCGGCGATACGCGGGGCGTGCTCCAGCAGGCGCAGCTCATCCACCAGCTCGTAGCCTTTGAGCTGATATTGGCCGCCGAACGAATTCGGATAGGACCGCTTCTGGATCTCGGATCCCTGAAAGCTGAGGGCCGAGAAGCCGGCGCCGGAGAGGTAGCGGGTCTGGTCGATCAGGCTGCCGAGTGTAGAGGCGAACACTTGCCGCCGCCGCTCGAAGTGCATCGCGGCCTCGGCCAGGTTGATCCGCGGATGGTGGCGCAGTTCCTGATCCACGGCCAGCAGCACCGCCAGGTTCTGGTCTACGGGAATGGTGAACGGGTCGATGCTGAACGGCGAGACCCACGTGGCCTCGTATTTCTCTTCGGGCGCCAGCGTCACATCGTGCTGTTTGGCGGCGGTGCCGGCGCGCGCGATTTCGAGGGCGAGCGAGGCGGCGCGTTCGATCCCGTCCGCGGTCAAAACATCGGTGGCGGCGAAGCCCCAGCATCCGAACGCCAGCACGCGGATGCCGATGCCTTGCGATTCCGAGCTGGCGATGTTCGCCACCTTGCCATTCTTGGTGGCGACTTCGCGATCGCGTGTTTCGATGGCCCGCACATCGGCGTAGGCTGCGCCGCGGCGCGCCACCGCGTCGAGCGCTTGAAGCGCGAGGTCCTTCATCGTGGTGTGATCAGCCCGCCCAGCTTGTCCTGCTCGCTCGACGCGCTGCGCGGGAAACGTGTGGAATAGGCTTCCGGGTACTTGATGCCGGAGCCGGTGTTGTAGAGCACGATGCGGTCCGCCGGCTTGAGAAATCCGTTGGCCAGCAACTTCTGCGCCGCGGCCACGCAGGCGGCGCCCTCGGGTGCGGCGTAGATGCCTTCGTCGGATGCCAGTTGGACGCCGGCATCCAGCATCTCGTCGTCGGTGACGGCAATGGCGGTGCCGCCGCTTTCGCGAACGCCGCGCAGCACCAGGAAATCGCCCAGCGGCTTGGGCACGCGCAGGCCCGCCGCCACCGTGTGGGCGTTGTCGTAGAAACGGCTGCGCGGCTCGTTCTCTTCGTACGCGCGCACCACCGGCTGGCAACCCGCGGCCTGCACCGCGATCATCTTGGGACGCTTGCTGCCGATCCAGCCGAGGCGCTCCATTTCCTCGAACGCCTTCCACATACCGATCAGGCCCACGCCGCCGCCAGTGGGATAGAAGATGGCTTCGGGCAGTTCCCAATCCATCTGCTCCGCGACTTCGTATCCCATCGTCTTCTTGCCTTCGATGCGGTACGGCTCTTTGAGGGTGCTGACGTCGAACCAGCCTTCCTGCGGGCTGCGCTCGGCCACCATCCGGGCGCAGTCGCTGATCAGCCCGTCGACCAGCGTCACGTCCGCACCGTACCCTTTGCACTCGAGGTAATTGGCCTGCGGCACATCGCGCGGCATGAAGATGTGGGACTCGATGCCGGCGGCGGCGGCGTATGCGGCGAGCGCGCTGGCGGCGTTGCCGGCCGACGGGATCGCCACGCGGCGAATTCCCAGCTCGCGGCACATCGAAATTGCGCACGCCAAACCGCGCGCTTTGAAGGAACCGGTCGGGTTTAACCCCTCATCTTTCACCCATAACGCCTCGGCGCCAATACGTTCGCCCAGGCGTTTTGTTGAAACCAACGGCGTCCAACCTTCGCCTAATGTTGTAATGGCATTATCCATAGGCGGTAACACCGGCGCATAGCGCCACATGCTGGAGGGACCATTGTGTACCTCGCGTCGTCTCCAGCGATGCCGGATCTTATCCAAGTCGTACCGCACCAGCAACGGTCCGCCGCAACTACAGAGGTTCCAGCTCTGCCCTGCCTCATGCCTCTTGTTGCATAAACTGCACTCCAAATGCGTCACGTTGGCCATTAAAAGAAAAGTCTAGCACTCGGAATCAAGAATGAATGGTATCGCCATCGCTATAATAGCGTGCTTCTCAACATTTGCCGGCCAAGTTGCCGAAACCTTTTTCTCATTACCTGAGCCTCCCGCCATCACCATCAACATCCCCCAGCCACCAGCGCCGGAACTCGTGATTCCCTCCAAAGAGGAGATGCACGGGTACATTCAAGCTGCGGCTGAGAAACACCAGGTGCCCGCCTCTTTCGTGAAGAGCATCGTGGCGGCGGAGTCGAATTTCAACTGTCACGCCGTATCACCCAAGGGTGCGATCGGCTTGATGCAGTTGATGCCGGGGACGGCCGAGGAATATGGCGTGGACCCGAAAGTTCCGCAGCAGAACATCGACGGCGGAACGCGCTACCTGCGGGTTTTGATGGATAAGTACCACGGGTACCGAGACTGGATGAAGCGTGTGACCGCCGCGTACAATGCGGGTCCGCGAGTGGTGGACCGTTATCGTGGAGTGCCGCCGTATCGGGAAACGCGCAAATACGTGGCGCGGGTGTTGAACTATTTCAAGCAGTTCGAGTACGAGGCCAAGGCCGCGTTTACACCCAAAAGTTCTAGGACTCTCCCGTTACGAAACGCACCGATCGTTACGGCGGAATCGTGGTGAAATCGATGTCATGGGCGCCGCTGATGCAATCATTTTCGCGTTACTGGCCGTTACCGATCTGACGGTCCTGATCCTCCTTCGGTGGAAGCGCTGGAAGCGAATTCAATCGGGGCGGCTGACGCGTTCGCTGTCGAGATATGTGCGGCGCGAGTTGACGGGCGAAGTTTTCGTTCGTCCCCGCTGGCAATTGCGCCGCGCGAGCTGAGGCAGCAGGTCCAGTTCGATTTCCTAGAGAATATCGTCGAGTGCGATCTCGATCGCGGGCAGCAGCGGGCTGTGGATAGACTGCGTTTCCCGAGTGGACGCCGGAGTGAACGGATAGTAGATCCACGCATGCCGGCTGTCCGGGTAGATGACCCAAACCTCGGCCGCACCATGCGCCAGATACTCCGCAACTTTGGCTTCCAGGTGCGCGGCCGTGTCGCTCTCCGAGACGATTTCGAAGACCATCTGCGGCGCGCCTTCGTAGTAGCGGTTCCCCGGCTGTCCGGGATGCGTGAGACTGACGTCCGGGCGAAGCCACGACGCCGGATCGCCGGGAAACAGGTAGCCCATCTCCATGTGGACTTTGCCAAGTTTAATATCAGGGCTGGCTTTCCGCCAACGTTCGACGGCGGACTTGAGCAGTTCGAACAGCCGCTCACAAATCTCCATATGATTGCGTTGCGGCGGAGGCACGCGGATCAACGCTCCTTTAAGTAGCTCGATCTCATCGGGTCCATCGAGACGTTCGAACTCGGCGAGACTCATCAGGGTCGTCGTGCCCATGACATCTATGATACGCCGGCGCCGCGGCGATGGGTCAGTAGTTGGGTGTGCGACATAAAAGTGGAGAGACCCACGCATCCTCAACAAAACGACAAGAGTCTGAGCGTACACATACGCAAGGCTTCTGGCCGCTGTGCGGCGAACGCACATCTTGACCGTTGCGGGATTGCCCGTCCTTGAGGCC
>JBGPHT010000183.1:0-14968 GCA_041484525.1 Bryobacteraceae bacterium | reverse complement strand
GAAAAGTCCGGCTGGGTGGGCATGCCGAATTATAAATGCCTTCTTTCCCATAATCAAACAAAATCGTCTATTTATGTTTTTGGTCGGAAGAGACCGCTGTTTCGACGGGCCTGTGTCTACGAAAATAAGGGACAAGCTCTAGGTAGCGACATCGATTGGACACTTCTAATCGATGGCTCGGCCGATCCTCGTCACCATGACCTCTTTCGAGAGATCGGGATGAAGGTCAAGCCGTTCGAATCGAAAGGGCCCGGTGCTGAAGGTACTTTCGGTTCGATGGTGTTCAGCCACGACCTCATCCATGAGATCGGTGGAGAAGATGACACAAATCAGAACACGACTCGGCGGCTGCTCTTGCTACTTGAGTCCCGGGCCGTGGGCCGTGAAGATGCGTATCAGCGGGTAGTGAGAAATATCTTGAATCGGTACTTGCTTGAGGATCGAGGCCTGTGGAAGGGCTCGGGCCACCGCGTCCCGCGTTTTCTCCAGAACGATTTTGCCAGATACTGGCGCACAATGGCAGTAGACTTCGCGTACAAGCTTCGCAAGCGAGCTGGTAAAGGGTGGGCAATTCGAAATATCAAGCTGCGTATGTCGCGCAAGTTGATCTACGTTTCGGGTTTGCTCGCGTGCTACCGCTGCCACCTGGACTATTCGGAGCAAGACCGAGCGCTCATTTTTGCTGATCCTGATCGCCGTATGGAAGTGGTCGAGCACATGGAAGCCGTCTTTCGCGAGACCCCGCTCGAGATCGTTGCTGGTGTCCTTCTGCGTTACTCGCACCTGAAAAATGCCGCAAAGACGATCTTCGATTCCTACAACGGCTTCCTCGGCATTCTGGCGGACGACCAGAGCCGGAGCCATCTTGAGAGTCTCACTGAAGATCGAGCGGATGAGGACGAGATATACCAGCGAGCTCGCCAGTTCAGTCACTCGTTCAGAGACGGGTTGCTGGCCTTCTTCTTTGATCCCAAGAGTGAATTAGACAGCATGACCAAGAACTACGGAGTGTTTTGAATGAGACCTATCGGTTTCTCAACTGGAGCGCTTGCATACGCGGACTTCCGGCGCGGGCTGGCGATGACTCGGTCTGCCGCTTGCGCGGCCGTGGAACTTTCCGCCTTGCGGCAAGCGGAGTTGTTCCCGCTGCTGGAAAACCTCAATTCGCTCGACCTTACGGGATTCGACTACATCTCCATTCACGCTCCCAGCCAGTTCGAGCCGGCGTGGGAGGCCGTGGCATGGGACCGCTTGCGAGAGGAATGCTGGCGGACCTGGCCGATCGTAGTTCACCCGGACGCGCTTTCCGACTTCTCGATCTGGCGAGAGTTCGGGGCTTTGCTGTGCATTGAGAACATGGACAAACGGAAGCCCATTGGCCGGACGGCGCGAGAGCTGGCTTGGATCTTCGAACGACTTCCGGAGGCGTCTCTTTGCTTCGACATTGGACACGCCCGCCAATGCGACCCCACGATGACAGAAGCATATTTGATCCTCCGGGAGTTCGGTTCTAGGCTACGCCAGGTTCACGTGAGCGAGGTGAATACGCGCAGCAAACACGATCCCCTGTCATTTGCGTCGATTCTCGCTTGCCAGGAAGTTGCGCACCTCATTCCTGCGAATGTGCCGCTGATCTTGGAGACGCCTGTTGCGTCAGACCAGATCGAAGCGGAGATAGCCAAGGTGCGAAGAGCCTTGCCTATGCCGCGCCGGATCATGGTGGCTTAGGGCTCACGTTTGCAATTACGGTGCCGTATGACGACCAACTGCTCACGTCGGTGAAAACTCACTCCGGAGTCCAGCGGAATCGTAGCGCGTCGATCGGGTCGGCACGCGCCGCACGGAATGCGGGAATGAGGCACGCCATCAACGCCACGCCCGCCGTCAGCACTGCCGCCGCGCCGAAAGTCCAGCGATCCATCGGGCTGACACCGTAGAGCAATCCGGCCAGGACCCGCACCAGCAGCAGCGCCACCAGCAGACCGCCGGCGATTCCGAGCAGGGCGTGCTGCATTCCCTGCTTCACCACGAGGAGAAGTATTTCCACCGGGCGCGCGCCCAGCGCCACCCGAATGCCGATCTCGTGCAGCCGTTCCCCCACCATATAAGAGATGACGCCGTAGACGCCGACCGCCGCCAGGATCATCGCCAGCGCGGCCAGCAAGCTCATGAGCAGCATGCTGAAGCGCCGCGGCGCCAGGGACTGGGCCACGCGCCCGGCCAGCGGCTGCACATCATATATAGGAAGGTCCCGATCGATGGCGCGCAGTTCTCCGCGGATCGTCTCGGCGGTGGCGGCGGCGTCCGCGGAGTTGCGGACCACCAGGCTCATGGTTTGAATTCGCGGTTCCTGCAAGACCGGCACATAGATCTGGGGTGCAGGCTCCCGGTCGAGAGATACCAGCCGCACTTCGCCCGCGACGCCGATGATTTCACGCGGCGCGGTTTTCGCATAGCTCAGCCGTAGAAACCTGCCGACGGGATTCTGATTCGGGAAATAGCGGCGAGCCAGGGCCGCATCGACGATCACCGCCGGAGACGAGCCTTGCCGGTCGCGATCCGTGAAGTCGCGGCCCTGGATGAGCGGAATCGCCATGCTTCCGAGGTATCCGGGGCTGATCCATCGCGCGTAAAAACGGTGGTCGCCCGCGGCTCCATCCTCGCTGCCCTCGACCGTGAAGCCGAAGCGGTTGAAGCCTTCGCCACCGGTCAGCGGCAGAGTGCTGATCATGCCGGCGGAAGCTACGCCGGGCAGGGCGCGCACGCGCTCGATGGCGTGCTGGACGAATGCCGCGCGCTGCACATCGCTCGCATAACGCGACGCGGGCATGTCGAGAGTGAGGGTGAGCGCACCGTCGGGATCGAAGCCAGGGTCCAGCCGCTGCAGATGGAGAAAACTGCGAATCAGCAGGCCCGCGCCCAGCAGGAGCAGCAGGGACAGGGCGACCTCGGACACGATCAAAGCCCCGCGGAGCCAATGGCCGCCGAAGCTTCTCCGATTCGCCATCCCTTCCTTCAACCCCGCGTTCAGATCCGGCCGCGAGATCCGCCAGGCCGGCGCCAACCCTGACACGACTCCCGTCAGCAACGCTACCGCGAAGGTGAACGCAATCGCCCATCCGTTCACGCTCACCTCATCCAATCGTGGAACGGCGGCGGGTGCGAGCGCCTTCAGCATTTCCAATGCGGCCCAGGACAGCGCCCATCCGACGCCTCCTCCGATGAGCGCGAGTAGCACGCTCTCGGTCAGCATCTGGCGGACAATGCGAACGCCGCTGGCGCCTAACGCGGTTCGAATCGCGATCTCGCCCTGACGGCGAGCGCTACGGGCGAGCAGTAGGTTAGCCACGTTGGCGCAGGCGATCAAGAGCACGAAGCCGACGGCTCCCAGCAGGACGAACAGCGAGCGGCGGATCTCGCCGACCACTTGCTCCTTCAGGGGAAGCAGCGTGACGCCCCAACCGCGGTTCGACGCCGGATACGATCCGGCCAGGCCGGCCGCGATGGCGTCCAGTTCGGCGCGCGCCTGCGCCGGCGAAACTCCTGGCCGCAGTCTGGCCACGGTACTGAGAAAGCGGGCCTGCCGGCTGAATCGAGCCGGGTCGAACGGCATGGGCATCCACACCGCCACATCCGCCGAGCCAAAGTGAAAACCCGCCGGCATGACTCCGCCGACCGCGTAACTCTTGTCGTCGATGCGGAGAGCGCGGCCGATGATCTGCGGATCGCCGCCGAAGCGGCGCTGCCACAGGCCGTAGCTCAGAACCACCTTCGGAGCGCCCGCTTCGGCAGTCAGGCCTGCGCCTATTGCCGGACTCACGCCGACCACATCGAAGAATTCGGGCGAAACCATGGAACTCAGAAGATGTTCCGGTTCACCCGAGCCGATCAGGTTGGCGCTGTCTTCATAGAAAGCGGCGATTCCGGAGAACGATTTCGACGCTGCGCGATAGTCCGCGAAGTTCGGCGGAGAGACGGAGTTTCGATCGATGCCCTTCGGGTTCTTCTCCCAGACCACCATCAGCCGGTCCGCTTCCGGAAAGGGTAAGGGCATCACGACGATGCCGTCGACCAGCCGGAAGATGGCGCTGTTGGCGCCGATTCCCAGAGCCAGCGCCAGGATCGCGGTCAACGCGAACGCCGGACTGTTCCACAGCATCCGAAACGCAAAGCGCAGATCTTGTCGTAGGATTTCCATGTGCACTCCTGGCGCCGATCGCGCCACATCGGCCAGCGTCCGGAGCCCTTGCCACAGGAGTCCGGACAGCCCGCTGCGGCAGGCGGTTCGCCGGCAGTCGTCGCGAAAGAACTGCGCCATCTCGGCGCCGTATTCGTGGCGGAACTCGGACGGATATGCCAGCAGCAGGCTGCCGTAGAACCGTTCCAGCAGGTTCGAAACTTTTTGGTAACGCGGGTTCATGAAGTGGTTCCGCGATTGGCGAGGAGATCCTTGGAGCGGGCCACACGCACCAGGTTCTCGAGCCGGGAGGCCTCGGCTGCCGCCAATCGGCGACCGATCCGCGTCAGGCGATAGTATCGCCGGCGCACGTCCGCGGCTTCAGGGTCCGGGCGCTCTCCGCACTCTTCGATCCACTCATCGGCCAGCATCTTCTGCAAGGTGCCGTAGAGCGTCCCGGGGCCCAGCTTGACGATTCCGCCGGTACGAAATTCAACCTCGCGCTTGATGCCGTAGCCGTGACGTTCTTCGTCGGCCAGCGCCAGCATGATGTGGAAGACCGTCGGCAGCAGCGGCAGCTTGCTTTGCAGTTCTTCTTTAGTCAGGTTTTGATATACCGAAATCTGTTATATCAAAAACTGATGGTCACGTGCAATGTATGTCAACCAACCGCACTCACCGCCGAGACGCCGAGATCGCTGAGAAGCTCAGAAAGGTGCTGACCCCTGGTTCTTGTCCTCTCGGCGATCTCGGCGTCTCGGCGGTGAATGCGGTTGCTCGTGACACGACGCTACGTGTGGTACCTCTCCATCGTCCGCGGATTGTACGCCCAGTGGAATTCCAGCTCGTACATCATCGACCTCGCCAGGCCATCCAGATCCGGAAACAACGTGGCATATGTGATGTTCATGCGGTACAGCTCCCGCATCCCCACCTCACGCACGGCATTGGTCAGAACAAACTTCGCCAGAATGTTCTCCTGGTCGGCATCCTTCAAAATCTTCTCGATGGGCGTATCCAGCACGCCCGGCACGGCGAAAGTGCCGGATTGCGCAATCAACCGGCGGTTCATGGTGTGCGGTTCGCCCATCCAGATAAAGTGGTGCTTGCCTTGCACGAAGTGACGCTGGAAATTGCCCTTGACCCGGGGGTCCATGCGGACCGGCTTGTGAGCCCGGCTGCTATCCACCCGCGCCGGGTTCATGGCCCAGACCACACCATCGGCCACCGTACGCTCGAGCGCGAAGAATGCCGCCACGTAAGGCGACCATGTGAAGTCGATCAGCCGCGTGGGCGCGCCGTGATGCTGCATGAGCGCTGACCACTGGAAATCGTCATCGGCGTCGGGCGGCTTGTCGAGAAACTGATGGGCTTTGCGTTTGAAGACGCGCAGGATTCGCCCCTCCTGCTCCGGCCAGGCTTCGGGCGCCACGTCGAAATTCTTCAGGTAGCGGGAAAGCGAACTGTAGAGCGGCCAGCGCTCGTCGCGTTCGCCGCGGAACGCCCAGTTCGAATAGGGCGGCTTCGTGATGATCTGTAAGAACGCCTCCCAGGATTCCAGCCGGAAGACGCGATAAGGCCGTCGCCGGGGGCGCTTCGAATTTGGCATCAAGCTTGGTGGAAGCGGTACAGCGCCTGCTCGATCGGCAGGCCGCGCACGTCGATGCGCTTCAGATCGGTGGTGCCGATCCCATGGCCTTCGGCGAACAGCAGCGTGTTGTCGCAATTCTCAAACGGCGTCGTGCCGCGCGTGGCGCGCGGGCTGTAGCCCATCATCGCCGTCGCGACGGCGTCGGTACACACCGGGTTCAGACCGGCCACGATCACACCGGGTTGCACCGGCCGCACACCGCGAATCCACGGGCCTTCTCCGCCGGCGATAGTCTCCACGCCTTCAATGATCGCCAGGTGGATCGGCCGCGCCGCCACTACGTCGGCCACGATGCGCGGCATGCGATATTCCGGCTCGTGGTTCGCGCCGAAATGCAGCTCCTGCGGCGCCGATTTCGACGGCTGCCGCTTCCCGTCGTGGCAGACCGCCTGGCGGCCGCGCGTGGGGCTCTCGTTTGGCTCGTCGACGCCCGCGTTATCGCCGTAGATGGATGCCGGAAGATTGCCGAAGCAATTCTTCATGGAGAGCGTCACGCCGCAAGTGGCGTGGTTCTTCAGTTTCGCCAAGCTTACGAAAACATCGGTCTCTTCATAGGCGTGATTCATTTCGAAACCCGCGTACATCAGCGGCGAGCCGCCCACGTTGAGCCGCGCGTATTTCTTCCCCTTGCCGATGGCGTTGGTATTCTCGAACTCCACGTTGGGCGCCGCCGATTGCAGGCTGCGCACGTTCCAGCCGGAATCGAGCATCACCTCTTCGAGCGGCCCCGCCGTGGCCCACGCGCTCTCGACGAACCGCACACGGCGCGCGCCCGCCTTGCTCAACAGGTACGCCGTGGCGCCCACGACTTTCGGATGCGTATAGTGTGTGACCCCCAGCGCCTTGCCCTGGACCCGCTGCGCCGTCGGCCCCGTCATATTGATCTTCACGGTGACAGTCTTGTTCCGCACCAGTTTTTCAAGTCCGCCCAACTGGTCGAACATGGCGGCCATTTTTGCCGTCACGTCCTCGTCGTAAGACGAGCACCTGGCAATGGACACCGGCGCGGTCGGAGCCTCCGGTGCAGCCTTCAACAGCGGCGTCGCCGCCAGCATCGCGATCCACTCTCTGCGGGTCATGCTATTACTCCAGCTTGATAGTAGCGCAGACCGAGACCTTCGCAATGTCCACTCCCGAGGCCTCGTCCGCGGGGTAAATATCCAGTTGTTTTTCCGTGCCATCGGGCGTCAGCAGCACGGCTCGCTTGTAGCTGCCCAGAAAATGCGCGGTCACGTTTTCGATGGGGTAGTCCGAGTAATTCACCAGGTGGATTAGCGCGATCTTTCCATCATCGGACGCGAGCACGTTCGAGAGCATCGACGAAACGTTGAACAGCCGCACTCCCAGATTGCGCCGGCCCACCATGGAATTGACATCGCGCCAGATGTCGTTGAGGCGCTCCAATTCGGCCTTCTCGAGCGTGATCCGGCCTTCGCCCGGGTTCGAATCCTTCCAGCCGGGAGGGCCGGTCAGCAGCATCCCACCCCCGCGGGTGAAGCTGCGGAGCACTTCTTTTTGCTCCGGCGTGAGCGCGTCGGCGTCCACGTTGACCGCCATGGTGGCGCCCTTGAGAGCATCGGCGGTGAGGTGCTGGCGCGGGACCGGGCGTACCGGCGTATGCTTCACCGCGATCATGTCCAGGATGCCGCCCGAGAGCAGCCCTCCCTTGGCGGGGTCCTGCACCACAGCCAACTTGCCGTATTCCGGCAGCCGGCGCCATTCGGGGTGCCGTTCGAAGTAGCCTGCCAATTCCACGATACGGCGCCAATCACGCATCGCCGCTTCTTCGCGGCGGACCAGGCGGTCTGCGAAATCGTCGTCGAGCGCCAGCACCCAGTGCGCGCCGGAGGCGGCGGCATCGGCGATCACCTGGAGATATCGAGTGCCGGTGACCACTGTCTTCGCGGGTGGCTGGTTGGCGATCCAGAGCGCGGCGCCGCCCCAGGCGCGCACGGCGCGGATGAACCCGGTGTTGGTGTCGATCCAGACGGAGTTTGTGGGGCCGGACTTCTTGGCGCCGTCTTCCTCCACCGCAATGCCGGGCCACACACCCTGCCAGGTGCCGATGATGGGAGCATTCGAGCCGAGCGGCATGCGGCCGCGCGAAGTCAGTTCGATGACGGGAGCGCCCGCCACGGCTTCCCGCACAGCCGCCGCCACGCCCTCGGGAAAATCGCCTTCCAACACGACGCCGGTGAGTTGAGCCGCCACCGCGGCGCGCGCGGATGCGAGAGTGTCGCCGCCGGGTGTCACGATGGCGAGCGTCGCAAGCCCCCTCGCCGAAGCCGCCGTGATGAAATCCGCCGGATACGACTTCACGAGGAGACAGTTGACGGGGCCGCCGGCGAGCAACTCGAGCGACTTGCTATCGCTCCAGGGCCAGCGCATGGGTACCCAGGCGGAAGGCGCGACGGCCGCTCCCGCCAGTTGGGCAAACACCAAAATAGCAACCCAGCGCATGGTTTTAGAATCCGGCCGCTGGATCAGGCGGACACTTTGGCGGCCTGCATCGCGGCGATCCGAGCCAGCATCTGGCGTGTCAGGTGCGGCACCATGCCGAGCATCCGCTCCACCAGCATGAGCTGGCCGCGGTGATGCATCTCGTGCTCCTTGATGCCCAGGATCATCTCGAATCGCGACTTCGACGGCGGCGTCATACCCGCGGGGAACCGAACCTGTTCGCCCAGGAAATCGTCGGAGAGGGTCTCGATCCATTGGCCGAAGCGATCGCCTTCTTCTCGAAGCAGCGCGACGATCTGCTGCTTGCTGCGCGGTGTCTGCTCGTCGGCGATTAGTTTGCCAAGAAAAGCGGGGAAGTCGAAGCCTTCGAGTGTGGCGCGATGCTCGACGGCATGGATCTGATATTGCAGGTTGGGGGCAACCGAGATGTGGAAGAGTGTCTGAGCTACAGTCCGCGTGCCGGACGCGGGACTGAAGCCGTAATGGTCTTCGCCGATCTCCTCGGCGATGATGATCGTGTTGTTCCGGACAGTCCGAAAGCTGGCCGCGAGTTCCTTGGGTCCGTAATAGTTCATGGAGTCAATTTTACCGCAGCGCCGAAGTTCCTCCGCCGCCTATTCCTGTTCGCCCCAAATGTATTTGCTGAACCATTCATAGTTGTGCTCCATCACGGCGCGCTGCTGCTTGGGCTTGTTGATGGGATGCCCGAATCCTTTGTAGAAGATCAGCTTCACCGGAACGTTGCGGTCTTTCAGCGCCTGGTACAGTTCGTACGAATTCGGCGGCGGAACCCGCTTGTCCTGGTCGCCGTGCTGGATGAGCGTCGGCGTTTTGGCGCGGCTCACGTAGGTGATGGGCGAAGTCTTGCGGTAGATCTCGGGGTCGTCCCAAGGCGTCCCTTTCAGGTATTGCCGCGTGAAAGGATGAATGTCGGTGTTCACGTAATACGTCATCCAGTCGGAGATTCCTGCACCCACCGAAACGGCCTTGAACCGGTCGCTGTAGCAGGTGATGAAGGCGGAGATGTAACCGCCCTCGCTCCAGCCCATGGAACCGGCGCGGTCCTTGTCGACGATGCCTTTCGCGATCAGAGAATCCACGCCCGAGATCACGTCGTTGTAATCGCCGATACCCAGATTGCGCACGTTGAGCGCGCGGAACTTCGCGCCGTATCCTGCCGAGCCCCGATAATTCGGCTTCAAGATGAGGGCTCCCTTAGCGGCAAAGCGCTCGACGGTGTAGTATCGGTCGCCGCTGAGAAGGGGCGTGTCGACGCCGGTCGGACCGCCGTGAATCACCACCAGCAGAGGATACTTGCGCGCGGGATCGTAATCCGCCGGCTTGATGAGGATGCCCTCCATGGTGGCGCCGTCGGTGGATTTCCATTGGACAACCTCGCGCGTCGCGAGTGAAAAGCCCTTCCACTGCGCGCCCACGTCGCTCAGATATTTCGGCGCGAAATCGGACACCGCGGAGACATAGACTTCGGCGAAGTGGTTGGGTGATGCGCCCACGCCGGCCATGGTGCGGTGGTCCCGGGTGAAGCTCGCGCCCGAGGCGTGGAACTGGTCCGGACCGCTGATGCGATGGACGGCGCGCGTCGCCGGATCCAGACGGAAAACGTGCGACGCGGTCTTTTGCAGCGCGCTGAAATAGATGCCGTCAGGCGCCCAATCGAGCAGGCCGGCGTCTTCATCGAAGTCGAGCGTGAGCACCCGCGCCGCGCCGCCGTCAGCCGGAATCACCGCGATGTAGCGGTTGGAGTAGTAGAAGAACGGCTCGCCGTTGGACGTGACATAAGCGATCTGCCGGCCGTCCGGCGACCACTTGGGGCTGCCGTTCGGGCCGGGCGTTTCCGTCAATTTGCGCACGTGGAGATCGGCGAGGTCGAGAACGTAGATCTGCTCCGTATCCGGCGAACCGAGGTCGGGGTCGCGGCCGGCGCTGAAGGCAATGCGCGCGCCATCCGGCGACCAGGCGAATTGCGAGACGGTGAATTGCTCGCCCTTGGTCAACGGCTCGGCCTTCGGCAGCTTCTTCACGTCGTACGGCATCTCGGCCGGAACTTTCACGCGCCAGAGATGGCTCATGGAGTACTCGCCGCCGATGACTTCGAAATCGCCGTACTTGTCCTTGCGGTCCTTCTTGGCCTTGACGTCGGGGCCGGTAGACGTGAAAGCGATCCAGGCGCCGTCGGGCGACCAGGCGAATCCACCCACGCCGTTCTCCTCGGCCGTGAGCTGCGAGGCTTCGCCGCCGGAGGGCGAGATGAGATAGATCTGGCGCTTGCTATCGCGATCCGAGCCGAAAGCGAGGCGGCGCGAATCGGGCGCCCATTGCGGTCCGGTCGAGGACTTCTTGCCGCTGGTGAGCTGGTAGCGCTCGCCGGTGGCGACGACCGCGATCCAGATCTGCGTGACGAAGTCGTTCTCTTCCCAGTTGGCCTGCTGCACGCCATAGGCGACGTAGCGCCCGTCGGGCGAAATCTGCGCGCCTGCGACCGATTTCATACCGAGCGATTCGTCGATGCTGGGAGCGGTGACGCCGGCGGCGAACGCACAGGCGGAGAATAGTAGAGCGGCGGCGGGCTTGTGGAATGGAACATGCCGGAATTATACCGTCGAAACATTCTGCGAAGATAGTTGAACGTATGCATTCCGCCGCGAGTCCGGGCGTCCACAGAATGACGCCGCACCTGATCCGAAGCGCCCTCGTAGCCGCGCTCGGAGGACTGCTCTTCGGCTTCGATACCGCGGTGATCGCCGGCACCACGCGGGCCCTCACCGAGACCTACAGTCTCACCGCGGCTCTGCTCGGCTTCACCGTGTCGAGCGCTTTGTGGGGCACGGTCTTGGGCTCGCTAATCGCCGGCCGGCCCAGCGACCGCTTCGGACGGCGCGCCTGCCTGCAAGCGCTGGCGGTGCTCTACATCGTCTCGGCTCTCGGATGCGCGTTCGCCTGGAACTGGTACGCGATCGTGTTTTTCCGGTTCATCGGGGGCCTGGGTATCGGTGGGTCCTCAGTCATTGGGCCGATGTACATCGCGGAGATTTCTCCCGCGGACAAACGCGGCCGGCTGGTCGGTTTCTTCCAGTTCAATATCGTGGCCGGGATTCTCGTCGCCTATCTTTCGAACTACCTGGTTGGGCTGCAGGGTCTGGGAGAAACGGAATGGCGTTGGAAGCTGGGGATTGCGGCGCTGCCCGCCGTAATCTTCTTCATGGCGCTCGTCGGCATTCCGGAGAGCCCGCGCTGGCTGGCCAGAGCGGGCAGGCTCAAGGAGGCACGCAACGTGCTTGCCAAAACCGGCGAGCCCGACCCCGATCGGGAACTGCAGGACATTGTGGCGACGGTCGGCGCGCAACCCGATGGCCACCGGGAACGCCTGTTCCAGCGCCGGTACCTGAAGCCAATCCTGCTGGCGGTGTCGATCGGCATGTTCAACCAACTCTCCGGCATCAACGCCATCCTTTATTACCTGAACGACATCTTCGAGCGGGCCGGCTTCAGCCGCGTCTCGAGCGACGTGCGGGCGGTCGGGATCGGACTCACCAACCTGATCTTCACCATGATCGCCATGTCGGTGATCGACCGGCTCGGGCGCAAAAAGCTGCTGCTGATCGGCGCTGCGGGAACAGCTGCCTGCCTGGCCGGCGTGGCGGAAGTGTTCGCCACCGGCCGCAACGAAGGCTTGCTGGTCTGGTTGCTGGTGGGCTTCATCGGATTCTTCGCCTTCTCCCAGGGCGCGGTCATCTGGGTCTACCTGAGCGAAGTTTTTCCCAATCTCGTGCGGGCCAATGGGCAGAGCCTCGGCAGCTTCACCCACTGGATCATGAACGCCCTCATCTCCGGAATATTTCCCGTAATGGCGACCCAATCCGGCGCCGCGCCGTTCGTCTTTTTCGCGTTGATGACCGTGGTGCAGTTCGTCGTGGTGCTGGTCTTCTATCCGGAGACGAAAGGCGTCACTCTCGAAGATATGGAGCAGAAGCTGCGATCGGCGTAGTCCTTGGGCGTGGGGATCAGCGTTTCGGGCGTCGCTGAAACGTCCTATTCAGAACTGCGTTGACGCGTGCGCGCGAGAAGGTGTCGGGATCGAACGGGCCCCGCCACTGGAGCAGGTTTTCGTGTTCCGGGTGGTCGGGATCGCGAAGGGCTTCGAGGTAGTCCGCGTAGCGGAACGGTCCGCCGGAGTCTTCGGGAGGACCGTTCCGTTCTCCGGCAACACATCGGGGATAGGCGACTCCTTCCTCGGGCAGGAGTATTGCCTCGAGAAGAATATAGTGCCGCCAATTGTCGCCGAAATCGTAGTGATCCTCGAGTTCGTCTCCGACCCGATCTATCAACGCGTTCAGAGGCACTGCGCGCTCGTCGATCGTTTTTCGCCCGAAGTGGTGGTCCTCCGGGTCAGGTTCAGCATAGACACGCCGCCCCATCCGGAACTCGTGGAGATGGTAGCCTTCCCAGTTGAAGAGGCTTTGCAGGATCCGATGCAGCGGCGGCAACTTGGTGTCTTCCCAAACTTGAACCCGGCGCCAGACCGGGGGATCGATGTCGTGCAGCGTGATCTTCAGTTGGTAAAGCGCGCGTTTTTTCACTCGCTTTCGTCATACTAACATCGGGCATGAAGGCACTGCTGATCCTACCGCTCTTGATAGGCGCCGCCCTCGCGGCCGGCCGTGCGGGCGCGGAAGCGTGCCGAAAATGCTGCGCCTCGGAAGCGAGGCTCAGTCGTGCAGCCCGCATGCCCTCGCCCTCGCGCCTTCCACGCAGCCAGCCGGGCGATGGTGCGTTTGGCGCGCCCTAGTTGATAGCCGCGGCGGAATCGCTTGGATGTCAGGCAGGTTCTCAATCCGCTACCGGCCAGTGGGATTGAGTGACGCGCGGACGGCGCGCTCGAACGCCCAGCCTCGAATATGCGTGATCTGCTCCCGCATCGTGCGCGACAGCGGGACAATCTTGGCCGCGATGCTGATGAGATCCTGTCCGGTCACTTCCCGATCCTCGAGCCGTGCCTTGGTCAGTGCCGATATGACGCACTGCTCGATCTCCGCGCCCGTCCACCCAACCGTAAACTTCGTCAATTGTTCCAGGTTGAACCCGGACGCATCCACGCCGCGGCGGCTGAGGTGGATCTTGAAGATCTCGATCTGTTCGGCGTCGAGCGGCAGATCCACGAAGAACACTTCGTCAAAACGTCCCTTGCGAATCATTTCGGCGGGCAGAAGATCGATTCGATTGGCCGTGGCCGCCACGAAGAGTCCGCGCGTCTTCTCCTGCATCCAGGTGAGGAAGAAGGCGAAAATCCGGCCCTGCTCGCCGCCCGAATCCGTCGACGTGATTCCCATTTCGATCTCGTCGAACCAGAGAACGGCGGGCGCCATATCTTCCATCATCCGGCACGCCTGCACGAATGCGCCTTCGGCCTTGCCATGCCGGCCGGAGAAAATCTCGATCATGTCCACGCGATAGAGCGGAAGCTGGAAATAGGATGCGATGGCCTTCACGGCGAGGCTTTTGCCGCAACCCGGGATACCCATCATGAGCACGCCCTTAGGCACGATCTCCGCGGACAGGCTGTCGCGCAACTGAAAAAGTTTATGCCGCTCGAGCAGCCACTTCTTCAGGCCATCGAGTCCTCCGACATCTCCCAGATTCGTACTGTCGGCAATGTACTCGATGACGCCGCTGCGATTGACCAGCAGCCGCTTCTCTTCGAGCACCGCGGGTAGCGATTCAGGTCCCAGGGTCCGGCTCTTGGCCAGAGCGCGGCGCAACGCGTAGCGCGCTTCGTCGGTGGTGAGTCCCAGCAGAGCGCGCGCGATCTGATACAGCGCCGCGTCGTCAGCATCGCCGCCCGCCGCGATCAGCCGCGTCTCGTCGCGCAGAAACTCAACCAGCTCGACCAGATCGGGCGGCCGCAGTTCGAGAAACATGATGCTCCGCTCGATCTCCTCCGGAATGAACCGGACCGCGGACGTGATCACGACGAACTTCCGCTGGTCGAGACAGGACTCATAAACATCTCGCAGCCGGCGCCTGATTTCGGGAGATTCCCGCAGCGGCTCGTGAAAGTCCTTGAGGTGGAAGATGGCCGGACCGGCGTGCGCGACGATGGCATCGAGAACACCTCGCGGAGTCAGCGTGCCGGCCTCGGCGGCTTCCCCATCGCCGTGCATCCCTGCGGTGAGGGTCCACGTCCAAACGCGCACCGGCGTGGAGGGAAGCAGTCGCGCGCCGACCTCGCGCAACACCTTTCCCACCCGCTGCTCTTCCGACGAGCGGATGTACGTGAGCGGCCGTCCGGACTCGAAGACCTCGCGAATCGTCTTGACCGCTCGGCTCTCGACAGCCAGGAGATCGCCCGAGCGGCTGTGGCTTTCAGAATGATTGAGCGCGATGTCTTCGGACGCCATCCGGCGTACTCTCCTGTTAGAGGTTACTCTCCCATTATCGACGACGCGCCGCGCTTACCAGGCTACAGATACACACCGATACAACTATTTGTTGTCCATCTGCGTTCATCCGTACGACTAACAGTTCGTTTCTTTGTTTTTAGCACAGAATTTTGTCAAGCTGCCTTCTTCATCAACTGTTTAGCGGTTGCCTGACGGGCGATGAGGAAGGCCGTCAGGAGGACGCGGCCGGTTTCGCTGACCTGATAGAAATGGCGGCCCGGG
>JBGPHT010000182.1:0-14988 GCA_041484525.1 Bryobacteraceae bacterium | reverse complement strand
TCTACCGTTCCCACTGCGACAAGCGCTGGACCGCACCGATGCCCAACTCGACCTGCTGATTTACGAAGCGTTTCCGCTTCAGAAAGCCAGTTGAAAACTTGACACTTTCAGATAGAAGTCAATTACATTAGACGACTAGATGGCTGAGATGGAGTCTACCTTGTGAGTGCTACCGATTACCCTTCGAATTACGGGTGCAGCCGCACAACCGCTTGCTGTTAGGGACCGATTGGTCCGGGACCACTCAAAACCTTCGCTTGAAAAAAAAGTCCACGCCGATCATTCCGTTTTCTTCGCGCAGCAGCACCACCGACCACCGCTTGCTCCACGCCCACTCCGCTCGTACCACCTGCGGATTGCTGTTGGTCACGTTCGTGATGTAGGTCACCGTAATTTCGGGAGTCACCTGCTGCTCCAGCGTCAACCGCGCCTGGAGGCTGCTTTCTACGCCGGGCAGCGTCGGATCGATGCGAAGATTGCTCACGCCGAAGAATCGCTGCAGCCGTCCGGATACGGGGCTCGCGATGGCTTGCCCCAATAGAGCGGTTGGTCCCGCCTGCTGGAACGATGGCAGCGCAGATTGCTGCGTCAGCAGTGTCGGGTCCGAGGTCGGCGTGCGTCCGGTTGCGAGCAGCGCCACGATCTCGCTCACCTGTAGCGGCGGGTCCGATCGCGGATTCAGGCTCAGATGCGACAACGGCCCGGAAACCGTCAGGGTCACGTCGACGCCGCGCGCCCTCGTTTCCAGATCGATGTTCAACACCGGCTCGATTTTGAGCGGATTGTAGAACGCGATCGAACCCTGGTTGATGGTGTACTTCGTCCCATAGAACAGCACCTGCCCCTGCGTAATATTGATCCGCCCGAGCAGCGCCGGGCTGCCCTGCGTGCCGCGCAGCTTCAGGTTCGCTTCCACCTGGATATCCTGCGTTAACGAGCTCTGGAACTGAATGTCGGGCGCCGTTTGAATCTGTACGTCCAGGTCCATGCCGCCCAGCAGTCCGGTGCGGGACGAAGGTGTGCGTATCGGCTCGGCCGACCGCGATAGCAGCGAACTGAAATCCGACTGGAGATTGACCCCCGTCCGCCGCACCGTCACGGTGCCCGACAGAAGGCTGCGATCCGTGGTGCCCGACAGCGTCAGGTTGGTGTCCGACACGGTGCTCACGCCCTCGGGATAACGCACGCGGACCTGCTCGGCGTTGGCATGCAGGCCGAACAGGGTAGCGCCGCCGCCGTAGCTGACGAATCCCGAAATCTCGATCTTGCCGCCGCCGGTCTCGCCCCGCAGACGCTGAATAGTGGCGCGGTCGCCGGTGAACAAGACCTCGCCCGTGGCCTTCGAAATCCCGTTTGGGAAATCCACGATATTGAGGGAGGCGTCATCGAACTGCATTCGCCCCGTAATCTGCGGACTACTGAACGCGCCGCGCACGTTAGCTTCTGCGTTCACCATCCCGGATGCCGCCAGGTCGCGATTGAAGTCGTGCAGAATCGCCAGGTCGATCCGGCCGTTGGCGCGCAAATCGAGCGGACTCTTCGGGTCGGTCGTCACCTTGCCCGAGACCGTCACGTCGGTGCCGCGGCCTTTCAATCGAGCGCTCTCGATCGTGATCGCCTTGTTCGACAGGCTGGCAACCACCGGCCCGTCGTTTTTCAGCGCCGTTACGGTTGCCGCCAAAGACGTATTTGGGGCTGGGCCGAACTCGAGAGTGGACAGCCGGAGTTGCGCCTTCAGCAGTTCCGGTTTCAGCAGCGGACCGTCAATGTGAAGCTCGCCTTCCGCCGAGCCCGCCACACTGGCGGCGGCATTCGATTTCGCCGGCGCCACCCAGGCCCGCAACTTGGTGAAATCCAGCTTCGAGATCGCGACGGTGGCGGTACCCGGGTAGTCGCCTTCCAAGCTCCACTCGCCATCGCCGCGGATGCCGGAGTTGGCGAAGTCTGATTCCAGGTGCGCCCGCAGCGCCTGCCCTTGCGAATTGGCCGTCAGGTGCGCATTCCCCAGCGCTTGGCCGGTAAGCTGAAGTCCCTGCGCGTTGACGTCGGCGTGAAGGCCGGCGATGCGCCACCCCGCGACGCCGTTGCGCGCCGGCGACAGATCCACCTCGCCGTTCGCCGTTACCGACACTGCGCCCTCGATCCCCGGCCGCGTCTCCTGCAGTCTCTTGACCTGGTCAAGCGGTATCGAGTTTGTCGAAATCTGGAACCGCAGCCGCCCGTTCTCGAAATCGCGCGGCGCGTGGTTGTACGACGCGGTGAGCCGCACCTGCTTGGCACCCGCGGTGAGCTGCCCCGCCGCCACGTCCAGATTTTGAGCGCTGTAGGTCACATGTGCTGTGAAGCGGTCGAAGGGCTCGCCTTGCACTGTACCCTTGGTCACGTCGATATCGCCCGATGCGCGCGCATCGCCAAGCGTACCGGAGATCTCGGCGGTCGCACTCACGGTGCCCGTCGCGGGCAGGTCTTTCAGGTTCAGCAGCGCCGCCAGGTCGGCCGCGGGCGCGTTCTGCACGGTGCCGGTGCCCGAGATCGCGCGGGCGTCATCCGCCTTCCATTCGTTGAGCGCCACGGCGCCCTGGAACTGCGCGCGCCACGTCCCGCGCGCCGCCGCGGCGTTCTTCATCGCGAGGCTGCTGGATGATGCCGTGACATCGCCTGCCAGCGAATCGAAGTGCCGGCCCTGGATCGAAAAGCTGGTTACGTTCAGCCGGCCTGCGATCTGCGGACGCTCTAACTTACCCGTCACCTTTCCGTCGAAGATGGCGGCGCCGTTGTCGAGGCTGAACGGCAGTGCTTCGGGCTTCTGTCCCAGCGCCGGCAGGATATCGTTGAGATCCCGGGTCTCCGCATGCACTTGCAACTCGCGTCCGATGGCGCCCGAGAAATCCACGCGTGTCGCAGGCAGAGTCAGGTTGGAGCGGCCCAGGTCGAGGATGCCTGTCGACGCATCATAGGAGGCGGTGATCTGCCCGTGCACCGGCGCACCCACGGGCGCGGGCGCGATCGCCAGGTCTCCGGCGAGTCGCAGATCTTTCGGCCGCTTCAACGAGCCATCCAGTTTCACCGGCCCGGAAACGCGCGCGTCCCACGGCAGCGCCACCGGGCTGTACATCGCGACGCCGCGCTTGGCCTCGATTCCGCTGATCTCGCCTTCCACGTGATAGCGGTCGAGATCGGCCAGCCGCACCGCTCCTTGAAAGCTTCCGCCCAACGTTGCCAGCGATACGCCTCGCAAGTCCAAGTCGCGCCCGCGCAGTGTCACCGTGTCGATCCGGCCATCCACCGGCGCCTTGTTGGCGGCCGTCGCATAGCTCCCCGACAGACGGGCTCCCGAGAGTTCCACTTCCTTGCCGTTGGCCTTGAGCGCGCCATCCAGCCGGAAGCCGCTGAGACGGACGAAGCGGTCGTGGTACCCGAGATTATTCCCGCGCACGCTGCCTGTGAGCGCCACGCCCGCTGCTTCGGACCAAGTGGCGTTGCCGCTGGATTCCACCGCCCCCGCATCGAGCGACCTTTCCCGCAGAATGCGCCCCGCGTCCGGAACGGCGACGCGCGCCCGATATTCGAAGGAGGCGTGGGGCGCGGTAAAGTTGTCGATCGCGCCGGAGAATTCCACCTGCGACGCAGCCGTGGTCAGCTTGCCGGACGTGATGCCGATGCGGTTCCGCTCGACTGTGACTGCAAGATTCACGCCGAACGGAACGGCGTCGTATGGGGGCCACCGGAAATGGAGCGGCTGGATAGAAATGTCGCCTCTATACCGGCCGCCACCAACCGCTCCCGCATTGCCGCTCTGTGGAGCGGTGTTAGCGCTGCGAGCTTCAGGGAGCGGTGGGGTCCTCTCATACGTGAACTTCGCATTCAGATTCTCGCCGCGCGCGTCGAAGGGCGTGCGTCCCCGCGACTCCACTTCGAACAGGCCGTTCTCCAGGCTGAACCGACCGATCGCCAGATTGAGGATCGTATCCACCGCGTTCGGCGCATTCGGCCGCTTCACCTTCGGCTCAGGAATATTGGTCCGGCCATCGGGAGAAACGATCAGGTTCACGCGCGGGTCGACCACATCCAGATACTGAATATCCACGTCGCGCTTGAACACCGAAACGATCCTCAGGCCCACCGCCACCGATGCCGCGCGCAGCAGTGGAGGCTTGTCCGCCGGTTCGGTGCCGTGAAGAACAAAGCCCCGCACCTCTGCCCTGAGCCGCTTCCAGTCGAAGTGGAACGAGCCGATCTCGGCGCGCCCGCCGGTGGCCGTCTCCACCGTGTTCACGGTCCACTGACGCACCTTTTCGTAGAACCACGAGCTCTGCAATACGAGGATGCCGGCCGTTACCGCCAGCAGCGCCACCGCGGCCAGCGAGCCGAGAGCGATCCAGACCTTGCGCTTGCGGCTCACTGGAAGGCCTCCTCGTGATAGACGATTTCCGTCCGCTGGCGCGCCTGTTTGAGCCACGTGTCGGTTTCCTTGTCCACCCGCTCACCCGACAGCTTGTTGTCGATTTCATCGCGATAGTCTTCGAGCGAAACCGGCTCGCCGGGATGAGCCGCGCGCGCCGCCGGTTCCACTACCTTCTCGAAGTAATCCTTGATGTCCTGATCGCTCACCTGCACGCCGGGCCGAAACCGCACGTCGATGAACTGCAGCAGTGTGCGCTGCCAGAGGAGCTCGTCGAGCACATCCTTCCCGGTGATGCCATAGCTGGCGAGTGCGCTCTGGAAGGCCGTATCGTCCGCAAAGTTGTCCTTCTTGAACTTGTCGAAAACCGGCTGCACTTCGGATGCGGCCGGAATCGGGTAGCGGCTGGTTTCGAGTTCCCGCCGGATCAACTTCTGTTCGACCATGCGTTCCGCCGTGGCGCGCCGGACTGTGGGGCTCAAGTTCGGCTTCACACGGTCGAGGAAGGCGGCCACACGCATCTCGCGATCCAGTTCGGTCTGCGTGATCACCTGGTTGCCGACCGAAACGGCGATGCGATCGATAATGTCTCCGCGCATAGCAGGCCCGCAGGCCAGCACCGCCACCATCGTCGCCATGCAACCGATCCGTATCAAAACGTCTGTCCGATCGAAAAGAAGAATTGAAAGTGGCTTACGTTCTGCACGGTACATTTGCCGGTCGAGCAAGGGATGACGCCCGCGTTGATCAGGTCCTGCTCGCTGCCTTTGAATCCAAAAAACGTCGGCGGATTGATGCTGTAAGCCAGATCCAGGCGCAGCGGCCCGATCGGCGTGCGGTACCGGATGCCAAAGCCGGCGGCATGGACCATGTAGTCGAAGTCCTGCAAGTCGCGCTGCTTCCACCGGAACGAAATGTTGCTCAAGCTCGAATAGACGTTCCCCGCGTCGTGAAATAGTACGCCGCCGATGTTCTCTCCAATCAGAGGAAAGCGCAGCTCTGTCTGATTGAACAACAGTGCGGTTCCGCCCAGCGGAAAGCCGGTAATCGGATCGCGGGGGCCCGCTCCGTTTTCGGGAAACCCGCGGTTCGAGCTTCCGCCGCCGCCGAAAAACCTCTCGGCCAGCGGGATAGCGGATAGTGCGGGCCCCGTAAAACGGAACGCATAGATATCGCCGAACTGGATGCTGCGTGCCAGTATCAGCTTCTTGGTGAGCTGGTGATATGTGGCGTTGCGGCCCAGGAACCGCAGGAAGTTGCCGCATGGCGGCGAACCAGGGATGCAGCGCTGCGAGCCGATTGCATGCTCGGCGATGCCGAGATCGATGGTGTTGTACACGCCCTTGTGCGGATCCACCGAGTCGTCGCGGCGGTCCTGAATCGCGCCGAAGGAAACTATCCCCAGCAGCACCGGCTGGGAGACGAGGGGAATCAGCAGCGGGCTGATCTTCAAGCTCGCTTGATCCACGCTCACCCGGCGATATGCGTAGCGGTAGAAAAGCGTGACGGCCTTCGAGTACCGTTGTGACACTTGCACCGAACCCTCGATGCGCTTGAAGGAGAACGTGCGGACGTCAACCGAATCCTGGTAAAGCGCGGTGAAGGAGAGGTTCAAGGCGTCGCTGTGCTTGAATCGCGGCCAGGAATAGTTCAGCAGGACGCGCTGTTCGAGCGTGGAAACGCGCGTCCGCAGGCTGATGCTGTGCGCCAGGCCCCACAGGTTGTTGCGCGTGAGATCGAACGAGATGCGCGGCGAGAAGCCGGTCGTCCCGGCGGGCGCATCCAGGCAGGTCTGGCATCCGCCGATGCGCCCAAATTCCGCGCCGAAGCCCACCGCCATCGAATAGCGCCGCGCTTCGTCCAGCTCGAAGAGCACGTTCTTGTGGTCGGTGGCGCCATCAGGATTTTGAATTGCGGTATCCACCCGCGCGAAGATGCCAAGCTCGTAGAGCCGCCGCTGCGTGTCCGTGATGGCGGTCAGCGAAAGCGGATCCCCGGGGTTCAGCTTCAGGTTCCGGTACACCAGGCTGGGGCGCGTGAATCTCAAGGGGCTGATCAGCACCTGCTTGACAAATTGCTGCCTGCCCTCCTCAATCACGTAGAAGAGATCGACCTGGTTCGGCGCCGCCGCCGGCTTCGAATTCCATTCGAAAGAGGCATTCGGGAACCCGCCTTCGAAGTACCGCGCCAGGATCGTGTCGCGGTCCACCGCCACGTTGAAATCGCTGAAGGGCTGGCCTTCGGTCGAGCTGAGAGTCGCCAGAACCGCCGCTTTGTCTATCTTCTCGATGCCATCCACTTGCAGGTGCGCGATCGTGTACTGCGGCCCTTCCTCAATGGTGATGAAGACCGCGAGATCGCCCGGCTTGCCCCGAAAACTATTCTCCACCTTGTGCGATACCCGCACATCGCGAAAGCCGTTCGACTGATACAGATTGACGATCGAATTCTCGTCGCGCCGCAGAAAGTTCTCACTGAACCGTCCGTGCGGAAACTGCAGCAGCGAAGCCGTCTGCAGGTACATCCGCTCGCGTATGGCCTCCGTGGTGAAGTAGCGGTTGCCGTCGATCTGCACGTGGACCAGCTTGTGGCGCGCGCCCAGATTGATCAGGTAATCGATGGTGGCCTTGTCGTTGACGACGCGCTGCTCCTTCGGCTCCGCTTCCGCTTCGAAATAGCCCTGGGATTGAAAATAGTCGACCAGATTGCGGGCGCCTTCCATCAGCAGGTCGTGATCCACCGCGTGCTCCTCGAAGACCGGAACCAGCCGTCGCAGCTTGCTTTGCGAGATCTTGGCGCCAACGGGGTTCACTTCGATGCGCGGGCCGGCGTCGATCTGCAGCGTCGCCTGGGACCGATTGGTCGCCGGGTCATACTTCATCTGTTCGAGTGTGACCTTGGCCTCCAGCCGGTTCTCTTTTTCGTACAGCTTGCGGACGCCGTCCAAACCCTGACGCACGCGGTTCTGCGTCACCGGCTTCCACGTGTGAATCAGCCATCGGCGGAACTTTGTGGCGCTGAGGATTCGGCCCGCGTCCATCTTGAGATCGCCCAAGAGCACAGGTGTAGTGAAGTAGGCACGGGGCCCGGTATCGACGCCGAACCGGATATTCACCTGCTGAAACTCTTCGTCACGCTCGATCGACGGAGTGACTGTGCTGCGGTACAGGCCGTTGTTTTCGAGCAGCCGCTGCTGCCCCTCGACGCCTTCTTTGAGCTTGGCGTCCGAGTAAGGCTGCCCTAGTTCCAATCGGGTCGCGTTCTCCAGTTGCCCTGGGTTCGGCGGGTCCGAGAGCTTGCCGCCGACGGCCACGTCGCCGATGAACCAACTGTTCTTCGTGATGAATGTCACAGCCACACCGTCCTGGTATGGCTCGGCGCTCACCTGGATGTCCGCATAGCGTCCGGTCGCGAAGAGGCGTTCGATGCTGGCGCGCACCACATCCCCCGTCAGCGGCTCGTTGGTTTTGAGCGGCAGGATCTCGTGCAGTTCGGAGGGATCGAGCGGCTGTTGCCGGGGATTAAACTGAATGAGACGGACCAGCTTTCCCTCGAACGCCGTGGCTTGCGCGGAAATCGTTTCGGGTTGTGCAACCGCCAGGACGAGCATCGCAAAAGGTAGGTAGGCGAGCAGCGGGCGCACCATCCACATGATAACGTAAGTGCTTTCTAGCAACTTTGTTACCATCGAAGTAGATGGACCGGGCCGGGCGCGACCGATATTCGCGGCAGATTCTGTTTCACGGCATCGGTGAGGCCGGCCAGGAGGCACTGCTAAAATCCCACGCCGCGATCGCGGGATGCGGTGCTCTCGGCAGCTTCCAGGCCGCCGCACTGGCGCGCGCGGGCGTGGGGCGAATCACGATCGTCGATCGGGATTACGTCGAGCCGAGCAATCTTCAGCGCCAATGGTTATTCGATGAGGATGATGCGCGCGAGGCGCTTCCCAAGGCTGCCGCCGCCGAACGGCAGATTCTGCGTATCAACTCCACTGTGAAGGTTCGGGGCATTGTCGCCGACCTCATCCCCTCTAACGCTGAAGAACTGCTGGACGGCGCCGGGGTCATCCTCGACGGCACCGACAACTTCGAGACACGCTACCTGATCAACGACTATTGCGTGAGCCGCGGCATCCCCTGGATCTACGGCGGCGCCGTGGGCAGCTATGGTCTCGAGATGCCCGTCATCCCGGGCCGCACCGCCTGCCTGCGCTGCGTGTATCCCGATCCGCCCGCCGGCGTGCAGCCCACGTGCGAAACCGCGGGCGTGCTGAACGCGATTGTTTCGGCGGTGGCCTCGCTGCAGGTGGCGGACGCTTTGAAAATTCTGTGCGGCCGCGCCCACCTGGTCCGCGCGCGCATCACGACCATTGATGTGTGGGAGAGCGGGATCCGCCAGATCCCGGCGCCCGAGCGCGATCCCGACTGTCCCGCCTGCGGCCTGCGCAATTTACATACCTGGAGGAATCGGCACGGCCGCCCGTGACACTCTGCGGGCGCAACGCCGTCCAGGTCCGCGGCGGCGGGCCGATCGACCTGGCGGAGTTGAGAGCGCGGGTGGAGCCGCTGGGAGAAGTCCGCGCCAACGAGTACGCGTTGCGGCTGATCATGGCGCCATATGAGATCACCGTTTTCCCGGACGGCCGCGCGATCATCAAAGGCACCAGCGACACGGGTGTCGCGCGCAGTTTGTATGCGCGATACGTGGGGCAATGAGACGCATGGCCTACAAAGTCGGACTCCGCCATACCGACGAAGGCTACAGCGTTTCGTGTCCGGGCTTGCCAGGATGCTGGTCGCAAGGCACAACCGCGCAGGAGGCGCTTGCGAACATCCAGGATGCAATCCGCGAATATCTGGCCGCTGCCGCCGAACTGAACCCGGACGCTGAAATCCGCGAGGTCTCTGTCTCCCTCACTATTGACTCGTCGGCGTTGTCATAAAACTGGTCGGATGGATTGACACTGGCTCTTCCGTCGACGCTTCACGGCCGTGCGTATTTGATGGTGAACGGCCCATTTTCATCCATGATCGTGTAGTCCCACGGCACCAGGAATAGGATGGGATCTGGTTCCAAGCGGTTGATATTCGTCAGCCTGGAGACCAACTCGCCGGCCGGAAGTGTGTTCTTCGACATCACAGTGGCCCCGAGGTCCTTCGACCACCAGGATTCGTGAACGGTCGTAACCGGGCGATCATAGCCCCAGGTACCTGCCGGGTAGGAAAGCGTACTCCTTGTTCCCGAGGCCAACACCCCCTCGATCGTCTGGGTTCCCAGATTCTCATTTAGAGCGCTGTACTTCGGTGCCGTCGTGGGAGGCGGGATCGAACGCGCTTGTGGGGCAACGGGTGGATACGTTGACCGATGAGCGACATGGGTTTGTGTATCCAGCGTATACTCAACGCCGGCAACGCTATCTTGGATCACGATCAACAGGGGAGAAGTCGCCGCCGGCCCAAGCAGCAACGGCTCCTCCGTTCGGATCCGCCCGTGCCCATCGCGATAAACCCTGCGAGAGACGACCCTCTGCGACAGCGGAGTACCATCCTTCGTAATCTGCGTACTATCGAGCGTAGTATTGCCCGAGTACGGAGATCCCTCGATCGCCGCAGGTCTGGAGGCGGGTGGCTGAAAGGTCCGTCCTTCACCTTGCGCGAACGCGCCAGCGGAAAGCAGAGTCGAAATCCCGAGAATAAGAGCAATCCGGTTTCTCATGTTCACCTCGAAAGCTTAGACGAGCGTGGCCGCGCAAACGCCGATATCGTTGTTACGATAAACCAAAATTCATGGAATTGTCGCGATGTGCCGTGAGTAGCCGTATTCTGAAGTGTGATGAAGAATCGCTCTGTGCCCACCGATACCGTACTGCCGCACGTCATCTATCAAAACGTCGTCGATGCTCTCGCCTGTCTGACCACCACCTTCGGCTTCACCGAGCACTATCGCTATGCCGAGCCGGTCAGCGGCGCACAGATGTATCGAGGCAACGCCTACATCATGCTGAAAAGCGCGCGATCGGGCGGCGCGAGCCCTTCGCAACTCGGCCATCAGACTCAATACCTAACCGTTTTCGTCGACGATGTCGATGCGCACTACGAGAGAACCAAGTCCGCCGGCGCCAGGATCGTGGAAGAACTCCACGAGACCTGCTATGGCGAACGGCAGTACGGAGTGGTAGACCTGGACGGCCACCACTGGCTCTTCTCGCAGCACGCCCGGGACTTGAGCCCTGCCGACTGGGGCGCGACCATCGCACCTTCGCCAGTTTAATACCCGCGCTTCTTCTCCACCACGTTCTGCAGCGGCTGGCCATTCCGGAACCGCTCGTACTGCGACAGGAAAAACCGCATCGCGTCTTCCATCCATGCCGGCGTGTGGTCGGCGCAATGGGGCGAGAGCAGCACGTTTTCGAGTTTGTAGAACGGGTGGCCGGCGGGCAGCGGCTCGCGATCGAAGACGTCCAGGGCCGCGCCCTTAATCCGTCCTTCGGAGACCGCCCTCACCATCGCGGCCTCGTCGATCACCGGACCGCGGCCCACATTAATGATCACGGCCATCGGTTTCATGGCGGCGAACTCAGCTTCTCCGATCATGCCGCGCGTCTCCGCCGTCAGCGGCGCCGCCGCCACTACATAGTCGCAGCGGCCGATCATTTCAACTCGCTGCTCCGGGCCGTAAATCCGGTCAACCAGCGGATCCATGTTGTACAATGGCGGCCCGTGGCGTTTTAACGCCAGCACCCGCATGCCCATGGCGCGTACCCGGGTAGCTACCGCCCGGCCGATATCGCCGTACCCTACGATCCCCACCGTCTGCCCCGACACCTCGGTGATGTCGAACGGCTCCCAGACACCCGCCGTCTGGAGGCGGATCATGTGCCGGAAATCTTTCGCGAAATACAGGATCGCGCCCAGCACGAATTCACCCAGCGACTGGCTGAACACGCCGCGTCCGTTGGTCAGAGTGACCGGGCTTTCCACCAGTTCCGGGAACAACATGCCATCGAGCCCGGCCGAGCGCGAGTGCACCCAACGCAACTGGGGACACATTTGGAAAACCTCGCGCAGCAGTGGCGTGGAGAGCGCCCAGTTGAAAATGACGGAGGCGCCGGGAGCCGTCCGTCCAAAGGCTTCGGGCGAATTGCCCACGGCGATTCCGGTCTCAGGCGGCAGCGAATCGAGAAGCTTAAGTTCCGGGTCCGTCGGGTTTGCCAGCACGAGGACTGTGTTATCGTCCATGAGGAGAAAGCTACCACATGTTCGACCTCTCACTCGAAGTTCTCCGCGTCGTCGAGGAGGCCGCCATTGCGTCCGCCCGCACCATGGGGATGGGCGACGCTAAGGCCTCCGACCATGCGGCGGTCGAAGCCATGCGGCGCTGCCTCGACACCATCGCCATCGACGGCACCATCGTAATCGGCGAGGGCGAGCGCGACGAGGCTCCGATGTTGTACATCGGAGAGAAGGTCGGATCGGGCGGCGCCAACGGCCAACGGTTGAGCGTGAACATTGCGGTGGACCCGCTCGAGGGTACGAACCTGTGCGCCACCGGCGGCGCCGGCGCCATCACGGTGCTCGCCGCCTCCGAGCCCGGCGGCCTGTTGCACGCACCCGATTGCTACATGGAAAAGATCGTCGTCGGCCCCGCCGCCAAGGGTGCGGTGGATCTGGAAGCGCCTGTCAAGCAGAACCTCAAAGCCATCGCGCGCCGCTTGCAGCGCGGCATCGACGACCTGGTGGTGGTGGTGCTCGACCGGCCGCGGCACGAGAAACTGATCGCGGATATTCGCGAAGCCGGTGCGCGCATCCGCCTGATCTCCGACGGCGACCTCTCCGCCGGCATCGCGGCCGCCGTGGCCGGAACCGGCGTCCATGCCGTGATGGGCTCGGGCGGGGCGCCCGAAGGCGTGCTCACCGCCGCCGCGCTGCGCTGTCTGAATGGCGAAATCCTGGGGCGTTTGGTAGTGAAGGACGACGCTCAAAAGGAGCGCATGCAGTCGATGGGCATTCGCGACGTGAACCGGATTTACACCACGCCTGAGCTGGCTCCCGGGCGCAACCTGGTCTTCGCCGCCTGCGGCGTCACTGACGGCAACCTGCTGCAAGGCGTCCGCTTCACGGGTGATGGAGGGCACACCCAGGCGGTGGTCATGACCAGCGTCCCCGCGCGCGTCCGCTTCATTGAAACCACCCACCTGGAAAATAAGCCGGACGTCAAGGTGAGGTTCCGTTAGCTTAAGTTAGTTGCTTCCCCGCGCACCCTGCGTCAAACTGTAATTGCCTTTCATGCCCGAAATCTGCACCTGCGGCGCACAGCTTCCACCGGACGCGGTCTTCTGCCATAAGTGCGGAAAGCCGCAGAGACCATACGACCTGCCGGAAGTGGAGCCCGAACTGGTCCCGGTCGTCGTGCTCCCGCCGCCTGTCGAGCCGGCGCCGATGACTTTCCGCAATCCGGTAGCGGTACGCGTTGCCCTGACCGTCGCCGTCGCCGCACTTGCGGGAACCCTGGTCAGCCGCATCCTCATCCTCTGCCTGCTGCTGTGGGTGGCCGCCGGATTCTTCGCCGTCATCTTTTATAAGCGCCGCACGGGCCACTTGCTGAACATCAAAGCCGGGCTGCGCATGGGCTGGATGACCGGGGTGCTTCTCTACGCGCTCACCACTGTCGTCTTCACCACCAGCATGATCGTGCTGCTGGCCTCAGGCCGGCTGATGACGGAATTCCAGACGCAGTTCAAAGGCAATGCCGACCCCAACGTTCAGGAAGCCCTCAAGCTCTTTCAAACCGGACCTGGGCTGGCCGCGATGCTGCTGGTGACGCTCTTCATGCTCTTCATCTCCATCACCCTGCTCAGCATGGTTGGCGGCGCGCTCGGCGCGAGGATGGTAGGGCGCGACTGAGGGCGGCGCGGTGCTGCGAATACCGCTTCACGATTCCCACGCCCGCGAAGATCACGACCATCGCCAGCGTTTCGCGTAATCCAAACGGCTCCCGGTAAAACAGCCAGCCGAGCACGACCGCCACGATCGAATTCGCGTACGGGTAAAGCGACACGATGGCCACCGGCAGGCGATCCATGGCGTAGACGAACGCGCTGTAGCCCACGATCGAACCGAACGTTATCAGGTAGGCCAGCGCGCCGACTCCGCGCGCACTCCAGTGCACCGGCGCTTGCGGAATCGCCAGTACGAAAGGCACCAGCACCAGCCCCGCCGCGAGTTGCTGCACGCCGCCGGCGACGATCGAGTGAGCCTTCCCGCTGTGGCGCCGCTGCAGGATCGATCCAAACGACCAGCCCGCCATTCCGGCCTGCAGCATCAGAAAACCGCTAAGCAGTTTGGGGTCGATGGCGTGCGTGTTCAATCCCTGCGTGAACAGCAGCGCTGCGCCGGCCAGTCCCACTGCCATGCCTGCGATGGTGGGTGCGTGCAGGCGCTCGCCGCCGGGCAGCAGCGCCTCGACCCCTACCATCCAGAAGGGCGAAATCGTGATGATCAGTCCCGCGATCCCGCTGGGAATCAGGGTCTCGGCGAAGACCAGCGCGGCGTTCCCGATCCCCAGCGTCAGCAGGCCGCTGAAACAGGCCGTGGCCAGTTCACGCCCCTTCGGCAGATAGAGGCCGCGCGCCTTGGCGAACCCGACCAGCAGCCCGCCCGAGATCACGTAGCGCACGCACACCAGCTCGAGCGGCGGGAAACTTTCGAGCGCCATGCGGATGCCGAGGTACGTGGTGCCCCAGAAGAAGCACACTGCCACCATCGCCAGGTAGGGTTTGAAGAGAGGATGCCGCGACAATACTTCAGCGTATCATTCGCTACCGCCCGAGTCCGTTAAGGGCGTATACGGCGGCGACTCGCGCGACGTTTCGCGGCGCTCTTGGGCGCCCGCTTCGAGGATTTCGCCGGCTTCCTGGCCGCCGCTCCCGAGGCACGTCGTGCCGGCGGCACCTTGCCGATTCGAGGATCCCGGGCGATGATGAGTTCGCAGGCCCGCAGCGCCGCCTCCTCGAAATCCGGCGCATCGGCGGGAAGAACCTGCCAGCCCGTTACCTCTTTCCCGAATACCTGAATGGATCGCATGTTCGGGAACGCGCCGCGAAGACTCTCGTGTTGCTCTTTGGTGGTGGCGAGCCACACCCCGTTGTCCGCCGTCGCGTCGCCCTTGTCGCGGAGTATGAGAACAATCTTGTCCTCAACGTAGACCGCGAGGCAGCCGAACATGGAGCGAGTCCTGGGCGAGAGCTGAGCGATGGCTTCGAGCACGAACTCATGCGGGACAACCTTGCGCGGCTTGACGGTGAATTGGTTGTCGTCCAGCGAGAGAAAGGGCGTGTTACGACGAAGCTTCGACATCAGACTAATGATATAGCCAGTTTTCCTTTGGGATGATTTGTAAATTTTGCTGCAACAGAGACAAGACCTGCAAAACTTGTTGTTGACCGGCTTAGGCTGGCCGCAATATTAACTAGTTACAGATGGTCGCTTATCTGTCATAACCAGGCTCCGCGTGCGGTTCTGCCCGGTAGAGTGTGAAGTCTCCATAGCCAACAAATACAGCCACTCCGTGGCATCTGTGAGGAGTGG
>JBGPHT010000181.1:0-15025 GCA_041484525.1 Bryobacteraceae bacterium | reverse complement strand
GCCCACGACCTCGCTGCTGACGACCCAGAGATCTTCCTGTCGCTCCCGTTTCTTGCGGGTTCCCATGGCCATGCAGTATAGACGCCCAGAACATTCGCTAGGTCACATGTTTTCGCGACTATTACCACAGGCTGCTAGGGATCGGGCGCAATGAACGCAGGGAGATCGGGCATGCCAATGCACAGGCGCGATGATCGAGCGTATGCCCTCGACAGGCGGTGTTGGATCGGAGACAGGTGCGGAGAGTGGAGAGTCCGCTGGATACAGTAGGTAGGTGGAACCCTGATTGATCCGCCGCAACCGTTTGCCCTTTTCCAACCACGCCGCCAAGGTTCCGAGCCGCCGGCCATCGCCACTGACGCGACGCTTGAGTTCACTCTGCTTTATCCCAGGCTGCGCGACAATCGCAGCCATGATCGCTTCCACCAACGCTACGTCCGCTTGCGCTTCTTCGGCGGCAGGAAGCCAGTCAAGCAGTTCGGCGGTAGTTCCGAGGGCTTCCCGAAGTTCCCGAATGCCCTCGCGGTCACCAATCACGGCCATGAGGACACTTGCGCTGTGCACGGCGTGGGAAATTCTGAGATCGAAGCCACCGGTTTCCCTTTTCATCTGCCGTACGACAGCGGGCATGAGAGGATAGGTCTCGCGCGCGGCACGGACGGCGCTCACGAAGTCGCCATCCTCTTTGGCGCGCTCGATGATAGCGCTCAGTTCGAAATACCGGTGGACGGCAGCGTCACCGGCAAGTCTGGAGGTCATGGCTATTTCACTCGGTGAAACATCGCGCTCACCGATGACGCGGGCGGACAGAGGTGGTGGTTCCAAGGGTGTATCGGGCACTGGTAGCGGAACTGTGGACTGGGGAAAAAGTCGCTTCAAGAACTCGAACATGGCTACCTATCGTTCCCTGCAAGCGGTATCGAATTGCTGAAGCACTTGCAGCTTGCTGCGCCAAATAACATGTGTTGTCCGACTTTAGCCAGAGTCTTGTGGCCGATTCCTTACTTTATACCCCCTTTTCAGGTTGTGTGTCGCTTCGAAAGGCGCCGCTGGCACCGCCGAGAGGGTCGGCGCGAACGATGTTCCTCCCACTGTCCTTCGATTCGGGTCAAGACAATCCGCATACGTAGCTTGAATTCGGACGATGCAGAGTTGGAAATAGCTACAATAAACCCTCAGGCATGCTCTATGGTTGCAACCTGGAGCGAATCGTATTACGGACAACGGATTGGGTAAAAGATCATGAAGGCCAGTACCGGAAACGTTCGTCTTTCCGCCAGTGATTTGAGCAATCATCTTGCTTGCAATCACCTCACGACGCTCGATTTGGATGTCGCAACCGGTGCGCGCGCTGCCCCGAAATGGAATTCCCCTGACGCCTGGGTCTTACAACAGCGAGGTTTAGAGCACGAGAACGCATACATACAGCATCTGAAAGCACAGGGCCTGTCGGTGGTCAATTTCCGAGAGTTCGGGGAGGATGGGAGCGCCTTTGAGAAAACCTGTGCCGCGATAAGAACGGGTGCCGACGTGATTGTTCAGGCGGCCCTCTCAGAGGGAGATTGGTTTGGTCGGGCTGACGTGTTCCGGAAGGTGGCGTTCCCGAGCAAGCTCGGCAACTGGTCTTACGAGATTTACGATTGCAAGCTTGCGCAGGAGACGAAGGCCTCGACCATTCTGCAGCTCTCTCTCTACTCGGAACTCCTCGCAGGCATTCAAGGGAAGTGGCCGGAGTTCATGCACGTCGTGCCGCCAAATGACGGCTTCACACCAGAGTCGTACCGGGTCTTCGACTTCGCAGCCTACTACAGGTATGTAAAGCGCCGTTTGCAGAGAGCCGTGGAAAACCATAACAACGGTGCTGCCAGTTATCCGGAGCCAACCAATCATTGTCCGGTTTGCCGTTGGTGGGGAGAATGCGAAGACCGGCGCCGAGAGGATGATCACCTGTCGTTAGTAGCGGGCATTAGCAGGCTTCAACGCAGACAACTGACTGCCTGGGAGGTGACGACCGTCAAGAATCTATCGGTTCTCCCATTGCCATTGCAACGCCGTCCCGAACGCGGCTCGAAGAACGGTTACGTGCGTGTCCGGGAACAGGCTCGGGTGCAGGTGGAGGGCCGCGTCCAGGAAAAGCCCGTATACGAAGTTCTTGAATTAAACGAGGAGCATGGATTTTACGGCTTACCGGAGCCATCGCCGGGGGACGTGTTCTTCGATCTGGAAGGTGACCCATTCATCGCGCGCGGCGGGCGGGAGTACCTGTTTGGTTTCGCGTCTGGCGATGGAAATGGCAGCACTGGGTACGAATGCCGGTGGGCAATCACTGCGGCGCAGGAGAAACAAGCGTTCGAATGGTTTGTGGATCGGGTAATGGCCCAGTGGGCGGCACATCCGACCATGCATATTTATCATTTCACCGGTTATGAGGCTGGTGCCCTCAAGCGGCTCATGGGACGCTACGCAACCCGCGAAGAAGAGATCGACCGGATGCTGCGGGCGCGCCTCTTCGTCGATCTACATACGATTGCGAAACGAACCGTGCGGGCGAGTGTGGAGCAGTATTCTCTCAAGGCGCTTGAGGTATTCCATGGCTTTGAGCGGAAGGTGACTTTGGATGCCGCCCGGCAAGCTACGCGGCAGATCCAGCATCGACTTGAGCTGGGTGAGGTGGCGGAGATCGACGAGCCCCTACGCGAAACAGTCGTTCTCTATAATGCCGATGACTGCTACTCGACCCAGTCGCTGCGCAGCTGGCTTGAAGCCCTGCGCTGGTCGTATGAGCAGGCCGGGCACGCTCTGCCAAGGCCTGCCCCAACAGACGGAGCGCCTCCGGAGAATGTTGACGAGCGCCAGCAACGGACTGCGGCACTGGCAGCGCGCCTGCAAGCTGGCGTCCCTGACGACGCGGAGCACCGCGATAGTGAACAGGCCGCACGCTGGCTGCTGTCGAACCTTTTGGATTGGCACCGCCGCGAATTGAAGTCGGAATGGTGGGAATTCTACCGCCTCGGCGAACTCTCCGACGAAGAACTGCTCGATGAAAAGTCGGCTTTGTCCGGGTTAGTGCTGATGGAACGGCTGGGGATTCTGCGCAATATCCCGACGGACCGCTACCGTTTCGAAAAACAAGAAACCGACGTTCGCGCCGGTGACGAGCTTTGTAGCAAGGGCGAGAAGATTGGCGAGGCGGCCGGCATCGATATTGCCGCAAGGACAATCGATATCAAGAAGACAAAGAAGACGGCCGAGCTGCATCCTTCCGCGATGTATGTCAGGGACATCGGACCCGGCACCGACATCCTGGCGGAGGCCGTTTATCGAATCGGCGCGTGGGTCGAAGCCAATGGGGTGGATGCGCCGGGACGATACTGGGCCGCGAGGGATCTGTTGTTGCGACGAGCGCCCCGGCTGGCGAATGAGAGCACAACCCTCGTTCTTCCGGGAGAGAAAACGGTGGCGGCGGCGAATCGGCTCGCGACATTGCTCGATCACTCCTTTCTCGCTATCCAGGGACCGCCGGGCGCGGGAAAGACCTTTACGGGCGCACGCATGATTTGTGAGCTGGTGCGTCAGGGCAAGCGGGTCGGGATCACCGCAACAAGCCACAAAGTCATTGCCAACCTGCTCAAAGACGCTATCGCGGCAGCCAGCGAAACCGGCATTGATATCCGGTGCGTGCAAAAGGTGAAGAAAGAGGACAAGCCCGAGCACGATCCTCCGCACCTCGTGACCACGCTTGACAACAAGGAGACGCGGGCCGCCTTCCTGGCCGGGGCCAATGTCCTGGCTGGCACCCAGTGGCTCTGGACACAGGAGGATTACTTCGAAGCTGTTGATGTTCTCTTTGTGGATGAAGCCGGGCAGATGTCCCTCGCTAACGTGCTTGGCGTGTCGCAGGCGGCTAATAGCCTGGTGCTGCTGGGCGACCCGCGACAACTTGAACAACCGCTCAGGGGGAGCCACCCCGAGGGCGCGGACCTTTCGGCGCTGGAGCACCTACTCAACGGGGCAAAAACCATTCCTCCCGACAAAGGCCTGTTTCTTGAGAACACGTGGCGGCTGCATCCAAAGCTCTGCGAGTTCACCTCCGAAGCGTTTTACGAAGGACGGTTGAGTTCCCGCGCGGGGCTTGAACAACAGCGGATCGAGGGCCATCCATGGCTGGGCGAAGCCGGTCTCTGGTTTGTTCCGGTCCCTCATGACGGGAACCAGAATTCCTCGCCGGAAGAAGTTGAGGTCATTGCCGCCTTACTCGAGGAGTTGACGAAACCTTCGGTTAAATGGATCGATGACAAGGGCCACAGCCGCGCCCTCGGTCTCGACGACATCCTGATCGTCGCGCCTTACAACGCGCAAGTGTCCGACCTCGCAAACCGGATTCCCAACGGAAGGATTGGGACGGTAGATAAGTTCCAGGGGCAGCAAGCACCGATTGTGATTTACTCACTTACGAGTTCGTCTCCGGAGGATGCGCCGCGAGGGATGGAATTTCTCTACAGCCTGAACCGGCTGAACGTGGCAACCTCCCGCGCCCAGGCCATGGTGATTCTTGTTGGGAGTCCGCGCCTTCTGGAGCCCGAGTGCCACAGTCCGCGCCAGATGCAGTTGGCGAACGCATTGTGCCGGTACGTTGAACTCGCGCACATCCGGCCGTTGGCAGCGGGGCCCGCGCTTTAAATCATTGAGATAGAACAGTTTCGCGGTAAAATGTCGTATCCGGCATCACGGCTCTCAAAAATATGACTTCCCCTGCCACTATCTATGATCCGCTGGCCGAAGCGCAGGAGCTGCGCGAGCAACTCGCTTCTGATCGGCGCAGGCTCGCCCTTCTGCTCGGAGCGGGAACGTCACAGTCTGTCGGGCTGGAAGGGATGGCGCAACTCACCGCGAACATCGCTGGTGATCTTGATGGCTCCAGCAAAGCAAGCTACGAGCGCCTCCTGAGCACTGGCCGACAGCGGACAGTCGAGGATGTACTGAGCGCCGTGCGGCTTTGCAGGGAGCTTGCGGAAGAAGACCCGGCCGCAGAGGTGCTCGGCCTGAAGGCGGACACTGCAGGCGAGCTGGACAGGGCGATTTGCAATGTCATTCGCAAGCGCGTCGATATAGAGCCTCCCAAAGGCCTTGACCCTTTCATAACGCTGGCTTCCTGGCTCTCTTCCGTGGATCGAAGCTCGCCGTCCGAGCTGTTCACTACAAACTACGACGTGCTCATCGAGCGGGCGCTAGAGCGGCTGGAAATCCCCTATTTCGACGGTTTCGTCGGCAGCGTTGCGCCGTTCTTCCTCCCGGCATGCGTCGAAGCCGAGTTCGGACGGAAGGATGAGTCCATTTATCCTCCGCGCTCCTGGCTTCGACTGTGGAAACTTCACGGCTCCATTAACTGGAAGCTTGTGCCAGGTCCCCACAGGGGCCACCGGATCATCCGCGCGGCGCAATCGCGGCCAGAACCCCAGGATGAGTTGATGATTTTTTCCGGCACGGACCAAGTATTCTGACTCCCGGAAACTTCCGTTCGTCACGTACCAGGATCGGTTCTCGCGCGTGCTTGGCAGCGGCGAAGTTATGCTTGTCGTCCTCGGGTTTTCGTTTGGAGATGATCACCTCAACGACATTATCTACCGGGCGCTGCGTCATAATAACCGGCTGGCGGTAACCGTCTTGCGATACGCTCCGCTAAAAGATGCCACTGACGCTCTGCCCGCCATGGCCGGCGAGCTGCGGAACCTGACCGTGTACGGCCCGGACGAAGCCATTGTCGGGGGCGTGCGGGGTTCCTGGGGGAAGCCGGGCAAGGAAGCCCCCAAGGAGCGCGGTCAATGGGACTTCTGGGATGCAGATGCGAATAGATTCACCCTCGGCGACTTCCAGTCCTTTGCGCAATACCTGCGTTCGTTCGTAGGGGTCCGGAGTCCTGTCGCGGAAACCTCCGTTATGCAGGTGGCGAAAGCATGAAGACGGACCCGACATACCTGGGCTCGGTACAGCGGGTGGTCGGCGCGAGGGTGACCGTGGAAATCTCGTCGGCGCTACCGTCGAGCAGCCCAATTATCAACGGCAGGGTTCACCGCGTCGGACAGATCGGCTCGCTCGTGCGGGTACCGCTGGGTTTTGTCGATGTCTTCGGAATTGTGTCGATGGTCGGCGCCGCTCCCATAGATGAGGATGGCGAAGAGCTCCCATCGATCAAGGGTAAGAAGACGCTTGAAATCCAGTTGATGGGGGAGGTTGTCGGAACCGGTCCATTTCAGCGCGGATTGACCGCCTATCCCACGCTGGACGATGAAGTCCACGTGGTGACCGACGATGATCTCAGGAGAATCTATTCGCCGACGGGCTTTGCGCCGATTGAGATAGGGAAGCACTCGACATCGCAGGGCCTCCCCATTACCATCGATCTGGACAAACTTGTTACCCGCCATGCCGCCATAGTAGGCTCCACCGGCAGCGGCAAATCGAACAGCGTTGCCGCGCTGCTGAAGTCCCTGACGGCAGGGGCCTACCCAAGCGCCCAGGTGGTCGTGATCGATCCACATGGCGAGTATGGCCAGGCCCTGCAGGGCGTCAGCAAAGTCTTTCGAATCGGCGACCAGCAAACACCGCTGGTAGTCCCCTACTGGGCGCTCTCTTTCGATGAGCTGGCGTGGTTCCTGGTTGACCGGAAGTCCGCATCGGAAGCGCCCACAGACAGCGCACTGCGGGATCGTATCCACGAGGTGCGCCGTGAATCGCTCAAGGCCGTCAACTCAGGAAGGCCGGAGCTAGAGATCTTCGAGCAGGAAGTCACGGCAGACTCGCCCTTGCCCTTTTCCATTCGCCAGCTTTGGTATTACTTCGACCGCAAGGAACGCGTCACCTATAACGACAACACTCGGACGGCCGAGGCCATAGAGAAGGAGGGTGACGCTGAGCTGCTCCAGCCTGCCCGGTTCAAGGCCGCTGGCTTGGGCAGCGCTGCGCCGTTCAAGCCCCAGCCCCCGCCCATCATGATGTCGTACGTGAGCAGAATGGCGAACCGGCTTCGCGACCGGCGGTTCGACTTCATGCTCAATCCGGCTCCCTATGACGGAACCAACCGTGACCTCAAGGATCTGGTGGCCGATTGGCTCGATCATCCCAGTGCGATCACGGTCTTGGACCTGGGCGGAGTTCCCGCCGAGGTGACTGACCTTGTTGTCGGCGTGGTGACCCGCATCCTCTTCGAAATAATGTCATGGGGCCGCGACCTCAAGGGCATTGGGCGGCAACGGCCGCTCCTTATTGTGTTCGAGGAGGCGCACCAGTATCTCCCGAGCGCGGACAACCGCTTTATCCAGGGGTATGCGCGCCGCGCGGTACAGCGCATATTCAAAGAGGGCCGGAAGTACGGCGTCGGCGGTATTGTCGTGAGCCAGAGGCCCTCCGACCTGGACGAAACCATCCTGTCGCAATGCGGAACATTCATTTCCTTGCGGCTTACGAATAGCAGTGACCAGGGGCGGATTAGGGCCACAGTGCCGGACGAAGTCAGTGGCCTGATCGACCTGTTGCCGACATTGCGCACCGGCGAGGCGCTTGTATCTGGCGAAGCGATTCAGATACCGAGCCGGACAGTGGTTGACCTGGTTGATCCAAGGCCAAGAAGCGACGACCCCGCGATCTCAGAAACGTGGGCGCGGGAGCGCACCGGCTCAGCCGACTATGCCGCCGCGGTAGCATCCTGGCGGAAACAGTTGCCTGTTAACCCGGAGAAATAAATGGGAGATTACGTATCGGTCTCGTCCACGGTTATCGAGGCAATATCGTACGACGCCGAGACCATGGCATTGAATGTCCGGCTCCACAGCGGAGCGGAGTATCAGTATCTGAGTGTTCCCCCGGATGTTTATGAAGGCTTCCTTTCGGCGGGGTCCGTGGGCAGGTACTTCGACATGGCGATCAAGAAGCCAGGCTATCAATACGTTCGGATTTCGTAGGGAGCGGCGCCGAACTTGCATGTTCCAGAAGCTCGGCTGCCGACCAACCGCTGGCATCTCGATCTCGCCGGTGATGGTTCTGAAGGCATCACCAGCGTCCGCGAAGCGACCGCGCGGATCTCGGTGTCGCCGCATTGCCCGATTGGCTGGTGCGCGAGGACCCTATTTCCGGCCGCCTTGTACGGGTCTTGCCGGAATGGCACGCCCCTCTTTGCCTGCGAACGAAGTCTATCCGGGACAACCATGTGGCCCGCGCGCGCGCGGGCGTTAGTCGAATTTGTGGTGGCCTATATGATCCCCGTTTTGAACCCGGCGACGTAGTGTTGCTTCCTTCCTGACGGCCCAGCGTTCTGCGTGTCGCCCAGATGCACAGAGAGCGTCTGGGCAGTCGTCGCACCACTCTGCGCTTTGGTACGATCCGCGGTGCGCGCCGGACTGCGCCCGCTTTGAGCTCTGCATTCTAAAGTTACCAACGGCCTTCGCTGGGTTTGAAACCGAAGGGCTATCCTCAGGTTGCGATTCTCCGACAGCGTTCCACCCTACAGCCACTGCCAACTGGTCAAGCTGGACGTCGAACATTGAGTCCAGTAAAATCAATAAGTTACGGGCTTACATTTCGAGGTAAAATGCATTCCGGTCAATGGCTCGGCGTGACCTGTAGGGAACCAGGTAAAGAAGCACCAAAGAATCAGTTAGTTACGGCTAAATGGAGGGTATGGAGGGTATTCGAAATCCCTGCAAGTTATTGAAAAGTTGGAGCGGGAGACCGGGGTCGAACCGGCGACGTCCAGCTTGGGAAAATGACCGTAGATTGAAAACACAAGACAATGGCGTCTACGGCGGTAAATCCAGGTGCAAGGGAATCAGCAACTTCCGGAACTCCGCATCCGAACCACGGCTTAAGTGAGTGAAAGTGGAGTGAAAGTTTCCAAGTCGAAAGTCCGGCTATAACATCATTCGCACGGCCGCATCGCGAACGCGTTCGCGCGCCGCCCTTTGGTCATTTCGGTGCGAGTTCGCCGTACCAGTAGGCGGCGGTGACTCCGCCGTCCATCAGAAAATCGCTGCCGGTAATGAACGCACCGTCCTGCCCCATAAGCAGTGCGCCGACGGTTCCGACCTCATCGGGAGTGCCACCGCGCCCAGCCGCTGACAACTCGATCATGCGCCGGTACCCGGCTCCGCGAGGCCCACTCAATTCGTCCTTAGCGAGGGGCGTGAAGATGATGCCCGGGCTGATTGTATTGACGCGCGCACCGCGCTTCCCCCATCGCACAGCTTCAGCCATCACGCGCAGCGAGTTCCCTCGCTTGGCTATTTGGTAAGCGTTAAGGGGGTCTGTCACCTTATCCGGTTGGAGCATCGGAAGCTTGAGCAACTCGTCGGCGGGTGTTGTAGCCAACGCCGCGTTTTGCTCGGGAGTCAACGCCGGCAAACGGTGTCCGGACTGAGATGCGATGACAACGGCAGAACCGCCGCGTCGATGACATTGCCGAATTCCTCAAGCACGAGCGCAGTGCCATACAGGTCGACCGCAAGTATCACTGCGGGCGGCGCCTGCGTCGGGGAGACGCCGGCGGCGTGGATGACCCCGGTGACGTCCCCCAGTGCTGTAGCCGTCTGGACGAGCGCGTGGACGGACTGTCGGGAGGAGACGTCTACAGTCGCGGTGCTTACCTCGAATCCGGCGTCGCTCAGGACCTTTGCCGCGCCCTCGGCGGCTTCTTGGCGCAAATCAGCGAGCAAGACGTGTTTGCCTGCGCTAATTCGCCGTGCGATTGCTTGACCGATCGATCCAGCTCCGATGACGACGATGACATTTTTCATGGCAGTTCCCTTTCTAACTTAGTTGACCGCGGATCTTGAGCATATGCTTCAGCCGTGTGATGGCAGGGTCGCCATCTGATATCCAAGGCGCTGTGGGATCATTCAACTGGCCCGGACCGATTCGAGTTCCTGGGGCGTGATGTTAAGTTGAAGCCGCCAGCGGCGCAAGTGCGTCCCCTCCCCCGGCAGCATGGGATCGAGCGGAGCGTAGGTCTCGGTCAGTGCATCCCGCAGCCGTGCCAGTTCGCTTTCGGGCGCGACCCGATAGAACTCAAGCAGATAACCGAGGCGGCGTATGACGGCGCCGGTCGCGATACGGAGTGCATAATCCACAAGCTTTTTCGCCTGCATGTCCTGATGACGCATCCACAGGCCCTTGGCGACTTCGGTGATGCCGCCGCAATATTCGGGCTGGCGGAGGCCGTCGATGACCGTGCGTTCAAGGTCGCTTATTTCAACGGACTCCTGCTTCGTGACCCAGTGTTTCATCGTGCCGAAATAGTGCTCAGGCTGGACGTAGACAAAGCGGAATTCCGTGCCGTGGACGGTCCGGCTTCGCAGCCGCTTCGAACTGGACGCGAAAACAGCCAACTGGGGCTGCGTCACCATGCGGTGTATCTCCATCGCGGATGCATGCGAGATGAAGCACGGCGCGCGCCCTGCCAGACTCTTTGCCGTGAGGAATGGGTCACCCGCGTACTCTGACTCGCTGCCCAGTTCCGGGGGAACGATGACGAACACGCCGGGTTTGAGGCGCGAGACAAGGCCGCGGCGCACGGCCTTGTGCAGCAGGCTGCTCGCCAGGTGCGAACTGAGGCCGGTAATCTCTTGGGCATCCGCGAGCGTGAATGTCGATTGCGGGCGGTCGTAGAGACCGGCCAGGAGGCCAGCCGTCTGGCGCCCGACAGTCTTGCTCTGTATATTATGTTCTGTGCTCATATTATGGCTTGTGGAGCGATGAACAATACACAAACCATAACAAATGTTATTGTTTATGACAACTAGAATGTCTGTAGAGCGATTTATGGCGCATGAAACATAACCATGAGGTCGCCGACCTCTTCTGAGCTTCGACCGCCCTTCGGTGGCCGTATTGCCTGATATATTAGGCAAACATCTTGCAAAATGCATAATTGACTAATATACTAGGCAACATGCTTGACCTGATCTCCATCGGCGGCCAGATCGCCGAGCGCCGCAAAACGCTCAAACTCAGCCAGGCCGCCCTCTCGAAAAAGGCGGGCGTCAGTCGCGCTACGCTCGACGCGCTTGAAAACGGACGCGCCGGCGAACTGGGCTTTTCAAAGCTCTCCAAGCTTCTCGCCGCGCTTGGACTTGAGCTGACGCTCCAGGCGGCAAGTTCCCAGCGCCCCACCCTCGACGAACTGATGCAGGAGGATCGCGATGATAAAAGTCTGGACCGACGCGGCTGAGGCAGGGCTGCTCGACCGTCACGACGAGCGGGGCAGCACGTTCGCCTACCTGCCCGATACTCCCGCCGCACGCGCGGTATCCATAACCATGCCTGTTCGCCTCCCCTCCTGGAGCGTACCCTTTGGCCTTCCTCCCATCTTCGAGATGAATCTGCCGGAGGGGTTTCTGCGCGAGCGCCTGCGCCTGGCTTTTGCGAAAGCCACCGGCACCTTTGACGAATTCGACCTGCTGTCGATCGTTGGCCGCTCACAGGTCGGCCGTATTCGCTACACCGGCGACAAGGAGCAGCTAAACGAGGACGTGCCGTTTCAGTCGGTCGATGAGATTCTCGAACGCAGGCGCGGCGGCGACCGGTTCCGCTACTTGCTGGAGAAATTCGCATCCTTCTCCGGCATCAGCGGGGTGCAGCCCAAGATCCTCGTGCGCGACGAAAACGCGTTCGCTGAGATGGAACATACCGGCCACCGCCTCTCGTCCAGCTACCGGGGCGCGACGCATATCGTGAAACTGTGGGAGCCGAATGAATATCCCCAGCTTGCCGCCAACGAGTATTTCTGCCTCACGGCGGCGCGCAAGTGCGGCCTCGACGTCCCCCCGTTCCGCCTGGCCGAGGACGGCATGGCGCTGGTCATCGACCGCTTCGATCTGCGGATGGACGGGACCTATCGTGGATTTGAGGATTTCTGCGCACTGAATGCCCGCAGGACCGACGAGAAATATCGCGGCAGCTACGAGACCTCGGTGATGAAGCGATTCGCCCAGTTCGCAAACTCCACGCATGTCAGCGAGGACACGGAGAAACTCTTCACCCTGATCGCGCTTAACTGCGCGCTTCGCAATGGCGACGCCCATCTGAAGAATTTCGGGATCATCTATGACGAGGTGCAGGGCGAAGCACGGCTAGCGCCTGTCTACGATCTCGTGACCACGTCCGTGTACCTCCCAAAAGACAGCCTCGCTTTAACCCTCAACGGATCGACCAAATGGCCGACGGCAAAGGAACTGAGGAAGCTCGGCGAAACCAGAGGCGGAGGTACCCCCGCGAAGGTCAGACAGACTCTGGAGCGCATCGCCGAAGCGATTCTGGAAACCACAGAGGAAGTCGGCTTCTATATGAAGGAGCATCTGGAGTTTGCCGAGATCGGACAACGGATACTACAGGAATGGGAAAGCGGTGTGAATACCGCACTGCGTGACTGAAGCCCCCTGCCCTTCTGCCACGGCTGACATTTATTTGCGTGGCATCTCGTATCTGGCGGCCCCTGCCCTGTGCATGGGCCTTTTCAATGCTGAACCACCACAGCGTTGCGCCACTATAGTGTCGCAACACGACGGCGCTATAGCGCTTCAACATAAAACCACTGTGACGCTACGCCATCGCAGAATGATGCCGCCACAACACCGCGCCATCACAATGCCACGCAAGCGAAGCGGCATAACATCACAGCGCCACGACGGTACAACGCTGTACAGTCGAAATCGTGCGACGACCCGACACCGTAGCTCTGCGGCATCGCAATGGCGCAATGGCGCGACATCGTAACGCGGCGACATCATGACCGTGCAATGGTGAGACATCGAAACGCCACAGCATCCCAATGCCGGAGCATCGGAGCGCCATAGCCGTGTGGCATTCTAACGCTGAAACACCACGATGCCGGAGTGCCGTGCCGCTGCGAAGTTGCGGTGTCGTACTATTGCAACGCTCTAGCGGCAAAATGCCATGATGCCGCGCATTCGTGACTGCGCGGTGTTGCAATGCTGCGCAATCGCGGTACTGTGATGCCGCACCATCGCACCATCATAGAGAAGGGTCTTCCCATGAAGAAAAACCGCGACTCCAGTGATTTGGCCGCCCGCATTGCGGCGGCGGCCAGCCAGCCGGCGGGAAGGAGTTCCGCCCCGGCGTCCGCGCCAGTCGTCGCACCCGTCTCCGCGCCGGTGCTCGTGTCTTCGACGCCTGCCGCCAAAGCGCCATCTGCCGCCTCGGTTGCCGCCCCAACATCCGCGCGATCGAAGGCCAAGAAGACCAAACCCAGTGAGCCGGATACGGTCCCCATAACCCTGCGGCCGAGCAGCGCACTTCTGAGCAAGTTCGTTCTCAAAGCGTCCGAACGCACGGTGGAAGAGGGGAGGGTGGTCTCCGCCCAGCAGATCATGATTGAAGCCTTAGAGCGGAGTGTTTTATGAGCCGGACCAAACTCGTATTCTTTGGAGGCAGCAAGGGAGGCGTCGGCAAGTCCGCGACCTCACACCTTGCCTGTCTTGGCGCAGTCCTGAGCAATCAACCGGCCGCCTATGTGCTGACCGACCCGGATCGGGAAATCCGCGACAAGGGGAGGCCCTACGACGTGCTCGACGGCAGAAATCCCAAGCTCCTGGCGAACATATTGAACGCGAGCCAGAGCACGCCCGACGGATGGCTGATCATCGACGGGGGCGGCAATCGCCCGGCGTTCGACGCAGAAATCGCGGGTGAGGTGGACCTCTGCATCTTTCCGTTCCGTCCGTCTCACGAGGACTTGGATACGGTTTCGATGGATATGGATCGCATTCCTAATGCGTTGGCCTGGCCCGCCGCATGGCCCACCAACCTCTTTGCGATCCCGGCCGCGCAGTCCTTCATCAAGCGTCTCTCTAAGAAGTATCCGTCGCGCGTCATCGCGAAGCCGATTCCTTTTGTCAATTCCGCATCCGATCTGCTTGCCGAAACCCTGGATTCACCGTCGCAGCCGGTACGGAGCTTGGCGCGCAAGGTATTCAGTGTAATGGAGCAGCAATTCGAGCGCACCAGCATGAAATCCCTCAAGCGCCGCGCAACGGCCTGAGAGTCCTAAACCCAGCCTGAAATTTTTGAACGGGCAGGGGAGGGGCTTCTTAAGGGTTCGGCTTCATCTGGTGGCGCTTGCGGCAGAACCCGACAAACGCCTTGCCGGGGAAGCCAAGCTCAGGCATGCCGCTCTCCACCCACCAGTCGCGCCATTCCTGCTCCAGGTAATAGACATCGTAGTTGGGGGCCACGAGCCTGGCGTCGTGGTAGGCCTCCGGGTCCAGAATCGGATAGCGGACTTCAGCCTTCGCGGGCTGCCAGTTCATCCGGTTCCTGAAAATCACCATCTCCTCCTCAAGCGATACCTGGTAATCGGGCAGGTGGTCGTTCTGGACCAGCTCGCGGATCATCGACTTGAACTCGCGGTAATGGCTGCTCGCGCCGGTTTTCTTGTGCAGAAGTTCCAGCCCGATTTTCCATTCTTCCTGCTCGCCGCAGTGCTTGCGCGCCAGCTCGTAGACGCGGCGGTCGATGGGTTTTCTCAGGCGGAAATAATCACGGCTCAGCGTCAATACCTCCGACCCCTGAATAATCCGGTACACCCAGTCGGAGAGGCGCACCTTGAGCTCGCTCATGCGTCCCGATTTCGTTTCTCTCACCACCCGCCAGCTCTCGATCAGGCCGAAGCCCTCGGTGATCTCTTCGCCATTGGCCTTGATGTTCGTGGTAATCCGGGTTCCGCTGAGGCGCTCCAAAGCCTCCTTCAGTCGGCGATATCCGTCGCCACTGGTTTCGCGATTGGTCCACACCAGCAACTCATGCGCGTTCAGGTGAAGCGTCTGGGCGAGGGGTTGACCGGCGTTCTTCTTGGCCATCACCTGCGAAATGCAGTAGATAGAGCTTGTCCCTTATTTTCATAGACACAGGCCCGTCGAAACAGCGGTCTCTTCCGACCCAAAACATAAATAGACGATTTTGTTTGATTATGGGAAAGAAGGCATTTATAATTCGGAATGCCCACCCAGCCGGACTTTTC
>JBGPHT010000180.1:0-15116 GCA_041484525.1 Bryobacteraceae bacterium | reverse complement strand
GGCGCCCGGCCCAACAGTAAACTCGAAGCCGCGTACCACAAAGCCGACGCATCCATCCGCAACGTCATCCAACTACTTGAGGCAGCTTGAGGTTTGTTGAAGTATTTCTGTTCACGATTAAAGGCGTAAGAATCTAATCGCTCTGGGAACAGCTTGCTGGCTTGCACGCAGCGACGAACAAGGCCGGGTGGCGCGATCCACCCTGGCGGCGATGTTGGTCTATAACACGGCGACGGTCGCCGTGCTGACAGGCGCGGGCCTTGTCTCAGGCCTGAGAGGGCCGATCCTGTGGCCGGCCGTTCTCCTCCACGCGGCACTTGCCTTTTGGTGCATCACCTGCCTGCGGGTCAGGCAGGCATAGAGGGAGTGCCCCGGAGAAAACTCGCGATACCCTCCTGAAAACCCCATGGAGCGAGGCGTGGCTGCGGGCTACGACCGGCTCGCAGAGTTGTTGGCGTCGGAACTGGCTGAGGGAGTAAAATGCGTAATTATCTACTTGACAACATCAGAGACTAGCCGCATACTACATCTAGAGGCCGCACATGAACCTGATAGATGTCACGAAAAGACTCGGCACCGTAGAAGCCTGCAACGATTTCCTGGAGTCCATGCGATGGCCGGATGGCGTGCGCTGCCTCAAGTGCGATAGCGCAAAGGTGACGAAGTACCGGAAGAATGAGAGCACGCGCATTCGCAAGAACCCCAAGACTGGCGCGGAAGAAGTGAAGCCCGTTCCGGCCCGCATCCTGTACTTCTGCGTCACCTGCAAATTCCAGTTCTCAGTCACCACGGGAACGATTTTCAACGATACACATTTCGGCCTGCAAAAGTGGTTCATGGCTGTGGCCCTTATGGTGAACGCGAAGAAAGGTATCTCCGCACTTCAGATGCGGCGTGATCTAGAGGAAGACGGCAAGAAACCTGCGTACAAAACGGTCTGGTTTCTCTGCCATCGCATCCGCCAAGCAAAGAACCTTTTCGAACAGGCGACCGCCGAACTGCTCATGGGCACGATTGAGGCGGACGAAACCTATATCGGCGCGAAGAAATACGACAAGCGCCGGAAGCGTGCGAAGTACGAGAAGGAGCCCGTGTTCGGAATGATCGAGCGCGACGGCAAAGCTCGTACGTTCCACGTCTCGCGCATCAACCGGCACAACGTTGTCGGGAAGCTCCGCGACAACATTGCGATCACAGCCGATGCGGTCTACACGGACGATAGCCGCTTGTACGACCGGATGCCCGAGAATGTGCAGAAGCATGAAATAGTGAACCACTCCGCGAAGGAATGGGTTCGCGGCGACGTTCACACTGGCACGATTGACGGCTACTGGGGCTTGCTCAAACGCGCGATCATAGGCTCATTCCATCAGGTTTCGATAAAGCACTTGCACCGCTATCTCTCCGAGGCCCAGTTCAAATGGAACCATCGCGAAGCGGAGGAGATGTTCACTCTCGTGATCGTGGCCCTCGTGATAGGCTCCGCGATGCCGTACGCGAAGCTCATTCAGTCCGTGGACGAAGTGCCGGATGCGGGACCGGAAGTGGAGCTGGATGGGGAGCCATTTTAGAAACAAAACTCCCCATCAGCTTGAGTTGACGACAACTTCCCAGTAGTGTAGCTTTAAAGCTACAAGGGAAAACGTTGGGCATCGGCAGGCCCACTGGTCTTATAAACCATCAACGTCGGCAGGCGTTTTGCGGGTTCGACCCCCGCCGCTTCCGCACCGAGTTTAACATAGCAAGCTACTCAGGATAGCATCTCAGGGGTATTGTGATTTAACAGACATGTGGGTGACGGAATCATTGAACTCAAAATACGCTTTGGCCCCGGGTACCGCGTTTATTGTGTGGACGACGGGGAGTCAGTTCTACTACTCTGCGCGGGCATGAAACGAACACAGAGCGCAGATATTAAGGCGGCCAAGCAGTATTGGAAGGAATACAGGGGCTGATGCCGAGAAGATCAAAGAAGTACGAGGTCGGACTCGCTCAGCGTTTGCAGGAGTTGCAATATGCTGTTGCGTACCTCAACGCATCCTTGGAAGATTCACCAGAAGGTTTCTTGTTGGCGTTGCGGGATGTAGCTGCTGCACGCCAAGGGTTAGGCGGCATTGCTGAAATCACTGGCATGAACCGCGAGAATCTTTATCGGATGCTTTCGGAAAGCGGAAACCCCCAATACAGTAGCTTGTGGGAAGTTTTGGGAGCGCTGGGCCTAAAGCTGGCCATCAGAGTTGCATCCGCATTGCCTGGAAACGAAGAAGAAGATATGGACTTGGGGAGAATAGACAAATTAGCGAATGAAGGAGGAACTGGCCAAGCCAGCAATCAAGGCCAACAGGTGGCCGATATCGGCGTATACCGAGACCAAAAACAATCTGCTTTGGCAGCGCGCGCCATGACAACACAGATGTCTACGGAACAGTCCGGCTTGCTTGGGAAGAGATGCGCCCTATGAACAAACCAGAAATCCTCCTGGCGCGCTCTATTTGGCTATTCAACACAAGTGAGTTGAATGAGCGCGGAGTTGCGCTTGGGCCGATTTATCGTGCCATTCAGGAACGCTATCGATTTCTTCGATATCCTCATAAACCCGAGGATTTCATGCAGTCATCCGTCACATTTGCCGATGGTGAATTCGATGGACTCAGTGCAGGTTTGCAGATCTATGCAGATGGCTTGTTAGGTGATTCCAAAAGTTCCACTACTGTTAGCGATAGGTTTCTTGGCGACTTATTGAGTTGGACCGCACAAGAATTTCGCCTTAATTATACTCAGGACTTAGTAAAGACAAAGGCATATGAGAGCCAGATCGTGTTCTCGTCTGAGTTATCGGTAAGGAAGAAACTAAAGAAGCTTGATCAGTTTGCCCGGATATTGGAAGGACTGTCCAGCAAAGATCCGGCACAACAGGATGCCGTCGCCGTCATGTTCCGGGGAGATCAATTAGGAAGACACTCGTTCACATTCGAGAGGCGAGACGGCATTCCATTCTCGGAAAACCGTTATTACTCCAAAGCGGCCGTCCCGACCGAGAAGCATCTTGAACTCATAGAGACATTTGAGCAAATTATCGGTTCATGAAACCCCCGCGCTACAATGGACTCGTGGCCAACATCCCCAAAGTCCCCGAGGATCAGTTCAGGGCCGTGATTCAGGCGCTGCTGAATGCGCCGCCGATGCCGATGGCCGATATACCGCGCAAGCGCGAACCAAAGCACCCCACGGCGAAGCGGAAGGCAAAGAAGCGCGGCTAGCCTCGTTTCAGTGCGGCCCTAATGTGAACCAGCGAATGAATGATCCTCTCCCTCCGGATTTCAATCAGCATAACGTTCCGCATCTTCTCCCGCCGTTGCGCGGTCTACCGCTTCCATTTTTGAACTCATCCACACTTTGCAGCAACTCAACATAAAGACCACCTCCACAAGCCATTGTGGTGCTGGAGTCTCAATGTTGTCAAGTGGATAATCACGGTAAAATGACAATCCCCATGACGATAACGAGTGCGCATCCCCGCCAGCCGTGGCTAAGCGCGGCCGCGGTATTCCTGGGGTTTATCGCGATCGTAGTGCTATCGCTCGGCACCGACCAGGTGCTGCATGTGCTCCAGGTCTATCCGCCTTGGGGCCAGCCGATGTACGACCCGCGCTTGAATCTTCTGGCGCTATCCTATCGGATCGTTTACGGCGTCGTTGGAAGCTACATCACCGCGAGGTTCGCGACCTACTCGCCGATGCGTCACGCTTTGGTGGGCGGGGCGATCGGGTTCGTCCTGAGCACGGCCGGTGCGATCGCCACGATCCCGATGGGCCGGAGGGGCTGAAGGCTTGACAGAGGCACTTCGAAGGTGACTTGCGCGCGCCCCCGCCGCGCAAGCGGATAAGAGGAGAATCGCGACTATGGCCGGCTTGAAGGAGACGACCTGCCACGAACCTCGAGAAATCGCTTGACAAGCCAATTCTCCGATGTTATTTTTGCAGCATAGTGCTGCTTTTGCAGCATACACCATGCGGAAAGACGGACATCGCAACCTGAGCCGGCGCGAGCGCCAGATCATGGACATCCTCTACCAGCGGGGACGCGCCACGGCGTCCGAAATCCACCAGGCGATGGCGGACCCGCCCAGCTACTCGGCGGTGCGGGCCAAGCTGCGGGTGTTGGAGGAGAAGGGGCACGTGCGCCACGAAGAAGAAGCGTTGCGCTACGTGTATTTGCCCAAACTGGCGCGCGAGACGGCGCGGCGGTCGGCGCTGCACCACATGGTGACGACGTTTTTCGAGGGGTCGGTGGAGCAGGCGGTGGCGGCGCTGATCGACCTTTCGGCGGCGAATCTCAAGAAGCAGGATCTGGAGCGGATTTCAGGCATGATCGAGCAGGCGCGGCGCGAGGCCGAAGAGGAAGGAGTCTGAACATGCTGTGGCTAACATTGAAGGCGAGTGTGATTCTGGCGGCCGCGTTCGGTGCGGCGGGCCTGTTGCGGCGGGCGCCGGCGGCGGTCCGCCACTTTACGTGGACAATGGCATTTCTGGCGCTGCTGGTGCTGCCGGTGGCGATGCGGATGGGGCCGAAGTGGGGACAGTTGCCTGTCGCGCCGGCGCCCGCGGTGGTGGTAGCGACGGCAGCGCCCGCGAACCCGGCACCCGCACCGTCGGCGCCGGCTTCGACCTCGAGGGGAGACCTGCTGGCGACGATGCGGCTGCTCGGAATGGGCCTGGCGGCGGCGTGGTTTCTGACCGGCGTGGCGCGCACGTCCTGGATGGTGAAGTGTGCCGCTCCGGCTGTCTACGCGCGGGCGGAGTTCGAGGAGTTGCGGCATTCGCTCGGCATCCGGCGCGCCGCGGTGCTGGAAAGCAGCGCGGTCGATATGCCCCTCACGTGGGGCATTGTGAATCCCATCGTGATGCTGCCGGCGGGCGCGGCTGATTGGCCCGCGGACCGGCTCCGAACCGTGCTGCTGCATGAACTGGTGCACGTGCAACGGCGCGATCTGCTCTCGCAGGGGCTGGCCCAGGCCGCGTGTTGTCTCTTCTGGTTTCATCCGCTCGTGTGGCTGGCCGTGCGCCGGCTGCGGCAAGAGCGGGAGCGGGCCTGCGACGACGCCGTGCTTCGGCAGGGAGTGGCGGCGCACGATTACGCGGCGCACCTGATGGACTTGGTGCGGGCGCTGGCGGCGCGGCGGGCCGCGTTTCCGGATGCGCCGGCGATGGCGGAGGCGTCCGACCTGGAATCGCGCGTGCAAGCCATGCTCGACCGCGGTAGAAATCGCAGTCCGTTGAGCCGCCGGGCTGCCATGGCGGTGGCTGCCGGGGCGCTGTTGGTGCTGCTGCCGATTGCGTCGATCACGGCACAGGCCCAGGCCGGACGCGGGTCGATAACAGGTGTGGTGGAAGATCCGAGCGGCGCCCGTATTCCAAACTGTGAAGTGGTCGCGAAGAACCTGGACGGCGCCAACGAGGAGGTCGCGGTGGCAAACAAGGCGGGAGAGTACCGGTTCAACGCGATCGCGTCCGGGCGTTACAGCCTCGAGTTTCGCACGCGCGGTTTCGCCGTGTCGAAGCAGGACGTGGTCCTGGTCACTGGAGCGACTGCCACCGTCAATGCCAACCTGCAAATCGGCCAGACCTCGGAAGCCGTGACGGTGCGTGGCTCGCGCAGTGCTCCCGGCGCTGCCGGGGCGCAGCCGGCGGGCACGCCGCAGCGCATACGCATTGGCGGCAATGTGCAGGCGATGAGGCTGGTGCAGCAGACCAAACCGGTCTATCCGGACGATTTGAGGCAGCAGGGCGTCCAGGGCACGGTCAAGATCCGCGCGATTATTTCGAAATCGGGCGAGCCCATCAATCCGCAGGTCATCAATACGGACATCGATCCGCGCCTGGCCCACGCGGCGCTCGACGCCGTACGGCAGTGGCGCTACACTCCGACGCTGCTGAACGGCCAGCCGGTGGAGACGCTGACTACGATCGACGTCGCCTTCGAATTGGCGCAATAGCGGCTCTCTTCCTAACCCTCCGCCTCTCCGGCCGTCCAACCCCCGGAGAGGTGCGTCATGACCGATCTCATTTACTCTCTGCGCGGCCTGCGTAAGAGTCTTGGCTTCACCGTGGTCGCCGTCGTCACGCTCGGGCTCGGCGCCGGCGCCAACACCGCGATCTTCAGCGTCGTCAAATCGGTGCTGCTGAACCAACTGCCCTACCGCGATCCCGACCGTCTGGTCACCATCGCGGCGAGCGACCCGGATACCGTCCGCCCCATCACCGTCGATTTCACCACTACCTACGACTGGCGCGCGCGCAGCCGCTCCTTCGAGAGTATGTCGCTCTATCGCGATGCCGCGGGCGCCATCGTCGAAGGCACGGAGCCTGAGCTGCTGGGCGGCATGCGCGTGAACTATGACTTCTTCGACACCCTGGGATTAGAGGTGGCGCTTGGCCGCAACTTCCTTCCCGAAGAGGACCGGCCAGACACGCGCCGCGAAGCCATCCTCAGCCACGCACTCTGGATGCGGCGGTTCGGCGGCGACCCACACGTCGTGGGGCGCGTCATCCGGTTGAGCGATTCCGATTTCACTGTCGTCGGCGTGCTGACCGCTCGTGCCTATTCCCTGCAGATTCCGAACGCGGGCGATGCCGATCTCTTCATCCCTCTCGGCTACGACCTGAAGCAGCCCAGCGCGTGCCGCAGTTGCCAGCATCTGAAACTGATCGGCCGCCTCAAGCCGGGCGTGCCGGTAAGCCAGGCCCGCGCCGAGCTGAATACCATCATGGACGGTATCCGTCGCGAACACCCGGCGGATTACAATCCCCAGACTCGCGTTCTGGTGACGCCGCTGCGCGAGAGCCTGGTGGGCCGCGTGAGCACGGCGCTGTGGGTGCTGCTCGGAGCCGTCGGCTTCGTCCTCCTGATTGCATGCGCCAACGTCGCCAACCTCTTGCTGGCACGCGCCACCGGCCGTTCGCGCGAACTGGCTCTACGAGCCGCGCTCGGTGCGGGACGCTGGCGGCTGGTACGACAGCTCTTCACCGAGAGCCTGATCCTGGCGGTCGCGGGCGGCGCACTCGGTATTGCGATTGCGTGGGTATGCACCTCGGCGCTGGCGGCGCACGGTCCTCGCGAGTTGCCGCGCGTCGAGGAGATCCGCCTCGATCTGCCGGTGCTCTGCCTCAGTCTGTTGGCGAGCATGCTGACAGGGGTGCTCTTCGGGCTGGCGCCGGCATGGCGCGCCTCGAGTGTCGATCTCAACCACGCGCTCAAGAGCGCCACCAAGTCGACCGACGGCAGTTCCCGCTCTCGCCTGCGCAGCACTCTGGTAGCCGTCGAGATTGCGCTGGCCTTTGTGCTGGTCGCCGGCGCCGGCCTGCTGGGCAAGAGCTTTCTGCGATTGATGCAGGTCGACCCCGGCTACGATCCGCATCACGTGCTGTCGGTCGGCACCTACGTATACGGCGCGCGCTACCAGAAGCCCGAAGCCGGGTTGAGCTACTACCGCCAGTTGATAGAACGCATGGGCGCCGTGCCCGGCGTCGAGGGTGTGGCCTTCGCCAGCACTACACCGCTGAACGGCTTTGACCGCCGTGGCTTCCATCGCCAGGACCGCAAACTGGCGAACGAATCCGAGGCGCCGTCCGCCGATTCCTATTCGGTTTCGCAGGACTACTTCCGCGTCATGAAGATTCGTCTGCTGCGCGGCCGCACGTTCACCGCCGAAGATGGGCCCACCAGCCCCCGCGTGGCGCTGATCAGTGAATCCTGCGCGCGCTCCCAATTCGGCGGCGAAGACCCCATCGGCAAGCACATCCAACTGGGCGGACGCCATGAGAACCAGCCGTGGATCGCCATCGTGGGCGTAGTCGCGGACGTCCGCCAGTACGGGCTCGACCGGGCGTCTTCCATGGAAGCTTACATCCTGCAAGCGCAGGACGTGAACTTCGGCTACGGCATGCTGGTGCGCACCGCGGGCGATCCTCACCGCATGATCGGCGCCGTGCGAGCGGCCTACATTTCGGTGGATCGCACGCAGCCGCCGCACCACATCCAGACGCTCGACGATTACCTTTCGGCGACGCTGGTGCAGCGAACTTTCACCATGTCGCTGCTCGCCTTGTTCGGCGCTCTCGCCCTGCTGCTGGCCGCCGTCGGCATCTACGGTGTGATCTCTTATGCCGTCACCTTGCGGACGCGCGAAGTGGGCATCCGGATGGCGTTGGGCGCACAGCGCAGCGAGGTGCTGTGGATGGTGTTGCGGCAGGGCGGCACGCTGGCCGCGATCGGGCTGGCCGCCGGCTTCACCGCTTCGCTGGCGCTGACGCGCTTTCTCTCGAGCCTGCTCTACGAAGTGCGTCCGGTGGACGCGGCCGTGTCTGTCGGCGTGGCACTGGTGCTCGCGTCGGTTGCCCTGCTGGCCAGTTGGCTGCCGGCATTTCGCGCTTCGCGAGTGGACCCAATGGTCGCTCTGCGGTACGAATAGGGAGATGCCGCCGATCGTTCTTGCCGGACCACCCTGCTCCGGCAAGACTACCATCGCGCTCGAACTCGCGCGGTGCCTCGAGTTGCCCCATCTCTCGATGGACGCCGTTCGCGCCCGCATTCTCCCCGACGCCGCCCACACGCGCGCCGACCGGCAGGTTGCCTATCGCGCCATGCATCTCGCCGCCGAATTGCTTCTGCGTGCCGGCGCGGGCGCGATCCTCGATGCCCCTTACGGCCATGCGGAAGATCGCGAAGAGCTGGCCCGCATTGCCGCCGCGACCGCACGCCGCCGATCGGTAGTCTCGCGGCATGCGGAAGATCGCGAAGAGTTGGCGCGTATCGCCGGCGCCGAACTGCGCCTGATCGAGTGCCGCGTGTCGCCTGAAACCGCCGTGCGCCGTTTCCGCGCGCGCGGCCCCGATCCTATCCGGCTGGACCTCACCGAAGAATTGGTGTTCGCCACCGCGCGCGACTACATCTACACTCATGCCGGCCTGTTGCTCGACACGGATTCTCTGTCGTTGGAAGAGTGCTGCAGTAGGGCGATGGCGTTCCTGTAGGTCCCTACCGCACGCCCATATCTTCGACCGGAATCACCTTCACCTGGACCTTTGCCGCCGCGCCCGCTTCCACTTTCACTGTCTCCGATTTGCTCTCGAACGGTCTTCGGAAATCGGGGTCCTGGTAGGCGCCCGGCTCCACGTCCTCCCATGCGAAGACACGATACTCGCCCGGGGCCAGCCCCTTGTACGACTGCGCCCCGGTGTCATTTCCGTTGCCGCCGCGCGTGAACGCCGGCGTCCCGTCCTTATTGACGATGAACAGCGTGGCTCCCTGCGCCGGCCGCCCGTCCTTGTCCACCATCGCTACATCGAGCGAGCCCGCCGCGGCGCTGACCGTCACCTCGATTGGCCCGCTGCCCGACATCTCCACCGTGTCGTTCAGGCCGATGGGTTGTCCGCCGAACGTCAGGGATTGCACGTAGCAATTCTCCGGCACTCCCTGCACGGTCACGCCGAATCGCACCGGCGCGACATTCTTCAGCGTGAACCGGTTGCCCTCGCCGAGCTTGGAACGCGGAATGCCGCCGCCCATCACTTGCACGCCCGGCGCCGGCCGCAGCATGATCGAAACGTTCGACAGATCGATCGGCGCCGTCGCGTCCACCACCTTCACCGTGCCCTGGATATCGTTGCCCGGGCCCATCGTCAGATTCAGCCCGTCCACGTGGCCGCTGGTGACGTCCACCGGCTGCGTGGCGATCAGTTGTCCCTGCCCGTTGGTCTGCGCGTAGATGATGTACGAACCGGGCGGCACACCGCGGATTTCAAATATGCCATCGGGCGGACGCGCATTGCCGTTGTGGCGTCCCTGGCCGCCTCCGACTGGGCTGTCTTTCGGAACCAGGCTCACCATCACGGGCGCGCCTCCCCGTCCGCCACCGCCGCCGGGCGCATTCGTCACGCGGCCGCGTACCCGGAAAACCTTCGTCTTCTGCAGGTGGATCTCGATGCCCCGGATCTCCGCCGCGGCGCCCACGTCCACCGGGGCAGCCGTCGCCGAATCTGTCGAATTCGGATAATAGGTGGTGGCGTAAATCATCTCGGGCTTGTCCGGCAGCGGTTCGGTGGCCGCGAGCGGCATGAAGTTCATCCCGGCATTCCGGCCATTTGCGCTTACCAGGTAGCGTCCCGGTTGCAGTTCGGGGATGCGGAATTCGCCGATATCGGAAGTCTGCCCGTTGCCGTTCGGCACCCACTGCTTTTTGCCCTGGCGGTATAGGTAGCGTAGCGCCTGCACGTTGACATTGGCGACTGGGTCGCCGTCTTCATCCACCACCTTGCCCACGATGACCGATTGCGGGTTGAGCTTGATCGCCAGGTCCTTCAGGTGCTGGTCCTGCCCGAGCGGCACCGGCGTGCCGTTGCCCGATAGCTTGCGCGCGCCGTAGCTTCCCGAAAGAAAGCCCTGGCGCTCGCCGCTCAGCGAATAGCGGCCGGGCGGCAGATTGGTGAAGACGAAATGCCCCATGTCGTCCGTCTCTTTATTGGTGCGGGTGGGATTCGGATTACTCTGGTCGCCGATCCCGAACAGCCGCACGTTGACCTTCTTGAGCGGAGCTCCGGTGGCCGCATTCACCACCTGGCCTTCGACACTGCCGGTGCCGGTAAGCGGCGCGGCCCGGACGGTCTGCGGCGACCCGACGAGGCCCGGTTGCGCCGGCATCGCCATCGGTGCGGGCTGCGCCGGTATTCCGCGACCCTGGCCGAACAGGGCTCCAGCCGCGGCAAAGCAATAGAAGGCAACAGGCGGGAATCTCATCGACACTTCTCCTGCATGCCATTTTGACGCGTACGGAGGCGCGATGGTTAGGGGTATCTACGCCTTCTGGCGGGGCCGCTCTTTGCGCACGTAATCCGTGTCCTGCCGCGGCTCCCCGTCGCACTCGATGGCGATGGTCGTCACCGGATCGTCGGGCGCCTTCTCCGGCAGGCCCGTCAGCCGCACCCGGAACGGCTCCTGCTCGAATTTCACCGCCTGCCCGGTAGCCAGCAGCTTGGCCGATTTCACCTGGCTCCGCAGCCCCGCCAGCGACACCGTCGGTCCCGGCCAGAAGTGCACGTGCATGTACAGCGTGTTCCCCTTGCGCGAAAAACTGGCGTAGTTGGAGCGGCGCGGCTGGCACACGTCGGTCTGGTAGATGCTCATCCCGTTGCGGTCCATCCACTTTCCGACCTTCGTCAGAATCCCCACCGATTCCTCGGGCACCGACCCATCGGGCTTCGGGCCGATATTCAGCAGGTAATTACCCGTGTCGTGGGCGCACGTGATCAGGTTCCGCACGACGGTCTTGGGCGTCTTCCAGTTGTCGTCCGTCTTCTGATAGCCCCAACTGTCGTTCATCGTCATGCACGATTCCCAAGCGCGGTTGGTCTCGGCCTGGATGCGCTGCTCCGGCGTGGCGAAATCCCCGTCCAGCTTGTTCCGGTTGTTGACGATGATCTCCGGCTGCAACTGGAACACCATGGCGTTCATCTTGTCCGACTCCCAGCCCTTCGCATCGAGCGGCCACGAGACGTCGTACCAGAGCACGTCGATCTTTCCGTAATTCGTGAGAAGCTCGCGGATCTGCCCGTGGATGTAGGCGACGAACCGCTGCCGCGCCTGCTCGTCGGTGGCGCAGCGGGCGCCGTCCGGGTGGTGCCAGTCCATCAGCGAGTAGTAGAAGCCCACGCGCAGACCTTCGGCGCGCGCCGCCTCCACATACTCCTTCACCAAGTCGCGGCCGGGTCCCTGTTTGGGCGCGCAATAGCCGGTGAGCTTGGAGTCGAAATGGCAGAAGCCTTCGTGGTGTTTGGTGGTCATCACCATGTACTTCTGTCCGGCCTGTTTGGCCAGCCGCGCCCAATCGCGCGCCACATTGGGCTTGGGCTTGAAGCGCTTGGCGAGCTGTTCGTATTCGGCGACGGGGATGCCTTCGTTCTCCATCACCCACTCATGCCGTCCGAGCACGCTGTAGAGGCCCCAGTGGATGAACATTCCGAAGCGGGCCTCGTGCCACCATTTCATGCGCCGCTCGCGGTCGGCCTCGCCGCCCGCCGCCTCGACCGTCGCCGCCGCAGCCGCGCTGGCGGCCATCAGTTGCAGATAATCGCGTCTGGTCATGGGATGCTCCAGCGATCAGATTACCACAGGAGTTTAGCGCTAAATTCGTAGGCATCAACAGAGCTGTGACCGACACAGCTATTTCGGGGACAGGCTACACAACCTCGAAATTTGGGGGGCAATTTCGAGGTTGTGTAGCCTGTCCCCGAAATAGCTACCATGAGGGCATGCGTTGTCTCCTTGCCGCATTCTTCGCTACCCTGGCTGTCGCCGGTACCGACCCCAAGCCCGGCGCCGAGTACATGGTCCACAGTTTCTCGGCAGGTGAGTCTTGGTGATGTACAGGGTCGGGGCCGTTACTACAGTCGTGGTATCGGAAGCGGTGACCGGGCTAGCCCCCTGCTTGGGCTACATCCCAGTTGATGCTCAGCGTGTTGATGAATTGAGTATCGCCGGAAACCGCGGCGGAGAAGGTCGCGGCACCGCCCAGAATGGACACGCTTCCTGTTGATGTAAATGTGCCACTTCCACCGGTCGTTCCTCGAACATAGATGCCGGTGACACCTTGTGAAGGAACGGGATTTAGGGCGAACACAGCAGTGCCCCGCATCGTATCGCCGGAGGCGAATACAGCATGATCCCCGAGGAAGCCAATTTGGGGGCACGTCGCCGACGGCGCCGGCCAAATTGGGGTACTGACCGGCGAAGCGTTAGCTATACAATCACGCGAATATGGCACGCTATTGGTGAACGAAAAGCTCTGTAACGTTACGCTCGTGACGAACGCTTGCGCGCCGCTGGAGATCCCGTTCGTGCCGTTTACAGTGGTGACGGTCACGTTGTGAATTCCCCCACTGGAGGAACTGCTCGCCTGAAAGGACGCATCAACTCGTCCATCTGCAGTATACAATACCGAGGTGAATTGGAGGCCACTCCCGTCACTTTGCACCGATGTGGCGCTACCCAGGCAGGATACTTAAATGGAGATCGAACCGTTCGTGCCAGCGATGATCGTGTTCGTCACCTGACCGTTGACCTGGATGCTGCTGACGGTCGGAGTGCATGCGGACACCTGTTGGATAGCTACCGTGGGGGTCCCGCGGGTAGATCCCGAAGCATTCGACCCGTTGCTCGGCGAGACGCCTTGGACAGGGTTCGGTGAGATTACGGCGACGCGGCCTCCGCCTCCGCCACCACCGGGAAAACCGTTGGAAGCGCCGGTTGGCTGATTACAGGCGTCCGTACCACCTGAACCGCCTGCTCCGCCATTTCCGCCGTTGGCCTGCAGAGATCCTGCAACCTGCACGGAGGTCGCTTGCAGTACGACAAAACCACCCGCTCCGCCCGCTCCTCCGCCACCGCCGTCCCCACCTTGATCGAGGCAAATGAGGCTTTTCGAGCCATTACCGCCGTTCCCTCCATTCCCGCCACTCGCATTGATGGAGCCGTTGACCGTGAGAGTGCCGGTGGTCGCGAAAATAAATGTGCCACCACCGCCACCGCCGCCGCTACCACCGCCGCCTGTCGCCGCATCGTAGACGGAAGAAGTACCTTGATAGTAGTAATAATGACTGCAACTCGCGCCTGCCCCCGATCCGCCGCCCGAAGGCTGCGGGTTCAACCCCACGTAAAGGGAGCCGAAAGCGGCGGCTGGGGAATAGCGGCCGCCGTTCCAGGTGCCACCGCCTTGTGCGCCTTGAGTTCCATTGCTCCCACCCGCGGTTCCGCCCGAGCTTGGACAATTAGTGGTCAATGAGTTGAACGTTGGCCGTCCTGGGCTGTTCGTAGGTCCATTACCGGGATTGCCGTTTCCGCCGAGTGGCCAACCCCCATCTCCCCCTCCGGCGAGCCCTGCCCCTCCCTGACCATTAAATCCGTTGGTGCCCGCGCTCGCCGATCCGCCATTGCCGCCGTTACCCCCATTGCCTCCGTTACCCGCAGGCACATAGTTGTTGACTGAAGTGGCGCCACCATTGCTTCCATTTCCTCCAGCCATTCCGATCGCCAGAATGGTGCCGGTCACCGTTTGATCTCCCGTACCAACCATCGCCATTCGCGGCCCATCGGACTGGAGTGTGCCAGTTACGGAGACTGGCCCGGCCGAATTGAAAACCACAAAGTCGAAGTCGCCAACCTCTACCGTGACGCCGGTTGGCACCGAGACGCTCGAAACGTTAAAGATCGCCACGTTGTTTCCGCCATTCTGTTGGATAACAGCAGGGGGAAAGTGCCGGGTTCGTGTTGATCGTCGCTTTATTGATAAGCACGCTCGCTTGAGGGGAAAAGCTCGGCAAGCTACCCGAAGGCCGCGAGACATTTGGGAAGCTGGGCACGATTGTTGAAATAACGGTGAGGTCCGGGCCACTTCCTCCAGCCCCGGCTGACACCGTCGTGCGGGTGAAGTTCGCCGTCACACTTTTCGGGCCATCCATCGTGAGATACTGCGGCGTGGTCGCGCCGCCCAGATTGCCGCTGAAGCCCGAGAAACGTATCCGCTGGCGGCGTAAGCGCTGATCTGGACGACCGACCCGCTGTTGTACGATCCGCTGGCCGGTGAAATGGTTCCTGCGCCAGATGGGCTCACTGCCGTCGTGAGGTAGTATTGCTGCGGAGCGGGCACGGTCCAGGTTCCCATCTGCTGCCAAGTCGTGTTCAGCCCTTGGTTATCGTAACCAATCAAATATTCGTTCTTGGTCCCCGCAAAGGACGTTTGAAACGTGACCGATACGGTTACGGCCAACTGGGTCCCTGAGGCAGTGACGGACGACCCGCTGCCATTGACCGTGCAATACGGGTTGAAGTTGCCCGTCGTGCCAGAGGTCCCCGGCACAATCCCGCTCGACCAGTTAGTGCCCGAGCTGTCGGCCACGTACAGCAGATTGAAGCCCCGGTTGTAGCGTGTCCTTTCGGCAAGCCTGCGTAGTCGTGACGACGGGATTAACTCTTGGGAGCTTTGCTCTGGCGGCGTATTGGTGTGAGCACCCGATTGACCTGGTCAACCGAAAAGGCTTGGGGTTCAAAATCATCGCCGATCCAGT
>JBGPHT010000179.1:0-15427 GCA_041484525.1 Bryobacteraceae bacterium | reverse complement strand
CCTCGGAATTAACATCGCACGACGGCAGCGAGCGGTAACCTTTTGACGAGTGGTGACGTTACTTAGTCATCTCCCCTCGTGCGCGTTTTTCGAAGGTCTTCGCTCAGAAAAACCCACCTTTACCACAGGCTGCTAGTGCCGCCACCCAAGGGAGGCCCCGCGAAAGTGCATCGATAGTGCACCAAAAGTGTACCGCTCGGATGCACCGTTATTGTACAGAAAGCGGCCCGACAATGGACTGCTTATCGAGTCCCGTCAAATTATCCTGGCAATAGTCCAAGCGAGCACGAAGATGATCTGCCCCACCTGCGATACCGACTGCCGCCGCTTCGGGAAACACCGCAACGGACTGCAACGCTTCCACTGCTCCGAGTGCGGAAAGACCTACACTGAAAAGCATGAGCGCCTGTTGGACAACATGACGGTGCCGCTCGAAAAGGCGGGCTTGGCGTTGCAACTTCTCATCGAAGGAAACAGCATCCGGAGCACGGAGCGGATTACTAGTCTACACCGCGACACGATCCTTCGTCTGCTGGTCTTGGCTGGGGAGCGGTGTGAGAAACTGATGGGCCGCATGCTTGTGAATGTGCCGGTGGCGGATGTACAGTGCGATGAAATCTGGAGCTATTGCTACAAGAAGGAAGCCCACAAACGTCCCGAAGAAGCGCACGACGACAGCATGGGTGACGCCTATTGCTTCGTGGCAATCGAGCGCGACACGAAACTCGTTCTCAACTTCGCGCTGGGCCGCCGCGATCAGGCGACGACGGATGCGTTCATTGAAGGCTTGCGGGCCGCGACCGCACCGCAACGCTTCCAGATCAGCACCGATGGCTTCAAGCCCTACGTGAACGCGATTACAACCACTCTCAGCGACCGCTGCGACTTCGCGCAACTCATCAAGGTCTACGTCAACGATCCCGAAGGCCAGCGACGGTACAGCCCGCCCGATGTCACGCACACGGAGCGAGTCCCAGTCATGGGCAATCCCGATCCCTCGAAGATTTGCACGTCGCACGTTACTGCCTGCACTTTGCCTATTACAATTTCTGCCGGATTCACAAGACGCTACGCGTGACGCCTGCGATGGAAGCGGGGATTACGGATCGAGTCTGGACGATCCACGATTTGCTGGCAACATGAACGCGCTCGCCAGAAATGAGCGACCGATGAGAAGAGCCGGGGTGTCCTAGCCGAAATCCCGGCTCTTTGGTAGACGGTTATATATCCCGCGTCTGGTCACATTTTACCAACACGGGAGAGACAGATTTGGCGTTAGCCTATGAGTTTGCCGAGTTCTTCAGCCTCCTCGGAGATAAGCGCTTTGTGAGTGTGCTGCACTGCTATCTAGACGAGAGCGGCAAGTTCCACGATCACACCATCGTGTCGCTCTGCGGGTTCGTCGGTGAGCGGCTACAAATCGGAAACTTCCAGGTCAGGTGGGAAGAACTGCTCCGACGCTACGGGATGAGGTCTATCAAGATGGCTAAGGCGGTCAGGTTCACTAAGCCCCTTGGCACCAGGGAAAAGGCAATCGGCCTTGAAAACCGGAAGGTGGTGCTCTCAAATTTCGTCGAGTGCATTACCGACAACCTCCCTGTTGCTATTTACGTCGCCGCCGATGTCTCCGGCTTTGCGGCGCTGAGTGAGTCCGAAAAAAAAGCGATGGGAGGAGAGCCGCACTACCTTGCGTTCATGCGGGTGCTCGGAGAAATCGTTAACTTTTACAAAGACCCGAACGTTCAACTCAGTGTGGTCTGTGATGACGAGCAGTCCTATTCGCCTCGTTGCTATGCAATCATGAACCAGATTCGATCGAAACACTCTGAGTTTCGAAGGAAAATTGTCTCGCTGTGTTTCGCCGACGACGAATATTTCGTACCGCTCCAAGCTGCCGACATGTTGGCCTACCTTGTTCGTTGCGAAGCGGAACGCCAGTTCACTGGCAGGACCGACCACCAGTTCGGGGGGCTATTCAACCAACTCACCGACCCACCACGAGGACATGGCCCCACACTCCTCGGGGGTTTCTTCGGCCGAGAGCAACTCCGCAGTCTTGCCAGCAAGGTCAAGCGATGAGCTTGGGGAAAAGCCGTCAACGCACCATTAGGACACTACCAGAATGTTGCCCAGATGTTTTAGGGGTAGCGCTTGGCGGGAGCGATCGGGCCAGAACGGGCTGGCTCGGCATGCAAATCGTCGTAGGCGGGTAAGAGTTAGTTCGCCGACGCACCGACCATCTTTCATGTTTCGGCAGGATTCCACTCATGCTGACGTATATCGCCTAGCGAACAGGCTACTCGGGGCATTTCATCAGGTCTGCATGATGTGTGCGAGGATCGGTCACAGTTGATCCTTCGGGCGGCCAAGTCCAACCCTTCATGCGATCACGACTACACGCCCCACCTACCGACCAGTAACGTCGCGAATAGTCTTTTTCCACAGATTCGTCGAAATCTGGAATGTCATTCGGCGGGCAAAAATGCACCACTGGCTGCCCAGCTTCGAACCGGATGATCCGGTACCGCCGGGGAGCGATCAGTATGCGTTCAAGTAGCCAGTCGGCGAGCGTACCGGACATCTTTCCACGCTGTTCTACGTACTCGGTGATGTGGAACCGTAGGAACGCCGCGCTTGGATCATCGTCGACGCGTGTGAGTTGCCTGTAGTTTTCCTTCAATTCGTCGTGATCGGAGGACGTTACGGGGAACTGGTACCAGTTGACGTTGAGACGCAATCTTGCCGCCTGCGATTTCAGGTCCGGCATATTGATCGGCATGACAATACCAAAACCCTGCTGCCTGCGCGGGCGCTCAGCCCATGGATGTTTCCTCAAATCTACAACTAAGTCCGTAAACTCAAACGACCGCGTCGGCATAACTGCAATCCGTGCTATATCATGTTCGCCGATTGCGGCGAAGCTAAGGGCGTGGCCCAGATGTGCGGTGAAGTCGATCATGAACGTGGGCAAGCCGTAGTGCTGAAGCAAGCCCGTTGCGCGATGATCATCGAGCGAATAGCCATCCGCTTTGAACCCTTGGTGAATTCCTAGCATGAGGTGCCAAAGGTATTCCCGATCAGATGACGAGAGGTGACTGCCGTCCTTGAGAGTGTAGGTCTGCAAGCGTGAAATGGCACCGGCGGTCTCCAAATGCCGGCCGTTCTCACCGCGGAAGAGATACTCCGGCGCATCCCGCGGGATCACCAGACCCGAAGGCGTTGGCTCCCAGATTCGCTGGTTCGGACGTAACGAATACCGCTCGAAGATGAAATCGAAGGTAGCGCGCAATGATGGGAAGCATTTGTCCGGTACGAAACTCATCTCATTTGCTACGGTATCATCTCATGACGAGGGTCACGACCAGACACGTGTGGCAGAAGAAACCATAACCACTACGGTACGCCGATCATTTCCGAACTGTGCCCTGCTATTCCTCCTGTGAAGTCTCCCTCCACGTCACCCCTGGCGTATCACGCATCGTGGAAGTGTAGAACATTGGGCTCGGCGGGCCGCGTTGCCTGAAGGGCCAGACTAGACTAGACCATAACCCTGCTGATCAGCAATCTATGCTTCAAATCACAGTCAACTCTTGCGGGACTCCCGCAAAAAACGCTGTCTTACTCCTGCGTTTTCAATAAAAGTTTGCGGGAGTCCCGCAAATCTTCAGAAATCGAACTGGTCGATGTTGCTCTTATTGAAGATCAGCGGCTTCCCCAGCAGCACCTGATCGCCGCTGATTTGAATCGTTCCCAGACGGCCGCCCATCACCGACGCGGCCCCCGGACGCAATTTGCCCTCAGCCATCAGGGCGGCCACTTTGACCGTCAGGTAGCCCAGGTCGCGCGTGTTCCACAACACCACGGCCTGCACCGCGTCGTCATGCACGTAACGCTTATTCAGGTTGGGCAGCGACAAGCCGATCACGAAGACATCTTTGCGGCCGGACTGCCGTACCGCTTCGCCGGCGCCGGGGACGGCGGGCGCGGAAATTGCCATGATCAGTTTCACATCCGGGTAGACCTTCATGATGGTCTGCGATTCGGCGAAGGCCTTGTCGCGATCGTCGTCGCTCGGCCGCACTGTCGCGAGCTTCATCTGCGGATACTTCTCCGCCAGGCGCTTCCGGATGAATTCCATCCACGTATTTTGATTGGCGGCGCTCAGCGCGCCGGTGATAATGGCGAACTGGCCCTTGCCGCCCATCAGCCGCGCGGCCTCGTCGGTCAGCGTGAAGCCGATCCCCTCGGGCGTCGCCTGGTTGATGAAGAAGTCGCGCGCGTCGGGTTCGGCATCGGCATCCCAGGTGATGACCTTGATGCCACGCTCGCGCGCCTTGCGCAGTACAGTCGAGATTCCGGCCTTGTTCTCCACTGCCACTGCGATCACGTCCACGTGGCGCGTGATCCAGCTCTCGACCACTTCGTTCTGCTTGGCCGCGTCGAGGCCGGTGGGGCCATCCCAGATCAGCTCGACGTTGTTCTCGCGCGCCGCCTCTTCGGCGCCCGCGCGGCAACTGACGAAGTAGGGGTCGCCCTTGGCCTTGGGCATCATGCCGATCGTGGGGCGTTTGCCGGCCGCGCCCGCACCCGCAGCCGCGCCGCCCCCCGTGCCGGGCGCCAGTGAGCGCACCAGCCATAGGTTGGAGCCGGCGACAATCAGCGACCCGGCGATGACGACACTGCACAGTATCGCCAGTTGTGAATTCTTCATGGATTCCTCCGCGGTGTCTGGCGCCGGCGCGATTGCCTGCGTCATGCGCAGCCGGCCGAAAACGATAGTCAGGATGAGGACGGCGCCCGTCAGCACGCCCGTCAGCTCCGATGGCAGCGCCGCCAGGCGCAAGCCGTTCTGCAGGACCGAGATCGAGAAGAGACCGAGCAGCGTGCCCCAGACCGTGCCCCGCCCGCCGAAGACGGACGTGCCGCCGAGGACCACGGCGGTGATGGCGGCCAGTTCGTAGCCGGTGCCCGCGTCCGACTTCGCCTGCCCCAGGTGCGCTACATAAAGGATAGCCGCCAGGCTCGCGACCACGCCCGAGAGAAAGTACACCATCGCCACGCGGCGCGGCACGCGCACCCCGGCGTAGCGCGCGCCCGCGGCGCTGAATCCGATGGCATAGAGGGTCCGTCCGATGGCGGAGCGGTGCAGCAGCACGAAGTATCCAACGAAGACCAGCACGAAAACCGGAAGCTGCACCGGCACCACGCCGCCCAGGTATCCCTGACCGAGCCATAGGAACGGCGCGGGGAAATTGCTGTAATTGACGGCGCCGTGCGTGATGCCCTCGGCGATGCCGCGGAACATCGAAAACGAGCCCAGCGTGACGATGATGGGCGGAATATCGAGGCGCGTGATGAGCAGCGCGTTGAGACTGCCGCCGGCGCAGCCTACCAGCAGCGCGACCAATGCCGCCGCGCCGATCGAGAGGCCGCCGTCGCGCCACACGGCGCCGAACACGACCGCCGCCAGGCCCATCATGGAGCCCACCGAGAGATCGATGCCGCCCGTGATCATGACCGGCGTGAGCGCCAGCGCCAGCAGTCCGAGTTCCACGCTGAGCCGCACGACTTCGAAGAAGTTCGCCAGGCTGAAGAAGTTTTCGCCGAGCGCGGCGAAGACGGCGATCTCGGCGGCCAGCGCCACCAGCAGCACCCACTCGCCGTTGGGGAACCAGCGTTGGCGCCACGGCTTATGCTCGATCGGCGGCAAGGCTGCCTGCATATCTCCCCGCGCGAACGCGAACCGCGTCCACCGCCACCGCCGCCAGAATGATGGCGCCTTGGATAGCGCGCTCCCAGTAGGCGCTGATCCCCAGAAACGTGAGCGCCGGGCCAATCGCGCCCAACAGCACCACGCCCAATACGGTGCCCAGCACGCTGCCTCTGCCGCCGCCGATCGACGTGCCGCCGACGATCGTGGCGGCGATCACTTGCATCTCGAGGCCGATGCCGGCGTTGGCCGGAATCTGGTTGAAGCGCACCGCATTGAAGAGCGCCGCACAGCCCGCGAGCGCGCCCGTAATCACGAAGACGCTGAAGACGACGCGCGCGGGATCGATGCCGGCGAGACGTGTGGCGTTGGCATCGGAGCCGGTGGCATAGACCGCGCGCCCGGCGGCCAGGTTGCCCAGCGCCCAGGAGAACACGGCGGTGAGAATCGCCGCGGCGCCGACGGTGATCCATTCGGTCGCGGCCTGCGAGCGGCCGAACCATTGGAAGCCGGCCGGCAGGTCCTGCACCCAGGCGCCCTGTGTGATCCAGCGAAGACCGTCGCGCAGCGCCACCATGGTGGCGAGCGTCACCACGATCGAAGGGATGCGCAGGTACGCGATCAATGCGCCGTTGAGCGCTCCCATGCCCGCTCCGACGAGGCAGGCGGCCAGTCCGGCGAGCGGCGTGGGCAGCCCCGTTTTTGCGAAGACTCCGGCCAGCACGCTGCAGATGGCGAACTGCGAGCCGACCGAGATGTCGATCTGTCCGGTGAGAATTACGAGCGTCATGCCCAGCGCCACCATGAGCACCGGGAGGTTGGCGATCACCAGGTCGCGGCCGTTCGAGAGCGTGAAGAATCCGGGCGCGACGAACGCCAGCACCGCGAACAGCGCCAGGATGGCGGCGGCCAGCGAGAGTTCGCGGCGATAACGCTCAATCATGATGGGGCAGACCCTCCGATCGGACTAGGGGCTGGGCGCGTAGAACGACCGACCGCTCTTCTACAGTCGCGGCTCTGTGCCGGGCGTTGGCGTTCTGGGCGTTGGCGTGCCGGGTGTCGTACCGGACTGCAACGGTCCACAGAGCCGCGACTGTAAACGAGCGGTTGGTCGCGGGCCCACATCACGCTGCCTCCACAGAGTGCCCCAGGGCCAGCGCGAGAATTTTCGGCTGTGTGGCCTCCTGGCGCGACAGGACGCCGGCCACGCTGCCGGCGTGCAACACTGCAATGCGATCGCTCATTCCCAAAATCTCCGGCAACTCCGAAGAGATCATGATAATCGCCAATCCCTGTTGCGCCAAATCGACCATCAGGGCGTGGATTTCGGATTTCGAGCCGACGTCCACGCCTTGGGTCGGCTCGTCGAGGATGAGAATGTCGGGGCGGATGGCCAGCCAGCGCGCCAGCGCCACCTTCTGTTGATTGCCACCGGAGAGCGAACCGGCTTCGGAGTGAATGGAGGGCGTCTTGATTCGCAGCTTCTCCACATACCCGCATGCCAGTTGCGCTTCGAGGGTGCCGTCGATCAGTCCGCGGCGCGAAACCGCCGCCAGACTCGCGAGACTGATATTGGCGCCGATGGGCAGGTCGAGCACCACGCCGTGCTGCCGCCGATCCTCCGGCACGTAGCCGATTCCGAGCTGGATGGCGGCGGACGGCGAATCGATGTGGACCGGCTGGCCGCGCAGCCGGATTTCGCCCGTGTCCGCCGGCGTGAGACCGAAGAGCGTCTCGGCAAGCTGGGTGCGGCCGGAGCCGACGAGGCCTGCCAGTCCCAGGATCTCACCGGCTCGAACCGTGAGTGAGACGTCGCGCACGCCGGCGGCGCGGCTCGAGAGCGCGCGAGTTTCGAGAACCACGTCGCCGATGGGCACTTCGCGCTTGGGGAAAATCGCGGAGATTTCGCGGCCTACCATCAGGCGGATCAACTCGGCGCGATCCACCTCGTCACGCGGGCGCGTCGCGATGCTCCGCCCATCGCGCAGCACGGTGACGCGATCGGCGATGGCGGCGATCTCTTCCAGGCGATGCGAAATGTAGATGATGCCGACGCCGTTTGCGCGCAGGTCGGCGATGGTGCGGAACAGGCTCGCAACTTCACGCTCGGTGAGCGAGGCGGTGGGCTCATCCAGGATCAGGATGCGGGCCCCGGCGCCGGTGGCCTTGGCGATTTCGACAAGCTGCTGCTCGGGCATGCTGAGCGTGCCGGCGAGGCGACCGGGGTGAATGTCGGCGCCAGCCTGCTCGAGGAGCTGCGCCGCCTGGCGCGCGCGGGCCTTCCAGTTAATGCGGCGCCACAGTCCGCCCGATTCGAGCGCCAGCGCGATATTCTCCGCTACGGTCAAGTGAGCAAACAGCGCCGGCTGCTGGTAGACGGCAGCGATGCCCAGCGAATGCGCCAGTCTCGGGCTGTTCTCGTGGACCAGTTCGCCGGCAATGCGGAGCTCGCCCGAATCGGGACGGACGGCACCCGTCACGATCTTGATGAGAGTGGATTTGCCCGCGCCGTTTTCGCCGATGAGGGCGTGGACTTCGCCCGCGCAGAGCTCGAAGGAGACGCCCTTCAGCGCCTCGACGCCGGCGAAGGATTTAGTGATGCCGGTGGCTTGAAGGAGCATCACGCATAGCTGGTCAGGGAGGCGGCGTTCTTCTCGGCCCGCTCGGCGGTGATGCGCTCGAGATATCCGCTCTGGCGGAACGCGGCCATCGGGTCCTCCGGCAATCCGCGGCTGAGGGCCCATTCGCGGATCGCCGGGCGCACGTCGGTCGAGAACGCGTCTTTGAGACAAGTCTCCGCGTCGACCAGCGCCGAGCGCGCCTGGGCGTCGCGCAGTCGCTCGCGGTCCACGATCGCGGCCTTGGCGTACAACTCCTGCGCAGTGGTCACGGTCTGGATCATCGCCTCCATCTTGCCCTTGAGATTATGGCTCTGGTCGATCATGAACGCAATGTCGGGACGCTCCCCGGTCTCCCACTCGTAGTGGAAAATCTCGTTGAAGATTCGGAAGACCTGGTAGGGGTCGATGGAGCCGAGCGTGAGGTCGTCATCGGCGTACCGGCGGTCGTTGAAGTGGAAGCCGCCCAGCATTTTTTCGGCGAGCAGCCAGGCCACGATCTGCTCGATGTTCTGCGCCTGATAGTGGTGACCGGTGTCGACCAGAACGCGCGCGCGCGGCCCAGCGGTGCGTGCGAGCAGCAGCGCCATGCCCCAATCGGCGATATCGGTGTGGTAGAAAGCCGGCTCGAAAGGCTTGTACTCGACGAGCATACGGCGATCGCCCGAGAGGCGCTCATGCAACTGCCGCAGGCCCTCCTCGAACCACGCCTTGCGCTGGCGGATGTTGGCCGTGCCGGGATAGTTGGAGCCGTCGGCGAACCAGAGCGACACGTCGCGGCTCGCGGTCGCTGCCGAGATATCGGCCGAGTCGAGCAAGTGTTGCAGCGCCGTCTGCCGCACCTGCGGATCGGGATTACCCAACGAGCCATGCTTGTAGCACTGGTCCTGGAAGACGTTGGGGTTGATGGAGCCGGCGCGCACGCCGAAACGGTCAGCGAGGGTGCGCACGCGAGCCGCGTCGGCGATGCCGTTGGGCAAATCCCACAGCACGTGCAGGGCGACAGTCGGGCAGATGCCGGTGAGGCTGTGGACCATACCCGCGTCGCTAAACTTTTCTTCGACGGTGGTGGCGGCGGCCGCCTGCAGGAACTTTCCGAAGCGCGTCCCGGTATTGGCAAAGCCCCAGGACGGAAGCTCGATCTGCAGGCGGTCGAGCGCCTGCGTGAGGAGGCCGGCCGGTTTGCCGTTGAGTTTCATGAAGGTGATTTCTAATTATGAAACAAATGCTAAGCATTCACCGCCGAGACGCCGAGACCGCTGAGAAGAAAGTATTGATCCAAAAACTCAGCGATCTCGGCGTCTCGGCGGTGAATGCTCAGCGGCCACTCCATTTCAAAAGTACAGCTTCAAACCAAACTGGATGTACCTCGGCGAGCCGTTCTGATACACGGTGCCGAAGTTGGTGGCGTAGGCCTGGCGCAGGCGGAAATTCTTGTAGCCTGCCAGCGTTGTGATATCGTACGATGCCGCCGCCTTGCCGTAGAAATTCGCCTGCAGCGGGATGGCGAAGAAATTGACGGGCAGAGCGCCGGCCGCATTCTTCTGCGCATTCACCATGGCGTTGATCTGGTTCAACTGCGCCGTGCCCGCGGTGGTAGCGGCCAAGGGCTGATTGTTGGCGGTGGCCCAGGTATTGTAGTCCGTCGCATTGAGGGCGGCGGTGCTGGGAGCGCCCATGTAATCGGCGCCGCCGGCGTTGTTCGGATAGACCGCGAACACCGGATGGTTCAGCGCGTTGAGCGCATCCATGCGGAACTGGATCTTGCGCCGGTGACTTTCACCCAGGTAGAAATCTTTCTGGATGGAGCCGTTGATCCACTGCGACCACGGTCCACGGACGCCATCGAGAGTGCGCGGTGCGGTGCCGAATGCGCCCAGCGCGGGGCGCGCGAAGGCCGACGGGTTCACGTACGGCTGGCAGCCGGTGCCGGTGGGGCAGTTGCGGTCGTACAGCGGGTTCACCAGCGGCACTCCGGGAGTGAGGTCCGGCCGGGCGGTATGCGTAATGTCGCCGAGCTGGTTGGTATCCGAGAGGTATGGCATGTAGGGGAAGCCGCTGTTGTACTTGACGGTGCCGCTAAGGGTCCATCCGCCAATGGCGTACTGCAGCGGTTTCCAGGTGTTGGCCAGCAACTGGCGTCCGTGGCCGAACGGCAGGTCCCAGATGAACGTGCCGTTGATGACGTGGCGCTGGTCGAAAGTGGAGACGGAGCGGTCGTTGGACCGCGCGGCGCCGAAGGCCGCCTGACCGTCGGTGAAACCGCCGACCGAAGTCAACACGTTCTTGTCGCCGCTCGAAGAGGAAGCGTCGTCGATCGATTTGGCCCAGGTGTAGTTCGCGGTGAAAGTGACACCGCCGCCGACGCGGTGGATGAAGCTGACGTAGCCGGCGTGCCGAATGCTGTTGGCGGTGGCATCATACAGTTGCGTGATGCTGGAGAAGCCCAGGTACGGGCTGCCCAGGCTGCCGTTCTGCACCGTCAGGGCGGCGCCGGTGAACGGGTTCTTGCGTCCCAGCGGATCGGTAACGGTGGTCGCTGTGTTGATGTTGGCGGCGTTCTGGGCGTTGAGCAGCGCCTGATTCTTGGGGTTGAGGTTGACCCTGCCCAGGAACAGGTGGGTGCCCTTGAGACCGACGTAGGAAACCTCCATCGACGTCGACTTGTTCAACTGCAGCGACATCGTGACGTTCCAGTTCTGCACGTAGGGCGTCTTGTAATTCTGCGAAATGGCGAAGCCGCCGACGCCCAGATAGTAGAGGCTGTTGGTGGTCACCACACCGTTATCCGGGGCCGCGATGGTCTGCGCCGCGGTGCCGCCGCTCAATACCGGCGGATTGGAGCCGAGCCGCATGACGTATTGCGGGTTGGCCGTGCTCGAGGGACTGGTGCTGGCGAAATTCGAAGTGGCGCCGAAATCGGGAGTCGGCAGGCGGAAGCTGCCGGTCACGGGAGCGTGCGAAAGTCCGTAGCCGCCGCGGAACGTCAGGTGGCGGTCGCGCAGGAACGGCGGGCTCCAGGCGAAACCGAAGCGCGGTTCGAAGGCGCGGTAATCGGTCGGCGTGAGGTATCGGGAATTGCCGCCGCGTCCGCTGAAAACGAACGGCGGGACCAGCACGGAACGGACGACCTCGCCATCGGTCAGGGTGAGCGGCGACGCCAGTGGAGCGCTCTGCGCCAGGTCGGGCCGGAACACGCCCTGGTTGTCGTACTTCTCGGTGCGCGGCATCTGCACGCTCCAGCGCAGGCCGAGATTCAGCGTCAGGTTCGGCTTCACTTTCCAATCGTCCTGGATGAAGAGAGCCCCGGCGTTCCAGCGGTAGTAATACGGGATCTCGACGCTGCGCAGCGTCACATTGCCGTTGGGGACGCCCAGCAGGAAGCTGGCCCATGGGCTGCCGCCGGTGCCGGCCGCGGTGTTAGTGGAGTTGGTCTGGGTAGCCGCGAACGGATACTGGCCGCCGAGCGCCGCAAACAGCGGAGTCACATTCTGTAGCGCGTGGGAAATATCAGTCCCGATTTTGAAGCTCATGGCTCCGTGAACTTTGTAGACGATATCGGTGACGGCGTACCGTTCTTCGCGGTCTTCGTTCTGGGTCGAGCCGCCGCCGCCGATGCCGGTCGCCGTGCTGCCGCCGCCGCCGAGCGAACTGCCGGGGAAGAGTGTGTTCAGGCCGGGGACGCCGCCTTTGGTAATGTTCGGAAGGCCCAGCAGCGTGTTGACGTTGGTTCCGGTTTTGGCGTCGTATTCGGGCGCCACGGTCCCGCTGAAACGGCCGCGTGTGTAGTTCAGCCGCAGGTCGTTGTATGTCGTCGCGGAGAAGGTGTGGGTGTCGGCCAACATCGCCTGCTTGGCCCAGCTATACTCGGCGGCGTTGCTGGTGGGGCTGAGCGGCGTGTCCTGCGTCTTCACGATGGGGGTTTGGGTGTAGCGGCCGTAGAGCCGGTTCATGTCGCTGAAACTGTGGTCGACGCGCACGGTAAAACGCGTCTCGTTCTGGCGGAGCCGCCGCGGCAGGAGGGCGTTCGAGATCAGGCCGTTGCTGTTCAGGTAGTAAGCGCCGGCGGGAGCCACCAGGGCGGCCGCTTTCAGCGCCGAGGCATCCTGCATCGTTTTGGGAATCACGTTGTTGGGGAACTGCGTCGCGGTGGCGCCCGTGGCCAGTGTGATCGGAGTGAATTGATTGCCGTTCACCAGGTTGTAGTTCTGATAGATGGCGCTGTCGACCGGCGCCACGGCGGCGGGCGCAATCGACGCGAACTGCGCGGCCACGGCTTTGGGGAGCCAGCCGCTGGCGGTATTCACCACGTCGCTGAAATCGCCCTGGCGCATGGCGCCGGTGGGGAGCAGGCCATATTGATCCAGGTGGTCGCGGCGATAGAACGGCTCATACGCGGCGAACCAGAAGGTCTTGTTCTTGCCGTTGTAGACCTTGGGGATCCAGACGGGGCCGCCGGCGGCGATGGAAAACTGGTTGTATTTCAGCGTCGGCTGCGGGCGGTTGGTGCTGGCCAGCGTGAACGGCGCAGCGGCGAATTCGGGGTTGCGGTTGAACCAGAGCGCCGTCCCGGTGAACCGGTTGGTGCCCGATTTCGTGGTGGCATTGATGATGCCGCCGCCGGTGTTCCCATACTCCGCGGAGTACGCCGTGGTCTGCACCGTGAACTCCTGCACGGTTTCGGGGGAGAAGCTGACCATCGTGCGGCCGAGGCTGATGCCGGTGTTGTTAGTGCCGTCGGCCGTCATCTGGGTGCTGAGGGGCCGTCCGCCGCCCACGCTCAAGTTGCAGCCGGGACAGGTAGTGACGGTAACCAGCACCGGGTTTTCGCTGCCCGCATCGCCCGAGACATTCGGAAGCGTCAGCGCCAAGTCGAGCACGCTGCGGTTGACCAGTGGCACGTCCTGGATTTCGCGCTCCGTGACGGTGCTGCTGGTGGTGCCGGATTCCGTGTTCACGAGCGCGGCCTCCGCCGTGACCGTGACCTTGGTGTCCACCGAGCCGGCCTCGAGTGTCACATTGACGGAGGCGTTGCCGGCGGTATCGATCTTGAGGCTCTCGGTCACGGATTTCTTGAAGCCCGGCGATTCCACTTCCAGCCGGTACGTGACAGGTTCCAGGTTCAGGAACGCATAGGCGCCGCTCTCGCCCGTGGTCGCCTTGCGGATTTCGTTGGTCCCGAGGCTGGTGAGGGTGATGCTGGCGCCGGCGACCACCCCTTGGGATTGGTCGAAGACGGTTCCGGAGAGGCTTCCGCGGTTGGTCTGCGCCACAGCAGAGAGCGTGAATAGCAACGTGGCAATCCAGATGCGCATAGTTACAGAGGACCCCTTTCTCTGGCGCATATTTTAGTCCCGTACGGGACCATACGCCAAACAGATTCGGCTGCGGTATAGCCGTTTCGGAATGCAAAACGCGTGCTGAGTTGTTACCTTTGCGTCCAAGTGTCTATTCTGGAGGGTATTACGACTGCGTTTGCTGGACTCGACGGGCATTTGGTTGGACCTCGAGGCGGGCGACGTGTTATAAATAGCAAAACTGGATAACAGGGGGGCCGGCCATGTTGACTCGCTCCAATCATAGCCGCTATATCATCAAATCACTCGTCCACGCGGCCGAGGTCCTGGGCGTATTCCGGACCGAAGGCGAAGTGCTGCGCCTGCGCGACGTCGTGGCGCGCACGGGATATCACAAGGGCATGTGCTTCCGTCTGCTGTATACGCTGCATTCCTGCGGGTTCCTGGAAAAGGTCGGCGAGAACCAATACCGCGCGGTTTCCGAGATCCGGCCGAACCGCCGCTATCGCATCGGCTATGCCTCCCAGGGTCAGGATTCCTCGTTCCCGCGCGAGGTGTCATCCAGCCTGGTGAAGGCGTCGGAGCGCGCGCATGTCGAACTGGTGGTGCTGGACAACCGCTACAACGCCAAAACTTCGCTGCGCAATGCGGACCTGTTGATCCGCGAAGAGGTGGATCTCGCGATCGAGTTCCAGGCGGATGAGGCGGCGGCTCCGGCCATCACGCGCAAATTCCTGGAAGCCAATATTCCAGTGATCGCCATCGACATTCCGCACCCCGGCGCCACTTATTTCGGCGCCAACAACTACGAGGCCGGGCTGATCGGCGGGCGCCACCTGGGCCGCTGGGCCAACAAGCACTGGGACGGGTCGCCGGAAGAGATCGTCATGGTGGAGATCACGCGTTCCGGGTCGGTGCCGCAGGACCGCATTCGAGGCATGCTGGCGGGGATCCACGAGACGCTGCGGGACGAGGAGTCGGCGCGCGTCGTACACGTGGATGGCGACGGCCAGTTCCGCGCGACCCTCGAGTGCATCCGCAAGCACCTGCGCGCGTCCAAGGCCCGGCGGATTCTGGTGGGGACGGCGACCGACCCCAGCGCGCTGGGCGCCTTGCGCGCCTTTCAAGAGGCGGGCCGCTCGAACGACTGCGCCATCGTGGGACACAACGCGGAGCCGGACGGGCGTCAGGAGCTGCGCGAGCCGCGCACGCGGCTGATCGGGTCGGTGGCGTACTTCCCGGAGAAGTATGGGCCGGGAGTAATCCGGTTGGCGCTCGATATTCTGGGGGGAAAGCCGACGCCGCCGGCGGTGTTCATCAAGCATCATCTGATCACGATCGAGAACGTGGATCATTATTATGCTAACGACGTGCTGATGGGCGTGATGCGGTAGGGGATAGTTGTGCACGTATGCGATCAGAGGGCTTCGCCCTTTGCCGCTTGACCGCGGAGCAGGAAAGTCTTCGGATACGATCCGCGGCCGCAGACTTTGAATGAACCGAAGTCCTTGTACCAGTCACTCTCCGGCACTTCTGGCCTGGTTCCGATCCAGAGGCGGAGCTGATTGAGGTCAGCGACGCTGGCGAACGCTGGCCGGGAGATTGGCTCACGTCTCGATTCTTGGCATCAGTTGCCGAAGACCATTCGGCCCATCCGATCGCCGGGCGCACGACAGGAAAGTGACAAAAGATCAAGCGGCCCTACGGAGTTGTGACCTCGGCTCGCAGAAGTCCTGAAAACGACCGCTGAGCTGGGAGCAACGGAGAGCGATGATGGCATTGGAACCGCGGACGGTCCAGTG
>JBGPHT010000178.1:0-15760 GCA_041484525.1 Bryobacteraceae bacterium | reverse complement strand
TGCCCACGACCTCGCTGCTGACGACCCAGAGATCTTCCTGTCGCTCCCGTTTCTTGCGGGTTCCCATGGCCATGCAGTATAGACGCCCAGAACATTCGCTAGGTCACATGTTTTCGCGACTATTACCACAGGCTGCTAGAGTAAGTCGATCCCCCCAAAAACGAATCGCACCTGACCCCGAAGGACCAAGTGCGATTCGCCGTCGAAGTTTCGACTACTTACTTACCCGCTGCACCCGCACCGCTGTTCGCGGGCGCCGTCGCAGGACGCGAATTCATAGCCTGGTTGATGGCTTCTCCCAGCTTCTGGCGAGCAGCCTCGAGGGCTCCCGCATCGCGCGTCCAATTGGTCCAGTCGGGTCCGACGGAGCGAGCGATCTGCATCGCCACATCTTCTTTGCCGAGGCTCTTCAGGATCTGTACGTAGTCATAATCCTCGACCCCGTCCCGGAGCCACTTGACGCGCATCGACGCAACCACGCCCTGCACGCCAACCTGCTGGCCCGGATACACGAGCATACCTTCGCCGGGGTAGTTAGCTGAGGCATAGGTGCCGGCGTTGTTCACGTTGTTCCAGGGGTCTGACGGCCACTTATCGATCCGCCAGTAGAGCAGGCCCGTGAGGTTCAGGCTCTGGTTGATGAAGCCAGGCTGGACCCGGAAGTTGACAGGATCGAAATCGATCAGCCACTTGGGCGAGTAGGCATCCTGCACCAGCGTGTTATAGGACCAGACAGTGTCCCCTTTTTTCAGTACTTCGTCGACGCGTGCTTTGGAACCGTTGTACATGACGGGCAGCAGGACCCAGATATCCACGGCCGAACGGCCGGTTCCGGAACCATCGCTGTACAGAGCCGGAGTTGGCGACATCGAGATCAGATTGGCGATGCCGGCTTGGTGCATGTTACGGCCCCACTGCTGAATGGTCGGATAGAGGTTGCTGCAATGGCCGATCTCGTCGGCGCTGTAGTCATATAGCGTCAGACCGGGCTGTTGGGCCGCTGCCAGGGCCTTGAACTGGCTCACTGAAGGCGCCGGTGACATCGAGCAATGGCCCACATCGGCTCCACTGAATGGTCCGGTATGGGTAACGCCCAATCCGTATTCCTTCATGAGCGACGGCTGGTCCTTCGGGTTGGTCGACAACGGTGAGAGCTTGTTGCGCAACAGTTCTTGCTGTGCTGCCAGCGTTCCCGCCTGGAAGAAGAGGAATGCCGATTTGAGGGCGGGGGTCGCGGGCAGGGTGAAATTCCAGACAGTCAGCGAGATCGGACCGGTGACGTCGCCTTGCTTGCTCGTCACTGTGTACGTGCCGGTATACTGGCCGGCCGGGGCCGTGCGGGGGACCAGAAGATCCACCCAGATCGGCTGATTGTTGCCGGCCTTGAGATCGAACGGAACAGCCGTCAGCGCTGCGCCCGATAGCGGCTTGCCGGTCGCGGGGTCGGTGAACGGGATGAGCGCATCCGGATACCAGCCTGGAGCCATCGGCTGGTTGGAGCCCTTCCAGTTGGGACTCGACGAGGTCACATGCATGTACTTCTCGCGATACAGCGTGAAGCTGTTCCGCGGGATCGCCTGGCCATCCGGTCCCTTCAAGTCCGAGATGGTCACGTTCACGTTGCTCAGACCGTTCGATGCGCCATTTGTCACGATCTGAAATGATTCATACTCGCCGCGTGCTGCTGAGAGTTTGACTTCTTTGCTGCTGCCAGCCGCATCGGACATGCCGACCCGATGCAAGCTGGGTGCGGTCCATACTACGGGGGTGCTATCCGCCATGGCCAGCGTAGAGAACGCTGCCGAACATACGAGTAATGCTGGAAATGATTTCTTTCCGATTGCCTTAAATTTCACGATAATTTACCTCTTGAGATTTGCTGAGCGGCGGTTAGCCGCGTAGTGGACACACGTCGCCTGTAGTGGTTCCGCGAAAAAGATCAGGCGACGTCCCGCTTCGGGAGCACACCGGCGGTTAGGATACACCTGTACTGCGGAACCGAGTGAGCGCTTCTTGACTTAGTGGGAGGGTAGATTTTGATTGCAACAAGATGGCCGAAACCTGAAGCGCGATACTATTCACTGATTGGTACAAAAAAATACCAGAAAACAAATTATACCATGTTTCACATTCCCGACGGCGCTGGCGCCGGTGACGCCGAAACATCGGTAGTTTTTGGTTGGAACGACTTGATGTAACTCTTCAGACCGACCTGGGTCCACGCCATGCCGAAGGACTTGGCCTCAGCGAGCGCCTGCTGAGCCCGCCAGCGGTCGTGCTTGATGCGATAGCATGCGATGATCGTGCCGGTGCGGTCCGCGCCTCGTTTGCAGTGCACAAACACCTTGTCTTGTGAGTTGAGCAGCGCCAGCACCTTGGCTATCTGTTCATCCGGCGGCGCCACAACGCCCTTCATGGGCACGTTGACATACTTCATGCCGGCCGCCACTACCGCCTTGGCTTCCTCCTCCGTCGAGTGCTCGTCAGTCCGCCGCAGATCGATGATGGTCTTAACGCCCAGTTGGGCAAGCCCTTGCCAGGATTCGGCGGGAGGTTGTCCACCGCGGAAAACGTGTTCGTTCACCTGGTGGAAGTTGGGGATACCCAGCGTGTCGACGGCAGCCGGCAGCGCTGGAAGAGATAGGGCCACCGCAAGCGCAGCAAACCCCATAGGATGACGTAAAATGCTCATTCTATTACCAGTTGTTTTAGGTACGTAAATATGTGAGACGGAACACATTTGGCGCCGGTTTCATTTGTTTCTAGAGGGCTGAGCGCCATCATTGAATCTACAGGCTGTTCGTCGCATCAAGCTAGGCGAAGTGTCCACTGATTCCGATCGGCGCAAACTCACCGTCGGTCACCTCCTGAAGCCGCACGCCAGGAGCTTGACGATCGGAATCGTAGCCGTGATCGTGGAGGGCATCGCCAACCTGGCCGAGCCGTGGCCGCTCAAAATTGTCCTCGACAACGTGCTGAAGTCAAGACCCGGGCAGGGCTGGCTGAACCACCTGATCCTCTCCGCCGGCGGCACGGACAAGGTTGCGATCCTGAGGTTCGCCGCCCTGGCCGTCCTGATCATCGCGGCCATAGGCGCGGTTTGCACCTACGTGGAGAGATACCTGACCACCACCGTCGGCCAGTACGTGATGCACGATCTGCGCCAGACGCTCTACTCTCACCTGCAACGTTTGTCACTCGATTACCACGACCGGAAGCAGACCGGCGACCTGATCAGCCGCTTAACAAGCGACATCGACGCCATCCAGGTGTTCATCTCTTCCGGGTTACTCGGTGTACTAATGAACAGCCTGACCCTGGTGGGCATGATAGTCGTCATGCTGTACCTGAACTGGCAGTTCACGCTGATCGCGCTATCCGTGGCGCCGCTGCTTTTCGCGATCGTCTTCCGTTTCACCCGCCGCATCAAGAACGCTTCGCGCGAAGTACGGAAAAAGGAAGGCGAGATGGTCTCGGTAATCCAGGAAGTACTGTCGTCCATGCGCGTGGTCAAGGCGTTCGCACGCGAGGAATACGAACAGCGGCGCTTGGCGGAGGAGAGCCTGGAGTCGGTAGAGATCGCGCTCCGGGTCCGCAGTCTTAAGGGCAAGCTCGCGCCTTTGGTGGATATGATCGTGGCGGCCGGCACGTGCCTCGTGCTCTGGTTTGGGGGGCGCATGGCACTCAGTGGTGCCCTCAGTGCTGGCTCGCTCGTGCTCTTCATCTGGTATCTCAGCCGAATGTACAAGCCCATGCGCGAGCTGTCCAAGATGACGGACGCGTACTCGAAAGCCGCCATTGGCTACGAGCGCATCCGCGAGGTGCTCGAAACGGACCGCCAGGTAAAGGATGTGCGCGGCGCGCGCCTTGCACCCAACTTCCGCGGCAGGGTCGAGTTAGACAATGTCAGCTTCAGCTACCAGCCAGGTTATCCGATTCTCAATCAAGTCAGCCTTACTGTGGAACCAGGCCAGGTGGCCGCCCTGGTTGGACCTACAGGCGCCGGCAAGACTACTATCATCAACCTGATTCCCCGCTTCTACGACCCGGACGCCGGAACTGTGAAGATCGACGGCACCGATGTGAAACTCTTCCGTCAGGAATCCCTACGCCAGCAAATCAGTTTTGTACTGCAGGAAACACTGCTCTTCCACGGACCGGTGTGGCACAACATCGCGTACGGGAAGCCGGAGGCGAGCCGTAGCGAAATCCTGCGCGCCGCCAGGCTGGCCAATGCCCACGAATTCATCGAGAGTCTGCCACAAGGGTATGACACGGTGATCGGCGAACGTGGTATGACGCTCTCGGGCGGACAACGCCAGAGGATTGCGATTGCACGCGCCGTGATCCGCAATACTCCGATCCTGATTCTGGATGAACCCAGCGCCGGCCTGGATGCGGCATCCGAGAAACTGGTGTTCGAGGCACTGGACCGCCTGATGAAAGGCAAGACGTCGATCATAGTGGCACATCGGTTGTCGACAATCCATTCTGCCGATGTCATTTTCGTGGTGAACGCCGGAGAGATTGTCGAGCGCGGGAACCATGCAGAATTGTTGCATCAGGGTGGGCTCTATGCGACGTTGCATGAGCTCCAGTTCCAGGGAAACGAAGCCGCGATGGAACTAAAAAAGTGATCCTGCCACGGAGTTTCATGGATCTAACGTGTCAGGCGGTCATGTTACCGCCGTCGCAGCGCAGGACACCTTTATGCATAACTTTTCCAAAGCGCTATTGATCCTGATCCCCTTGACAGCGGGAACCCCGGCAGCGGAAGACCAAACCACTCCAGGCGCAGCAGAAACGACAGCTAAGGGCCCAGCCGTATTGTGGCGGGACCCCGTGGATATTGCGTCCCGCAACCTGTACTACGGTCCGGGCGGAAAAGCACACGAACCGCAGGGAACTTTCACGTTCGTAAAAGAAGATCTGACGGGCAGTAACCCTAAGTTCGATGTTGTCGACCAGGACGGCGTCAAGTGGCGAGTCAAGATGGGTGAAGAGGCGCGCCCTGAGACCGCGGCGGCCAGGCTGGTCTGGGCTGTCGGATACTTTGCCAACGAGGACTACTTCATGCAGGTGTTGCGCGTACAGAACATGCCACGACTGGGCCGCGGAGGAAACCTGGTCTCAAAGGACGGCACCATTCACAACGTCCGCCTGAAAAGGCACTTGAAGGACCAAAAGAAGATCGGCATCTGGTCATGGGAGAAGAATCCCTTCACCAACACTCGTGAGTGGTACGGGCTCCGTGTCTTGATGGCGGTCATCAACAACTGGGACCTGAAAGACTACAACAACTCCATCTATCAAGTTCTGGGGGACAGTCCCGAGCAGCGATACGTGGTGAGCGACCTGGGATCGAGTTTCGGTACGACAGGGCTGAACTGGAACCCGAAAGGAACTCTGAAAGCATACCGCCACTCGAAATGGGTCAATCGGATGGCGCCGGATTACATAGACTTCAACGTGCCCTCGCGACCCGCGTTCGGCACCTTTCTGGCCATTCCCGAAGTAGTGCAGCGGCTCGGTCTTGTCTGGATCGGCCGGCACATTCCAACGCAGGATGCCGATTGGATGGGCCGCCTGCTGGCACAGTTGTCTCCCAATCAGATCCGTGACGCGTTCCGCGGGGCTGGCTACAACCCGCAGGAAGTTGAAGGATTCAGCCTCGTGGTGGAGCGCCGGATTGGCGAGCTGACACGGCAGAAAATAATTTCCACTCGACAGCCATCCTTGCACGAGCGTAGCCTCCTGAATTGAAATGGACTTCATTAAAATGCGCCCCCGAAATCCTGCGGTCATCCCTTCTAACGAAGGGGCCGGGCTCCTCGCTAGGGGATGGGAGTGAATACAGAAAAGGAGAGAGGAGTATGGCGGATACAATTCTCGCTTCACTACTCGGCATGATCGACAAGCACAGTGTCGGCGAAGTCGCCGGCGCGCTTGGGGAATCCGAACAATCGGTTTCGCGCGGCATGCAATTGTCAATTCCTGCGCTGCTCGGCGGCCTGGTAAGTAAATGTGACGATCCTGGTGCTGTTCGCAAAGTATTGGATCTCGCTCCAACAGGGTCCGGCGACATGTCCTGGTCGAGCATCGCGAGTGGTCTTTCGGACCCTAACTCGCCTATGATCTCCGGAGGCAAGCGTTTACTGTCGGGGCTCTTTGGAACCTCGGAGAACGCCGTGACGAGTGCGGTTAGCGCAGCCTCCGGTTTGCGGCCCAGCCTGATGTCAACGTTGTTAGGCATGGCGGGACCGATCGTGATGGGCTTCCTCAGCAAACGTGTAACAACCGAGGGGATCAGCGGCCTTTGCAGTTCTCTGCAGCGGGAGAGCGCCGCTATTCGGAACGCCCTGCCCGCCGGATTGACCGATATATTCTGGCCCCGCGCATCCACGGTGGGCGCCACTTCTCCCGTGGTTGCTCAGGCGGTGGAAAAGGAGAAAACATCCTCCAGTTGGATTGCAGCTCTGGCCATCGCGGCGCTGGTGCTGGGTCTCTTCTGGCTCTTCACTCACGGACGTAGAACAACCGCCCGGTTCGATTCGATGGCGACCGGCACGGCCAGCCGCCTCGCGACGGGCGTCAAAGGCTTGGGAGACTACGTTAAGCGCAAGCTGCCGAACAACGTCGATTTGAACATACCGGAGAGAGGAGTCGAGGCGCGTCTCCTGGTGTTCATCATGGATCCCGCTGCCAAGCCGGATAGGACAACCTGGTTCGATTTCGACCGGCTAGTCTTCGACACAGGATCGCCGAATCTCCAACCTGAGTCACAAGAGCAACTCAACAACGTTGCGGCCATTCTCAAGGCCTATCCAAATGTCCATTTGAAGGTCGGCGGCTACACCGACAACGTGGGGGGCACGGAGCGAAACCTCAAGCTCTCTCAAGACCGAGCGACCACAGTAGTGACTGACTTGGTCCACAAGGGCATTGCCCCCAACCGTCTCTCAGCCGAGGGATACGGAGAGCAGTACCCTGTGGCAGATAACTCCACGGAGGAGGGCCGGGCGCGGAATCGCCGCGTCTCCATGCGTGTTACAGAGAAGTGATCGCTCCACCCCCAACGTGCCCTGACAAGGAGAAGCCATGAACTACGAAAAAATAGTAACTCTATATGACACTGCGGAACATGGCGAGGCTGCCAGGCGCAATCTGGCGGCGGCCGGTTTTCCACCCAGCGAGATGAGCATGGTCACCAAAGGGACTCTGCTCTCGTCCGGAGAGAAGCTTAGTGAGCCTGGGCTTTGGCATCGGATGTTCGGCCGCGACATTCATCAGCACGAAGCCACGGTTTATGGAAGCACGGTCGAATCGGGAGGTGTCCTCCTTACCGTTCGTGTACCGGAAACTGACTCAGCCAAAGCAATGGGCATTCTGAATGCTCACAACCCGATTGACGTGAAGAATCGCGCCGTACAGCAGGGACTGATCTCGGAGGCAGCGGTACCGAAGCCTGCCGTAGCCGTAGCTCCAGCGCCGCCGGTGGCTCGGGCCGCGGCGGGTACCCTCGCGGGGGAGGAGATAATTTCCCTGGCTGAAGAGCAACTCAATGTCGGTAAGCGGCTGGTCCAGGAGGGGACCACACGCATTCGTCGCTTCGTGACGGAGAAGCCCGTAGAAGCGCAGGTAACCTTGCATGAAGAGCATGCGCAGGTGATTCGTCGGGCGATCTCCGACCCGACTTTCGTGCGCGATATCGACTGGACTGACAAAACCCTTGAAGTGAGGGAAACGATCGAGGAGGCAGTGGTTACCAAGTCAGCCCACATCGCGGAAGAGGTGGTAATCCGGAAGGAAGCAACCGATACCGTGAAGACTCTGCGGGACAAGGTGCGCCGCCAACAGATCGAAGTGGAGCGCATACCCGGCAGTGAAGGTACTTCGAAGAAGGAATAGCTTGCAGAGCCGCGATTCTGAAGCCCCCGCTCCTTGGTGAGCGGGGGCGGTTCTTTTTAGGCGCCTTTCGAGACAGATCCCTTCAACAAGTCGGTGGCCTTTGAGATGAGATCCGCTGCTTCCGGCAATCGGCCGTTCGGCGACAACTTGTCCCACAATTGCCGGAAGACACTCGGCCAGTTTTGATGAAGCGATGTCGGGCGAGATACCAACCTTGGCGGCCATCGCAGAGATCTGATTCCTGCTGAAAACACTCTTGATCCGATCGGCAGAGATCGGCAGATTCTCGCCTGACCACCACGAAGACACGATGTTCCCGAAACCGCTGTCTTGAAACCTCTTGACCAGGCCGGCAGTCTCACCCTCATGGCTGCCTAGCATCTCGACAATAGCGTTCAAAGAACAGTCGACGGCATTATCTCCGCCTAGTAACTTCGACACCGTATCCATGAGACTCAGAGACTCCTCCTTCTCTGCCTCTACTCGTGGTGTCAGTTCTTCGCAGCGCGGTACCCGGCCTTGGTCGCCTCTTGCTCGGTCATGAATTTTCCTTCCTTGGTGGCACCGTAGAATTGACCACCCTTGTGATACACGCCACTGTCGGTATTGACCCAGACTTTGCCGCTGGCCTTGGCGGCATCGATTTCGGCCGCCGTGGCGGTCTTCATACGCGCTTTGGACGATGTGGCTTTCTTTGTCTTTTCGGCAGCAGTAGACACCCCTTGGCTGGCCGTGTCAGCGACCGATCCGGCGGCTTTCCCGGTGGCCTCCGTGGCGTCCTTGGCCGCCTTCTTAGCCTTCCTGCCGGCTTGCTTTGCAGTGTCTTCAGCCTGGTAGGCCGGGGACACTTGGGCGATCAACAGAGCCATAACGGCAAAGCAGATGTAACTCAATGTTCGGAACTTCATAACCTAACTCCTTTCCTCAAGCGGCGCGGCGAATTGCGTGGTAGACAAACAGCACGACAACGGCGCCGATGACAGCCACAATCAAGCTGTGGAGATTCACGCCACTTACACCGCTAGCCCCAAAGAGGCCGAACAGAAGTCCTCCGACGACCGCGCCCACTATGCCGAGCACGATGTCGAGAAGAATCCCCTCCCCTTGTTTGTTCACGATCTTGCTACCAATGAAACCCGCCAATAGACCCAACACGATCCACGCAAGAAATGACATAGCACGACCTCCTTCAGTCGGCCCGAGTTGGAGCGCTTAGCGAACTCCTCACGGCTGCAAAAACGCAACGCGACTCGTAGTAGAGAACTCGTTATTAGGGATGCTTCCCGCGCCCGGTGGATGTAGTATTGCCGGTCCCGGTAGCCCCCGAAAGCCCCCCATTTTAGAACCTGCGGACCACGAGGGAATCGAGCCTCCGTAGAGAGGTGTTCGCGTGCGATTCCCATTGGCATTATTCCTGACTGTCATGTGCAGCGCGGCTGTGGCGCAGAACCGCGGCGGCGGGGTGGCCGGCGGGATGCCGGGGGGATCTCAACACGGCGGACCGCCCGCAGGAGGACGGCCGCCAATCGGGATGCCGGGACGGGTGCAACAACCGGTGTTTGGGGCACCTCTGGCGAACCCGTTTCTCTATCCCACATTCGCGCAGCGCCTGGCGGCAACGGTCAGCGGACACTGGAACGGCACGCCGGTATATTGGGGATCGCCCGGCACCTTTTCGGGGTTCGGTAGATTCGGTGGGTTCGGTGGCTCGAGGGGAGGGGGCGCCTTCGCGGGGCAGGGTGTTTACGGCGTGCCTTTTCCCGTGTACTCAGGCGACTCTTATGGTCCCTCCTATTACGCTCCGCCATATTATGGTCCGCCATCTGCTCCACCGCAGCCATCCAACGTGACGGTCGTATTCCCGCCGCTGCCTGTGGCGCCGCCGCCTGTCATTACGATCGCCGAAAACCAACCGGACATTCGCATGGCACAATCGCAGAGTGTTTCGCCGCCGCAGGATACCCTCGTCCGAATGCCACCGCAGGATCCGGTTGTGCTGGATGAATACCCCGCCGTCGTCGCTGTCAGCAACGGCGGAATATATTCGGTCACGAATTATTGGAAAAAGGGCGATGTCTTTCACTTCATCACAACGCAGGGCAACCACATGCAGGTCCCTTCGATGATGGTGGAGCGCCTGTTCCCGCGGCAGAAAAACGGCCGCAGCGTCGACCCCGCTGGACCGCCGTCACGCCGCTAAATGGGGTTCGCGCTGCGATACTTGCGGGACTCCCGCAAACTTTCGTTGAAAGCACGGCAGTAAGACCGGCTTTTCTGCGGGACTCCCGCAAATGCAGTGCCCATATCAGTACTTTCATAACTCTAGCTAACAATCTCTCGCCCACCCCGGCCGTATTTGCACCCTAACCAAATACGGCTGGATCGAACGGCCCCCGGCGGCGCAGAATTCCACGAGGAGTAATCCACGTGAGAAGTGTCTTCAGAACCGCCTTCATGCTCTGCGCCGTGGTGGTGTTTGCCGGCGTAGCGCGGGCGGAGGACGTGCTGACTGACGCCCGTGCCTTGGCCACCAGCGGCCACCGGCCGGAAGCTCTCCGTATGCTGGCCGACCGTCTCACGGAATCGCCAGGCGATCCCGACGCGCGCCTCCTTTGCGGCCTGATCCTCTCCTGGGAGGGCCGCTACGACGAGGCCCGGCAGCAGCTCGAGTATGTGCTTTCCACCCATCCCGATTACACCGACGCCATCCAGGCGCTCATCAACGTCGAGATGTGGTCCGACCATCCCGACCGTGCCGAAAAGATCGCCGCCGAAGCGCTCACGCGAAAACAACAGAACACCACTCTGTTGTTGGCGCAGGCCCGCGCCTTACGCGCACAGAACCGGGAACGCGAGGCTCTGGACGTGGTCCACCGGCTTCTCGCGATCGATCCCAGCGACCGGCAGGCGCTGTCCACGGAGCGCAGCCTGCGGGAATCGATCAGCCAGTGGAGGGTCTCCTGGAGCCACACCTATGACTGGTTCAAGGGCGGCGGCGGCGCCTGGAACGAAACGCAGATGAGCCTGAAGCGCGCCACACCCCTGGGAAGCGTGATCGCCACGTTCTCGCGCGCCCGGCGGTTCGGCGACCACAGCAACATCGCCGAAGTCAGCTTCTATCCGCACATCCGCAAGGGGACATACGGCTACGTCGGATTCGGCTACTCCTACGACGCCACCCTCTATCCGCGCCGGCGCATCGGGGCAGAAATCTTTCAATCGCTGCCGCATGGCTTTGAAGTCTCGGGCGGATACCGCGGGTTTTCCTTTTCCGACATAACCAACATGTACACCGGCTCGCTCGGAAAATACAAAGGGAACTGGCTCTTCACCGCACGTTTCTTCCTGACGCCGGATGCGCTGGGCGAGACGCACTCCGTCAGCGGCACGGCGCGGCGTTTCATCGGCAGCAGCGGCGACTACATCGGCTTCCACGTGGGCACCGGACCTTCGCCCTTCGATCCGCGCAGCCGCCAGGATCTCGAGACTCTGAAAGCCTCCTCCGGGTATGTGGAATTCAAGAAATCGCTCGCAGGCCGCTGGGTGTTTAGCGGCTTGGCCGGCCTGGCGATCGAGCAGCGCTTCCGCGACGTGACGATCAACCACTACACCCTGGAAGGCACGTTCGGCTATCGCTTCTGATGCGGCTCGTACTCACCGCCGTCGCGCGGATTCTGCCTCCGGCGTTCGTGGTGTTTCTGTTCGTGGATCTGCTCATGAACCGCAACATTCCGCGCCTGGGCAGCTCCGCCGTCGCCGTGCAACAGGGCGGCCTGTCGACCGAAGAGTCGCGTGATTTGCTGGCCCAGACGCGCAAGCTGCTGGCGACCGGGAAAGACCAACAGGCGATGGTGCCTGCCCTCAAGCTGTACAATGCGTGGCCGGAAAATTACCTCTACATCAAAACTCTGGCCGAGATCAACCACCGCATGGAGCGCTACAAAGAGGAAGCTGAGTATTGGGAGAAATTCCTGACGTACGCGCCGCTGGCCTGGGAAGCATGTCCGGACATCGGGCTCGCGTATTGGAAACAGGACCGCCACGCGGACGCGATCGACGCCTTCGAGCGCTGTCTGGCGCTCGATCCAGAAGATTCCGACTCGAACTTCTTCCTGGGTCATGCCTTCGAAATGACGGGGAACCTGAAGAAGGCCGACGCGATCTACCGCGCCATGGTCGCGCGTCGCCCCCACAACATGGACTGCCGCGTCGGCCTGGCGCGCGTCGACCTTCGCCAGGGACGGCAAAAAGAGGCCAAGAAACTGATCCTCGGCGCGCTCGAGGATTCCCCCAACAACGTGGACGCGCTGCTGGTGGCGGGCATCGTGGCGTGGCGGGAGGGCAACCTGGTCCAGGCCAAGCAGTACCTGACGAAGGGCGCCTCGTTCACCAAAGGCTATGCGGATTACTACCTGATCATGGGCCGAATCGAGGAGTCCCAGGGCCACACCGCCGAGGCGATCCTGCGATACAACCGCGCGCTCGATATCTCGCCGGACAACGAAGAGGCCACCACGCGGCTGAGCGCGCTCTCGCGGAGGCGCCGATGAGAATGCTTCGATTGCTATTCACCCTGGCGCGCGTGTGCGTCATCGGCTTCATCCTGCTCTCCTCGCTGTTCGCGCTGCTGGCGTACATTCCGTTCACGTACCAGCAGGTCCACAAGGGCGGGCTGCTGCCGTGGCTCATCACCTTCGGCAAGATACACTCGAAAATCTACTGGATCGCGCTGGCCGTCGCCCTGGCGACGCTGGTCCCGGATTTCCGCCGGCCGCGCACCCGCTGGCTCACGCTTGCCTTCACCGCGGCGCAAATCGTCGCCGGAATCCTGCTGCAATTCTTCCCCGTGATGGCGACGCTGCGCAACGACGTGAGCAGCTTCTGGTGGTCGATGGCCGCGCTGGTTCCCCTGCTCTGGATCGTCGCCATCGACTTTGCCGGCAACTTCCCGCGCATCGAATGGGACGACTACCACCGCGAAGACGACCGGCGCATTTTCCGCACTGCCTGGGAAACCGCGGTCTTCGTCTCCCTGGTCTACGGCTGCATTTTCTGCTACCGCACCAGCGTCGATTGGTCACGTACGGACCGAATCTCGGTAGCTCTCGCGACTCTGCTGTGCCACATGCTGATCTTCGGCGTTCTGTTCGCGGCTCTGAATGTGGCGCGCTCGATTGCGAGCCTGACACCACGCCCTTCCGCCGTCGAGTACGTCCTTTGTAATTTCATCACCGCCGGCATCGGCTATTCGCTGGTGCGATCGCTCGTCTTTCGTCCGATCTCGTTCGAGGGGAGCCTCGCCGACACCTATGCCGCCACACTGGCCCTGGCGCTGGTGGGCTGCATCGCCGGCATGGGGGTGCGTCTCTGGCGCCCGGATCGTGGTCCCATCGGCGGTTTGGCGTTGGCCCTTTCGCCCGTCACCATTCCCATCGCACGGCGCCGCTGGCTATATCCGCTGTCGCTCATCCCCCTCGGCCTGCTCGCGGGAACCCTGGCTGTCAACACCGCCATCATGGACTGGAACTACATGTTTCAGAAACTGACGGCGAGCGTCATCTGGGTCCTGAGTTTCGCGGCGCTCTTTACCATGACGCCCCGCCTGCGCGGCGTTGCCGACAAACGCTTCACGCTCCTGTTCTGGACCGCGATGATCATGAGCGGCTATCGCCTCACCGCCTCCTCGCTAGCCGCGCATCCGAAAACTTCCACCGCCATCGAAAAATATGCCGGCTACGACGCCTCGTTTCGTCTGATTCGCGACGCCCTCTCGGCGCCGCCGAAGGACGATTCGTTCTACAAATTCCTGACGCAGAATACGAATATCCCGCGCTCTGTTCCCACCGCGCCGGTGAACGTCGATTTGGCCGGACCGCTCACGCCCGGCACCGGCTTCAAGCCGCACATCTTCATCATCACGATCGACAGCTTCCGGCGCGACTATATCGGCGCGTACAACTCCGCCGTCACGTTCACCCCCGGGATCGACTCGTTCGCCCAGGAGAGCGTCATCTTCCGGAATGCCTACACGCGCTACGGCGGCACCGGTCTGGCCGAGCCCTCCATCTGGGTCGGCGGCATGACGCTGCACAAGCAGTATGTGACGCCGTTCTATCCCATGAATGCGCTGGAGAAACTGCTGGAGGCCGAGAAATATCGCAGCTACATCAGCATGGATGCGATCCTGCGTGTCATTGTGCAGCCCACCGAGAACCAGGTGGAACTGGACTCCACCACTTCGGGCATGGATTACCGGCTCTGCTCGTCGCTGTCGGATCTGCAGTCCAAGCTGGACCAGAGAGCCCCTGGCGACGGTCCGGCGTTCGCCTACACGCAGCCGCAGGACATTCACATCTCGGTGATCAACCGCGAAAAGACCACCGTGATCGACGGCGGCGCCTACCCCGGCTTCTACCCGCCCTACGCTTCCCGCGTGCGGCGTTTCGACGGCTGCTTCGGCGGCTTCATTCAATACCTGAAAGTGCACGGGCTTTACGACAACAGCATCGTCGTGCTCACTGCCGATCACGGAGATTCACTTGGCGAAGACGGCCGCTGGGGCCACGCTTACACATTGGTGCCGGAGGTGGTGCGGATCCCGCTGCTGGTCCACCTGCCGAAGCAATATCAGGCGATGCACATCGATGCGAAGGCGGTTGCGTTCCAGAGCGACGTGACGCCAACCCTCTACTACCTTCTCGGCCACAAACCCACGGTGAAGGCCGACTTCTACGGGCGCCCGCTGATCGTCGAGACCGCCGCCGAACTGCAGGCCACGCGCAAGAGCGAGTACCTGATTGCCGCCAGCTACGCCGCCGTCTGGGGCATCCTCGGCGACGGCGGCCGGTCGCTAGCCGTCTTCGACGCCGTGAACTATAAGGATTCTTACTTCGATATCTCGGACGCTCGCTACTCCGCCGGGACCATGAGCGCGCAGCAGCGGGAGAAGGGTGAAGAGATGGTGCGGAAGGGTATTGCAGAGATCAACGCGTTCTATAAATTCCAACCGCCGAAGTGAGAAGACAATTGTGTCTTCCGCGGAGTCTGCGGGTTGGGTGAGAAATCGATGAAGGCAGCGGCGGGCTATAATATTCTTCTCAACGCTTTGGTTCAGCATCTGGGCAGCACGAGACACAGGATGATAGAACGATTCGGAGCAGATGATTGAGGGCTCGTGACCGCTTCGACCGAGTGAAAATCGCAACCAGGGAGAAACTGATCTTGGCGGGTTTGTATCTCTCCAAGTACGATTTGCTCGGTTTGAAGAAGCTCGGCTTTGAAAGCTTCGTGGAAGCATTCAATGTCATCGGGTATGCCTTAGGATCAAAGCCCGCGTCCATAAAGAACTACCGCGACGAGTTTGATCCTTTGTTCCCGAATGGGCGACAGGGATGGCACAAGCGCCGGACCCGTGACTACTGCCTCACTGTGTTTGAAGAATACAATGATCTCGACTTCGAATCTTTCACCGGTTTGGTCAAGTCATTTTTCGGATATGACGAAAGCGTGTGGAGCGAGATTGTACCTACGGAACCACAGGACGAGCGTGCGTCGGCCTTTGCGCAGCGGCTGATTACTGGCCTTGCTGCGGAACAGTATTTTGAGTCAGTTCAGGCGGACCTTCCTGAATTCAAAGGCTATCTGGTGGAGAACACGACACGTTTTGGGTGCGGATATGACTTCCGGTTGCGAAGTGAACCAAATAATAAGGATGATTCGTCAGAAAAATCTGTGGGTGAGTTCTGGCTCGGGCAGTTTGCCAAGTGAATGATAGAGTGCCAGTTCGGTGACTCGGAAGGTTCGGAACCCATAGGATCTTCTCATAGTGACTTTGGCTTTGTTGTTCAGACCC
>JBGPHT010000177.1:0-16009 GCA_041484525.1 Bryobacteraceae bacterium | reverse complement strand
GCCACCAAGCGGCGGGCGTGTTCATCCAGATGCGGCCACATGCCAGCAAAGTACTGGGCAAGTTGGGCATCGGTGTCCATGCCCAACGTAATAACACATCAGGAGGGTAGATGTAAATGTTATTTATTTACACCGCCTAAGCATTCAATACGTCTCGGATGTGGTCTTTGATTGCCCGCCCGGGATCGCCGTCCTCAATTTCCGGTTCTGGCCCGTGAAAAGGAATCACATTCCAGCGGTGTTCTTTAAATGAACCAAAAACCGGAGGTACGACCGGGCCGTGAATCCATGCCTCGATCCGCTCTCCGAACAACGGCTTGCCTAGAAAGGCCAAGTACCACGCTTGGCAGTAGTAGAGGAGCTTTTGCAGTTTGAGATTCGTCATCTCAATACTACGCTCGTGGGCCGTGAACAAAATGTACTCAGCAACTCGCCGAGCGGTGGTCTCTGCCATAACGCCTCTCCATTGCAGGATAGCGGACTATTGCGGGATGTGGGACGCCGTCTAAGTAGACCTCGGGCACGTTGACCCAGATTGACCGTGTCAGCCATGTGATCGCAAATGCAGGGCCGCAGATGGATATGATGAGATCAAATGCAGCTCGCACCCTTTCTCCTCGACCAATGGCTGGAACAGAAGTTCACGGCCGATCCGCCGATTGAGTTCGACCTCGGGTCGAGCACCGGGCCCGTCTGGACACTCCGCGAGTTGCTCGCAATCGAGGGCGAGGACTCGTGGGAGCGGATGCTGGACACGCCCTTAAGCTACACCAATCCGGCCGGGTCCGACGAACTGCGGCGGGAGATCGCGCGCATGCAGGGCGTCGAGCCGGAGCATGTGCAGGTGATGACGGGCGCGGCCGAGGCTCTGCTGGCGCTCTTCTATCTCGCGGCCGGGCCCGACGCCAACGTCGTGCTGCCGAAGCCTGCGTTCCCGGCGAATGTGTCGCTCGCCGAATCGCTCGGCATCGAAATCCGGCACTACCAGTTGCGCGCCGCGAACGGGTTCCGCGTCGATCCCGACGAGATCCGCCGGCTGGTGGACCGGAACACGCGATTCGTGCTGGTGAACTCGCCGCATAATCCGACGGGCGCCGTGCTGGCCGCAGCCGACATGGAGAGCCTCCACGATTTCTGCGCGGAACGGGACGTCGCGTTCGTCAGCGACGAAGTCTACCATCCGATCTACCACGGGCCCGAGATGCAGTCGGCCGCGCGGCTGCCGCACGCCACGGTGCTGGGCGATTTCTCGAAGGCGCTGTGCCTGAGCGGGCTGCGCACAGGGTGGATCATCGAGCGCAATCCGGCGCGGCGCGATCGCTTCACCAATGCGCGCAGCTACTTCACAGTGTCGAATACGGCCCTGGGAGAGCGGCTCGCCACGCTGGCGATCCGGCATCGCGACACGATCTACGGGCGCGCTCGGCGCATCGCCCAGGCCAACCTGGCGCTGCTCGACCGCCTGTTTGCGGAGCACAGCGAGGTTCTGCAATGGGTGAGGCCGGCGGGCGGCATGACCGTGTTCCCGTGGCTCGCAGACGGAGGCGATGGCCGCGAGTTCTGCCGCGCCCTGGTACGTCGCGGCGTACTTCTGGCTCCAGGCGATTGCTTCGGCATGCCGAACCATTTCCGGCTGGGCTTTGCTGCCAGCGGAGAGCGATTCGCGGCCGCGATCGACCGCGTCGCCGAGTTTCTACGAAGCAGCCGGGGTGCGGCGGCGTAGTTACCGGGCGTGTGCGGCGCCGCGGAAGATGGCGTTCAGGAAGAGCACGTTCAGCCCATCCTGGACGGCGCGGAAATTCGGATCGGCGGTGAAGCCGACCACGATTCCGCGGCCCGAATTGCTCGTCACCACGAACGGCTTGAAGGCCATCTGCTTGCGGTTCTCCGCCCACAGGTAGCCGCTCTGGAGCAGTTTGTCCGCCGCGTCGAAATAAGCGGCGTTGATGCCTTTGTCGGCCTTGATCGGCCCGTAGATGGCGCGGCCTTCGATCATCACATTGACGCTGTCGCCGACACCCGCGGTGAGCCAGTGGTCGGGCTGTATCCTGGCGCGCACGATCACGCCGGGGACGCTATCCGGCATGGCTGTGGCAGAGCGTGTCGCCTTCTCGAAGTCGACCTCGTTCGCGATCTGCGTGCCAGCCACGAGCGGTCCGGTCCCTCCGCCGCGCCCTCCGCGGCCGCCGCCTCCACCACCCGTCGTGACTTCGGCCGCGGCGGTTGCCGCCCCGCCGCCGCGACGTCCGCCGCCCTCTTCCGGACCCTCGCGGATCGCGTTCTCCTGCTGGATATCGAGCAGGCCCACGCGGCTATCGGCCAGGAAGTTGACGGCGCTGCCGAGCGCCACGATGGTGCCGCCCGACTGCACCCAATCCTTGAGGCGCGTGATGCCGCCTTCGCCCAGCAGCGTGGCATAGTTGCCGCCCTCCGGGAGGATGAGGACCTGGTAGCGCGCCAGCTCGATCGAATTGAGCTGCGCCGTCTTGATCGGCGTCACGGGGTAGCCGTACTGCCGCTCCAGCACGAATCGAGTGGCGCCGGCCGAACCGCTGCCGGCGGGCGTGTCCCAGGCCAGGGCGATCGACGGCTTGCGCATCGCCACCACGTAGCGGCTGCCGAAATTCACGCCTTCGTCCACCCAGCCGGAGTTGGTGCCGTAGACATCGGCGCCGGTTTCGCGCGCCAGGCGGGCGAGGCGGTCGGCGAGATCGGCGGGGTTGCCGGACACCTTGAAGATGAGGGTGCCCGCGGAGAACTGCGTGCCGTTTTGCACGAAGGGACGATCGGTAGAATTGATCTTCAGGTCCTGGCGCAGGGCGGCGGCCAGCAACCGGCCCGCGGCGGCGGAGCCCCACGGAACCAGGTACGCCACCGACGCTTTGCCGCCGCGCATCTCACCCGCAACCACGAGCGCGGATTTGGCCGGCTCGAAGCTGCCTTCCGAGACGGCGCTCGCGCCCACCGCCTCCACGTTGAAGAGCAGCGGCAGCGACCATGCCGTCACGTCGTAGATTTCGGTGCGCTGTTTGAGCTTGCGGCGGGCCTCCTCGGCGGCGATGAATTTTTCGTCCATCGAGGTCTGCGGGTCGAGCAGATTGCGGATGAGGCGCTTCATCGGCTGCGCCATCGGGACCACGTAGGTGCCCACGGGAAATTCGCGATTGACCGCGCGGAACGGTGTGGTGGCGCGCTTCACCTCGATGCCGTGCTCTACCAGGATGCCGGCCAGCTTGTCGGTGGCAGAGGCATCGCGGCTGCGCGGCAGAATGTACTCCTTCACCGGCTCATTCCTGCCCTCCTCGATAGCGGTGGCCGCGTATTTGTAGAAATCGCTCAGCAGCTTCTCGCGATTCACGGCCGCGGTTTCGAGCGTCGAGATGGACGACACGAAATGGTGGCGCACCGTGTCGCGATAGAGCAGCAGGGTTTCATCCGAGCGGCGCAGCACCAGGCCGCGCACCGAGGCCTGTTCGTACGTCATGGCGATGGCGCCGTAATACTCCGGCCAACTGGCGCCGTAGCCGGGGTAGAACGCGTCGTAGTTCTCGCGCGTGAAATAGTCGAAGCCGTACTTGTCGAACCACTTGGCATTGTTGTGGCCGAAAAGCTTGAGGCTCTCGCGCTGATCCTTGGTCAGGTGCGGATTATAGGGGTCGGATTCGGGGCTGAAGAAATAGGTGCTGTCGCCGCCCATTTCGTGCAGGTCCACATAGACGATCGGCAGCCACTCACGCAGCACCTTAACCTGGTCGCGGATTTCGGGTTGCGTAAGCGCCAGCCAGTCGCGGTTGAGATCGAAGAGGTAATGGTTCACGCGGCCGCCGGGCCAGGGCTCGTTATGCTCGGCTGACGCGGGGCTGGCGTCGGGCTCGAGCCCGCGCGCCTGCTCGTAGAAGTTCACGAAACGGTCGCGGCCGTCGGGGTTCTGCGTGGGGTCGATCAGCACCAGCACCTTGGAGAAGATTTCGTCAACCATCTTGTCGTTGCGCGCCGCCAGCAGGTGATAGGCGGTCACGAGCGAGGCGTCGGGCGACGAGATTTCGTTGCCGTGGACACCGTAGGAGAGCCAGATGACGGCGGGCAGATTGGCGATGAGGCGGCGCGCTTCGGCTTCGTTGGTCTTGCGCGCGTCGTTGAGATGTTGCATGGCGCTACGGATCTCGGGAAGCCGGCGCATGTTGGCCTCGGAGCCGATGGCGGCGACGACAAGCTTGCGGCCCTCCCACGTCTGGCCGTAGTCGAACACCTTCATGCGCGTGGGAGCGGCGGCGGCCAGCGCCTCCATGTAGCGGACCAGGCCGGCATGGGGCGTGACCCTGTCGCCGGGCTCGTAGCCGAGCACCTGGTGGACGGTAGGAATCTTGGAATCGTAGTTGGTGCCCGGCCAGAATTCGTACGGCTTCTGCGCATGAAGCGAGGCCGCTGCAAGGAGGAGAACGAGGGACTTCGACATAAACTTCTAGTTTAGAGTAGAACCGCGAAAGCCGCTTCCTGACAGTTGGTACAAGTTAGAAAGAACTGCTGTAGTCCGCCTGAGCGTCACCCCGCCCGGCTGCCGGACGCCGCGAAATGCCGCTTGTGCCCGACCGGCAACTTAGTCGCCGCCGGCTCCACACGAACGCCGGCCAACTCGCCAATCAGGTTTCCGGCCCAGCGATAGACATTGTGCTCCTTGACCACGGCGCGCATCCGCTGCATCCGCGCTCGTCTCTCGTCCGCCGGCATCGTGAGAGCCGCGTGGATCGCACGCGCCAGCTCGTCGGTGTCGTAAGGGTTGACCACCAGGGCGTCCGCCAACTCGTGGCTGGCGCCCGTGAACCGGCTCAGGATCAGCGCTCCCTGCTCATCCTGGCGAGCGGCGACATACTCCTTGGCTACCAGGTTCATCCCATCGTGCAGCGACGTAACCAGGCAAAAATCAGCCGCGCGGTAATACGGCTGGATCTCCTCATGACTGTGATGCCGGTTCAGAAAGACGATCGGCTTCCAGGCACTGGTCCGGAATCGGCGGTTGATACGCTCCGCTTCGCCCTCGACCTCCGTCATCAGGTCCTGGTACCGCTTAATGTGGGTACGGCTGGGGGCGCCAATCTGGACGAACGTGAGTTTCTCCCGGTAAGCCGGGTACTGGTCCAGAAGTGCCTCGATGCCGCGAAACCGCTCCGGAATTCCCTTCGTGTAGTCGACGCGATCGACACCCAGACCCAGAAAGGCCGCCTCCACGCCCAGTTGGCGGAACAGCGCCGTTCGTTCATCGTGTAGCATCCCGGTCTTGCCTCGCGCCGCGCTTTCGCCGTTCGATGCCACGCTGATCGGGAACGGTCTCACGGTGGTGACGTGGTCGCGCCGGTTGACCGCGAAATGTTCCCGTTCGATGCGCGACTCCAGCGTGCGGTCTACGGTCTCCAGAAAATTGTTGCAATGGGCCTGAATGTGGAATCCGATCAGGTCCGCGCCCAACATGCCGTCCAAGAGTTCGCGCTGCCAGGGGCAGATGCCGAATGCCTCCGGATTAGGCCAAGGTATGTGCCAGAAGATGGCGATGCGCGCATCGGGCCGGCGCTCCTTCACCAATCGCGGCAGCAGCGCGAAGTGGTAGTCCTGCACGAGTACGAACGGCTCCTTTTCGCCGGTCATCTCATCGATCAGCGCCGCCGCGAATTTCGCGTTTACGACCCGGTAGTGGTTCCAGTCCGCGGTACGGAATACCGGACGCGTGTGCGCGATGTGGCACAGCGGCCAAAGGCCCTCGTTGGCGAAGCCGAAGTAGAAGCCTTCCTCCTCTTCTTTGCTCAGCCAAACCCGCCGCAGCTTGTATTGCGGATGATCCGGCGGCACCCGGAGCCGGCCGTGGTCATCGGCGGTTTCGCGGTCCGCGTCGCCCGTGGCCTGGGCGATCCACGTTCCGTCACAGGCCCGCAATACGGGCTCGAGCGCGGTTACCAGCCCGCTGGGAGGAACCGAGCACACGATGGTGTTCCCCCGGCGGACGTGCTCGTAGGGCTCGCGATTGGAGACCGCGAACAAGCGGCTGCCTTTCAACTTGCCTTCCATCGCAATCCGCAGCCGCCCCGCAGTCCACAGCGACAGAGAGGCATCACGCAGGCGCGCTTCCTCTTCCGCCGCCGCGCGCGCCACGTTCAAGCTCGAGGCGAGCCAGGTCACCTCGCTTGTGAGCGTCCGGAAGATCGCCTCTTTGGGGAGCTTGCCGTCGGCCGATACATTTCCCATTCGCAGATCGCGCAACCAGAGTGCCATGTGCCGGAGGGGTTGGCCCAAACTCCAGCGAACAATCAGCAGCGTGATGCCGACGATCACGACGGTTTGCGCGACGCTCGTGATCGCATGCCGCCATATGGGAGCCCCGATAAAGGCGACGTTGTGAAAGATCGCGATGGCTCCGATGGTGCGCGAATCGGCGCTCAGCGGCAGCGCCAGGACGTGCATCGGTTGGCCCTTCAAGAGCCGGAATTCTCCCCGGACCTGTCCCTTCCGCAATGAGGTAATGACGGCCTGCGGCGTAGCAGCCAGACGCGACGCCAGGCCGGAGGTGATGGCGAGCGGCTGCTGATTCACGTCATAGATCGCCATGCCTGCCAGTTGGTCGTGGTTCTGAAACCGGTCGGCCAATACCTGCAGATCGCGCACGGACCCGTCCCGGAGCATGCGTTCGACCGGCGCCTGTTGACTTTCGGCCAACACCATGGCCTGCCGCTGGAGCTCGTCTTTCAAACCATGCATTTCTTCCGCGGCCTGGTAGATGGCGAAGACCAGGGAAACCGCCGCCACACAGCCAAGCAAGGAGAGCATCAGTCGATGACTTAAGTGCATCCGTTCCCTCCAACATGTGTCGTATCCGCGCGGGCACAGTTGTCGTTCCCAGGTTTCGTCGGAGCAATGCTCGTGCCAAGCCGCGGCGCGCGCAAGCCAACTGTTTCGCGCGTTGCACTTAGCGGCCGGAGTGGGAAGTTATGCTGACGGTGAAGAAATTACTCTCTGAGCCAGCAGTGCTGCTAGAGTCTGCGATGGGCGTACCGCCTGATACCAATCTCTGTTTTGTGGACTCCACAAAGACGACGTTGGCAGTCGATTTGCCTTTACCGTGCCGGGGGAAATGAATATGAAACTAACACTGACCTCCAACTCCACGGCGACGGGCCGCGAGCAAAATCGGCGCGTGGAGATCGTGATATCCGGCGACCCGATCGGTAGCTTGCCAGTTTGGGATCGAACTTACAGCCTGATACAACGGCGGTAAAACTACTAACCATAACTGGAAACATGGAAAAAAGTTGCATGTAGAAAGTACCGACCTGAAGATGGTTGAGCTGCTGTCGAACCCGAAAGACTAACAAAGCACAACAGCTCGGATCGATTGGCAACTCTATTGCGACTACCGAAGGCCGGGAGGTAATTCATTGTGAGACTACTCACCATAATGGCGGTAGCCGCAGGCATTGCATTGAGCTTGGCTCCATCGCGGGCTCAAGCTCAGGCAGCAGCGAAACCGCAGAACAACAAGGAAAGGGCAGCGCAACAATCTCAAAGCTGGAGCGGCATTCTCGTGGATGCCGATTGCAAGACGGGAAACGTCGCTGACAAGTGCGAAATCGTCGAGGCCACCAGAAGTTTCGGTTTCCAGACCTCGGACGGAAAATATTTCAAGCTGGACAGCGGCAGCAATGCCAAGGTTAAAACTGCGCTGCAGGCCAGCGAGACCAAGACCGGGTCCATTCGCGCATCGCTGAGCGGTACGATGGACGGCGATAACCTCAAGGTCGACGCGGTAGAGATCGAGCGGCGTCGCTAAGCGATCTGTCTGCGCCGCGCTTCTGGGAGCAGGGCTCTACGGTTCAGCCTCTGCTCCCTCTCTTCCCGCCCGAAGTCGAGGCCGGGGGATCGAGCCGGGTTCGACGGTTTACACGATTAGAGCTTCACCTGTTCGCGGCAGTCGAAAACGCCTCATCACTTATGTCTCTCCTGCAAATTCTATCTGAAGTCAAGGACCGCATTCAACAGCGCGGTCTGCGTTTCCTTGTTCTTGGATTTTGACGGCACACTGGTGCCGATTGAGCCGAATCCCGCTTCACCCCGGCTGGATCCGGCGACTACGGAAACGTTGACCCTGATATCGAACCGGGATTTTCTGGTGACTACGATCATCAGCGGCCGTGCCGTCGAGGATCTCTATGCCCGCATCCGCCTGAACGGCCTCATCTATGCGGGAAATCATGGGCTCGAGATTTTCGGCCGAAGTCTTCGTTTCGTCGAATCGGTGGCTTCGTCCCGGCGGAAGCAACTGGAGCAACTTTGCGAGCAACTCGCTGCTCAGCTTCGGCCGATAGCCGGGCGATCGTGGAGTTCAAAGGATTGACTGCGAGCATCCATGATCGCCAGGCCGCGGAGTCAAGACATCGGATCGAAAGAGCCGCTCGTATGGCTGTCGCTGGCGCCGGCGGATTATTTCGCCTGAATCCGGGAAGGAAGGTCTTCGAGATCATGCCACGGCGTGACGTGGAAGGTCAAGCTCGGAATCGAGGCACGGCCGGAAACCGCAGCCTCACGCCTTGCCTGGGCTGTCGGCTATTACACCGATGAAGATCATTTTGTCCGGGACCTGCCGGTTCGCGGAATGCCCGCCCGCCTGCATCGCGGCCAGATGTTGGTTGCTCCGGATGGTTCCGTTCACAACGTGCGGTGGGAGAGAGAGCCAGTGGCCGAAACGAGGACAGGGAGCTGGCGATGGCGCCAAAGTCCGTTCAGCGGTACGCGTGAGCTGAACGGATTGAGAGTGGTGATGGCGCTCATCAACAATGGGGATCTGAAAGACCAGAACAATGCGGTGTACCAGGACGGCCCCGAGCGCATCTACATGGTGAGCGACCTGGGAGCAAGTTTTGGATCCGCCGGACGCAGTTGGCCTGGCGACAAGGACAAGGACAACTTCGACTCATATAGCCATTCGAAATTCATCCGCAAGATCACGGCCGACTTTGTGGACTTCCAGGCGCCCGCCCGGCCGATGTTTGTCTTCCTGGTGAACCCGAAAGAATACTTCAGCCGGATTCGCCTGGAGTGGGTCGGCCGGCACATCCCACGCGACGATGCGAGGTGGATAGGCAGACTGCTGGCCCGTCTCTCGCCGCGCCAGATCCGCGATGCCTTTCGCGCCGCGGGTTACTCGCCACAGGATGTGGAACGATTCTCCGGGGTGGTTGCAAACCGTTTCGCAGCATTTCTCGGATCTGTGAGGTCGGCTCATCGCCCCGATACAGACCGCGCTATTTTTTCTTCTTCGATCCACGCGGCGCGCGCGGTGCGCCCACCTGCGTGTGAATCTGCGCCGCCTTGTCCGGATCCAGCTTCGCCAGGATGCGGTCGCGGATCCAGTGCTCATCCCACCATTCGCGCGGGTTCACCTGCACGCCGTCAACCTGCATGCTGAAGTGCACGTGGACGCCGCCCGCGAAGCCGGTCTGTCCCGCGATCCCCATCTTCTGGCCCTTCTTCACCATGTCGCCCACCTTGACATCGATCTGGCGCAGGTGCCCGTAAATGGATTGCAGCGCGTAGCCGTGGTCGAGCACGATGCAGTTGCCGAAGATGCCGAGGTCCGCCGCCCAGACCACGCGGCCGTCGTTGGCGGCATTCACCGGCGCGTTCTGTACATCCGACAAATCGAAGCCGAGGTGTACCTGCTGGTCCACCTTCGTGCCGCGATAAATGAAATTGCGCACGTCAGCGAAATCGGCTTCTTCCTTTCCGTAGTGAATGAAGGGGCCGTCCCACAGGATCTTCTCCTCGGTCTTCGAACGCAGATCGTAAAGCTGCTGATTGTTCTTCTGCCGCATGGCGCCGTTGATCTTGAGGAACCGCGAGAGCGTGTCCGGCCCCGGCACGAGCTGGCCGGTGGGGTCCACTGACGTCACCAGCTTTTCCATGAGCGCATCCGTCAGCTCGAAATCGCGCACCCGGAATTTCTTCGGGAACAGCTTGAACCAGAAGCGCCCAGTGGCCTCGGTGCCGGCCCGATTGCGCGCGTAGACCACGGGCGTGATGTCGGGCGGCAGGTCCCAGGGGTAACCGAACATGGCGAAGCGCTGGTCCGCCGGCTTGCCCGGAAGCGGAAAGCTGCGGAACGTGTACTTGCCTACCCTCACGCCCGCCTCGTCCCACGACCCACTGACCGCGAACGTCACCAGTTCCATGCCGCCCTGGTTGATGTAGTGCTGCGCATCATCGGGGATGACGCGCGGCGCCGCCAGGATCACGTCCACATCGGCCGCCGCCGTTCCGGTACCGCCGCGCAGATCGTTCGAGACCGCTTCCACCACCAGCCGCGCCTTGCCCTCCTTGAGATTCGGCGCCTTGTTCTTGCCCGCCTCGAAGGTAACGGTGCGCGCCGGCTCGTGCCGTTTCCAGAAGAGCCGCGTGGGTGGCGCCGTCTCGCTATGCAGCGGATAACGCGCGCCGTTCTGCTCCAGGTAAGCATCCAGGCGCCGCACACCGTGCGGGTCCGCGATGTGGACCGTGACGGGCGTGCTGATCCCGATGGTCTTCACCGCCGGCGTCACAGTCACCGCCGGCGTTTCGGCGGAGATGAAGAACAGCGCCACGGCGCCAAACAGCGCCAGAACGAGAATGATGACAATTGCTTTCACTTTTTTGACCAGGAATCCAGCCAGTCGAGGACGGTCTTGTACCAGAGTATGCTGTTCTGCGGCTTGAGCACCCAGTGCCCTTCATCCGGGAACAGCAAAAGTTTGGAGGGAACCTTTTGCATTTGGAGCGCAGTAAAGAGCTGCAGCCCCTGCGTGTACGGCACGCGGAAATCCTGCTCGCCGTGAACCACCAGCGTCGGCGTACGGAAGTCCTTCACGTAGTGGCTCGGCGACCAGCGCGCATACTCTTCGGGCTTGTCCCACGGCGTGCCGCCCATCTCCCAGATCGGGAACCATAGTTCCTCGGTGGCGCCGAACTCGCTCGGCATATCGTAGACGCCGTCGTGCGAGACCAGCGCCTTAAAGCGCTGCGTGTGGCCGAGGATCCAATCGATCATGTAGCCACCGTAAGAGGCGCCGGCGGCGGTCATCTTACTCGAATCGCCGTACGGGACGTTGGCCGCGACATGGTCGGCGACGGCCATGATGTCGTCGTAGGCGCGCCCGCCCCAATCGTTATTGATCTCGTCGACGAACTTCTGCCCGTATCCGGTGGAGCCGCGCGGATTCGGCATCACCACCACGTAGCCGGCGGCGGCGAAAATCTGCGAATTCCAGCGATACGTCCACGCGTGTCCCCAGAAACCCTGCGGCCCGCCATGGATCAGGAACACCACCGGGTATTTCTGACCTTCGCGAAATCCGTACGGCTTCACGATGAAACTGTGAACGCGCGTGCCATCCGTGCTGTTCACCCAGAACTCCTCGAGCGGCGAGAACTGGTACCCGTTGAGCGTCGCGTCGTTGAGATGTGTCAGCGCCACGGGCGCGCCGCCGCTCGACGACCCGCGATAGATCTCGACCGGGGAGACGCCAGTCTGCTGCGTGTAGACCATGGTCTTGCCGTCGCGCGTCAACTGCATATCGTCGAGTTCGCTGTCGCCGCTGGCCGCCACGCGCACCGAGCCCCCGGTGACATACATCAACTGGATCGCCTGGCGGCCACGGTCATTGGTGGTGAAGAAGAGGCTGGCGGAATCGGGCGACCAGGTGAAGCTGTTCACCCAGCGGTCGACATTGTCGGTGAGGACCGTGATCCTGCCGGTCGAGCGTTCCAGCACTTCCAGACGCCAGCGGTCGCTCTCGTAGCCGGCCTTGATCTGCGCGCGCCAGGCGATGTACTTGCCGTCAGGAGAATATCTCGGGCTGGAATCGGCGCCGGGCGTGTAGGTGATCTTGCGCGACGGGCCGCCGGCCGTGGCGACCACGTACAGGTCCGCGTTGGTGCTGGTGGCGGGCACCGGGTCCGCGTTCATCGAATAGCAGACTTCGGACCCGTCGGGCGAGATGTCGTAATCGTCGGGGCCGCCGAGTGAAAACGGCGGAACATCGTGAATCCCCGGCGTCAGATCTTTGGCCGCGCCTCCTCTTACAGGGATGATCAACAGGTGGCTGCGCCGCTTGGTTTGCCACCTGGTCCAATGCCGGTAGAGCAATTCGGTGTAGATGCGCGCGCGCACCTTGCTGTCCTTCTCGGCATCGAGGAGTTTCTTATTGCAGGCGTCATCGGCGCCGCATTCCGGATGAACTTCGCTGGTGAACAGCAGGTTCTTGCCGTCGGGCGAATAGAGCACGCCATCCGCCTCGGTGGAGAGATTCGTCACCTGCTTGGGATTGCCGCCGTCCGCATCCATCAGCCAGATCTGCGACAAGCCCCCGCGGTCCGAGATGTACGCGATCCGCTTGGAATCGGGCGACCATCGCGCCCGCTGATTGGCCTCGCCGTCGCGTGTGATCTGCCGCGGCGAGCCGCCCTCGAGGGGCACGATCCAGATCTGCAGCGGCTTTTTGTTGGCCGCCACGTCGACACTTTGGACCGTAAAAATGACCCACTTACTATCGGGAGAGATCTGTGGATCGCCGATCCGTTTCAGCTCCATCAGGGCGTTGACGTCAAACGGCCGCATCTGGGCGACAAGCATCGCCGAGGCGGCCAGAAAGAGAACGAGGACACGCCGCATACACCCCGATTGTAACGCCGGGTGCGCCGTCGGCCCCGGTGTCGGCGCGTCGCTTCGTGGCGGCGCCATGTTAGCATGAAAGTTTCCAACTACCTTGATAAAAGCCGTCAAAGGAACCAGGGATTTACTGCCTCCATCCACTGAAGTTTGGAATCGGGTGGAAGCGGCTGCGCGCGCCGTTTTCCGGGCCTACAACTACCACGAGATTCGTACGCCGATCCTCGAAGAAACGCAGTTATTCGCGCGCGGCGTGGGCGCCGACACCGACATCGTCACCAAGGAAATGTACACCTTCGACGACCACGGAACCTCGCTCACGCTGCGTCCTGAGAACACCGCCTCGGTGATTCGCGCCTACATCGAGCACCGCCTCGACCAGCGCGTGGGCGTGCAGAAACTGTACTACATCGGACCCATGTTCCGGCGCGAGCGTCCGCAGAAGGGCCGCTACCGGCAGTTCTACCAGATCGGCGCCGAGGCCATCGGCTCGGAATCGCCGGCCGTCGATGCCGAGGTGATCGAGCTGGTCATCGAAGTCCTGAAGGCCGCCGGGCTCACCGGCTTTCAACTGCTGCTCAATTCCGTCGGCGACCACAACTGCCGGCCGCAGTACATCGAGCTCTTGCGCCAGGAACTCAGAGCCGTCGCGTCCCAAATGTGCGGCGATTGCCAGCGTCGCGCCGAGACCAATCCGCTGCGCGTGTTGGATTGCAAGATCGAAGCCGATCAGCCCATCATCGAGAAACTGCCGCACATCACCAATTGCCTCTGCGACGCCTGCCGCGCGCACTTCGACGCCGTGAAGCAGTACCTGACGGACCTCGGCATCGAATACGAAGTGCGCCCGCGCCTGGTTCGCGGTCTCGACTATTACATGCGCACCACCTTCGAAGTGGTCCACGGCTCGCTCGGCGCGCAGAACTCCGTGCTGGGCGGCGGCCGCTACGATGGGCTGGCCGAATCGCTGGGTTCGAAAGTGCACTCGCCGGGCATCGGATTCTCCATCGGCGAGGACCGCCTGGTGATCGGCGTCGAAGGCGAGCCGGCGACCACGCCGCTCGATCTGTTCATCGCCCCGCTGGGCGAACCCGCGCTGCGGCACGCCGCCGTGATGGCGCGCGATTTCCGCAAGGGCGGCGTCATTGTCGAGCTCGTCGAAGGCAAGCTGAAACGCGCCATGGAGCTGGCCAACAAGCTGGGCGCCCGCTTCGCGCTGATCGTCGGCGACAACGAAATGGCCGCAGGGCGCTATGCGCTCAAGAACATGTCCACGGGCGTGCAGGAACAATTGACACGTGACGAAATCGCCGCCCGGCTCGCCGCGGCGCGAAACTGAATACAACCGATATGGAAACTTCCGTTGCACTGGATTTTCTGGGCGACTTGAAACGCACCAACACCTGCGGCGAGCTACGCGCCGCGGACGCCGGCAAGACCGTCGTGCTCATGGGCTGGGTGCATCGCCGCCGCGATCACGGCGGCGTCATCTTCGTCGACCTGCGCGACCGCGATGGCATTACGCAGATTTGCTTTTACGAGGACGTCGAGCCCGCCGTCCACAAGCGTGCCGAAGAGGTGCGCCCCGAGTACGTTGTCGCCGTCGAAGGCAAGGTGGCGCCGCGCGCCGAGGGCGCGATCAATCCCAAAATGGCGACCGGCGAGATTGAAATCGTCGCCGCGCGCGTGTGGATTCTCAACGAGTCGCGCACGCCCCCGTTCCCCATGGAGGAACAGGTGGACGTCGCCGAGGACGTGCGCCTCAAGTACCGCTACATCGATCTGCGCCGCCCCCAGATGCAGCGCAACATCATCCTGCGCTCGAAGGTCACGTTCGCCGTGCGCGAGTCCCTGTATTCCCAGGGCTTCCTCGAAATCGAAACGCCGTTCATGACGCGTTCGACGCCCGAGGGCGCGCGCGATTACCTGGTGCCGAGCCGCGTCCAGCCCGGCTGTTTCTACGCGCTGCCGCAATCGCCGCAGATCTTCAAGCAGCTCCTGATGGTCGGCGGCTACGACAAATATTTCCAGATCGTGCGCTGTTTCCGCGACGAAGACTTGCGCGCGGACCGCCAGCCGGAGTTCACCCAGATCGACATCGAGATGTCGTTCCCGCAGCAGGAGACCATCTTCGAAACGATCGAGCCGCTGATCGTGCGCGTGTGCCAGGTGGCCGGCTACAAGGTCGAAGCGCCGTTTCCGCGCCTCAGTTATGCCGAGGCCATGCGCCGCTACGGCAGCGATAAGCCCGACTGCCGCATCCCGCCCATGCACCCCGCCGGCGACCTGCTTCCCGACCTCGCCGCCAACGGCCTGCCGATGGTGGCCATCGTGATTCCGGGCACGGGCGCCGCCAGCCGCAAGGAGCGCGACGAGTTCAAGGCGTTCGGACAGGAGCGCGGCCTGCGTGTTTTCGACGACCCCAAGCGGCTGGAGCGCGATTATCCCGCGCCAATGGCGCAGTTGCGGGAACGCTGCGGCGCCGGCGAGAACGACCTGCTGGTGCTGGCCGCCTGGGCCGGCCAGCCGAAGGGACAGCGTCCGGAAGAGACCGTATATCAGGCGTGCGGTGCGTTGCGCCTGCACCTGGCGCAGAAGTTCGCCGATCGCCACAAGCTGCTCGATCCGAAAAATTTTCAGTTCCTGTGGGTGGTCGACTTCCCCATGTTCGAGTGGGATGAGGAAGAGAGCCGCTGGAACGCCGCCCATCATCCGTTCACTTCGGTGCACGACGAAGACCTGGACAAGTTGACCAGCGACCCCGCCCATTGCCGCGCGAAATCCTACGACCTGGTGCTGAACGGCACCGAGCTGGGCTCCGGCTCGATTCGTATCCATCGCCGCGACGTGCAGACGACGGTGTTCGCCGCGCTCGGCCTAAGCGATGAAGAAGCGCGCCAGAAGTTCGGATTCCTGCTCGACGCGCTCGAGTACGGCGCTCCCCCGCATGGCGGAATCGCTCTGGGACTCGATCGCCTTGTAATGATCCTGGCAGGTGAAACGTCGATCCGCGACGTGATCCCGTTCCCCAAAACCGCGCGCGGTACAGACTTGATGTGCGACGCTCCGTCATCCGTTCCCGAGCGCCAATTGCGGGAATTGGGCATCGCCATTCGCGCGCCCGGAAAGTAAGAACCCATGAAGCCGTTAGTTGTGCTCCTCTTCGCAGCCGCCGTTATGCCCGACCTAGTGTAGTGCGTCGTAAATCGTAACGAGTATCTATTACGCGCCGTCTCTACAATGGAGGACGACGGAATGCGCGTAGCTCTACCCATCGTTTTGGACTCCGAACAGCGGCGATTACTGGAGCAACAATCTCGAGCCAGG
>JBGPHT010000176.1:0-16093 GCA_041484525.1 Bryobacteraceae bacterium | reverse complement strand
TGTTGACGCCCAAACATGGGTCCTGGCTCAATATCGTCGAAACCCTCTTTGGCAAGATGGCGCGTACCTTCCTGCGGCATATCCGAGTGCAATCCTGGGAGGAACTCAGGCAGCGCATCTTGCTCGGAATCGCCGAAATCAGCGCCGCACCCGTGGTTCACCGCTGGAAGAACTTCGAGGCCCTGACTCCGGCAAGTCAGGATACTGTTTAATGAAACGATATACTAGTGCGGGAAGCGGGGCAGTTTGAAGCGCAATCCAAACGACTAAACGCCTCGTGCGTCCAACGGATTGCCGCGTCCAAACGCCTCGACACCAGGCACGTATTCTGTGATCCGATCGCCGCGCCCTGCCAGGGTTTCTACGGCAACATGCTGAAAGAATTGGACGAGGCTCCGATAGCTTAGCTTACTCCGACACAGCCTTGCTGTCGATCAACTGCCGGATCTCCTGGATGAACTCCGCCAGCGTCTTCACGCCCTGATCGGCGTGCTTGCGGTTGCGCACGGCGACCTGCCCGTTCTGCTGCTCGCGGTCGCCCACCACCAGCATGTACGGGATCTTCTGCAACTGCGCGTCACGGATTTTGAGGTTCACCTTCTCGCTGCGGTCGTCCACTGTGACGCGGATGCCCGCCTCGTCCAGTTGCTTCCGGATGCTCGCCGCATACTCGGTCTGCCGGTCGGTAATCGGCAGCACGATCGCCTGCACGGGCGCGAGCCAAACCGGGAACGCCCCGGCGTAGTGCTCGATCAGGATGCCGAAGAAGCGCTCGATGGAACCGTACAGTGCGCGGTGGACCATCAAAGGCTGGTGCGCTTTACCGTCCTCGCCGATGTATTCCAGCTCGAAACGGCGCGGCAGCGTGAAATCGAACTGCACCGTCGAGAGTTGCCACGGACGTCCGATCGCGTCCACCAGCTTCACGTCGATCTTCGGACCGTAGAATGCCGCCTCGTCGGGCATTACTTTGGCCTTGATGTTGAGGCGCTCGGTGGCGCGCCGCAGCGCGTTTTCGCCAAGCTGCCACTGGTCGGGGGTGCCGTCGTACTTGCCGCTCGCGCCGCCGTCCCAGGTGGAAAGCTCGGCTTCGTACTTGTCGAATCCGTAGGTGGTGAGGGTGTCGATCGCGAACTGCATGCAGTCGACAATCTCGTTTTCGATCTGGTCCGGCGTGCAGAAGATGTGCGCGTCGTCCTGCGTGAATCCGCGCACGCGGAACAGGCCGTTGAGCACGCCCGAGCGCTCGTACCGGTAGACCGTTCCCAACTCGCCCAGCCGCACCGGCAGGTCGCGATAGCTGTGCTGCTTGTCCTTATAAATCAGAATGTGGAAGGGACAGTTCATCGGCTTGAGCTGGTATTCGGCATCGTCCAGCTCCATGCGCGAGAACATATTCTGCGCGTAAAAGCCCGCGTGGCCGGAGGTCTTCCAGAGATCGAACCGCGCCACGTGCGGCGTGTAGACGAGGGAGTAGCCGCGCTTCAGGTATTGATCGCGCATCCAGTCTTCGAGCTGCTTGCGGATGATGCCGCCTTTGGGGTGAAAGAAAATCAGCCCCGGCCCGGCTAGCTCCTGAATGCTGAAGAGGTCCAGTTCCTTGCCCAGTTTGCGATGGTCGCGCTTCTTGGCCTCTTCGATCTGCTTGAGATGCGCTTCGAGATCCTTGGGCGTGAAGAAGGCGGTGCCGTAGATTCGCTGGAGCTGCTTGCTGTGCTCGTCGCCCTTCCAGTACGCGCCGGCGATCGAGAGCAGCTTGAACGATTTGATCTTGGAGGTGTTGGGCACGTGCGGCCCGCGACAAAAATCGACGAAATTCGGTCCCAGCGTGTACTCCGAAAACACCTCGCCCGCGCGCTCCGTGATGAGCTCGCATTTCATCCAGGCGCCGGAATATTTCTTGAGGCCTTCGTCCTTCTGAGTGTAGATGCGGTCGTACGGAAGATTGCGCGCCTGGATCTCCCACATTTTCTTCTCGATCTTTTCGAGATCTTCCGGCGTGAAAGGAGTGGCGCGGTCGAAATCGTAGTAGAAGCCGGTGTCGATAGGCGGGCCGATACCGAGCTGGGTCTCGGGATACAGTTCGAGCACCGCAGCCGCCAGCAGGTGCGCCGTGGAGTGGCGGTAGACCTGCAGCGACTCGGGGTCTTTGGCGGTGAGAATCTGGACTGCGGCGTTGCTCTCGAGCGGGCGCGTGAGGTCGTACAACTCGTCGTTCACCTTCGCCACGATGGCTGCATCCGCCAGCCGCGGACTGATCGACTTGGCGATGTCGATCGGCCTGGTCCCCGCCACAACCGACTGTTTACTGCCGTCGGGCAGGGTAATCTCGATGTCACTCATATAGGGAGAATTTCAGAGTAACACGCGCGGCGGCTGCGATGCCGGAACAGGCGGCTGCGCTATCATGAGGGTGCGGGTCATGCCAGTATCGAGCCAAGCCGGGATAGATGAAGCGACGCTTGTCGCACAATCGCGCGAAGGCGACGCGCGGGCGTTCGGCGAGTTGGTGAGGCGCTACGAAGGCAAGATTTTCCGCCTGGCCCAGCACATCACGCAAAATCGCGAAGATGCCGAGGATGTGCTGCAGGAGACATTCCTCAAGGCCTACGAGCACCTCGATCAGTTCCAGGGGAATTCGAAGTTCTATACCTGGGTGGTGCGCATCGCCGTCAACCAGGCGCTCATGAAATTGCGCCGGCGCAAGACCGACAAATCCGTCTCGCTCGACGAGACCATCGACACCGGCGAGGATACTCTGGTGCGTGAGATTGCGGCTTGGGGCGAGGACCCGGAGCAGCGTTTTTCGCGCGAAGAACTGGGCGGCATTCTGGATTCCGCGATCAAGGATCTGGAACCGCCGTATCGCTCAGTGTTCGTGCTCCGTGATATTGACGAGCTTTCGACCGAAGAGACGGCCGAGGCCCTTGGGCTTTCCGTACCCGCGGTGAAAAGCAGGCTACTGCGGGCCCGGCTGCAATTGCGCGAGAAGCTGACCCGATACTTCAAACGCAAGGGAGACGACGCGTTTGCTTACCTGTAAAGACTTTCTGAAAGACTTGAGCGATTACCTGGATGAGTCTCTCGACGCGGAACTGCGGGCCAAGGTCGAGCAGCATGTATCGGAATGCCCCAACTGTTGGGTGATCGCCGACACCACGCGAAGGACCATTAAGATTTATAAGGGGATGGACCCCCATCCGATCCCGGCCGACGTCGAATCGCGGCTGATGGCGGCGCTCGAACGCAAGATGGCGGCCCGTCAGAAGTAGGCGTTACTTGACGCTCAGCGTGACGTTTGCCTGGGTGCGCCGCGACACGGCTTGATCCCCGATTGAAACCGTAATAGTGATGGCTTGTCCCGCCCTTACCGGCTGTGGAACGATGGCGTTGACCTGCACCAACCCGGCCACAGCTCCCGGCGCCGTACCCGCGTAAGTGACCACGGCGGGTTGCCCGTCGATATCCACCCGGCACGTGGCCGGAAGCTGTAACGGGATGGCTCCACCGATAGCCGGAAGAATCTGGCCGGTCAATATCGAGGTGTCCGTCAACTCGCCCATCCCCGTAAGAAAGATGGCGATGCTGGTATTGCGCAGTGCGGCATTCTTGGTTGAATTGATCGTTGCCGCGCCGGAACTGTCATAGTTGAGGACCGCCGCCTGCCCCTGGCCGAGACCGCCAAAGGTGAAGGCTCCCGGATCCTGTTCCACGAGGGTGAGCGGGAACCCGCTCAACGGGTTGCTGAGGGCGACTCCATAGATGACCTGAACCGTGATGGTAGGGTTAGGCAGGGCCACCGTAACCGCCGTGCCTACTTCCGTAGGAACTACCGCATTGATCTGATTGTTCGACACCATGATGAGCGGCGCGAACGTCGTCCGGGTCACCGCCGGAAAGACCGTGGCGTCGAGGTACGTAAAACCCACTTGTATGGTGTTGACTCCGTCCGTCCAGACGTTCGGATAGACCAGGGTCGTGCTCGGGAGGGTAGCCACGGGTGTGACAGTGTTGACTCCGGTGGGTCCCAGGTTCTGGCCGAAAATGGAAACGATCTCGCGCGCCGAAACGGAGGAGGTCGGGTGCGGAGTAGCTACCGGATTCGCCCCAATGGTTCCGGTCCACGTGGACGTGGTCAAATAGCTGGCGGCGTTGACGACCGACGTGACGGTCGGCTTGGCCGGGTCGGTGATGTCCAGTGTGGTTGTGGCCGCCGCCTGTGTAGGATTGTTCGCCGGCGCCGGATTGGTTACCGCCAGCGTCCAGGTCACGGGGTAGGGACCGGCCGTAATCGGCGTGGAGAAGTATTCCTTCTTGATCGTGGCTTGAAGAATCTTGCGGCTGATCAACTGGACCGGGACGGTGATCGATGGATTGACGCCCAACTGGATGGTGACGACCGAAGTACTAAAGAAGTTGTCTCCATAGATCGTGATGACCGGATCGATCACGGGGCCGGCAATGATGGTGGTCGGAAAAATTGGCGCGCTGGCGGGTATCGTCGTCCGCATGCTCGGTCCGCCCGCTGAAACCACCAGACTGACGAATATGGTTACGGAGCCGTTCGCGACGTTTTGGGCTACGAAAGTGATCGAGCCGGCGTAGCTGCCCGGCTCGAGTGTCGCGACCGTCGGCAAATCCAACGTTATGTATACCGGCACAAATGAACCAGGAAACGCCGAAGCCGCCGTTGACAGAGTAGGGATGTGCGTGGGGGAGTCGCTTACCCTCAGCCACACCGCGCTCGTTCCGCCCGCACCGGCGCCCTTCGCACCGCCGGCCGCCGTGACCGTGAACGGGATGATGTCCCCGGTGGTGGATGCATCGAGTTCGGATGAAGCCGGTGTCGTCGCTCCCGTGCCGGTGGTGTAGCTGAACAGCAAGCTGGGTGAACTGGAACCGGGTGGGGGCGCGGAATAGTTAGTGGTCGACGTAGCGGGCGTTACATTGATCTTAGATGGAGGGTTCGAGATCGAGAGAGTTACCGCCACGGCAATTGGATTGTGCGGCGCCGTGACCGTGTCGATCGTGATGCTGGCGCCATAGCTTCCCGGAGGAATGCCCGTGGGGTTCACGGTTACGCTCAACTGCAAGGGCGTGTGCCCTGTGTCCGGCGTGATGGATAGCCAGTCCTGAGTGGTTGAAATCTTGAGCGTCAGGGTGCTGGGTCCGGTGATCGCAACCTTCAATGCAGCAGGATAAGTACTGCTGTTTACCTGGTAGGAAAAACTCAACGTGCCCGGCGTCGCCGATAGCCCGGACTGAGCGTGCGCGGACCATGCGCCGGTCACCAGCAGGGCGAGTATTGCTTTTCTTATCACACCGTACTTCTTCATACCTGTTCTATCGGCCGAGTGAATCGGGAACTTTATGGAAGGGCGCAAGTAAAAGCAGGCAGCGCTGCACCAGTCCAAGTCGTGGGATCAAAGAAGACCAAGGGAGCTCAAGTAGCGGAGTTGGGGCGAGATTCGAAAACCGGCGTACCGGCGTCGCGAACGGGGGCGGGGCTGGAACCGCGCTGCCTGCAAGCTCATTCACCTACTTCATATCGGCAGGATTGCGGAAAACTCTACTCCTAGATTTGCGCCGCGCCCCCATCCACGAACAGTTCGATGCCGGTGATGAAGCTGCTGTCATCCGACGCCAGGAATAACGCGGCTTTGGCGATTTCTTCCGGCGTGCCCAACCGTCCCAACGGTACCGTGGCCACCAGGCTTGCCTTGAGCTGCGCGGACTGATCCTCAGTCTGCCCCAGGCCGCTAAGGCCCGGCGTGTCGATCGGCCCCGGACTAATGGCGTTGACACGGATCTTCCGCTGTTTCAGGTCGAGCGTCCAGCAGCGCGCGAATGAACGCACCGCCGCCTTGGTCGCACTGTAAACGCTGAACGCTTCGCTTCCTTTGGACGCAACGATCGAGGCGTTCAGAATGATCGAACCGCCATCCTGAAACAGCGGCAGCGCCTTTTGGACCGTGAAGAGAAGCCCCTTAACGTTGGCGCCGAACGTCTTGTCGAAGTGGGCCTCGGTGATCTCCCCCAATCGCGCGAACTCTCCGCCGCCGGCATTCGCGAACAGAATGTCGATGCGGCCGCTTCCCTGCTTCACCGCGGCATACAAGCGATCCAGATCCGCGAGGTTCGCGACATCGCCCTGCACACCAGTAGCGTTGCTGCCGATCTGCTTTACAGCCGCATCCAGCTCGCTTTGGCGGCGGCCGGTGATGTACACGCGAGCCCCCTCATCGGCGAACTTCTGGGCCGTGGCGAGACCGATGCCGCTGGTTCCCCCCGTGATGACGGCGACTTTCCCGTCCAGTTTTTTCATGGTTTCAATCCTTATTAATAGATGCTGCGTGCCAAACCGGGATTCGCTTTCCGGCCGGGTTATCCTGAAGGCAGTGTCGTTCAACCCCAGCTCGATCGCGCGCGTATGCGTGCGCGCCACCAACTGGCTGGGCGATGCCGTCCTGTCGCTGCCCGCTATCCGCACGGTGCGCAAGGTCTTCCCGCACGCGCACGTCGCGGTGGCCGCCCGCCCCTGGGTGGCGGACCTCTACGCGAATGAACGCTCCATCGACCGTGTGATCCCGATCGCGGGAACGCGGCGCGAAGCTGCCGCCCGCCTGCGGGAAGAGCGCTTCGATGCCGCCATCCTGCTGCCGAATTCTTTCGACTCCGCCCTCGTCGTCTGGCTGGCGAAGATTCCCGAGCGCATCGGGTACAGCCGCGACGGCCGCCGCCTGCTGCTCACGCGCGCCATCCCCGTTCCCGAGCCCGGCGACATTCCCCGCCACCAGCGCTTTTACTACCTCGAGCTGTTGCGGCGCGCCGGGTGGATCGAGCGCTTTCCGCCTGCCGAACCGATCCTGCTGGATGGCGTCGATGCCGCGCGCGAAGCCGGTCTCGCACACTTGGCGTCGCTCGCGATCGACGGCCCGGCGATCGGCGTCAGCCCCGGCGCCGCCTACGGCAATGCCAAACGGTGGCTCCCCGATCGCTTCGCCGAGAGTGCCGCCAGTCTCCGCGGCGCCGAGGGCTCCGTTCTGGTCTTCGGTTCCGCGGGCGAACGCGATCTCTGCGAAGTCGTGACCCGCCGCCTCCAGGAACTCGGCGTCCCCGCGCGCAATCTCGCCGGCCAAACCACGCTGCGCGAGTTCATCGATCTCGCCGCCGCCTGCCGCCTCTTCCTCACCAACGATTCCGGTTCGATGCACATCGCCTCCGCCGTCGGCGTCCCCACCGTGGCTGTCTTCGGAGCCACCGACGACACCGCCACCGGGCCCGCCGGCCGGCTCGCACGCGTAGTTCGCGAACACGCCGAATGCAGCCCCTGCCTGCTGCGCGAATGCCCCATCGATCATCGCTGCATGACGCGCGTCTCCACCGAACGCGTCACCACCGCCGCCCGATTGCTGCTCGACTCCGCGCCCGTATGGACACACGACGCAAGATCCTGACATCCACTGCCGCGCTCGCTCTCGGGTTGGCCCGCCCCCTCGCGCTCGTCACCGGCCACTTCGACGTGCTCCGCGCCGAACACGCCCGCGAGCTCGAATCCATCCGCCGCCGCACCGGCGCCGCCACCTTGATGGTGGCCGTTTTGCCGCTGCCCGGCGAGCTCCTGAACCAGCGGGCCCGTGCCGAGTTAGTTGCCGCGATGCGCATGGTAGACTACGTGGTAACTGCCGATGGCGCCGACCTGGATCCACTCATCGCAGCCCTCGCCCCTTCGAGTGTCGCGCGCCTCGAAGAGGCCGACGCACGGCGCACCCGGCAGTTAGTCGAGCATGTTCACCGCCGGCAAATCCGCTAACAGCCGCATCCTCGTGGTCCGGCTCGGCGCCATGGGCGACATCATTCACACCCTGCCCGCGGTGGCGTCTCTCAAGACCAGCCACGCCGGATCGCACGTCACCTGGGTGGTGGAACCGCGGTGGGCGGCGCTGCTCGAAGACAACCCGTTCGTCGACCGGCTGGCGCTGCTGCGCCGCGAAACGCCCGCCGGACTTATCCAAAGTTGGCGCGGCCTGCGCAGCCAGCGCTACGACTTTGCGGTCGATTTTCAGGGACTGATCAAGTCGGCGCTGGTCGCCTCTGCCGCACGGCCCGAGCGCATCTTCGGCTTCCACCAGACGCAGGTGCGGGAGCGGACCGCCGCTCTCTTCTATTCCAACAAGACGATCAGCGATTCGGCTCACGTGGTGGAGAGGAACCTGGACCTCGCCGCCGCCGCCGGCGCCGCCGGTACACTGCTGAGGTTTCCGATTCCCGCCGGCCGTCCGGAAGGTGAGTTGCCGCCAGGCGATTTCGTTCTCGCGTCGCCCTACGCCGGATGGCGCTCCAAGCAGTGGCCCGTCGAGCATTACCGCTCGGTCGCCGCGCGATTGCGGCACGAGCTCAACATTGCTCTGGTGCTGAACGGCCCGCCCGGCGCGTCGTTCACGCACATCCACGAAGCCGTGCCGCATACCTCCGGACTCTCCGGCCTCATCCACGCCACGCGCCGCGCCGCCGCCGTGCTGGGTGTGGATAGCGGCCCGATGCACCTCGCCGCCGCCATCGGCAAACCTGGCGTCGCGCTCTTCGGCCCTACCGATCCCGCGCGCAATGGCCCCTACGGCGATTCGCTCCGCGTGCTGCGCAGTGGGACGGCCGCCACCACGTACAAACGGGGCCCGGCCATCGACCCCAGCATGCAGCAGATCTCTCCCGACGAAGTGTTCGAAGCTCTCCGCGCGATGCTCGGCGCCCACCGCCGCCCCGCCGGCGCTTGCGTCTGATGCTGGTTTTTCCGAAGCCCTACGCCGATGCCGTCGCGAAGCTGCGTGTCCCCAGCGGATTCCTGATCGTCGCCGTGTTCGCCTGGCTATCCCACCCCACGCCCGGTTCGCTGGCCCTCGGGCTGCCGGTATCGGTCGCCGGCCTTGCGTTGCGCGCTTGGGCCGCCGGCTGTCTCGCGAAGAATCAGAACCTGGCCACGGGCGGTCCATTCGCTTACACGCGCAATCCGCTCTATCTCGGCACCCTGCTGGTGGCCGCGGGCCTGGTCATCGCCGGACGGAATCCGGCGCTGGCCGTGCTCTTCGCGGCGGTCTTCCTGTTCGTCTACCTGCCGGTGATTCAGAACGAAGAACAGCATCTTCGCCAATTGTTTCCCGGCTACGCCGCCTATGCCGACGCGGTGCCGGCACTGGTTCCGCGCCTGACGCCCTGGGCGCCAGCGGCTCCCCGGCCGGGCCAGCACCGGCAAGGCGAACGCGAGCAAGATGAGCGTTGGCCGCGCGGGCGCCGGCAGGACGAGCCAGATTCGCAAAAAAGTCCGAATCCTTTTCAGTGGTCGCTTTATCTAAGGAACCAGGAATATAATGCCGGGGCTGGATTCGCTGCCGGCATGCTGTTTCTTCTTTGGAAATTGTAGGGGCCGCCGGACAACCAGCGGCCCCTTGGTTTTTCCCCTCAATCGCTGCGCAGCGCCGAGACCGGGTCCACTGCTACCGCCGTTCGCGCCGGCCGGTAAGTAGCGCCCAGCGCCGCCGCCATCACCAGCAGCACCGCCCACACGTAGGCCGACGCGTCGTAGGGCTTGAGCGCTTCCACAAGGTTGGCAAATACCGGCGCCACGAGGAGCGCGAGTCCCGCGCCCGTCGCCGCTCCCAACGCCACCAGCCGCATCGATTGCGCCACCACCATCCGCACCACTGCCGCCTCGCTCGCACCCAGCGCCATCCGGATTCCGATCTCCTTGGTGCGCTGACTGACCAGGTACGAGAGCACTCCATAGATTCCCGAAACTGTCAGCAGCAGCGCCAGCCCGCCCAGAAAACCCGCAATCCAGAAGGCCACGCGGAACGGATAGATCATCGTAGCCAGCACTTCATCCAGAGGATTGATCTGGTCCGCGATGCCCACTCCGAGTTGGTCCAGTGCCGAGTCGATAGCGCGCCGCCCGGCCTCCTTTCCCCCGGTCACGCTGACCAGCAGCGATTCGTTGCCGGGTGCGCCCGCCACGGTGGGAAAGTACAGACAGGACGGGTCGATCCCCGAGCCGATGAATCCGCTAATGGCATCGCGCGCAATGCCGATCACGCGCGCCGACGCAAACGCCGGAAGCCGGCCGGAACGGGGGTCGCCCTGCCGCTTCGCGGGGATCGCGATGGTCTCGCCGAGCGCGTCCTTCCCCGGCCAGAAGCGGCGCGCGGTAGCTTCGCTGATGACCGCCAGCGGCGCGCCTGCTTTCGCTTCATCCGCGGAGAACGCGCGCCCACGCAGCAGAGGAATCCGCAGTACGGAAAAATACTCGGGCGACACGAAGTTGTAGCCCGCCACTACCTCGGCCTTCGATCCGGAAGGCACCACCGCAATCTGCGGCAGCGAGTTGAAGAGCGGAGCGCGCCACGCACCGGCCACTTCTTCCACGCCCGGCGCCTGCCGCAAACGGTCGGCCGCCTTCGTCCGGTGTTGGGCCGACATCGTGAGATCGAACACGCCCGACGTTCGCATGCGGACATCCCGCGAGGTGACCCGCTGCTCGCTGCGCAGCATGATTCCCGAATAGATCATCAACAGGACGCAGACCGTCACCTGGGCGGCCACCAGGAAGTTGCGCAGACGGGACGGCCGGTGGTCGCTCGAGAAATCGCCGCGATTGGCCTCGACGAGATTCGATCGCGTGGTCTGCAGCGCCGGCACCAGGCCGAACAGCACCGTGGCGGCGGCCGACGCCAGCAGGATGAAGGCGAAGACGCGCCAGTCGGCTTCGAGTGGAGGGATCCGAATCAGCTTGCCGACGGCCGGCGGCACGGTCGCCAACAGCAGCCACGTGGCGAACCGTAGGGTGGCTTGGGAGATCGCGAAACCTGCCAATGCGGCGGGGAGCGCCAGCACGACGCTCTCCGTCAACAGTTGCCGCACCAGCCGCGACCGGCCGGCGCCGAGCGAAACGCGGATACCCATTTCCCGTTGCCGCGAGAGGGCGCGCGCCAGCATCATGTTCGACACGTTGGCGCAGGAGATCGCCAGCACCAGCCCGAAGGCTACGAAGATGGGCGAAAAGGCCGCCAGGAGCTGCGGCGAAATCGCAATCGCCGTAGCCCGCGATACGATCTGCGCGCTTAATGCGCGGCGCTCTGCCGGCAAGTCAGCCGTATTTCCCTTGGCCCACGCCAGCACCGACGCGCGGACCGCCTCCGGCGTCGCTCCCGGTTTCAATCGCGCCAGCACTCGCAGCCTCGCAGGATGCGCCGGTCCGAAAATGCTCTCGCCGCCGTTCACCCGCGCGTGCATCGTGATCGGAATCCAGAAATCCAACACCACGTCCCCGACGCCCGCGAATCCAGAGCCGGCCACGCCGATTACCTCGAACGGCTGTCCCCGCAACCAGAGCTTTCTCCCCAGAATGTTCGGATCGCTGCCGTACCAGTTCTTCCACGCCGACTGCGACAACACCATGACGCTGCCGGTTCCCGGCGCCGATGCATCCGCGGGCTCGATCGTCCGGCCCAGCGATGCGCCCGGCCCGAGCATCGGAAAGTAATTGCCGGAGACGAGTTCCCCGAGCCCAAACCGGCCGTCCACGGAGGCAAACAGGAAATCGTGGGCCGCCATGTCCGCCGGAACCGCGTTCTGGCGCCGCAACTCTTCGAACTGCGGCCACGTCGCGCGATAGGTGCCGTCCTTGGATTCCCACCAGACCTCATAGAGACTGTACGGATCGTGTACCGCGATGGTCTGCAGCATGTAGGTGTTGAACACAGTGAAGAGCGTGGTGTTGAGTCCGAGGCCCAGCCCGATGGTGCCCACCACGGTAAGCGCGAAGGCGGGCGCTTTGCGGAATCCGCGCCACGCGTAGCGCAGGTCTTGAGCGAGCGAGTCGAGCCAGCCGAATCCCCACGCCTCGCGGCTCTCTTCGAGCGCCAGGGCGGTGCTGCCGAAGTGCCTCCCCTCGCCGCCGGTGCGTCGGTACTCCGCCTCCATCTCGCGATGGATGCGGACTTCCTCCGCGAGGTCCGCCTCGAACCGTCGTCGCCCCATCCATTGCCGAAGCTTTCTCCAGAGGCGCATCCTAGCCCTCCATCACGCGCGCGATGCCGGCCAGCAGGAATTCGAAGCTGCGCTTTTCCTCCGCCAGCTTTTTCTTTCCCGCCGGCGTGATCCGGTAATAACGCGCCCGCCGGTTGTTCTCGGTCGTCCCCCACTCCGCTTCCGCGAATTCGTGCAATAGCAGGCGCTGCAGCGCCGGATAGAGCGACCCTTCGCCGATCTTGAGCGCGTCTTCCGATACCTGCTGGATGTGCTGCGCGATTCCCCATCCGTGGTTGGGACCGCGGCTGAGCGTTTTCAGAATGAGCATCTCGAGCGTGCCCGGCAGGAAGTCGGCCTCGGGTGTTTTCGACATCTTCCCTCGTTTGTCGATAGTATCGACTATCGATGGGACGGACGTCAAGCCGGGTTGTTAGCAGTGCGATAGTATCCATCGCTAGTAAGGGGTTCTTACACGGTAAGAAGCACTCGTCTCACGCGACCTGAGAGACCTAAAAGCCATTGGTAACGTTGGATACACTTTGGCAATCGGTTTGCTATTACACTCGCGGCCGGAGGCCAGGATGAAGCCACTAATCTACGTGATCCTCACTGCAATGCTCGGGAGCGGGCCGGTTTTCGCCAAACACTGGCACGAAAACGACGATCACTTCAAGAAACACTGGGACCATGATGACGATGACCGCGATCGCGATCATCACGCCGCGAACTGCTATTTCGAGCCCCACGATGTCCGGCTGATCGGCCAGTATTATGCCTCGCGGCCGCATGATTTGCCGCCTGGGCTGCAGAAGAAGTACAAGCGTTCGGGACACCTGCCGCCGGGATGGGAACGCAGGATTCAGCCGCTGCCGGTGGTGGTGGAGCGGCAACTGGTTCCCGTGCCCGCCGAGTACCGGCGCGGATTCATTGACGGTTCGGTTGTGATCTACGCGCCGCGCACCGGAATCGTGATCGACGTCGTGGCAGCGTTCGGGTCGCGGTAGGACGTGCCATCATTGGGTGAGGTGACGGCGCGCTCCCGACGGTATGCCCCCCGGCGTTCCCCATGAAGCCCGCTGGATTCGGTTGGATCCGCACCGCGCCTTGTCCGCGCCAGTCATCGAACGGATGGTTCACATCGCATTTCCCGGCTGCCGCGTAATCGAAATCCAGCCCCTCACTGACGGTCTGCGGAATGCGAATTTCAAGCTCCAGCTCGACTCGACAGCCGAGCCGGTCGTCCTCCGCATCTACGAACACGATCCCTCGCTATGCCGGAAGGAGGTCGATCTGCTTCGCCTTGCCGGCGGCTCGGTTCCTGTGCCGGAGGTGATTCGGGCGGAGCCCGGCGGCCTGGATGATCTGCCGCCGTTTGTCCTGATGCGCTTCGTCGAAGGCATCAGCTTCCGCGATCTGAAACGCAGCGGCGACATGGACGCGGCCGCGCAGGCGGCATACTCCGCCGGAGAGACGCTGGCGGCGATTGGCCGCGTCACCTTCCCGAAGCCCGGCTGGCTGGGTCCGGGACCAGCCGTCACCGCGCCACTGATCGAAGGCAATAACGCCGCGCCGCGCTTTGTCGATCTCTGCCTCGCGTCGCCCAACCTCGAATGGCGCGTGCCCGCGGAATTGCGCGATCGCACCCACGCTTGGATGTGGTCTCGTGCGCCCGAGCTCGGCATTCTCGACCACGAAGCGCACCTGGTCCACGGCGACTTCAATCGTCGCAATCTGCTGGTGCGATGCATCTCCGGGCGGTGGCGCGTGGCCGCGGTCCTCGACTGGGAGTTCGCCGTTTCCGGATCTCCCTTGAACGACCTGGGCAACTTTCTACGCTACGAGCGCGCCTCGCACCCTCTGGCCGAACCGCATTTCTCCGCCGGCTATTTACATGCTGGAGGCACGTTGCCGCAGGACTGGCGGCAACTCGCGCGAGCTCTCGATCTCACTGCCCTTTGCGAGAGCCTGACGCACGACCAGCTTCCGGATACAGTGGCAGCAGAACTGGTCGACCTCGTCCGCGCAACCGTCGAGGATCGCGACCGGGCGTGAAATTCAGACGAGTGCGGCCAGCCGCTTGGGTGCGATCAGCCGATAGCTGCCGCCCACCAGTTCGGCCACTTCTTCCCAATCGACCTTTCCGCGATCCAGGCGCAGTGCCACCCAGCCCTTGGACGCAATGTACGCGGGCAGGTAGAAGCGGGCAGGGTTGGCAGCCGCCAGCGCCTGGTTGTCGCCGGGCAATACCTTGGCCGTAACGGCCACGATGCCGTCGCCGTGATGGTCGTGAAGGTAGTAGGCGAAGTTCTTCTTCCGGACCAGGAAGGCTGCATGGTCCCCGTGGCACTCCCGCGCGGCTTCGGGCAACGCGAGACAAATCTTCGTGAGCCGGACAAGCCGCGGGTCTTCCGCGGAAGTCTTCGCCGCGCCCGCTGCCCGTGGTTTCATGGACTAAAAAGTAGCAGAGTTTCCGCGCCGCCACCACGCCGCTGGGGTTCATCATGGAGCAGAGTAAGCGGGCGCGGTCTTCATGCGGCCTCGGATCTGGGGCGTACTTCGGATTTTACCTTGACTTCCCACTCGTCTCGCGCCGTGTCGAGGTCATATCGGGCTTCCAGGTCGATCCAGTATTGCGGCGTCGTGCCGAAGTAGCGGGCCAGGCGCAAAGCGGTTTCTCCAGTGATCGAGCCGGTTCGACCGTAGATATCGATGCGCGTGAAAGAGCACTCAGTCATAGTCTGCGTTCTCTTTCTTACCCCAATCTTATCGACAGAGTGAACAGTCTGTGTTCTGAACAGCTCATACTCCAAGACAAAATCGCGACGTTCAACAATGCACGAAATTGTTTTGGAGCATTCGGGCGGCATTGTTGTTAAGCGCTTCTGCAACAACCCGCAGAAGGACAAAATGATAATTCTAGGGCGAAGGGTAAAGTTGTTTTTCAAACGAGGCGATGAGGAGACACCGGCGCAAATCGGAACGCCCGGCCCAGAAAACGCGGCATTGATGATGGGGGCCGAAGACTTCGAAATCGAATTCGCGCTTGGCCAGCCCGTGGAATTATCAATAAAGCACTTTCTTGACATCCTGAACACGTGTGTCTTCTTGCGGGCCGATATCGAGGAGAAATTGGCAACGTAGAACGCTTGCCGGCATGAGTTCAGCTCGACTCGGATTAGTCCCCGCAAGTCGGCTAGGCTCCGCCGATTCCGCGGAGGGGCAAGTTGCCGGAAACTCCCGAATCGTGGATGTGGATTCATGCGCACCAGAAGTCCGGTTGGGGGGAAATTTGACTAGTGCGGCTTCGGTCGGCTGACGGCCCGACTCGGAAAAGAGCTTGGTTGGGATGGGTGTCGAGTCCCGGCTACTCGCCGGACCAGACGAATCGCGGCGCCAGCGTTCGGATCGGAGCCGCGATTCTGAAGAAAAACTCGAGGTCATGTCCTAAAGGTTTAGGAAGAAGTGTAGATGATTTTGTAGCTGCTCAACGCGTCCAAGCTCAACAGGGCTCAACAAGTTTCAATAGGCCGACGCCATCTCATTGAAGCTTAAGCAATTGAAAATAAGGCATCTTCAAGTTGTGCCGACAGCTGCCTTGGGCGCAGGGGGTCGCCAGTTCGAATCTGGCCGCCCCGACCAGTACTTTCAATTACTTGGAAGTAGTTTGCTTAGCTCCAGCTAATTCGCCTGTAGTCGATTTTGTAGCTGTTCAGATCCTCGCGATTCAACATGCGTTTCACGGCGGTTCCCCGGCTTGCCCTCCTCATCGTCTTCATGACTTGGCTCGTGCGCACATTCGCCACGCGGTACGATTTGGCGATGGGACCTTTCCCATGGCACGAGCCCTTCTTGTGGAGAAGATCAACCACCTTCCACCGTGGGCGAGAAATCGCATCCACGACCTCGAAACCCGCGCCGACCCCTCCGGCGATATTCAGGAGCTCGCCGACCTGAGGGAGCAACGCCAAGCACTCTTCAACGAAGTGGAAGAGTTGAGCACGACGCAGCGCAACTCATTTCGCGCCGAGTGAACGTTTGGAAACCTGGCAAGAAGGTGCGCAAGTTCAGATCG
>JBGPHT010000175.1:0-16155 GCA_041484525.1 Bryobacteraceae bacterium | reverse complement strand
GACCCCCGGGAAATGGGGAACGTAGGCGTTCGCTGACTTACTAAAGGGACGATCAGAGCAGATTCAGTCCAGCCGCTCGGCAGCCGCGCCGCCGGTCACGCTACCGCTGCGCCGAGTTGCGTTCCGTGCATAATCCAGGTTGGAGTGTGCATGTTTTTGACAAAGGCGTGTGGCTGGCGGCATTGCTCCTGGGCCCCGTCATGTTGCACGGCCAGCGTCCGGCGGGCGAGATCCGGCTGGAGGTCAAAGACCCTTCGGGCGCCGCAGTCGAAGCCTCGGGAAAACTGGTAGGCGTTGCGGCAGGTGTAGAGCGCAGCTTTCAGACGGACGCGCAAGGGGCATACACGCTGGGGAGCTTGCCCTACGGCCGCTATCGGCTGGAGGTTGCGAAGACTGGATTCGCCACCCAGTCCCTGGTGATCGACGTCCAGTCGGAGACACCCATCGCGCGTACCATTACTATGGCGCTGGCCGCATCTTCTTATAAGGTGGACGTGGTCGGGTCCACACCGCTTCCTGGAGGCGATCTCTCGCTGCGCGAAATCGCGGCTCCGGTGCAGACCGTGATCGCACGCGATATCGACGACAGCGGTGCACTCGACCTTTCCGATCTGCTGAACCGGCGCCTCAACGGCGTGCACGTGAACGAAGTGCAGGGCAACCCGTTCCAGCCGGACGTGAATTATCGCGGCTACACCGCCTCTCCGCTGCTCGGGACGCCGCAGGGCCTTTCGGTCTACATGGATGGAGTGCGCATCAACCAGCCGTTTGGCGACGTGGTGAGTTGGGACCTGATCCCGCGCATCGCCATCGCCGAGACGGCGCTGATGCCGGGATCGAATCCTCTGTTCGGGCTGAACACGCTGGGCGGCGCGCTCTCCGTCCAGACCAAGGACGGCCGCAGTAAGCCGGGCACGGAGCTCCAACTGAGCGGCGGCAGTTTCGGACGTAAGGCGGTCGAGTTCGAGCACGGTGGGGCAAACAACAGCATCGGGCTGAACTGGTATCTCGCGGCCAATTTTCTCTTCGAAGATGGCTGGCGCGAGAGCTCGCCTTCGGATGTCCGCCAGTTGTTTGGCAGGCTCGGATGGCAGCAGGGCAAGACGGCGTTCGGGCTCAGCCTGGCCTATGCCAACAACTCGCTGATCGGCAATGGCGTGCAGGAGCAGCGGTTCCTGGCACAGGACTATGCGAGCGTCTACACCAAGCCCGACAACACCGCCAACCGCTCCCCGTTTCTCAATTTCAGCGCGCGCCACAGCGCCACCAACACACTGACTTTTTCAGGCAACGCCTATTACCGCTACATCCGCACCAACACTTTGAACGGCGACCTCAACGACAATTCGCTCGACCAGCCGGTCTACCAGCCGAGCGCCGCTGAACGCACGGCGCTCGCGGCCGCAGGCTACACCGGCGTCCCGGCGAGCGGCGCCACCGCCGCCAACACGCCGTTCCCGTACTGGCGTTGTATCGGCCAAGTCCTGTTGAGGGACGATCCGGGAGACAAGTGCAACGGCCTTCTGAATCGCAGCCACGCGGAGCAGCACAACTACGGGCTGTCCGGGCAGGCAACCTGGCTCACTTCACCCGGCAGCCGCCACAACCAGTTCACAGCCGGCGCCGCCTGGGACGGCAGCAGCGTGGACTTCCAGCAGTCCACGCAACTCGGCTATCTCAATTCCGACCGCAGTGTCACGGGTGTCAACGCGTTCGGCGACGGCGTGAACGGCGGCGCCGTGGACGGCGTTCCCTTCGATACGCGCGTCGATCTGCATGGGCTCATCCGTACCGGGAGCGTCTACGCGACCGATACGCTCGCGGTCGGCAATACGTGGAATTTCACGCTCTCCGGACGCTACAACCGGACCTCCATCGATAACCGCGACCGCATCCTAGCAACCGGCGACGGCTCGCTCACCGGCAACCATGTGTTCGATCGATTCAACCCCGCGGCCGGCATCACCTACAGTCCCACCGCAGCCTGGAATCTGTATCTGGGATACAGCGAAGGCAGCCGCGCGCCTACTTCCATCGAACTGGGCTGCGCCGATCCCAGCCAGCCCTGCAAGCTGCCCAACGCGATGGCCGGCGACCCGCCACTCAAGCAGGTCGTGACCCGGACCGTCGAAGCCGGTGTGCGCGGCGGCCATGAGACGCGATGGAACTGGAGCGCCGGTTGGTTCCGCGCGGAGAACCGGAACGACATTCTCTTCGTGGCGTCCAATCAGACCGGCTTCGGTTACTTCAAGAACTTCGGCAGGACGCGCCGGCAGGGTCTCGAAGCGGACGTCAACGGCCGCATCGGGCGCGTCACGCTGGGCGGCGGCTACACCTTTCTCGACGCCACTTATCAAAGCCCGGAGACGGTTGACGGCTCGAGCAACAGCACCAGCGACGCCGCGGCGAAGGGACTCGATGGCACCATCCAGATCCAGCCGGGCGCGCATATTCCACTGATCCCGCAACATATGTTCAAGGCCTTCGCCGACGTGCAGGCCACTAAGAAGTTCGCCGTGGATCTCGGCTTGTCAGCTTTCTCCAATTCGTACGCGCGCGGCAACGAGAATAACCTGCATCAGGCCGATGGCGTTTACTATCTCGGGCCCGGAACTGCTCCCGGCTACGCCACGGTCAACCTCGGAGCGCGCTACCAGGTGCAGCGGCATCTCCAGTTATTCGCCGAGATCAACAACCTGTTCGATCGCACTTACTACACCGCCGCACAGCTCGGCGCCACCGGGTTCGCCGCCGATGGCACATTCATCGCGCGTCCGCTTCCGGCAGTCGGCGGCGAGTTCCCTGTGGTGCATGCGACATTCTATGCACCGGGCGCGCCGCGGGCTGCGTGGGGCGGAATGCGGTTCCAATTCTGATGGCCGGCAGGACGGTGTACAGTTGAGTTTTGAGGATGCGGATTCCACAGGCAGACGCGTTCGCGTCACCCGGGTTGCTGCACGGCAGCGCTCGCGAGCGCAGCGCCCGGTTCTCGGCGCTCGAAGAGGAAGTTGCCGGCCTTTTCGAGCAATTCCGGAATCCACTGTTCCGCTATCTCCTGTCGCTCGGCCTGACGACACCCGATGGCGAGGAGATCATCCAGGAAGTTTTCCTCGCCTTGTTCCAACATCTGAAAAGCGAAAAGCCGCGCCACAATTTGCGTGGCTGGATCTTCCGTGTAGGCCACAATCAAGCGTTGAAGCTCCGCCAGCGCGACAGCCTGCGGCCGATGCAGCCGGACGATCGCGTGGCCGGGCAACAACCCGACCCCGAGCCCGACCCGGAGCAGCAGGCGCAAAGCAACCAGGCACAGCAACGACTGTCGGCGGTGATTGGCGCTTTGCCGGAACCGGATCGAGCCTGCCTTTCGCTGCGCGCCGAGGGTTTCCGCTATCGCGAGATTGCGGAGATTCTCGGCATGTCGCTGGGAGCGGTCGCCCGCTCACTCGAGCAATCGCTCGGCAAGCTGAGCCGCGTGCATGAACGGTAATCGAATGCAGCCACACGACAGTCACATTGCCGATCGGGAGCTTCTGCTCGAAGCCGACGGCGAGACTTCGGCGCGGCGGGCCGCCAGCATCCGCGACCATCTGGCTCACTGTTGGACATGCCGGACCCGCAAGGCCGAACTGGAGCGCACCATCGCTGACTACGTGCGGGTGCACTACCGGAAACTCGACGACCGCGTCCCGCCCATCGATGGCTCACAAGCATTGCTGCGAGCACGCCTGGCGGAAGCGGCGCGGACGTCCCATCCTCAACAGTGGTATCAACGGTTGCAATTCCTGCGTCCGCAACCGCGGCTGGCATGGGCGGGAGCGGCGGTCCTGTTGGTCGCATTCGGCGGTCTCCTAGGCTGGCTGCCTTCCCGCAACGCGCCCCGTACCGAAACCGAATTCGCGCCTAACCAAGCCTGGACCCCGGGCGCCGTCCTGCCTCTCGATCGTGCGGCTGTATGTGCCGCTCCGGAACATGACGACCGCCCCGCGATTAGCCTCGCCGTCGCACGTGGGGTCTTCAGCCAGTACGGAATTCGCGACCCGCGCCCGCGATCTTACGAAGTGGACTACCTGATCCCGCCGGCGCTCGGCGGATCTGCCGACCCTCGCAATCTGTGGCCGCAGCCCTATTCGACGGGGGTGTGGAACGCGCGCGTCAAGGATGCTCTGGAGGACCGCCTTCGCTCGCTGGTCTGCGGCGGCGAACTGGATCTCACCACGGCGCAGCGCGATCTAGCCCGCGACTGGATTGCGGCGTACAAGAAATACTTCCGGACCGGCGAGCCCCTGCTCGATCATCTGGCTTTTGTAAAAGACCGCCCCTGGGAATAGGCGCCTAGAGCCGGCGGATGATGTATAAACGATAATGCCATGCGCAGCATTTCGGTGTCCGCTCTCGCTGTTGCGTTGCTGATACCCGTGTTCATCGCCGCTCAAGCGCCGGCTCGCGGCCAGGGACGAGGTGCGCAGTCGCCGGAAGCTCAGGAGGCTGCGACCCGGTATGCGGCCGCGGATATTCGCGTGATGGCCCCTGGCGTCGTCTATAACGCCGGCTTGTTGGACCTGGCCGCGGCTTACACGAAGGAGACGGGCAAGAAGGTCGCCGTGACCTCCGTCGGCATGGGCGGCATCGTCAATGCCGTCAAGACTGCCAATCCGCCGGCGGATGCGATCATGCTGCCCTTCGAACTGATGAGCACGCTGTCGCTCGACGGCGGTGTGGTGGCGGGCAGTTTCGCGCCGCTTGGCCGCTCGGAAATGGGCCTCGCGGTGCGTATGGGTGCGCCCCATCCCGACATCTCGACGGTCGAAAAACTAGCCGCCGTGCTGCGCGGCGCGAAGGCGGTGATGCGGTCGAATCCGGCCGGCGGCAGCATGGTGGCGAGAACGATCGAGGACAAGGTGATCAAGCGCGCTGAGTTCGCCGGCGTGAACAGCCCGGTCAGCACGCAAGGGGAAGGCGGGCAGGCGTTGGTGCGCGGAGAAGGCGACATGGCCATTCAGGCGATCTGCGAGATTCTTCCTTACAAGCAGATCGAGCTGGTTGCCCCCCTGCCGCGCGAACTCGGGGCCTGGATCGACATGTCCACGGCGGTTTCGGCCAGAGCGATGCATCGCGACGAGGCGCTGGCGTTTATCAAGTACCTGTTGCGGCCGGAGTCGAACACCGTGTGGAAGGCGAAAGGCCTCGAACGATTCAACTGAGGTAACGCCGGCGGTATCCGGCTTCAGGTGGACCGGTACAACGGTGTCCTCATGGCACCGGAACTCGATACAGATTCCGATGCCCGATGATTCGCAGGAACGCATATATAGACGGATCGGGGCCCGGCGCCACCATCGCATGCTCGATCGTTCGTACACCCGGCGGCACGTTCCGGGCGCTAGCAGATTCGATCGTGGAGCGCAACGCCGGCAGCGCCGCATCGTGGAAAGGGATCACGAAGGTCCGGCCGGTGTCCTCGACCATCTGGCGCGGCGCCACATACAGCGCCTTGCCATCCGCCGGCCACTCCACAACGCAGCGGCCGCAGAGCATGAAGGACTCTCCACCGTCCAACGGAACCAACATCGCTCCGCTAGGCATTTCCTCGTTGGCCGATGTTCCCCAGACACTGGCCCACTTGCCGTCGCGCGAAACCTGAACCAGCGCCAGGATCGGACGGCCGGAGACCTTCTGCCGGCCGCTTCCGTCCTGCTTCATGCGGTACAAGTAATTGGCGTCGCCTTCCACTGCCACGAAGTAGATGTCGCCCGCCGGGTGGAAACGCGGGAACTGGTCGGTGCCGGCCGAAAGGCGCCGTGGAGGAGTGCGGCCATCCGTCGATGCCAGCCAGATTTCGGTTTTCTGCTCCGGGACCGCCACCGAGTACACTACCTTCTTGGCATCCGCGGATATGTCGAAACCGTTGACGATGATTCCCGGCAGCAGCCGTTCGTTGCGCCCCGACTCGACGTCCGCCACCCACAGTTCCCCGCTCACAAAGCCGATCCGCGTGTTGTTCTCGCCCATCTTCAGGACGTAAAAAATGCGTTTGCCGTCGGATGACACCAGAGGATTGGCCGCGAAGCCTTGCGAAGAAACCCTGCGATCTCCGGTGGCATCGTGAAACCATAGCTCACCCTGCTCTTCGCCCACCGATGTGATGAAGGATCGTCCGTCGGGCGCCATCGCGATTCCCTCTTCCTTGCTCGGACCGTTAGTCACCTGTTCCGGCTCGCCGCCATCCGTCGGCTGCCGCCAGATATGGGCGCGCCCCGTTGTATCCGAGGTGAAGTACATCCACTTCCCGTCTGGCGACCAGGCCGCTTCCGTGCAAACGCCGTTCAGGGGTCCCACCTGCCGTCCCGGACTGCTGCCGTCGAATGGCGCCAGGCGGCACGGCCGCCAGCCGGAATTGTCCATCTCGACGATGAGCACCGACTTTCCATCCGGCGAAATCGCGGACCGGTGCGCCATGCCGCGCTGGTGCGGTGGCACGTACACATCGCGCTGTCCGGTGCGGCTCTCCTGCGACGTTACGATGGCCATGTGGACTCCGGCTTTGACCTCGGAAAACAGCAGGCGGTCGGGGCCGATCCATCGCAACCCGGATGCGTTCGCCAGCATGCGCCGCGCTTCGCCGCCCAACACCGGCACCACCCACGTGTCCCAGGGAAAGGCGGTGCTCCACGCGATGCGGGAGCCGTCGGCCGAAAAGACGGGACTCATTTTGTTGGACCCGTCATGTGTCAATTGGACCGGCTCTCCGGCCGGCAGGAGTTTGACGTAGACATCCGACAGCGTAGAGAATGTGCCCTGGCCGCGCAGGAATGTCAGCATGCGTCCGTCCGGCGAAAGCGCAGGTTGTACCGCCGAATCCGTGTAGTTCGTCAACTGCTGCCACTCGGTCGAAGGCGATGGCACCGGCTGGTGGGACCGCGTGAACCAGATTCCGCCGAACGCCGCCGCCAGCAGGACCGCGGCTCCGGCCGCATACTTCTTCCACGGCCTACCCTTCGCCGCCTCACTTTGGGCGCTCGAAATCACCGAGCCCGACCCCATGTCCCGCCGCAGCCGCTTCAGATCGGCGCGCAGATCGGACGCGGTCTGGTATCGCGTATCGCGATCTTTTTCGAGAGTCCTGGCCACGATGCGGTCGAACTCGACGGGAGCCTCGGGATTCAGACGCGACGGAGGCGCCGGCATCTTGTGCAGAATTCCTTCGAACGTGACCGCCTGCGTATTCCCCGAGAAAGGCGAAACGCCGGTCGCCATTTCATACAGCACCACGCCGAAGGAGAACAGATCGGAGCGTGCGTCGACGTCCAGACCGCGCGCCTGCTCGGGCGACATATACGCGACGGTGCCGAGGGCGGTTCCGGGGCTGGTGATGTCCTCGTCCATCGCCTCCGTCTGCGCCATGGAGTGGGCCGCCGCCCGGGGCCGCAGCTTCGCCAAGCCGAAATCCAGCATCTTGGCAAACACCGGCTGCCCGGTTCGCTGGCTCACGAAAATGTTCCCCGGTTTGATATCGCGATGGACGATGCCGGCGGCGTGCGCTACCGTAAGCGCATCCGCGATCTGGATACCTACCTCGAGCACTTCCTCGAGCGGCATTGGCTTGGCGTTGATCTTGTGGCGGAGCGTCGAGCCTTCCAGCAGTTCCATGACGATGAACTGCTGCCCGTCCGATTCACCGATATCGTGAATGGTGCAGATGTGCGGATGGTTGAGCGCGGAGGCGGCCCGCGCCTCACGGCGAAATCGCTCCAGAAACTGCGGATCGGCCGCCAGTTCGACGGGAAGGAATTTCAGCGCGACTTTACGGCCCAGGCGCGTGTCTTCGGCTTCATAGACAACGCCCATTCCGCCTTGGCCGATCCGGTCGCCGAGGAGGTAGTGGGAAATCGTTCTGCCCGCCATCTCCATGCCAGCCGTAGTATAACAGCCGGGGTGAGGCAGGCAGGCGCTGAACAGTATTACAACGCCGTCTTAGACGGCCTGCCCCATCACTACCGTGTGCGGGCCCGTCGGAACGGCGTGTGCTGTCACGTGGTCGAAGCCGGCTGCGCCGTACATCGTCTCCAGTTCGCTCAACGTGTATGCGTCACCGGCTGCCGTGCTCGCCAGCATCACGAGACTGAAAGCGGCGGCCGTCGGGGGCGATACGCGGTCCTCATTCGGCACGAATTCGAGCGCCGCGACCCGGCCTCCCGTCTTGAGAGACGCGCGCACTTTCTTCAGCAGCCCGACGCACGTCGGCTTATCGAAATGGTGCAGGAAATTCGTCAGCAGCACGATGTCGTACGGGCCGCCGTAGTCCACGTCGAACGCGCTGCCGGGCAGAATCTCGTATCGATCCTCCACGCCGGCCTTGCGCGCGTTGCCCTTCGCGACTTCGAGCACCGCCGCCCAGTCGACCGCCACGATGCGGGCCTGCGGGTTCTGCCGTGCGACCGCGATTCCGAACAGACCGTGACCCGCGGCGATGTCGAGCACGCGCACCGGCCCCGAGAGACCATCGAGCGCGATACCCCCGAGCGGCCCGGCCATCGGCGCCATCATGGGCGCCATGCTGTGCGCGAACTCCACCCATATGGGGTTGTCCGGCTCCACGGAGCCTGCGCCCGGCAACGTGGTTCGTCCGCTGCGCACGATTTCGGTCAGCCGCATGAAAGTCTCGTGCATGGCCGGCAGTCCCATAAAACGCGAGATCGACGCCATGCATGCCGGCGAGTTCGGATCCAGGAACGCCGCACTTGTCGGCGTGTGCCGGTAGCGGCCATCCTCCTTATTGAGCAGCCCCATGATCACCAGGAAGTCGCATAGAATACGCGTGCCGCGTTCGGAGGCCGAGCAGTGCCGTGCCAGCGACGATACATCGCCCGGCCCTTCGCCGACCGCGCGAAACACGTCGAGTTCGATGGCCGTCTGCAGCGCCGCGGAGCGCTGGTGTGCCGTGAGTGTGTCAACGATCAGCGCCGGCGAAGCGGCGTCATTTGCCATAACAGATTCTCTCCTCAACATTGGATTCTACCGAAGCGTGGTCCACGCCAGCGCGATCGTCAGCCCGATCATCGCCGCGCTGGTCGAGACGGCGATCGTGTTTCCCCAGAATCCATTCCGGTCCTCGCCCATCAGCCGCGGCGAGTTTACCAGTATCAGCATGAAGATCAATACGAACGGCAGCAGGATACCGTTCGCGGCCTGTGAAATCAGGATGACTTGGAGCAGCGGCATCCGCGGCACCAGAACGAAACCCGCCCCGAACACGATCAGCGCGGTGAAGAGGCCGTAGAAAATCGGCGCCTCGCGCAGCCGCCGGTTGTACCTAGTGGCGAGCGGCAGGATGGCGGCCGACATCAGCGACGCATTCACCAGGCCGGCGGCGAACAGCACGAAGGCGAAGCGCCCGGCAAACGGAGCCAGCGCGCGCGGCTTCGGCAACGTCGGTGATCTCGCAATGGTTCGAATGAAAAATGGTCGCTGCGCATGCCACTACGATGAAGAACGCAATCACGTCGGTGAAAATGCGTCCGAAGATCACGTCCACACGGCACAGATTCAGCGTGCGCTTATCAGGCTGAGGATCATGGCCATGAACGCGGGATCTCTGCTGATCTGCGGAACCAGCGTCTGGTGCAGGGCCTGCCGCCACTCGGGATGGGCGAGAATGGCCGAAACCGGATACGTGAAATAGACCAGTGACAGCACCAGCAACAGTCTTTCCACCGGTCGGTACAAACCGCGCACCACCACTCCCCACACAAGCGCCGCGCCGACCGGCACCGCAATATACTTGCTCACTCCGAAGATGCCCATCCCGGATGCGAGGCCCGCGAACTCCGCCGCGATGTTCCCCAAATCAGCGAGGCCCAGAACCAGCATCGTGAGAAACGTCATCCGCAGTCCAAACTCTTCGCGGATGAGATCGCTTAGGCCTTTGCCCGTCACGGCGCCCATGCGGGCCGCCATCTCCTGCACCACGATCAGCGCCACCTTTGTCGGAATCAAAGTCCACAGCAGCGCATATCCATACTTCGCTCCGGCTTGCGAGTACGTCAGGATGCCGCCGGGATCGTTGTCCACATTGGCGGTGATGAAGCCGGACCAAGCACCGGCAAGAGGGCCACCAGCCGGTACGGAATGATCCGCCACGGCGATGCCGCCAGCCTGGTCCGGAGATGTCTTGGCTCGGTGTGCGCCTTCATGGCATCGCCCCGATGCGCGAGCGTTCGTCGCCGTATTGGGAACACAGCGTGAATCGTGGATGAGCGCGCGGGCGCGATGGATGGCGTCAGCGCAACTGGGCGTTCAGAGACGGAGGTTCGGACGCTTCAGCATTGGTCTGCTCTTCGCACGGCATGTTCGGACGGCCGTTGGGCATGTGTGGGGGCCTCCTTTCTCGTGAATTGGGGGGCGCGCCTGCGCTACTATCTCTAGTATTCAATGGGTCCCATTTTGGAGTTGCGCAAGCTGGTGAAGCATTTCCCGGGCCAGCAGGCTGTCAACGGAATCTCGCTCTCGATTCCACAGGGCAGTTTTTTTTCGTTGCTGGGGCCGTCCGGCTGCGGCAAGACGACCACCCTCCGCCTGATTGCCGGCTTCGAGCAGCCCACCCAGGGCGACGTCCTGCTCAACGGCGAAATCGTGAACGATCGCAAGCCGTACGAGCGCAACGTCAGCACCGTTTTTCAAAGCTACGCGCTGTTCCCGCACCTCACGGCGCGCGAGAACATCGAGTTCGGCCTGAAGCGCCACGGCATCGGCGATGTGGACCGGCGCGTCCGCGAAGTCCTCGAATTCGTCAGCCTCACGGGTAAGGAGACGCGCAAGCCGGCGCAACTTTCGGGCGGTGAAAAGCAGCGCGTGGCACTGGCCCGATCCCTGGTGCTGCAACCGGACGTGCTGCTGCTCGACGAACCGCTGGCGGCGCTCGATCCCAAACTTCGCAAGCAGATGCGGGTCGAACTCAAGGCCATGCAGCGGCGCGCCGGCATCACCTTCCTGCTGGTCACGCACGACCAGGAGGAAGCCCTCTCGATGTCCGACCAACTCGCCGTAATGAACGAGGGCCGCATCGAACAGGTCGGCTCGCCCGAAGATGTCTACCTGCGCCCGCAGTCGCCGTTTGTCGCCGGCTTTCTGGGAAGCGTCAACTGGATCGGCGGCATCGGCATTCGCCCCGAGGCCACCCGTGTCGCCCGCCCGGCGGATGGCGGCGCTGAAAAGCGCTCTCCCGGCCAAGTGACGGGCTCCATCTTTCTGGGCGACTGCGTGCAGGTTCTGGTGCGCCTGGCGAGCGGCGAAGACGTGGTCGCGCAAGTGGCGCGCAGTGCCGCCGGCTTCGAACCGGGCGACGCCGTCCACATCTGCTGGCACGACACCGACGAGATGAGCTTCTCATGAAACTGCGTTCCTGGTTCCTGCTGCCCACATGGGTGTGGATGGCGGCGCTCTTCACCGCCCCATTCGCCATCGTGCTCGGCTACAGCTTTCTCACCCGCGGAATCCTGGGAGGGATCGAGGCGCCATGGACGATCGAGAGTTACCAGCGCCTGTTCGATCCGCTGTACCTCACCGTCCTGCTGCGGTCGTTCGCGATGGCGCTCACCTCCACCGCGCTGTGCCTGGTCTTCGCATTTCCCGCGGCGCTGTTCATCTCGCGCGCCGTCCGCTACAAGAACCTGTACCTGCAACTGGTGATGCTCCCGTTCTGGACCAGTTTCCTGGTGCGAACCTACGCTTGGATTTTTCTGCTGCGCGATACCGGCCTCATCAACACGGCGCTCCAGGCAACCGGCCTCATCCATAGCCCGCTCCCGCTGCTTTACAACAACGGCGCGGTCCTCCTTGGCCTCGTGTACGGCTATCTGCCGTTCATGGTGCTGCCCATCTACGCAACACTCGAACGCCTCGATCCGGCGCTGGTCGAAGCCGCCGCCGACCTGGGCGCGCGCCCCATTACCACGGTGTTCCACGTCATTGTGCCGCTGTCGAAGCCCGGTATCGTGGCCGGTTCGATACTCGTCTTCATCCCCTGCCTGGGGGCGTACCTCACGCCCGATCTGCTTGGCGGCGGGCGCACCGTGCTGGTCGGAAACCTGGTGCAGAATCAATTCACCAGCGCGCGCGACTGGCCGTTCGGATCGGCCGTTTCCATTCTCTTGATGGCGTTGGTGACAGTCCTTTTGTGGGCATTGCTGCGGTGCGAAAGCGAGCCGCTGGCATGAAGCGCTGGCTGGCGGCGTATGCGGTGGCGTTCTACGCGTTTCTGCACCTGCCGCTTTTGACGCTGGCCGTCTTCAGCTTCAATTCGTCGCGCTTCACCGTGTGGGAGCACTTCTCGCTCGAATGGTATCGCGCCATTTTCCGCGATCCGCAGATCGTGGAAGGCACCTGGAACAGCATCATCATCGCGGTCTGGGCGACGGCGCTCTCGACCGTCATCGGCACGCTCTGCGCCTACGGGCTGTGGAAACGCGGCTCGCGCACCCTCACCGGCGCGCTCTACCTTTCGCTGGTTACGCCCGAAATCGTCACCGGCGTCTCGCTGCTCGCGCTCTTCCAATGGACGTTCCGCTGGTTTCATTGGCAACTCGGTCTCTACACCGTGATTCTGGCGCACGTCGCGTTCTCCATCTCCTTCGTAGTGATCGTGGTTTCTGCGCGACTGCGCACCGTCAGCCCCGCGCTCGAAGAGGCCGCCATGGATCTCGGCGCCAACGAGTGGCAGGCGTTTTTCTATGTCACGCTCCCCGCGCTGCTGCCCGGTATCCTGGCGGCCGCGCTGCTCGCGCTCACCGTTTCTTTCGACGATTACGTCATCACCAGCATGGTCGCCGGCGTGGATTCCGAAACGCTACCCATGGTCATCTACGCCATGGCGCGCCGCGGCGCCAGTCCCGTGATCAACGCCATCTCGGCGCTCATCACGCTAGTCTTCGGCGTCCTCATTCTGATCTCCGAGCGGGTGCGCGCCACATGAACCGTCGCGTATTTTTCATGAGCATGGCGGGCTTGGCGGGATGCACGCGCGACACTCGCCCGCGGCTCAACGTGTACAACTGGTCGACTTACGTCGCACCCGGGACGGTGCCCGGCTTCGAGGCCGAATTCGGCGTCCGCGTCCGCTACGCCACCTACGAAAGCAATGAAGAGATGCTCGCCAAAGTCCTCACCGGCAATTCCGGCTGGGACGTGGTTTTTCCCACGCACAACCGCATCGAGCCGATGCACGCCTATGGACTGCTCGCGCCGCTGCAGCACGAGTGGCTCCCCGGCCTCGCCAATCTCGACGCGCGTTTCCGTGCACCCGTCTGGGATGCGGCGCTCGAATGGGGCGTACCTTATATGTGGAACGGCACCGGCATCGTCTATAACCGGAGCCTGCAGCCGCCGCCCACGCGGTGGGACGACCTCTGGGATCCGCGCTTGAAGGGCCGCATGACTATGTTGGACGATCCGGAAGACATGCTCGGCGCGTGTCTGAAGAAGCTGGGATTGCCGTTCAGTTCGACCGATCCGAGCGACCTGCTGCGCGCCGAGCGCGAGGCCGTCGTCCAGAAACCGCTGCTGCGCGCCTACCTGAACGCCGAAGTCCGCGACCAGTTGGTCTCGGGCGACGTGCTGGCCGCGCAACTCTGGTCCACCACCGCGCAACAGGCGATCGATGCCGCTTCCAACCTGGCGTTCGCTTATCCGGCCGAGGGCTTTCCGCTCTACTGCGATTGCGCCGTCGTGCTGCGCGAGAGCCGGCGCGCCCGCCTGGCGCATCAATTTGTGGATTACCTGCTGCGCCCCAAGGTGTCGGCTGCCATCGTGGAATCCACCAAGACGGCCACCGCCAACGGCGCCGCGCGCGACCTCCTGCCCGCGGCCGTGCGTGACAATCCTGCTCTCTATCCGCCGCCTGACGTGTTCGCCCGCGGCGAATGGCCGCACACCTTGCCGCCCGCCGCGCAGCGCCTGCGAGACCGCATCTGGACCGAAATCAAATCGGCCTAAACTAGTACGTAGCCATGCAGCCGCGTACCCTCCTTCTCACCTGCACAGCCCTACTATCCGTGTCCGCAGCCTGCGGTCAGCCGTCGGCGACGGACAACATCATCCGCGCCCTGGAGAAGGAAAAATGCACCGTACTCAGCAACTCGCGCGTCACGATCTGCCGTTACGACTACACCGTCGATGGCTGCGCCGTCGAGGCCTTGTCGTTTGCGCCGCCAGTGAAAACGCCTTCCCCGGCGATCCTGATGATTCCCGGTTATGACCGCACGGCTCGCGACCTGATCTCGCTCGCTGCCCGCCTCGCCATCCAAGGCTTTGCGTGTCTGGCGGTGACGCAGCCGGGTTTCGGAAAGTCGGAAGGACCGGCGGATTTCGTGGGCCCGAAGACCATCAAAGTGTTGACAGCGGGTTATCGAAAGTTCGAAGCGGAGCCGTTTGTGGATCCCAAACGGATGGGAATCTACGGCTACTCCCGCGGCGCAATGGCCGCCTCGCTGCTCGCGACCGAATTGGACGATGTCAAAGCTGCCGTATTTGGCGCGGGCGTTTACGATTTCCGGCGGGCGTATGACGACAGCACCCTGCCCGGAGTCCGCGCCAACATGCAGGCGGAGACAGGGATGACGGCCGATGCCATCCGCCAACGTTCTTCGATTATGCGGATGGACCGGCTGCAATGTCCGGTGCTCATCCTGCATGGGGAGAAGGACGTGAACGTCCCGGTGAGCGAGGCGTTGCTGCTGCGCGATCGCCTCACAGCGCTCCACAAGGAATTCGAAATCAAGCTTTTTCCCGACCGCGAACATTCGATCGGTCCCGAAGTCGCGACGCTGACGATTGACTTTTTCAATCGCAAGCTCAAATAGGCCTGGCTTGCTGTGATACTCTATCGCGCATGCGATGGCTCTTCGTGTTCGCGGCTTCCGCCGCTTCTCTTCTTGCCCAACTTCCTCCGCCGAATGAGAGCGGGATCTCGATGGGCCACCTCCATCTGATGGTGGCGGACCCGGAGGCGCAGAAGAAACTGTGGGTCGGCCTCCTCGGCGCGGAGGTGACCCACGCCGGCTCCCTCGAGATGCTCAAGCTGCCGGGCATTTTTATCGTGGTCGGAAAGGCGCGGACGCCCCCGGCGGAGGGCACCGATGGTTCGATGGTGAACCATGTCGGATTCCTGGTGAAGAGCTACCCGGAGATCAAGGCCAAACTGACGGCCGCGGGCCTGATGACTGAATCCGCCGTGGACAACGCGGCCGGCAAACAAATCACGGTGAGCTTTCCGGAAAAGGTACGGGTCGAGTTCACCGAGGACGCGACCATCCAGGCGCCCGTCATGCACCACATTCACATCGCCACGCCGGATCAGGAGAAGCTGCGCGCGTGGTACGTGAAAACTTTCGGCGCCAAGGCGGGGATGCGCGGCAACTTCCAAGCCGCGATGATCCCAGGCGGCGAAGTCGATTTCCGGACGGCCAAACAGGCGGAAGCTCCGACCAAGGGACGGTCGCTCGACCATATCGGTTTTGAGGTCAAGAACCTCGAGGCGTTCTGCCGGAAGCTGCAGGCCGACGGCATAACCTTTGAGATGGCGTACCGCGAAATGCCGCAACTTGGTGGATTGAAGATCGCGTTCCTGGTCGATCCCGAGGGCACGCGAATCGAACTGACCGAAGGCCTGGCCGCGTACTGATCGAGCGAGGCGTCGCGAGGCAACTGAGGCAGCTTCACAGCCCGCTCCAGATCCGTTTTCACGATGACGTGATGGCGAACAGATTGGTAGTGTGCTTAGATTGTCGTCATGATCGTTCGAGGTTTTCCGGTTCTAGTTGGTCTGGCACTAGCCCCGCTGTATTCTCAAGCGCAGCCGTCCGAAGAACAAACGGCTCTGGATTCCTTCAAGAAACTAGTCCGCCGTCATACGGACAGCTACAAATCCGGTGGCCGGGAACACATAACACAATTGGGCGGCGGGTGGGTTAAGGAACTGTTCACCCTCAACGTCTCATCGGCAAACTTCGACGTTGAAAAAACGGCTCTGCGCGGGAATTCGTAAGGAGTGGCATTCTACGCAGCCTTCGCGGTTTTGCGAAAGACGACGAACTCGGTGTTGGTGACGGCCATTCGCTTTGCTTTCAGTAGTAGATAGCGCATGTTCTTGTAGCCACGTCCTCG
>JBGPHT010000174.1:0-16184 GCA_041484525.1 Bryobacteraceae bacterium | reverse complement strand
TTATGCGGTATTAGCCCCGGTTTCCCAGGGTTATTCCCCACTAAGAGGTAGATTACCCACGTGTTACTCACCCGTACGCCACTGTACTCATGGATTGCTCCACTTTCTCGTTCGACTTGCATGTGTTAAGCGCGCCGCCAGCGTTGATTCTGAGCCGGGATCAAACTCTCATTTGAACATGTAGAGTTGTATCAATCGCCCCAGTTAAACTCAGAGAACTGACGAATTTTTCTTTACTGCATCCAACCAGATTGTCAAAGATCTGCTCGCACGTTCTCAGACATCGAAATATCTGAACCCGCGGAGGGCCTCGAAACTTGTTCCGGCGATAGCACCCCCAAAAACGTAGATGCGGATTCTGCCGGGAAAGCTTTAGAAACTTTAAAAGAACCAAACAGGAAGGTCGTATTCCGCCCCGCGCGGTGGCCCGCGCAGAGTTTTGTTACCATTCCTTGCAGAGGATCTTCATTATTTATAACATGCTCAATCCTGCATGGCAAGAGCCTCGCAGGGCGAGCAACGCCTCAGATCCTCAATTCGGCGACTTGACCAGAATAGCAGAGTCAGTACCAATCGTGCAATAGGAAACATCGAAATATGTCAGCCGACAACTTCCGAAAGTGAACAGGCACATGCATCTAACTGATAATAAATAGTTTCTGATTTCACTCTAAATAGGCAATCTGGGGTTCACCTGGCGATTCGGTGCGCTGATCCGCGTCCGGAAATCGAAAAGAGCCTTACAATAGGTCCATGCCGCCCCTCGCTTTTACGTCGTTTCTGGCGGCTTTTCTTGCCCTCCAGGAGGCGCCGCAGCCCTCCTTCGAAAACCTGCTTTCACGAGTTGCCGAAGAGGCCGAAGTCCTGCAGCAGAATGCTCCCAAAGCCCTCACGCAGGAGACGCTCGAGCAGCGTACCATGATGCCGCCCTCCCGTTTTCGGCCGCGCATGGGCAAGGCGGCCCTCGAACCCCTGAAGCTGCGACTTCAGGTGCGGGAGATCGTCTCCGAATACAGCGTCGGCGTCCTGAAGGAGGCGCAGTCGCGCGACCTCATTGAGTTCCGCCAGGTGGTCTCGGTGGATGGAAAGAAAGTGCAGTCGCCCGAAGCCGCGCGCCACGCTCTCTCGCTCGGGGTACATTCGGCCGACGACCGCGCGCGCAAGCGCATGCTGGAAGACTTCGCCAGGCACGGCCTGGTCGACGTTGCGACCGATTACGGCCTGATTCTCCTCGCCTTCACCAAGCGCGGCATGCAGGGCATGCAAATCCAACCCATGGGCGAGAGCCAGATGGGCGCCGACATCGCCACCATCTTCGTCTGGAAGCAGACCACCAACGCCGAAGGCGCGCTGGTGTTCGCCGGCCGTCAAGCTCTGCGCCAGGCGTTGCAGGGCACGCTCTGGGTGCGGAAATCCGACGGCCTGCCGCTGCGGGTGCAGGCTGTGGCGGAGCGCCTCGAGCAGAACCACAGGATCCGCGACGAAGCCACTGTCGACTACATGATGTCGAACCACGGATTCCTGACCCCGGCATCGGTGGTGCATCGCCACGTGATCGACGGCAGCCTGCTCACAGAGAATCTCTACCGCTACGATCCCTTCAAGCTGTTCACCGCCGACACGGAAATCAAATTCACCGATCTTCCCGACCCGCCGCCGGCTGCCGCCCCCATTAAGAAATGACGCCGCGCATCTTATACCTGCACGGCTTCGCGTCGGGTCCCGGATCGAACAAGGCCCGGTACTTTCGCGACCGTCTGGAGGCCGCGGGCGCGCACGTGGACGTTCCCGACCTCGCGGCCGGCGATTTCGAGCACCTCACCATCACCGGCCAACTTCGCGAGATCGAGCGCGCGGCGGGGCAGCCCGTCTCGCTGGTGGGCTCGAGCATGGGCGGCTACCTGGCGGCGCTCTACGCTGCGCGGCACCCGGAGGTCGAACGCGTGGTGCTGCTCGCTCCCGGTCTTGGATTCGCGCGCCGCTGGGAGGAGTATCTGGGCGCCGAACAGGTCGAACGATGGCGACGCACGGGAACTATGGAAGTGTTCCACTACGGCGAAAAGCGCGCGATGCAACTCAGCTATCAGTTGCTCGAGGACGCGCGCCAGTACGAAGACGAGCCGGATTTTAGCCAGTCTGGTCTGATTTTCCACGGTGCGCACGACGACGTGATCCGTCCGTGCTACTCGGAGGCATTCGCGGCAAAGCATCCCAACGTGAAGCTGGAGGTGCTGGATTCAGACCACGAGCTCTTGAATATGCTGGAGTATATGGGCCCGCGGGTAGTGGAATTCCTGGGCGGCAACAGTTAGAGGCCGTGCTCGGTGCCGCAGACGGAAACTTCCAGGCCCATCTCGCGGAACATCGCGGCCTTGGTTGCGAGCGCCAGATTCGCGGACGGAGCATCGGGCGCATAGGCGACCTGCACGTGGTTGGACTTGTGGCGCGCCATCAACTGGTCGCGCGTGATGCCGTAGAGCACGGTGTGCATGATCGGCCACTGCGGCGTGGTGATGCGCCAGCGACGCTCGGTTTCTTCGCGCGGCAATTCGATGGCGCGCGCGCGGCCGATATCCACCTTCAACTTGCCGCCGTCCACGAACACGCGGCTCCACACGATCTCGCCGGGTTTGCTGATGCCTTTCAAGCTTCCACCGCCCAGGCGGAAATACATGGCCGGCTGGCGCTCGCTCACGGCGCCGGCGTATCCGCCGATCAGGTGGGCCGGCGGCACGGCGCCCGAAATCTCAAACACCCAGACGAACTCGTCGTGGCCATTCACCCGGTAAGGCTCGCCGTAGCGCACGTCGTGCAGCGTGGTCTCGGGCTCGTAGCCCAGCTCCGTCCAGACGCGGTTGGTGACCAGCGCATCCAGACCGGCGCATTCGTCGACTTCGTTGAAGTGCGGCAGAGGACGGCCGTCATACAGCACCCGGCCATTGCCGCGCGCAGTTACCGGCGGGCGATCCGTGTTGTTCAGCAGACCTTCGGCCAGGTCGGATGCGGGCGCCAGATCCTTGAGACCCTGCTGATATTGAATCCCGATGCTGTCGCAGCCGAAATCGTCCGCGATGCGCAGCGCCGCGATGTACATCTTGCACTGGCCCAGCACCTGGTCGTCGGTGAGATCCGTCTCCGGGTTGGGCCCGGTGACGAAGCGCATGCCTTTGCGGTCCAGCCACTGCCGGACGGCGCGGCCTTCGTCGTCAGTCACCAGGCACATTTCGGCGTAGAGCGCGGACTGGCTCAGCCGCTCCTTGAAGACTCCGGTGGGGTGCAGCAGCTCGTCGGGGATGATGGCGTTGTACATCCCCATGCAGCCCTCGTCGAACACGCCCAGGATGGCCTTATCGCGGCGCAGTTCGGCCGCCAGGCGTGCGCCGGTTTCGACCGCCTGCGCCGGCAGCTTGGACGGGCGGAGCGGGCGGACGTGGCTGATATCGTGCTCGACAGCCTGACCGGCGAGCCATTTGCGCAGACCGCTCAGGAAGAATTCATCCGTGAAATCTTCGCTCCACAGCGTGCTGAAAGCAATACCTGCCTTGGTGAGCGACGCATTCAAGTTGAGCAGGCCGACCAGTCCCGGCCACTCGCCGCTCCAGTTGGCGACCGTCAGGATGGGGCCGCGATGGGTGTAGAGGCCGTGCAGAATATGATGGCTGTACTGCCAGACCGCCTCCACCACCACCAGCGGTGCTTCGGGCGGAATGGTGCGGAAGACCTCCATGCCGTGCTTCTGGCTGTCGATGAAGCCGTGGCCTTTTACCGGATCGCACTGGTGGCCGCGGCGGGCGTCACGGCCTTCGCGGCGGATGGCGTTCATGACGGCTTCTTCGGCGCGCGCTTGCGCAGACCAGCACCTCTGGTTGGCAGACAAACGGAGATCCCCGTTTGCGATTAGGACTACCGTGTCCGGCATGTTTCACATTGTGACACCGGTGGCTTTCCGAGTCCAGCCCCTGGTGGCAGAAATCAGCTTAGTTTAGCGATACAACCGGAACGCTGGCAGTACTAGACCTGGATGCCTCATTCGTTCCGCAGCGCAATCGCCGGATGAATCCGCATGGCGCGGGCCGCCGGCACTACGCAGGCGACGAATGCCACCGCCGCCAATGCCGCGGCCGCGGCTGCGAAGGTGACCAGATCCGTTGCTGTTACGCCGTACAACATGCTCCCCATGAGGGTGGTGAGCGCCCGGGCGGCGGCGATCCCGGCCGCTAGGCCGGCGGCGATCAGCCACATGCCGCGGCTCACGACCAGTCCCAGGACGTCGGATCGCGAGGCGCCCAACGCCATGCGGATGCCGATTTCCTGCGTGCGCCGGGAGACGGTGTACGACATGACGCCGTAGATCCCGATCATGGCCAGCAGCAGGGCCGTCCCTGCGAAGATTCCCATCAGCCACCCGGTGAAGCGCGACTGCGCGGTCTCGCGCGACGCCAGTTCGGTGAGGGTGGAGACGCCGAAGACGATCGTCGTCGGGTCCGCATCGCGCAGCACTTTGCGAACCGAGGGCGCGAGCGAAGCCGGATCGAGCGGGGTCCGCATCAGCAGCGAAAATGTGCGCGCGCGGTCGGTGAACGGCAGAAAGATATCGGGATCGGCAGTGGGATTGTTGGGCAGCCCGCGGTACTTCATCTCGTTGACGACGCCGACGATCGAAATCCAGGGGTCCTGGGAATCCGCGGGGCCGCCCTTGATGCGCTTGCCGATGGGGTCTTGCCCCGCCCAGAAGCGCTTCACCAGGTTTTCGGTCACGATAGCGACTTGCGCGTTGGAGGCCAGTTCCTGTTCGGTGAAGGGCCGGCCGGCGGTGAACCGGATGTGCAGCGTCCGGAAGAACTCCGGGCTGGCGCGGTGGATGTAGGCGCGCGGCCGGTTCTGTGCGTTCACCGGAGGCTGGCCTTCGGCGGCATAGAAGATGGCGTTCGATCCACCGAGCGGGATGTCGGAAGCAGCGGCGGCGGATTCCACGGAGGGAATCTGCGCCATCCGCCGCACTACTTCGCTGGCCGCGATCACGGTCCGGGCGTCGGCTGCCGGAGGGGGCGTCGCCGCGGGTGACGATCCCACGGCCGGAGACGCCGACGATGACGACCGCGCGACCGGCGACGATCTCGTGGCGGATGCGGCTGCCGATCCAGTGGCCGGCGATGACGATCTTACAGCCGACGCCGCCGGTGACGATCCCGCGGCCGCCGTCGGCGGCGCGATGCGCGGCAGAACCACCCGCAGGGTCAACACGTGCGCCGGATCGTATCCGGGGCGGATCGCGGCCAGTTCCTGAAGGCTGCGGATGAGCAGTCCCGCGCCCACCAGGAGCAGCATCGCCACCGCCACTTCGGCTACCACCAGCACGCCGCGGAATCGGCTGCCACTGCGGCTATCGGCGGCATGACTCGACGCCTGCTTGAAGGAGTCGTAGAGATTCCCGGAGCGCACGTGGATGGCGGGCGCGATTCCCAGCACCAGCGCGGCAACCGCCGAAATCACGATCATGAATGCCGCTACGCGCGGATCGAGGGCCGGATGGATGTAACTCGGGAACGTCACCGGACTGGCCGCCATCAGGGCTTTCACGCCCCATTGCGCCAGCATGAGGCCGGCGGCGGCGCCGGCGAACACCAGCAGAAAACTCTCGGTGGTGAGCTGATGCAGCACGCGGCCGCGGCCTGCCCCGAGCGCAATGCGCATGGCGATCTCGCGCTGCCGAGCTTCCGATCGCGCCAGCAGCAGGTTGGCCACGTTGGTGCACGCGATCATGAGGACGAATCCGACCGCCCCCAGCAGCACCAGCAGCGGCTTGCGCAGATCGCCGAAGATCTCGGTTTCGAGCGGGCTCAATTCCACCGCGCGGCCCTCGTTAGTGTCGAGGTAAGCCTTCTCCAGGCGCCGGGAGATTCCGTCCATCTCGGATTGCGCCTGCGCCAGCGAAACGCCGGGCTTGAGCCGTGCCAGTGCCGCGAAGCCGCGACTGCCGCGCTGCGCCAGGCCCTGCGCCGAGTTCGACATCACGAACGGCACCCAGAGTTCCGCCTGGTCGGTGACGCCGCGGAACCATGGCGGCATGACACCGATCGCGGAATATTCGCGATCGCCCAACCGCATGGAGCGGCCGAGGATTCCCGGATCGCCGCCGAACCGCCGCTTCCACAATCCATCGCTCAGGATCACCACGGCATCGCGCTGCGCCACCAGGTCTTCTTCCGCGCGGAAGGTGCGGCCCAGGACCGGTGAAACGCCGAGCAGCGAGAAGTACGCGGCGCCCGCAAACTCGCCTTGAATCCGCTCCGGCTCTTCCACGCCGGTGAGTGTGAAGTTGCCGTTATCGAACGCGGCCATGGAGGCGAAGGATTGGCTCTGGCTGCGCCAGTCGGCGTAATCCGGGTAGGATGCGCCGCGCCGCTCCACCTTCGCGCGCTTGACGTTGCCCCACAGTTCCACCAAGCGGTGTGGATCGGGATACGGGAGCGGGCGCAGGATGACCGCATCCACCACGCTGAAAATCGCGGTGTTGGCGCCGATTCCGAGTGCCAGCGTGAGCGCGGCGACCAGCGTAAAACCCGGGCTCTTGCGCAGCGTGCGCGCGGCGAACCGCAAATCTTGAGACAGCATTTCGATCCAGCGGATGGTCCACATATCGCGACAGGTCTCCTTGAAGTAAGTCGGATTGCCGAAATGCCGGCGCGCTTCCAAATCGGCCGTAGCGACCGGCAGACCGGCACTGCGGGCACGGCCGGCGCGCTCCGCGAGATGAAACTGAAGCTCGTCTTCGAGATCCCGCTCGAGGCGCCGCCGATGGAGTAGCGCGCGCGCCCGAAGTCGAACCGCATGCACCCACTCAAAACTCATGACCGCCCCTCAGGCCGTCTGCATCACCCGTGATACCGCCGCGGAAAGACGGCTCCAGCTCGACGTCTCCTCGGCTAGATGCTTCCGCCCGGCGGCCGTCAGACGATAGTATTTCGCCCGGCGATTATTCTCCGAAAGGCCCCACTCGGCGCTCAGCAGGCCGCGCAGCTCCAGGCGGTGCAGCGCCGGATAGAGCGCCCCCTCTTCCACACGGAGCACTTCGTCCGAAGTCTGCTGAATGAATTCGGCGATGGCGTAGCCGTGCATCGCGCCCTGCGTCAGAGCTTTGAGAACCAGCATGTCGAGCGTGCCCTGGACCAGGTCGCCGCGCAGGCCGTATCGTTCACCCATAAATGCCTTAGGGGAAGTGTGCCACAAACGCGGTACAACATGCAATATGTGGATCGCGATTGTTCGCGATGTCAGTCCGGCCATCAATCGCTGCGAGCTGGCGTATCTGGACCGCGAAGAGATCGACGCCGCCCGCGCCGTCGAACAGCATCGCCGCTACCAGGATTGCCTCCGCGACCTGGGATTGCGCGTCATCGAGCTGCCCGCCGAGGCCGCTTACCCAGATGCCGTGTTCGTCGAAGACCCGGTGGTGGTGGTGGACGAAGCGGCCGTCATGACGCGCCCCGGCGCCGAATCGCGCCGCGGTGAAGCGGCCAGCCTGGCGCGCGCGATCGAGCCGTACCGCCCCCTGCGATGGATGCGCGAGCCCGCGACGCTCGACGGCGGCGACGTGCTGTGGATGGGGAAGACCATTTTCGTAGGCCAATCCGAGCGGACCAACGCGGCCGGCATCGCGCAGTTGAGCATCGAACTCGAGCCCTTCGGCTATCGTGTGCAGCCGGTGCCGGTCCACGGCTGCCTGCACCTGAAATCGGGCGTGTGTTCGCTGGGGGAGGAGACCGTCCTGATCAACCGCGCATGGGTCGACGCCGAGCCGTTTCGAGGCATGACGGTGGTGGACGTGCCCGCCGCCGAACCGTGGGCTGCCGATGTCCTGACGATCGGCCGCACCGTGATCATGCCCGAGTGCTTCCCGCAAACGCGCAGCATTATCGAGCACCTGGGCTGGGACGTTCGCCCGGTGGATGTCTCGGAGTTCATGAAAGCCGAAGGCGCGGTGACGTGCCTGAGCGTAGTGTTTGAGATTTAGCGTACGGTACAATTGGGCGCGCTAACTGGCGACCGGGGGATCATACGACTAGACTGCGACGGGGCATTTGGGCAATTGTGTTTCTGCTGTTCGCGTCCGCGGCCGGGGCGGATACAGATCCAAGGAAGGCCAGCAAAGCGGAGGCCAAGAGACTTGCGAAACTGGCGCAAACGGCGGAGAAGCAGGGGAAACTGCTCGAAGCCAGAAGCTACTACCTGCAGGCCGAAGGGAACGCTGCCGACAAATCGGCGGAAGACGGTCTCAAGCGGGTCAATGATCTCGTCGCCGCAAAAGTCAAGACGCTGCTGACCACAGCCGGGCGCGCTTATCAGGCGAAGGATTTCGCGCAGGCGAACGAGCTGCTCGAGTCGGTCCTGGGAATGCAGCCGGGAAACCCGACCGCCGCTTACGATCTCGCGTTGACGAAATACCAGCGGGGGGAACACTCCGCGGCGGTGGTCCTGCTCGACGGATATGCGGCATCGTTGCACGATGGCGCCCAACAGGAGCGCGCCGCCCAGTTGCGTTCGGCCATGGAGATGGGGCTCGACTCGCCTTCCCTTGCGGAGCGATTCAAACCGCAGCTCAGCGGGGTCAACATACAAATTGCCGCGATGGCCGGCAAGGAGCCGGACGACGACGATGAAGACGCGCCGGCTAACCTGGCGCCCGCGCCTGGACTGTGCGCGGCTCTCAAACAATTGCAGCCGGCGTCGGCCGGCAATCCCGCGCTGCTGTTCGATCTGGCGAAATGCGCCGAACAGGAAGGCCGGCATGACGAGGCCATCGTGCTTTTCACGCAGTACAACGTGATGGCGCCCGAAGCTGTGGATGGCGATGCCGTGCTGTTGAGAATCGGCCTGCTGAAGAGCCTTCAGGAATTGCCCGAGGCCGCCGGCAAAACCGTCCGCGCGCTGTATGCACGGGCGCAGCAGGATGTCGACGACCGGCGATACGATCGCGCCATCGCCGCCTATCGGGAGATCGAAACATTGGCGCCGCAGTTGGCGGATCCGAAGCGTAAACTGGCGGAGCTGCTCGAAGCCGAGGGCAAGACCGGCGAGGCCCGGGCCTTTTGGCAGAGCGCCATGGCGGCCGAGGCGTCGGAAGACAGGAAGCTGCAGGCGCAGCTCATGCTGGACAGCCTCGACAAGCGGCAACAGGATTGCAAATCGTTGGTCGCCGCCGCGCGGGAGCCGCTGGTGGACTTGTTGCAAAAGGTCATTTGGGAAGGCGACCTGGTGGGGCGGCCGTTCGCCGTATATCAGTTCCAGGCGGCCAACGAGAAACTGCGCGCCGCCGGCGGACTTTGTCCACTGACGCCCGAGCTGAATAATTTCAAGGGCTTCGTCTTTTCCCAGATGAACGACTTCCGTGCCGTGAGGCGAAGCAACGATGTTCTTCTCTCGCACAAGTTGCCCGTCAGTTTCTACGGAGTCATCTACGACCGTCCCTTCAGGGATGCGAAGGATAAGGCCGGCAGGCCGCGCGAATACGTCAAGTTCGAAATGGAAAAGGATACCGTCCGTATTGTCAGAGTCGCGCTGTACAACCCCAAGAAGCACCGGACTTCCCCGCCCGCGTCGGCAGCGGGCCAGGACAAGCTGGGGAATTTCGGAACGGCGGAAGGGCTGCGCGGACAAACGTTCGACGGATTCACGCTTACGGCGGAGGGCATCAAGAAGCTGGAAACCAGAGACGGATTCATCCTGCTCGAATTGAACGACCGCAAGATCAAACAGCGCCGGCTGGTGATCGAGCCGCTGCATATGGCGCTGGGGCTGCCTCCCAAAGGGCCGGGCGTCAGGCGTTACACCAACAACTACACCCGCCAGTTCGCGCGCTACATGGGTTTCGACACGGCGAAGCTCGGCAAGGAGTCGATGACCACGGGCGAAAAACTGCGGATGGTGTACGACTTCGCCATGCTGGCCAACGACGCGTTTGGCTTGATGTTCGATCCGATAGGCGCCTTCGACGTCGCCGTGGACATGCGGCGCGTCGGCATGAACATCTCGAGGATGGCGAAGCAGGCCGACCGGCTGGCGGTCGAGCAGAAGCAGACCATTCAGGGAATGCCGTTCAAGGCGGTCCCGGCCGGCGCGATCGACCTGGCGTATCGCTCAGAGGGGCAAAAGAAGTAGGCGGGCGCCCTACTGGCTCACGCCCGCTTTCTTGAAATCGCCCGCCTTCACATAGCTGATGGCGGCCAGGTCCACATGCCGCCGGAATGCCTCGGTCACCTGGTCGGCGGTCAGCGCCGCCACCTTCGCCTCGAGCGCCTCGTCCCATTTCAAGGTGCGGTCGAACCGATCGCGGAACATCAACGTCCGAGTGAGCGCCCCGTCCTGCGAACGCGCCACACTCTCCTCCTCCAGCCAGGCTTTCTTACTGCTCGCGACTTCGTCCGCCTTGAAACCGTCCTTCACAATATGCGCCAGTTCGTCTTTGAAGCTGGCCTCGACCTTGGGCCCATTTTGCGGCGCGGAGATCGCGATGCCCATGAAGGTCGCTCCATCATCCTTGGTGGGCACGGACAACTGGCTTTGAACGGTGTAACCCAATCCCTCTTTTTCCCGAATTCGAGTGAAGAGGCGGGAAGCCGTGGAACCGCCGAGCATGTAGTCTGCCAGGAGCATGGCCGGATAATCCGGATCATCGTCGGACAGCTTCGTCTTCAGAGCAGCAATGAAAAATGCATTCTGCTTGTCGGGGGTTTCGAGTCTGCGGTCCAACGCCGGCAGCTTGGCGTATGGGGTCAGCGGCCGCTTGTAAGCCACCGGGCTCTTCCACTCGCCGAACAACTCGCCCACCAACTTCTGTACCGCCGCCTTGTCGAACTGCCCCGAGATGGCCAGTTCCGACTCCGAGATCCCATAAAACTGCTGATAGAAGCTGCGCACGTCCGCCAGCGTCACCTTCTTCAGATCCTCGATCGCCTCGTCCGGCGTGGAGACGTAACGCCAATCCCCGCGCGCGTACTGCGAGGCCAGATGGCGGTTCATCTCGTTGAATGCCACCGCCTGTGGATCGGTGCGGCTATTTTCGATGGCCGCGATCCGCTGCTGGCGAATCTGCTCGAATTCGTTCTCCGGGAAAGCCGGCTCGCGCAGAATCTCCGCCACCAGCCGCAGCGCGCCCGGCAGGTTGGCTTCCGTGGTTTCAATCGAAGCGTTGGCGTTGTTGAAGCTGCCGCTGACGCTGATGTGGGCTTTCAGACGGTCGATCTCATCCTGAATCTGCTGGCGCGATTTGTTCCTGGTCCCGCGCATCAGCAGCGATCCGGCCATCTGCGCCACCGAGCTCTTGCCGAATAGCGCCTTCTCGTCGGCGAAGCGGAGCGTCATCTGGACGATTACCGTGCCCCCGCGCGTCTGCTTTTGCAGCAGCGCCACCTTCGTGCCGTTGGCTAGCTTGGACCGCACGACGCGCGCCTCGATGTTGGCCGGCGTCGGATCGAATACCTCGCCCTGCGATACGGACGCACCGCCCTTGTAGTCCTTGAGCATCGCGGTCACGTCGGGCGGAGGCGGGATTTCGGCGCGATCCGGATTCTTGGTCGGCACGAACGTACCGGCCGTACGATTGGATTCCTTCAGGTAGGCCTTGGCAACCCGCAGAACGTCCTGCTCGGTGACCTTCTTCAAATCGTCGCGGCCCAAAAAGATGAGCCGCCAGTCGCCTGCCGCGGCGGCCTCGCTGATGAAAATGCCAACCTCTTCCGAGTTGGTAAGTGTCAGCTCCAGGTTCTTCAACAGCCGCGTCTTCGACCGCTCCACTTCCTCCTTCGACGGCGGTTCGGCCACCAATCCCTCGATCGTCTTGAGCGCGATTTGCCGCGCTTCGTCCATCGACTGGGCGGCGCCCAATCGAATCGAACCCATGAGGAAGCCCGGGTCGTGCTGCTCGGCAAAGAACATGCTGGCGGACACTGCCTTCTTGTTGTCCACCAGCGCCTTGTACAACCGGCCCGACGGCACGTCGCCCAGGACCGAGGTCAATACCTCGAGCGCCGCACTATCCGGGTGCGAGCCGGACGGCACGTGGTACAGAACGTCGAACACCTGGTTCTCACCGACGCGGCGCAGCGTGACGGAACGTTCGCCGTCCTGCGTGGGCTCCACCGTATAGGTCGGCTCCAGCTTGCGCGTTGGGCGCGGAATAGCGCCGAACGACTCTGCGATCCACGCCAGCGCCTTCGACTCGTCGAACTTTCCCGCCACCGTCAGCACGGCATCGTCCGGCTGGTAATGCTTCTGATAGAACGCGTCCAGGTGCGGTATCGACACATTCTCGATGTCCGACCGGCTCCCGATCGGCGATCGCCCGTAGGCATGGAACGTGTAGGCCGCCTCCATGACCCGCTGCATCAGGATCCGGCTGGGGTCGCTCTCGCCCAGTTCGAATTCGTTGCGCACCACGGTCATCTCGGTGTCGAGAAGCGCTTTCTCGATCCGCATGCCCGTCATGCGCTCGGCTTCGAGCAGGATCGCCCACTTGAGATTCTCATCCGTCGCGTTGACGGTCTCGAAGTAGTTGGTCCTGTCCCAATCCGTGCTGCCGTTGAATTGAGCCCCATGGCCGGACAGTTCCTTCTTGACGTCCCGCCCCGATTTCGTCTGCTTGAACAGCATGTGCTCGAGCAGGTGGGCCATGCCGGTTTCACCGTAGCCCTCGTGACGCGAGCCCACCAGGTACGTGACATTCACCGTCACCTTAGGCTTGCTCGCATCCGGGAACAACAGGACGTGAAGGCCGTTAGGCAGCGTGTACTCGGTGATGCCCTCGACAGCGGTCACCTTCTGCACGCCTTTCGGCAGGGTTTGAGAAAAGGCCGCAGTCGTGAAGACGAGGGCAGCCGTCAAGAGCGCAAAGCGCGAGTTAGCAACGTTACTACGCATAAAGTACCTTAGACGTACGGAATGTAGAGGCGTGTTGCACCCAAAGCAATTCGCCTTTTCTTCGTCCTGGACCTTTTGAAGCCCCTTGGCACTGGTAATCCCACATCCAGTTAGAAATAATGATAGCCGGTGTCGCGGCCCCCATCCAACCCTGCCTGCGCTTTGGTTTTCCTGACGCTGGTGGTGACGATGCCGGCCGGCGGAATTGAGGGGAAGAAAGTGGGGTTGAGGATCAGGTGCGATTGCTGCGCCGTGCCGTTGTAGCGAAGATTGTTGAGAGTCACGGCGAGCGGGATGCGGTCGTAGAAGGTCCCGAAGCCGGCTCGTAGCACGGTTTTCGCAGGCCGGTTGGTCTTCCCGTCCAAACCCCAGGCGATGCCCAGTCGCGGCGCCCAATTCGACAGATCCCCACGGTTCGTCTGTGCCTCGTAACGCAGGCCGAAGCTGAGCGTCAGGTTCGGCCGCGCGCGCCAGTCGTCGTTGCCGAAGAGGCCGGCATCGGTCTGGCTGACGCGGGCGGCGGGAGTTCCGGCGTTCAGGCTGAACTGCGAGGGTCCAGCGCCCAATTGCGCAATCTGCGCGCCCGTGTATCCGGCCTGCTGCAATGCCAGCGTCCGCTGATACTGGGCCAGGGTGTAGAAGGTGAACGTGCCGGCGAAATTGTTGCGCGACGTGTCAGCCACATTCGAGTGCCGCAGACGGCCGCCCCACTTGATCGTGTGCCGCCCCTTCGTGTATGTGGAAGTGTTCGTCAGTTCCTGATTGTTAGTGGTCGAGCCGGAGTTGCCGGTGGTTGCTCCGCCGCCCGAAAACGCTCCCTGCACGTTGATCGCGGGCGTAGCATCAAGGCCCGCGTCATCCAGCGTCGAGCGCAAAAACTGAAACCGCGTCTCGTTGATCGCCCGCGCGTCGATCATCGCCGTCTCAGTGACCTGCGCGGTGTACTCGGTCTGCTTCTCGTTATATGCGCGCGATGCCAGGTTGAAATCGCCGATACCCAAATTGTCCAGCCCGATCCGCAGGTCCTGATAGCGGACCACCAGCGTGTTCTTCCGGTTGAGGGCGTAGTCGAGGCGCGGGCTGATGGTGGTTCGCGACTGGGGCGTCGCCACCGCCTGGCTGATCGTGACCGGGTTCAGATTGCTGTCGAGCGTGGTAGCTAAAACGAGCGCGTTTTCGTCGATCTTGCGCCGCTCGATGTCGAGCGTGAACGAGGCTTTCTTCTTGTTCACCGGACCGCTGATGTTGAACCCATAGATCTGCGCCTGATAGGGCGGCCGCGTGGACGCGGTGAGCAGCGGGTTACGCGAGTTCAGAAAGTCGCCGTTGTACTGCGCGAATGCCTGGCCGCGGATGGAGTCGCTACCCGGTTTGGTGAAGATCTCGATGCGCGCGAATCCGGGGCGGTCGTACTCGGGCGAGAAGGGGTTCGAATTGATGCGCACCTCGCGGATCGACGACTTCGGCGGCAGCTTGCCTCCGGTGAACCCGTCGATGAAGAACTGCCCGCCGTCCGGTCCCGGAGCCGGACCAGCCAGCGCCTGCAACTGCAACGCAAGTTCGTCCGGATCGTCGGACAAGACCGCGATCTGCCTCTCGCGCAGCACGACGATGCCGCCGTTCGCCTCCGGTTCGGCGCTGACGCGGCCGAGTTCGTCGTCAACGTTGACCACCTGCGTCTCGGACTGAATCACCAGTTGTGCGTCGAAGACCGTCGCGCGGTCGATGGCGACATTCTTTTTCAACGTCACCGAAAACCCTCTAGCAATGACGCGAATCTGGTACTTGCCGGGCGCGAGCGAGGGAAACGAATACTGACCCGTGTGATCGGATTTGGCGCGCAGATCGCGGGCGGGGCCGCGAAGTTGCACGACAGCGCCTGGAACCGGCGAATGCGAGGGATCGGTGATCGTGCCGCGCAGGCTCGGCACTTGCCCCCAGGCTGTGGGAAGAGACACGACCAGCGCGAGTGTGGTTGATAGCCGCTTCACGGAATCATCGCCGGCAGGCTGACTCCCCCCGGACCGCCCAGCATGCCGCCGTGCATTTTGTTGATCGCGTCCATGGGGTTCGCGCCCTTCTCTTTCGTCATCGTCTGCGCCATTTGAATCAGAGAATCGGCGTTCGCCAAAAGCATAATGGCGCTCAGCTCGTCGATTTTTGCACCTCGAGTGCTGGTGACGATGACCGTCCCTCCGATCTTCAGGTCCTCGATCCGGGCCGCCGGCAGCGCCCCGAGAATCTTCGCCATGTCGAGAGTACTGCCCTGCCCGTGCTGCCCGCCGCCCGCCGTCATCATGGCGCCGAACATCTCGCGGACCTCCGGCATCATCTTGAATTGCGTGTCGGTGGTCAGCTTGATCGTGAGCGGCCTTTTCGTTTCCAGCTCCTCGATCTTGATCTGCTTCGAATCGCGATCCACCGCCGTAATCAGACCAAGCCTGGTCAGGAACGTTCCGAACACGACATCCTCGGCCGTCACCTTGGTTCCGTCCTCGCTCTTCTCACCGCGGGTTCTTAGCTGGTCGCCTGTGGCGATCTCCGCGGCGCTGCTCAGTATGGCGTCAGCGAACCGCACCGAGTCGGGCGCGTAGCGGCGGACCGTCGTCTTCCGGGTAATCGCGACCGTGACGGTGTGCGCCCCCTGGGAAGTCCGAATCTCCAGCGCGATCTCGTTGCCATTCTTCCCGGCCACCACGCCGGAGATGCCGCGCTTCTGCCAATCCAGACGCTGGGCCGCGTTGCGCCTGGCGATGTCGCTCGACGAGATGAGGACAATGCGGCGCGCCTCCGCCATGCCGTCCGCGAACGACACCATGACGCGATCGCCCAGAGCGATCTCGCTCACTTTGGCGGGCGTGGCCTTTTCCAAGCCGCGCTCGCCGGGCGGGATCCGCACCACCTGCGTGGCTGGCCCGAACTTCAGGAATACCGCTGCACCGTTGTCCGGCTGGACTCCGAGCTCGAGCGAATCCACCTTGAATTCCGTGACTGTGCCAAGGATCGGCTTCGGCGCCGCGGTCTGCGCCGGCAGGATAGCGGCGAGCGTGAATAGCGCCGCCGCTTTGAGCAATGAGACGTGATCCACCATGGCGATGGCCTACTGGCGGGCGGCCGTCCAGGAACCGCTTAGGGTCCACTCAAAATTAACTTCACAGATTCGGGGCGATGGTGTAATTCCATTTCGGTAATGCGTCGCTGTGTTTAAGGCGGAGCGCGGAGATCAGATTCCGGTCTGGCTTGAGACCGGTCGGATACTTTTTGCGATC
>JBGPHT010000173.1:0-16249 GCA_041484525.1 Bryobacteraceae bacterium | reverse complement strand
GCCCACGACCTCGCTGCTGACGACCCAGAGATCTTCCTGTCGCTCCCGTTTCTTGCGGGTTCCCATGGCCATGCAGTATAGACGCCCAGAACATTCGCTAGGTCACATGTTTTCGCGACTATTACCACAGGCTGCTAGCCCATCCACTTCGGATTGCGCGCGGTGCCGTCCTGCATCGTGGTTGTCTTGAAGGTTTCGTACTTGCCGGAGAGGGCGGCGTCGCGTGTCTTGGCCAGCAGCGCCGAGATCTCGCTCTGGGTGAGAGGCTTGAACGTGCGCGCGGCTTCGAATGCCTGGTCGAGAGTTTTCTGGTCGGTGATGCCGGTGATCACCACCGAGGCCGGCAGGCTCAGCGCGTAGTGGAGGCACTCGACACCGGTCGCGAGAGAACGCTGGGGCAGTGCTCCAGCGGCCATCGGCTTCATCCCCAGGACCGCGATTCCCTGCTCCACCAGTTTCGGAACCACTTCGTGCGCAAAGCTGCGGAACTGCGCGTCCAGGATGTTCAGCGGCATCTGCGCAGTGTCGAAGTGGAAGTTGTGCGCCTTCGCCACCTCGATCATGCGCAGATGCACGACCGGATCTTTATGTCCGGTGAAACCGATATAGCGGATCTTGCCGGCCTTCTTCGCCTCGAGCAGCGCGTCCACCACACCATCATTGAAGAAACGATCCGGATCTTCCATCCTGATATTCTCGTGATACTGCATCAGGTCCACGTGGTCCGTCTGCAGGCGGCCCAGCGACTCGTCGATCTGCTGCGCGGTGGCGGCTTTGGTGCGGCCGTCGAACTTCGTCATCAGGAAGACCTTCTGGCGGTAGCCGTCGCGCAACGCCTTGCCCATCCAGACTTCGCATTTGCCGTCCATGTAATCCCAGCAGTTGTCCATGAAATTGATCCCGCGGTCGATGGCGGAACGGATCAGCCGGGTGGCCTCCTGTTCGCTGGGAACGCCGACGTGGTAGCCGCCCATGCCGATGGCGGAAACGCGTTCGTTGGTGCGGCCCAGCCTGCGATAGATCATGTCGCCGACACGCTCATCGGCGGCAAACAGACCTTTCGAAACGAGTGCGGCGAGCGAGAGAACTCCAAAGAACTCACGCCGCGGCAGAACTGTGCGCTCATCCATGGGAAAGCCTCCGTGTGCACAAATTCTATCGCAGCAGGGGTTACAATACCTGGGTGCAACGCAGAAGTTTTCTGGCGACGGCGGCCGGAGCCGCATACGCGGCGGCCGAGGCGCAGTCCACGGCCATTCCCATCATCGACACGCATATTCACCTGTTCGATCCGGCGCGGCCGCAGGGCGTTCCGTGGCCCTCGAAGGAGAATGCCGTGCTATACCAGCCGGCGCTGCCGGCGCGGTATCGCAAGATCGCCGAGCCTCTCGGTATCCGCGGGGCGATCGAGGTGGAGTGCAGTCCGTGGGTGGAAGACAATCAGTGGGTGCTCGACATCGCAGCGAAGGATACGATGCTGGTGGGCACGGTCGGCAACCTCGAGCCGGGCATGCCGGAGTTTCCGAAGCAACTGGAACGGTTCCACCACAACCCGCTGTTTCTCGGCATCCGGTATGGCAATCTGTGGGGGCGCAATCTCGGCCCTGAACTATCGAAGCCCGAATTTGTCGCCGGACTCAAACTGGTGGCGCAGGCCGGCCTGGTTCTGGATACGGCGAACCCCAACGTGCCGCTGCTCGATGCAGTGGTGCGGGTGACGGATCGCGTGCCCGATCTGCGCGTGGTGGTGGACCACTTGCCGCAGTTGAATCCGCCGCGCGATCTGCGCGAATTCGAGAAGCGGCCGCAGGTGTACGTCAAGATCTCGCAGGTGCTGCGGCGCGTGGACGGGCGCGTGCCGGAGAACCTGGAGTTTTACCGCGCGCGGCTGGACGAAATATTCGGCATCTTCGGCGAGGACCGCGTGATCTACGGCAGCGATTGGCCGAACAGCGACCAGTGGGCTCCGTATCCGAAAGTGTTCAACGTGGTCCGCGAGTACTTCACCGCTAAGGGCCGGGCCATCGCGGAGAAATACTTCTGGAAGAATTCCGTAGCCGCCTACCGTTGGCAGAAGCGCACTACGGCTTAGAAATATTTCGCTCCGCCATCCACTCTTTTAGCCGGTCGGGCCAGGCCATGACGGGCGCGGCTTTCTGCGTGGGCCGCAGGCCGAAGCCGTGGCCGCCATAGGCGTAGATGTGCATCTCGGCGGGAATGCGGTTGGCCTGCAACTCGAGGTAGAACTTGGCGGTCGGAACAACGTGCGAGGGATCGTCGTCGGCGCAGACCAGGAAGGCGGGCGGCGCATCCTTCGGGACGGGGAACAGCGGCGGAGCGTCCGGGCGGTTGGCGCCGGGACGGTAGAACGGATAGACGAGGATGTTGAAATCGGGACGCGAGCTCACGCGCTCGATGGGATCTTCGGCATCCGGCTTGCCCGCGTCGAACTTCGTTTCGATCATGCCGGCAACTTCGCCGCTGGCGGAGAAGCCGATGAAACCGATGCGCGCCGGATCGACGTTCCACTCCTTCGCGCGGCTCCGCACCAGGCGGACGGAGCGTGCGGCATCCGTGTAAACCTGGTCGGGCAGCGTGTACTTCGAGCCGGGGGCGCGCGCCAAACGATACTTGAGTACGAACGCGGCGATGCCGTTCGAGTTCAGCCAGTCGGCAACTTCCCAGCCTTCTTTTTCGATGACTAACTGGGTGTGGCCGCCGCCGGGAGCTACGACCATGGCGGCGCCGGTGGCTTTCTCTTTGGGCGGGAGGAAGACGTAGATCGAGGGATAGTGCGTGACTGTGAAGGCGGCGGGCAGGGCGGCGTACTTCGGATTGGTCGACGGTTTGGAGACTTCATCGGCGGTGATGCCCTCGGAGCCTGGAGCGCCGGTGGTCCAGAGCTTGATCTCCCGGGCACGGTCGGCGGCAGCGCCTATCGCACACCAGAGCGCCGCGACCGCGAGGGAACGGACGGCCGTACTACCGCAATGCCTCATACACCACATATGCAAATCTCCTCGAATCGGGTGACCAGGAATTCACGTTGATGGTTCCCTGGCCGCCAAAGAACTTCGTTAGCACATCGAATTTCGCGGCGGCGGGCTTCTTGCCGGGGTCCGGAGCCAAGCGCAGAACCACGCCGTCCATCTTCTCGTTGTGGTTGGTGGTTCCCTTCGGGAACGAGAACACGAGCATCCATTTGCCGTTGGGCGAAAAGTGCGGGAACCAGTCTTCCATCTCATCGTTGGTCACCTGTTCGGCCTGCGCATCGCCAGTGCCGGCGCCTTCAGATGGCATGCGCCAGATGTCCCATCCGCCGCCGCGGTTGGAATTGAAGTAGATCCATTTGCCGTCGGGAGTGTATTCGGGTCCGTCGTCGTAGCCGCCCTTCGAGGTGAGGCGCTCCTCGGCGCCGCCCGCGACGGGCACACCGAAAAGTTCGAACTTGGCGTCGCGCTGACCGACGAGAGCCAGCCATTTCCCGTCGGGCGACCAGCCATGAAAATAGCTGGGCGCGGCGGGCGTCATCAAGCGCGCGCCCGATCCGTCGGCCTTGGCCAGATAGACCTGCGATTGGCGAGAGGCGGGGCTGGATGCCGAAAACGCCAGCATCGTACCGTCCTTCGAATAGTCGTGATCGTTGTTGGCACGGTAGCCGCCATCGCCCAGATCGATCTTCTCGAGTGTGGGTTCGCCAGCCGCGTTCATCGGCAGACGGTACAAGCGGCCGCCGGTATTCAGCAGCAGGAACTTGCCATCGCGTGACCAGTTGGGCGCTTCGATCGTCTGGTCGGCCTCGTAGACCGTTCGGGAAGATCGCGCGGCCAGATCGTAGACGGTCACTTTGCTGCGATAGCGCGGCGGCGGGGCTTTCTGAGTGGCGGGAGGCTGCTGCGCCGCCAGCATGAGGCCCACCGCAAGGGAGATTCCCACGACGCGCATGCCGGCCTACTTTCCGGCTTCGAGCAGCGCCAGCGTGGCGTATCCCGTGGCCGCGTCCCGCATGAACTTCACTTGCATGGAATCGGGCGCGTATGTTTTGTTCATCGAGCTCGCGTCCCAGAATCCGGACTCGGGATTCTGATGCGACCGCAGCCAATCGAGAGCTTTAACCAATCCTGCGTGCTTGCGCTCGGCGCCGGACTTTTCCACGACCAGCGTCACGAGGCCAGTGGCGTAGGCGTTCGACCCGCTGGCAGGCGGTGCCGTGGTGCGCTGCTTCCACGGGCCGAGGGCTTCGAGCGTCCAGCCGCCATCGGGCTGCTGTTTGCTCCACACGTCATCGAGGATGGCGCGCCGACGGGCGTCGGACAACGAATCGCGTAATTTGGTGGACGCCCATAGGAACAGCAGGCGGTTGTGCAGAGGCTGCGCTTCTTCGTGAGTGCGCAGGTACTGGCGCAGCGCCGCGACGTTCTCGTGAATCGCCGGGCGCGACTGATAGTCGGCCGGTGCGGTGCCGACGGCGAGCGCCGCCAGCGAGGCGCCGAAGAATTCCGAATCGGGCATCTCCCACGGATCGTAGTTCAAACTGTTCCAGTGCCACGAGCCCTTCGAGTCACCGTCGGTCTGCTGCAACGCCCACAGACGCTCGAAGGCTTTTTCGGTGTCGGCGCTCAGGGTCGTGCGGCCGGCATCATTCGAAGCCAGGAACAGGGTCGAGACGATCGTCTCCACGCCCAGAGCCTGCGAGGCCTTGGGCTCTTTCCCGCCAACCGACAATTGCAGCGGATCGTGGATCGTGACCCGGGCTTTGACGGCGTCGAGAAGGCCCGTCTCGTACGACGTGGGCGTGGCTTCACCGAGCGCGCGGCGCAGCGAAGGCCGCACCAGCATGTAGGTAACGCCGGTGTGGCACGAGATGCACGGGCCGCCCACGGTCTTGGCGGCGGGCCACGCGAACCATTCTTTCTGGCGCCCATCGAGATATCCGGCGGCGAGCCCCGGATTCCAATCGGCCGCAAAACAGGGCGCGGCGGCACACGCCAGAACAGCCACGAACAGCATCCTCATGGGGAAAGTCTACCGAATTGGCGGCGCGAAAAGAAGGACGCCGGGTTCAATCCTTCTTCGGCACCTCGTAGAATTCGTAAGCGATGCGCCAGCGCGATTCCTGTCCGGGCTCGATGCGCATGCTGACGAACGCCTCCGGGCAGACGGTGGATCGGATGGACCACAAGACGAGTTTCGACAGCGGCCGGTCGCCCCGCTGGCGCACACCGGCGCCGGTCTTGCGGTTCTCGACGCGGATATCGTAATCGGCAGGGGCGCCGCCGTAGCCTTCCAAACCGGTGTAGACGGTCTGGCCTTTCTGCAGTTCGCGCACGTAGACCAGATCTTTGCCGCTGACTTCGGCGAGACCCTTCAAATCGGCTAGGGCACGGAGCTCGAAGGGGAATTTGACCGCGATGTCGGGACCCGCCGGCTGGCCGTCCAACATGTAGAAGTTGTGTTCGTAGACGCTGGTCTCGATGGTCTTCTTGCCGGTGTTCTTGAGGGTGTGCTCGAGGACGAGCTCCGGGCGGTCTTTCGTGAGGCGGACGGTTTTGCGGTAGAGGTAGGCGTAGCCGGACGTGTCCGTCAACTCCTGGATGAACTCGATGGAGTCGGGCGCGCGGTTGACCGTCCACTTACCGGGGTTGACGATTTCGTAAGTGTGGAACTGGCCGAAGCGCGGCTCCTCCGGCTTGCGCAGCGCACCCACGCCGATCTTGACGAAGCTCTCGCCGGGCTTGGCTTCGGCGTAACCGAGACCAGCATCGTTGGTGAGGAACTCTTCGACCGGCCCCTGGATGGCGTCGTGGAGTTTGGGATCGTAGCGCTCGAACCACTGGCCGAAGTAGTTGTGGCCCTTCCACTCGAGGCTGGGGATGACACCCGACCAGTCGAATCGCGTGGCGCGATAGTAGCCGTTGTCGGCATCGGGCAGAAAGAGCTTGGCGCGGATGGAGCCGTTCGAGATCTCGGCCGAAGGCTGCGCGGCGGCGGCCAGCGCAAGGGCGGAGGCAAGCAGAAAGAGTCTGAGGGACATGGCGGCAGTGAGTCTATCACAGGCGGGTCTGGAACTCGTAAGTGGTAAGCTACGCGGATGCGGGTCCTGATTCTATTCTTACTGGCGTGTTGTTCTCTCACTTTTGCGGCCGACGTACTGACTCACCACAACGATCCGGGGCGCACCGGGGCGGTTCTCGACGAAACCAGTCTTTCGCCAACGACGCTCAGGGCGCAGGGGTTTGGCAGACTCTTCTCGCTGGTAGTTCAAGGCCAGATTTACGCACAGCCGTTGGTGGTGGCGGGGATCGAGATACCGGGCAAGGGCACGCATAATGTCGTGTACATCGCTACGATGCAAAATCGGGTCTACGCTTATGACGCCGATGGGCGGGACGCTGCGCCGCTGTGGAGCGTCTCCCTGGGTGCGCCGATGCGATACGACCGCATTCCCAAAGATGGCGGAGCGCTGTTAGGCCAATACAATATCCGGCCGTTCATCGGTATCGCCAGCACGCCTGCGATCGACCGCGACAAGGGCAGGATGTACGTCGTCGCCAAAGTTGCCGAGCCGGATTGTCCGGCGGCAGAGGCCGCTACGCCGGCCTGTCCCGTTGTGTATCGGATTCACATGCTCGACATCGCAACCGGAGCGACCGTCGCCAAGGCCGACATCGAGATTCCTATGCACAACTCCGACGTGCCGCAGATGGACGTAGCGCGGCGCCACCTGCAGCGGCCGGCTCTGCTGCTGGCCAACCATAGAGTGTACGCGGCCTTCGGCGCTCATCAGGACGCGCCGCCTTTCCAAGGCTGGACGATCGCTTTCGACGCCGACACACTGCGACAACTGGACTCGGTATTCTGCACCACGCCGGGCGGCGAAATGGGAGGTATCTGGCAGGCGGGGAGCGGTCCGGCGGCGGATCAGCAGGGCAACATTTACGTCATGACGGGCAATGGCAGCTTCGACCCGGCCAAGAAACAGTTCGGGAGCGCGTTCGTCAAACTGAGCCCCGATTTGATTCCAATCGACTGGTTCGCGCCGGCCAACGTGGCGGCGTTGAATCTCCTGGACATCGATCTCGGATCGGCGGGCCCGATGCTGCTACCCGACACGGATGAATTGGTGGGCGGCGGGAAGGAAGGCAAGCTGTATCTCGTCAGCCGGTCGAAACTCGGCGGCCAGCAACAGCATGCGTGGCCACACGATCGATTGAACCCGCCGATCCAGTCTTTTCAGGCTGCCCGCCGATGGCGTCTCTCGTGGCTCAGTTGGTTCCCGTTCCTCTTCAACGCCGGGTACCATCACATTCACGGTTCATTCGTTTACTGGAACAGCGCCGAAAATGGGCCGACGATCTACGTCTGGCCGGAAGAGGATCGCGTCAAGGCGTATCGCTATAACCCGGCGACGAAGTTCAATTCCACTCCGGTGCAAGGCGTGATGGGCAACAAGGGAATGCCGGGCGGGTTCCTGTCGATCTCCGGGAACGGATCGCGAGACGGAATCCTGTGGGGCGCGATTCCTCTCGACGGCGATGCGTGGGTCGGCATCGTTCGCGGCACCCTGCGGGCGCTTGACGCGAACACGCTGAAACTTCTGTGGAGCACCGACCAGGACGATCCCGGCGATTACTTCGACTTCGCCAAGTATGTGCCGCCGACCATCGCCAACGGCAAAGTTTACCTTGCTACATTCTCGGATCGCCTCAATGTCTACGGACTGCATTCGCCCGTGGCCGCCGCGGGACCGCAGGCGCGGCAAAAGCTCTCGGCGGACCCGCGACATCGGGGGCACGTGAAGGGCGCGAGCGGCCACGCCGGGCACAAATGAAAGGTTACACATCTATGTTCGATACGCAGAAGGCCGAGGCTTTCTCCGGCCAATTGTTGAGTGCACTCAATAGCGGCGGGTTTTGTCTGATGGCCTCGATCGGCCACCGCACCGGCCTCTTCGATGCCATGCGGGACCAGCAGCCTATGGCTTCCAGCGAACTCGCGGCGCGGGCGGGGCTGAACGAGCGCTATGTGCGCGAATGGCTCGGAGCGATGGTCACGGCGGGTGTGGTGGATGTCGATGCGACGAGTCTCACGTTCAGGCTGCCGCCGGAGCACGCAGCGTTCCTGACCCGCGCGGCGGCCGCGGACAACATCGGCGCCTTCACGCAGTACATCGCGCTGCTGGGCTCTGTCGAGGACGACATTATCGAATGTTTCAAGAATGGGGGCGGCGTCCCGTATGAGCGGTTCCCGCGGTTCCACGAGGTGATGGCTGAGGATAGCGGCCAGTCCGTTCTCTCCGCCCTGGAATCACATATTCTGCCGCTGGTGCCGGGACTGGCGGAGCGACTCGCGCACGGCATCCGCGCACTCGACGTGGGATGCGGTCGCGGCCGCGTCATGATCCGGCTGGCCGAGCTGTTCCCCAACAGCCGCTTTGCGGGAATGGATCTTTCCGAAGAAGCGATTCGGCGGGCGCGCATCGAGGCAGCAGATCGAGGGCTGGCGAACATCGAGTTTACGGCCATCGATCTCAGCGATTTCGATGAGAAGGCGGAGCCTGCATCGTTCGACTTCATCACGACCTTCGACGCGGTGCACGATCAGGCTCGGCCGCTCAATGTATTGAAGGGCATTCACCGCGCGCTGCGGCACGATGGAGTGTACCTGATGCAGGACATCAAGGGATCGAGCCACGTGTACAACAATGTTACGCATCCGATCGGGACGCTGCTCTACACCGTGTCGTGCATGCATTGCATGACGGTATCGCTGGCGAGTGGTGGAGAAGGACTGGGCGCGATGTGGGGTGAGGAGAAGACGCGCGAGTACATTGCGCGCGCCGGATTCGGCTCCGTGGAGAAGCATGAACTGGCGCACGACATCCAGAATAACTGGTACGTGATCCGGAAATAAGTTCGTGCTGCTACTTGGCGGCGAATGTGAGGGCAATGGCCGCCAGGGCGGTGCCCGCTTGCGAGATCCATTGGTCGTGGCCGTGAGGGAATCCGCTTTCAAAGTAAGGTTGAAAAGCGAGGGCGCGCGTGACCACGTGCCAGGTGCCGTCTTCCTGTTGCGAGCGCAGCAGGTAGTCGACGCCGCGGCGGTAGACCGGGCCGGACGGCGCCATGCCGGATTCGTGGAGCGCCCATAGTGCTTCGCCGGTGGCGTAGGCGTCGGAGGCGAGATTGCCGGTCTGGCCCCATCCTCCATCGGGACGCTGTTGGCTAGTGAGTTGCTGCACGCGATTCGCCGGCGCCTTGCGTCCGGCCCAGGCGATCCCCAGGATCTGCATAGTGCGGTCCTCCGTGGTGACCGGCTCGGCTGATTCCAGCCACGCAGCAGCGCGCGCCACGCGCTCGTCGAATTCGGGCTTGCGTCCGGCAATGGGATATAGCCGCAGCACGCGAATGCCCTTGGCGGTGTGGGAAAAGCCGCCGTCCTCGAGCGGGGGCCGCACCACGCCGTAATTGGGCCAGTCGCCCTCCTTGCGCTGCATGGCGGCGATGTGGTGGACCAGCGATTCGGTGGCGAGCGTGGGAGCGACTTCGGCGCCGGCCATCTGCATGAGCGAAAACTGCTGCCCATCCACACCCGCGGGCGGGTCCTGCACCTGAAAGAACTGCTGTTCGAGGGCGCCGCGCAGGGTGGCGGTGACATGCGCCTCGCGGCCTTCGAGATCGTAGTCGGCCTTGATGCCGAGCCGTTTTGCGGCGGAGACGGCGATGCCGTTGAGGTGTTCGGCGTGACAGGACACACAGCCGCCGGCGGCCAAAAACTTCGAGGCTGGGCTTTGCGAAGCCGCCAAAGCTTTCTCGATCGCCTGGCGGACATCGCGGTGCGGGGCCGCTAACGATGGGGCCGCGGGTATCGCCGGTGAAAGGCCTAACAGCGGAAGGATCGCCGGGTTCTGGTAGCGGCGCGCCCATTCGATCGCGGGTCCCCGCGCGGCACCGTGGTCGAGGAGGAGCTTCGCGATCTTTGGATCGGCGTGGTCGGTGGCGACGGCGAAGACCAGCGGAGTCGCGTCACGGACGTCCTTCGCGTTGACATCTGCGCCGGCTTTGACCAGCGCCTCCACGGCTTCGTAGTTGGCCATTCCGCAAGCGACCTGCAGCGGAGTCAGGTGCCCCAGTTGGATCGGACCGTTCTTGACGACTTCGAACGTGTCGCCGGTTTTCACGTTGACCGCCGCATCGTGTTCGATCAGAAGCTTGACGAGCGCTGCGTTGCGGTCGCCGCTCCAGGAGGCGGCGATCAGCGGCGTTACCCCGCCGCCGTCGACAGCGTTCACATTGGCGCCCTTCGCCAGCAGCAACCGCACCAGTTCGATGTGGTTGGAATTGGCTGCCTGCTCGAGCACGCTCATCCCTCCCTCATCGCGCGCGTTGATGCCGGCGCCTTTTTCGATCAGGAGACGGGCGGCTTCGGTGGCGCCGTCGTAGGCGGCGGCGATGAGCAGGGGCGTGCGGCCCAGTTTGGAGCGGGCGTCCACCTTAGCGCCTTTGGACAGGAGCAGCCGCACTTTGGCGGCGTCGCCGGCGCACCACATGAGGGGTGTCGCGGCAAAGTCGTTGGCAGCGTTGGCGTCGGCTCCGGCGTCCAGGAGCAGGCGCATGCTTTCGAGACTGCCGAGGGCGGCGGCGTACATGAGAGGCGAGTTCCCGCGGGCGTCGCGAGCCTTGGGGCCGGGGTCGCGGATGAGCTTGCGGAGACCGGCGAGATCGTTGTCACGGATGGGGACGTAGAACGGACTGTTCTCGGCAGCGGGACTGACAGCGGCGAGTGTCAGGGCAAGGAATGCGACGTGTGTTTTCATGGGTCCCCCTCATGCGAGAAGATGGTACCGCATTCAATGGATTGAGTGGACCGAACAGTGGCAAACTGGGGGAACGGGCTTACGCCCTTCCAGGGCCTGGGAGAATCATGTGCGATTCGTTTTGCTGATTCTGTACGCTGCACTCGCGACGGCACAGGAAGACCACTCGCAACACCAACATGGCGTGGCCGGTCTTGGCACGGTAGACTTTCCAACCTCGTGCAACGCCGCGGCGCAAGGGTTGATCTCGCGCGGAGCGGCGCTACTCCATTCTTTTGGCTACGAGGAAGCGCGCCTCGCATTCAACGATGCCGCGAAGGCAGACCCGGCCTGCGCCATGGCACACTGGGGCGTCGCGCGAACCTGGTATCACCCGATCTGGGCGCCGCCATCGCCTGATGAATTGAAGCAAGGCGCAGCCGCTCTCGATCGGGCTGTGGCGGTAAGCGCGAAGACCGGCCGCGAGCGCGACTACATCCATGCGCTCGCGGTGTTTTACAAAGATTGGCAGACGGTCGACCACGTGACCCGTGCGAAGAATTACGAACAGGCATTAGGCGAGGTCCGCGATCGTAACCCTAAGGACGACGAGGCTGCGATCTTCCACGCTCTGCAGATGGTGGCGGTCGGCTATCTCGATCCGGCCGACAGGACGTATGCGTGGCAGAAGAAGGGCAGCGAGATTCTGAACCAAGTGCTGCCGCGGCATCAGAACCATCCTGGCGTGGCGCACTACATCATTCACAGCGTGGATTATCCGCCGCTCGCCGAATTGGGTCTCAAGGCGGCGAGGGCGTACGCCAAGATCGCGCCCGATTCGCCGCATGCCTTGCACATGCCGTCGCATATCTTCACCCGGCTGGGGCTGTGGGACGATTCCATAGCTTCGAACATCGCTTCGACGAAGTCGGCCATCGCACAGGCGCAGCGTCTGCACGGCGGCGGGGGCGCATTCGACCAGCTCCACGCCATGGATTACCTGGTCTATGCATACCTTCAGCAAGGCAGGGATGCGAGCGCTCGAAAGGTGCTGGTGGAGATGGAGGCCATCACCAGGCTCGACGAAAACCAGTTCGCGGCCGCCTACGCCTTCGCGGCGGCCCCGGCGAGGTGGGCGCTGGAACGGCATGCCTGGAGAGCCGCAGCCGCGCTGGAGATCAAGCCGGCATGGTTCCCTTGGAATCGATTTCGCAACACCGAGGCGCTGGTGCATTACGCGAAAGCCATCGGGGCGGCCCGCGCAGGCGATGTGGCGACGGCGCGCCGTTCCGCCGACGAAATCGACGCCATCCGCAAAGCCATGCCGGCAACTCGCGATTACGATTGGAGCGGCTCCATCGGCGCGCAGTGGGAAGCGGCCACCGCGTCGATCGTATTCGCCGAAGGGAGGAAGGACGAAGGTTTCCGGCTCCTCCGTGCGGCTGCCGACCATGAGGATGCTGTCGACAAGCACCCCGTGACGCCCGGGGCGTTGCTGCCGGTGCGCGAGATGTTGGCCGATCTACTGCTGGAGAATGGCGCGGCGCCTGAGGCTCTGCGGGAATACGAAACGGTTCTGAAGACCGCGCCGCGCCGCTTCAATGCTACGGCCGGCGCCGCGAAAGCGGCCGACCAGGCGGGCGATCGGACGAAAGCCCGCGCTTACGCGATGCAGCTTCGAGAGATCGCCAACAACACGGAAGCTTCGCGTCCGGAGTTGGAATGGGCCCGCGTGTATCTGGGCAAATGAGTCCTATTGGCCGCTCGGTTTGAAACACGCCGCGAGCGACTGGCGCGCCGCCTGAGGTAGATCGCCGAACGGAAACTCAATTACCTCATTCGTGGACAGATCTGTGATACGTAGCACCTTTGCCCGTTTCGACCGGGTACAGGAACGGCGTCTTTCCGTCCACGGTGGCGGAGAAGGCGGCCCTCTGCGGATCAGGCGCCCAGGCAATTTGCATCTCGCCTTCGTGAGTCGCGGCGTTGCAGGCGAGCACCAACCGGTACATGGCGGCTTCGCCCGCACTTGCCGCTGAAGGCAACTCGCGCAGGATACTCGCCGTCAGCACCGGCGCCTTCGTCCGCACGTCCCACTCATTGGCGCCGGTCGCTGCGGAGGCGAGCGCGGCGATCAGCGCATCGATGTCGCCTTGTCCGGTTTCGGGATGCCGGCCGCGCCCATGGCTCCGGTCGGCGGACATGTTTCCTCCGGGCCAGAAGCCCTTGTGCATTAGCCACACGGGATGGGAGGGGCCGAATTGGACAATCGACGCAGCCGGACGGGGCGTGTCACATCTCGCAGGCGCGCTCGGCGGCGTAGTCACTGACCGCCTGGTCCTCGACAAGACGGGAATCGCGGGATTGTTCAGTTTCCATCTGGTATTTGCGCATGACCAGAACGCGCCGGGCAGACTTCCCCCAGGGCTTCGTTCGCCGTTTACCTCGTCGGATGGGAGTGCCGCCCCAACGCTCCTGACGGTACTCGAGCAACAACTCGGGTTGACACTCGTTCCGGATGTGGGGCCGCGCGAATACCTCGTCATCGACGGTGTGGAGCGGCCTCGGGAGAACCAATGAACTTGTTCTAAGCTCAGATCATGCCGAGTCGTCGTCAGTTCCTGTTCGCCGCCTGCTCCGCGACTGCAGCCACTGCAATCCGGGCGTGGGCGGCCGGCTCCCCGGTCAAGATCGCTCACCGCCAGGGCGAAATGCAGCGGGTCTCTTCGCCCGCGGTATATGAACTCGCCGCCAGCATTCCCGGCATCGGCGGCGTGGAGGTCACGACCACCCGGGGCAATCTCTGGGAGCGTGAGAACGTTCTCGCGTATAAGCGCGAAGCCAGCCGCTGGGGGATGCGGACCGTGTCCATGAGCGGCAGCCTTCCCAACGGTGGGACTCTGCTCGACCCCGGCCCGGCCGAGCAGTCCCTCCGCAAGACCATTCGTTCGGGCGAGATCCTGGGCGCGAGCGTGGTCATGGTTCCCGGGTTTCGACAAACCTGTCCGAAGATGGACGACGAAGCTTCGTACGGGCCAGTGGTGGAATTGTTGAAGCGGTTGGCGCCGGTGGCGGAAGATGCCGGCATCACGCTTGGTCTCGAGCTCTCGCTCAACACCGCCGACTACGTCAAGCTGCTGGGACTCGTCGGGCACCGGGCCGTCCGCGCGTATTGGGATGCCACCGGCACCGAGAGCATGGTCCACAATGGCGAGGGACTCAAGGGCATCGAAGTGCTGGGCGCCGAGATCTGCCAGATGCATCTCAAGAACGGCAACAAGCTGATGGAGGAACCGGGACTGGTGGATTGGACGAAGGCCTTCCCCGCGATCAAGAAGTCGGGGTACGAAGGCTGGTTTGCCTTCGAGACGCCGCACGCAAACCCGGAAGCCGTGGTCCGCGATACGATTCGCAATATCGCCTACGTGATGAAGTTCCTGGGGTAGGCTTCGATTAGACGCCGTTCAGGATGCGGTCGAAGCGGCGGTTGACCTCTTTCAAATACGCGCCATCGCCGCCTGAAAGTTCCACCGTGGCGGTTCCCCGATAGCCGATTTCGGCGAGCGCGGCATGCACCGCGTGCCAATCGATCTCCCCTTCGAGGAGCGGCACAAAGTCTGCGACGCGCTTCCGGATGGTGGGGTCGTTCTTGAACGAGAAGTCTTTGATATGGAGCTTGACGATGCGCTTGCCGAGGACGCGGATCCAGTCCTGCGGATACCCGGCGATCGCGACGTTGCCCACGTCGAAGTAGGCGCGAATCCACGGGCTTTGAAATTCATCCACGTAGCGCGCGAATTCGAGCGGGCTGAGCAGGAACTTGTTCCACACTTCTTCGATCCCGATGATGACCTTCGATTCTTCCGCCAACGGCACGAGCTTGCGGATCTGGCGCTGGCTGCGCTCCCAGGCCTGGGCGTACGGCGTCTCGGGGTTCACCACGGCGGGCACCAGCAGCACCGTATCGGCGCCCCAGAATTTGGCGTTGCGCAGGCTGGTGCGCATGCCCTCCATGCTCTTCTCCACCACCGCGGGGTCGGCCGACGAAAGTGGACTGCGCCAATGCTCCTGGTTCATCACGGAGTGAATGCGAAGGCCGCTTTTCTTAGAGGCATCGAGCATCTCTTCCGCCTTGGATTGCTCCGGGGTGGTGGGACATTCGATTTCTTCAAAGCCGGCTTCGCGGGCAAGTTGGAAACGATCCAGTATCCCGATCGAGGCCGGCAGCATATTGAACTCGACGGCCTTGCGAATCGGCAGCCGGTTATCCGCGGCGGCGGCGAAAGCGCCGGCTGTCACGGAGGCAAGAAATCCGCGGCGAGTGGTGGGTGTCACGTCCAGATTCTACATCGGCCGGGCCACCGATGTGAAAAGGCGGCGGACACAGGTTGCGATATACTCAGCGAGATGCTGGATGGAGGTAGATCGATGTTACATCGTGCCGTGATGATCCTCGTGATAGTTGCGGGTATGCTACCTGCTCAGACTGGACGGGAGGACCGGGACAAGCTGGACGGACTGGGCAAGCAGTTGGAGTCGCTCAGTCTGACATATGGCGCCAACCATCCGGAGATTCGTCGCGTCGAGTCGCTGATCGCGCAAGAGAAGCGCACTCTCCCGGGCATCGCTGGGTTCCCGAATGAAGCCAATGCGGATCGCTTGAATGTGCTGCGCCGCGATCTCACCTCCGCACAGGCTGTTTATGGTGAGCGCCATCCGGAGATAGTAAGGTTGCGATTGCTGATACGGCAGGTCGAAGACGCGATGCGCGCTGGCCACTAGAGGTTCGTCCAAGTCGGCGCAGTCCTGGTGAACATCAGAATATGCCGCTCGTTCTGAAGGACCCACTCGCCGCCAGAATCGTAGCGTTTCTGGAAAATATCGATCTGCCTGTTCGTCTCGGCGAAGTTCCGGAGCCATCACTCCTGCCCGGCATCACGATTCAGGCCGGAGGACTTCTGATTGACGAAGCGAGGTTGCTGTATCCCGGCGACCTGTTGCACGAAGCCGGCCACCTCGCTGTGCTTCCGCCTGCCGTCCGCAGCGGGGTGCATGGCGATGCAGGAGATGACGGTGGTCTGGAGATGGCCGCGATCGCCTGGTCCTATGCGGCGGCGGTTCACCTCGGACTTAGTCCATCGGTGGTTTTTCATGAGGCCGGTTATCGAGGCGGCGCGCAAGCACTGATCGATAATTTCACCGCCGGCCGGTACATCGGTGTTCCCGTGTTGGAGTGGATTGGATTGACAGCCGTCGATGGACGCGCGAAAGCGCTCGGCGTTCCACCCTACCCGTCAATGTTGAAGTGGCTTCGCGACGGGCTCGACGGGTAGCCCCGCCTTCGCCAACGCCGATTCCACTTCCGCCGGGCGCAGTCGGCTGGCGTCGTACTCCACCATCAAACTATCCATGGCACTCGACAGCTTGATCTTGTAGATGCCATAGAGCGCGGCG
>JBGPHT010000172.1:0-16373 GCA_041484525.1 Bryobacteraceae bacterium | reverse complement strand
GCAGGATGCGTTCGGAGCGCGCATCACGCAGAGAGCGGCGCGATCAAGGATAACTCGGGGTCGCGCTGAGCCAGATGCTGAAACGCTGGACTTGTTCAAATCAAACATACGCGAAGAATCGCTGAGATAACGGCAGGAGCCGTTCGTAAACCCGACGCTCGCCAATCATGCGTTGGCTCTCTTGGCAAGGTTGTTCCGGCACGGCTCGTCGCCTACCATGGCGCCTTCGTCAACGTTGCCGGGAGCCGCGTGCAGCCCCTTGCGGCCGATCTGGCGGTCTGGCGCGCCCTTCAAAGAAGGGGTAAAGGGCGGCTCACAAAGACGGTGATGTGATTGTGGTCGGAGCACAAAACATATCGGCAGCGATGTCGGCGAAAACGCATCTTGCACACGTAGCCACTGAGGCTCGGGACTGGGGCATGTCCGTCATACGTGAGCGCTACGGGAGAACCTCGGTGCCGGTCGAGCAGGTCTTCAAGCCTGCGCGACAGCGATCATTGCTATTGATGCGGACCATCTGCTGAGTACACAGGGGACCACCGAGAGGACCGCAAGGCCCATAGGAACGGAGATGCTTTGCGATGTCACCGTCGCGTTATCCGGACATTCCAACACACTCCAGCATCGGTTCTCTCTTTCGGCAGGCCCCAAATCACAGTGCATCAACTGGATCTACGATCAGCGTGCCGGTGATTCAGCAACTGTACGCTGGGTAGTCCGTCGATCAACGCCAGCAGATTTATGGCTCCGTGGTCCTGCGCCAGACGAAACAAACAGTTGTCAGGCATCTGCAGCGCCCACGCGATCAGGATGCGATTGACGCCACCATGGCTGACAATCACGACGGTCTGACCTTCCTGGTCGCGTTGGATGGCTTCAAATGCCCCGAGAACTCGCACGCGCATTTCGGAGAAGCTCTCCCCATTCGGAAATCGGACTTCCGTGGGCGTCTCCATCCATTGCCGATAGAGATCTGGATATCGAGTGACAATTTCATCATACGGAAGACCTTCAAACTCACCGAAGTCGATCTCACGCAAATCCGCGACGACTTCGAAAGGGCAGGATTGAACGGCAGCAAGTATACGCGCGCTTTCCAGCGCCCTTGATTGCGGACTGGCATAGATCGCAGCGACGGGTTCAGCCTTGAGGTATTCAGCAACCTGCGCCATTTGCGCGCGGCCTGTCTCAGAGAGCCCGAAATCAAGCGAACCGTAGCACCGATGCCGCGATTCCTCCGCCGGTTCGCCATGCCGTACCAGCCAGAGACGTGTCATCGCGGATACCTCGCCCAGAGAAAAGTGAGCAGGGCCGCGCACTCGCAGAGCTGAAGGTTTGCACCCAGCGTGTCTCCGGTGATGCCCGCGATCCGGCGGTGACAGTAGAAGCCGAAGGAAGCGGTGACCGCCCCGACTGCGGCGGTCGCGATCCAAGCGCGGCCGGACATGGCGGCCACAAGCGTCACTGCAATCACCGCCGTGCCCCAGAAGAGTGGCCGTTTCCCCATACTGTCAGCTACTGAGGCGGAGGGTCTGGCATAGGGCAATGTCGCAGTGAGAAGCAGAATCGACCACCGGCCCAACGCCGGTGTCAAAATCAACGCGGGAATCCAGTTGCTCTGCTTAAGTAGAGCGTCATACGCCGTCACCTTGAGGGCCACAAGAACAACCAGGGCCACGCCGCCATAGCTTCCGATGGCGTGGTCGCGCATGATTCGGAGGATGTCTTCACGGCTCTTGCCTCCTCCAAACCCGTCGGCGGTGTCGGCCAGACCATCGAAGTGCAGGGCTCCGGTCACGAGCGCATCGAGAAGCACCAGTAGAACCGCAACCACCGCCAAGGGCAGGTAGCCCTTCAACAAGGCGGCCAGGCTGCAAATTACCCCAAGCAATATTCCGACGAGCGGAAACCAGCCAGCCGAATGAGCCACGTCCGCCGCATCGAAGGCAGCGAACCGGCCCACGGGAAGTCGAGTCAAGAATGCAATCGCCGCCAGGAACGATTTCACTTATTGGAGACTCCCGCGGTTGCGAAAGTTGCCATCTGGGTGAACGCCGCAAGGGCCGCCTGGATGAGCCTCATCGCAAGCGCAGCGCCCGTTCCCTCACCGAGTCGCATGCCCAGGTCGAGTAGGGGCTCTTGTTCGAGAATCGCGAGGAAGTGCGCATGCCCAGGCTCCGTCGAGCGGTGCGAAGCGAACAGATAACCGGATGAAGCAGGGCACAGTCCCACGGCCAAGGCGGCAGCAGCAGTCGCGATGAAACCATCCGTGACAACGGGCACGCGATGGGAAGCGGCTCCGAGGCAGAAACCACACATGGCTGCTATCTCGAGGCCGCCCACGCATCGCAGAATTCCGAGCGGACTTTCGAGGTTATCGGCGTGAAGAGCAAGGGCGCGCTGAATGGCGGAGCGTTTCCGGGCCATACACGCGTCATCGGCTCCGGCACCGCAGCCAACCACAGCTTCCGTGGGTTGACGCGTCAGAGCGGCGGCAATGGCGCTCGCTGCCGTCGTGTTTCCAAGGCCCATCTCGCCAAAGCCCAGAAGATCGCATCCGGCCATCGCCGAATCACAAGCGAGTTCAATGCCAGTTTCCAAGGCGGCGTTCATTTCCGCGTCCGTCATCGCAGGCTGCTCACAGAAGTTGCGGGTGCCCGGCGCCGCGCGGCGGCTGATCAGGTTACTGGAAAGCGGAAGCGGTGTTGCCACACCGACATCGACCACCTTCAATTCGATCCCTCCAGTGCGGGCGAGCGCGTTAATTGCAGCGCCGCCACGGAGAAAGTTCGCGACCATCTGCGCGGTGACCTCTTGGGGATACGGACTGACGCCTTCCGCGCAGACACCGTGATCGGCGGCGAAGAGCACGATTCTCGGGCGGCTAGCGGTTAACTCGAAGCTCTCTCGAATTGCGGCGCACCGGTTAGCGATCTCCTCGAGACGCCCCAGGCTCCCCGGAGGCTTAGTGAGTTCCAGTTGGCGCTGGCTTGCGGCGTCAATCCAGCGCGGATCGACTGGGCGGATCTCCTGCATTGTCTTTTCGAGTAGTTTCATGGCAATTTCAATTCGTCAGCAAGAGCCTGGATCAGGCGGCAATTCTCGGCGGCGGAGCGCACAGCGACGCGCACGTAACGTCCGGGCGTGAGCCCTTCGTAGGAATCGCAACTTCGGATCAGAATTCGATACTTCGTTACCAAACGTGCTCGCACCTCCGAGGCAGTAGGCATGTCCGCACCCAATTCAAGAAGCAGATAGTTCGCGGCCGACGGAAATACGACGAGGCCGAGCCCGCTCAGCGATTGAGAGAGCCGCTCACGCTCGACGGCGTTTTCGCGAAGGGATGCTTCAGCATATTCGCGATCCGCAACGGCTTCTGCGAGCGCGTCGATTGCTAGTTGGGTTACTGGCCAGGTTGGCGACAAAGATACGATGCGCCGGATCGTCTCCGGATGGGCGACGGTATACCCAGCCCGTAGCGCGGGACACCCATAGAACTTCGTGAGCGATCGGACGACGATCAAACCGGGCCGGGCGGCGGCCTCGGCTACGAGGGTGGCGTGTGGAGCGTAATCGATGAACGCTTCGTCGAGGAGCAGCATCGCGCCGGAGGACCTCGTGGCGTCGAGGACGCACTGGACTTCATGCGCGTTCAGCATGGCGCCCGAAGGGTTGTGCGGATTATTCAGCAATACTACACCACACTGTTCCGCTTCGATGCGCCGGCAAAGACGCTCCACGGGGACCCGGAAGCACTCCGAACGGTCGAGAGGAAACGGCACATACTCGATATCCTGCTGCGCGCAGACCCGCCGGTATTCGCTGAAAGCCGGAACAGGAACCAGCGCGCGCTGAGCCCGAAGGCAGCGCAGAATCGGCGCCAGAAGCGCTTCCGCTCCCGGGCCCACGGCAATCGCATCGGAAGACAGGGCGAGCTGTTTGCTCAGAGCGTTGCGCAAACGGCGCGCCGACGGGTCAGGATACAGGCCGAGCAATTGGAGATCGGACGCATCCCGCGCGAGCCGCTCCATGGCCCGAGGCGGCAGCCCACGCGGATTGGCGTTGGCGCTAAAGTCCAAAAGCTCTGCGGCCGGAATGCCCAGCTCCTCGCCGACCTGCCACACATCGCCGCCGTGTACCGTCATGTCCGGCGTCTCCCGGCGATCACCAGCAGAGCGGCGCCAAACGCGAGGCCCGACACAATCGCCACCGTCGACAATGCTGCTCTGGCATCGCGCACTGTCGCCGGCTGTCCTTCGGCGCACAACAGAGGCGCATTGTGTGGATGGCCATCATAAGAACTAGTCCCGCCGAGCCGCACGCCGAGCGCCCCAGCTATCGCGGCCTCGCTTTGCCCCGCATTGGGGCTCGCGTGCTTATTCCCGTCGCGCCGCCAGATTTTCTGTGCTTCTCCGGCGTTCAATCCCTGGACCTTCGCGGCGGCCACTATACCCAAGGCCGTCAAACGCGCCGGGATCAGGTTGGCTGCATCGTCAAGCCGCGCGGCGACGCGCCCGAAATAGCGATAGGGAGGCTCCGGATGGCCGATCGTTGAATCGAGCGTGTTAATCGCTTTGTAGGCCATGGCGCACGGAACGCCTCCGGCCGTAAGCCAAAACAAGGGAGCCACGATGCCGTCGCATGCGCTTTCTGCCAGCGTCTCAATGACAGCCCGGGAGATTTCACTTTCGTTGAGATGCGCGGTATCGCGGCCCACAATGCGCGCAAGGCGTTGCCGCGCCAAGTCAAGATCATCTGCTTCGAGCGCCCGAATCACGGCGCAAGCTTCGTCTAGAAGGGAGCGCGTCGCCAGAGCCGTCCATGCGAGCAGCACCTGCCATGCTGCATTTTTCGGGCGTCCCAAGACCCAGCCGATCGACACCACGGAGCCCGTCAGAGCTGCGCCGGCAAGCATCCCTGTGTTGGGGCCGCGGCAGCATGATCGCAACCAACGCTCCCCCACGCGGATGAGAGAGCCGAACCATCGGACCGGATGAGGAAACCATTCCGGGTCGCCCAGCACAAGATCCAAGGCATAGGCGAGAGCCAAGCGCGGCGCGGTCATGCGCGACCACCGATCTCATTACTGCCCTCGGCTGACGCCCAGCCACGAATCAAATCGAGATCGAGCGATTGCCGCAGATGGTCGGCCCAGCGGTCGATGCGCGCTTGGCGTTCCGCCGTGACGCGCACGTGCCTCCGTGCCGGCGCAAGCCCACATGCCTGACGAGCTGAATCCAGAAACCTGTGACGGAAGAGATCGTCGTCGAAGAGTCCGTGGACGTAAGTCCCCCAAACCCGCCCCGACGAAGCGATTGCGCCGTCCGAAGTTGGCTGCTCGCCCTCTCGTAGGATCTCCGCAAAGGGTTCGGCGCCGTTCTCATACAGCGTCTCGCCCATGTGAATCTCGTACCCACTGAAGGATGGCGCGGCCCACAAATGCGCTCGCCCCGCCGCACGGCGCACCGTCTTCTGGTTGCGCATGATGGTGCGGATGGGGAGTTGGCCCAGGCCTGGCATAGTGCACGGAAGGCCGCCGCTTTCCACGCCCGACGGGTCCTCAATCGAGAGGCCGAGCATTTGGAAGCCACCGCAAATACCGATCAGTATCCGTTGATACATCGCGAGAGCGTTCGCAAATCTCCGTTCGCGAATCCACGTGAGATCGTCGAGGGTCTGCTTGCTGCCAGGAAGAATGAGCACATCGGCGAGCTCCGCCTGCTCGGAATCTTCCAGAAATGCGAGTGAGACCGAAGGCTCCATCGCGAGCGCGTCAAAGTCAGTGAAGTTCGCCATATGCGGGAACGCAACCACGCCTACCCGTAGCGGACGCTCTAACGAAGCAGGTTCATCCGGGCGCTGCCAGACCCGGGCCGGAGTCCGGCGATCCTCCATGGCCACACCGTCCTCTTCTTCTAGCCCCAGGTTTCGCAGAAACGGAACCACTCCGGCGCACGGAATCCCAAGCCGCCGTTCCATCATCTCCACTCCGGGACGCAGCAGCGCCGCTTCGCCCCGGAACTTGTTAATCACGAAGCCACGGATTCTCGCGCGCTCTTCGGGTTCGAGCAATTCGATTGTGCCGAGAAGCGAGGCGAAGACGCCTCCGCGATCGATGTCTCCTACCAGCAGACACGCTGCATTCGCGGCGTGCGCCATGCGCATGTTGACGATGTCGTGCTCGCGGAGATTGATCTCTGCGGGCGAACCGGCGCCTTCGAGCAGGATCAGATCGTGCCGCGCCGCCAATGTCCTGTAGCTTTCGAGCACGGCCGGAAACAGATCCTCGACGCGGCGCTGATGGTAGTCCGAGGCCGTCACTTGCGCCCACACACGACCGAGCAAGACAATCTGCGACGTTGTATCCGATGAGGGCTTGACGAGAATGGGATTCATCTCGGCGCACGGGATCACGCGGCACGCCTCGGCCTGCAAGGCTTGCGCCCGGCCGATCTCGCGCCCATCGGGCGTTGCAGCCGAGTTCAAGGACATATTTTGCGCCTTGAAGGGTGCGACACGAACGCCTTGGTCCGAAAAGATCCGTCCCAATCCGGCGGTCACGAGAGATTTCCCGACGTGCGACGCCGTGCCAAGGATCATGAGTGCTCGTGCGCTCATCGTTGCAGGCTGCCTCCGTGGCTCCCCCATCGGTCGAAGTGAATCACGTTGGCGAGATTCTCGCGACTCTCCCAACCCTTTTCCTCGAGTTCCGGCTGCGGACGAAATTCGGAGACGTAGCCGATACACAAATACGCAACCAGCGTCAGAGCCGGCGGAATGCCAAGCGTGGTCTTCAGTTCTTCGAAGTCCAGGATGCTGACCCATCCAACGCCGAGCGATTCCGCCCGAGCCGCGAGCCAAAGGTTTTGAACGGCACAAACGGTCGAGTAGACATCGACAGCCGGGGCGGTCTGGCGGCCTAATCCACTGCCCTTGCAGCGCTGGTGATCGCAGGTGACGCAGACGTTGACCGGCGCGTCCAGGATGCCTGCCAGTTTCAGGCTGTCGTAACGTTTCCGTTGGCTGCCTTGATAATTCTCTGCCGCTCGCTGACTGGCGCGCGCGAAATTCTCGTACACGGCCCGGCGTACGGACGCGTCTCGAATCACGACGAAGTCCCAGGGCTGCATGAAGCCGACCGACGGCGCATGGTGCGCCGCGTCAAGAATCCGGCCGAGCACCTCGTCGGGTATGGGTTCCGGCAGGAATTGCGAGCGGATGTCGCGGCGTTCGTAGATAGCGCGATATACGCCGCGGCGTTCTTCGTCGGAGAAGAGATCGTTTTGCGGCATCGGATTGCTCACCACGCCCGCGACCAGCGTGGCCCCGGCTTTTCTTCTGTACGCAAAGAGGAATCCACTCCCCGGCGCGCTTCGACCAGTCTTCCGAAAAGCCAGAGCACGTCGGAGAGCCGGTTGAGATAGGCCAGGATGGACGGATTCTGAATCACTCCAGTCTCCATCAGACTGGTCGCCAAACGCTCCGCCCGCCGGCACACTGTGCGCGCCACATCGAACGCAGCCGCATCGGGCGCTCCTCCCGGAAGCGACCAGTCCGCCAGCACGCCCGGCTCTGCTTCGATCCGATGAACTTCGGCCTCCAAAGCATCCACCATGGCGGGCGTGATCTCCGGTGGAGTCTTCGTCGATTCGGGCGGCGTGGCAATCGCCGAGCCAACCTTGTACAGTTCCCGCTGGATGGTCTTCACCCGCTCGCATACCTCGGCATCCTGACAGATGGAGCGTGCGAAACCCATTTGCGAAATCAGTTCGTCAATGGTGCCATAACACTCGACGCGCGGATGCGTCTTTGAAACCCGAATTCCGCCGGCCAAACCAGTCTGGCCTCCATCACCGCGCTTGGTGGCAATGCTCATGTGATGAGATCTCCCTTTCTTGAAATATCCGCTGCGAGACAATATTCTGCAGAGTGATGGCGTCTCCCGTCCCGTTTTCGAGATAGATGGACACAAAACCCTCGTCAGGCCGCACCGGTTCGAGCGCGGCGAACATTCGTTCCATTCGTTGTTCACTGACGCGGCGGACTGCGTCGCGTTCCGCGTTTCGCGCCCGGCAGAGAACCTCCGATGTTGTCATGACCACCGCGACTGCGGGACAAGACACCTCGCGCGCGATGCGCAGCCAACGGTCGCGGTGCGCACGCGTGCGATTGGTACGGTCCACAATAACGGTATGGCCGGCCTGTAGCGCGGCGCGCGCCACCGCGTCTTCTGCCTCCCGATACACAGGACGATAGACATGATCGAATCCACCCGGCGTGATCGCGTCGATCAGGTCGTCCTGCGAAACATGGACCGCGCCGCGTGCGTTCCGGCGCGCCCACGCGGTCTTTCCCGATCCCGGAGGACCGACGAGGACAATGAGACAGGCAACGCCGAGTGGAGAATTCGGCGTCATATTCGTATCTCCTGTCTCGCCGCGTCTTCTCTTGCCGCAGCGCCCCGTCGTGCCACATCCGGGTCAAGCGGCTCCAAGGGTTCGAGACCCCCCGCCGGTTCGCAGTTCACGACGCTGGCCAAAATCGCATGCAATTGGCGCACACCTTCCGTAACGGAAGCGGGACCTGGTTGAAGAATGTAACTCGATCTGACTTCGTAGATGTGGCCGGTTCGAACCGCGTCGATGGCAGCCCACCCTTCGCGCCCGCGGATCTTGTCCTTGCTGACTTTCCTCCCACACCACGAAGCCAGAATGACTTCCGGATTCCCGGTCACAACCGCGCTAGGCTCGACGATCCGGCGCTTTGCATCGTGCTCGTAACGGAGATGCGGAAAGATGACTTCTCCACCGGCGAGTTCGATCAGTTCTTCCACCCACCGGATGCCGCTGATGAGCGGGTCCATCCATTCCTCGAAGAACACTCGTGGACGGCGCGGAAAGTTGCCGGCGGCTTCGGCGATCTGCGCGAGCTCTCGTCGAAGGCGTTCGACAAGCGCGAGTCCGCGAGACTCGGCGGCGACAATCCGCGCCACGGTAAGGATCGTTTCCAATACCTCCTCCACGGATCGCTGGTTGAAGACCAGTACGTTGACTCCGGCTCGAATCAGATCGTGCGCGATCTGCGCTTGGAGTTTCGAGAAGCCGATCACGAGATCCGGCCGTAGTTCGAGAATCTGTTCGATCTTGGCCGACGTGAATGTAGAGACCTTGGGCTTCTGTAGAGCTTCCTTCGGACGGGTGGTGAAGCCAGAAATGCCCACGATGCGCTCGTCCTCGCCTAACAGGTAAAGTGTTTCGGCAGTCTCTCCCGTCAGGCAGACGATGCGTTTCGGACCACTCTGTTTGTTCATGATCACTCCTCACATAGCCGAATACTGTTGCCGGCGGCGCAGCAGCCAGAGAAACACCGGACCGCCCAGCAGGCCGGTGATGGCTCCCACGGGAAGCTCGGTCGAAGGAAGCACGGTCCGCGCTAGCGCGTCCGCTAGAATCAGGAACGCCGCTCCCAGCAGCAGCGAACCCGGCAGCACGATGCGCAGGTCTTCGCCGAACATCAGGCGCACCGCGTGGGGAACGATCAATCCGACAAAACCGATCGCTCCGCCAGCGGAAACGGTTACACCGACGATCAAGGCGCACAGCGTATGCACGATCGTCTCGCAGCGGCGGATATTAACACCCAGCGTCGCGGCCGTGTCTTCGTCGATCGCCAGAACGTTCAGTTGCCGCGACAGGGCCAGCAGCGCCAGCCATGCCGGCGCCAGTACAAGAAGCATTCGGCCGATGGGTTCAAGCCCCACCACATCGAGGCTGCCGATGAGCCAACGAAGGATTCTTAACGCGCTGGTGGGGTCGCTCACGTATTGGATCGTCAGTACGCCGGCGGCAGAAATCAGATTCACCGCGACCCCAGAGAGTAGCAGCGCTCCGGGCAGAACCACCGCTCCGGTGCGAGCAATCGTTCTCACCAACGAAACAGCCAGCATCGCGCCCGCGAACGAGGCGGCGAATACCAAAGGGACGCCCGCGACCCGCGCGCTCCACCCCAGCGCAATCGCGATGCTTGCTCCCAGCGCTCCGCCTCCGGACACTCCTAGCGTGTAAGGATCGGCAAGCGGATTCCGGAAGAGCGCCTGAAGAGCGCCGCCAGTGACTGCGAGCGAGGCGCCAATCACCAAGCCCATCAATACCCGCGGCAGCCGGAGGCGAAAGAATAACGTGCGCGAAAAGGAGTCCGAGAATAGACTGGCCGGATCGATCCGTTGGCTGCCCACCGCCAAGCCCACCGCGAGGGAAACGATCAAGATGAGCGTCAGAATCGCCAATGCTCTGACAACTCGCGTACCTACGGCAACCGGTAGCTCGGCGCTTTGCGTCGTCATCGCTGTACCCTCATAAATCAACCCAGACCAAGGTCTGATCTCCCATCCGCTGTGCGCGCACGTTCGGATCGCCATAGACTTCGCGGAGCAGATGGTCCCGGAGAACGTCATCCGGTGTTCCCGCCGCGGCTACCTCTCCGCAGCGCAGCGCCAGAACCTGGTCAAACGAGCCGGTCAACTGCAAATCGTGCGTGATCATGATGACACTGAGATGCTTTGTCTCGCGCAACCGCGCGAGCGTTCGGATCAGATCGGCGCGGTGCTTCAGATCCAGCGACGACGAAGGTTCGTCGAGCAACAGTAATCGCGGCTCCTGAGCCAGTGCGCGCGCCAGAATCACCATCTGCCGCTCGCCTCCCGAAAGACTGGTAAAGGATCGACTTGCCAAGTGCGCGGCTCCGACGTTTTCCAGCGCCTCCATGGCTTTCTCCACGTCGCGCGCTCCCTCAAAGCGAAACCTGAGCGTGTGCGGCGTCCGGCCGCTCAAGACTAGATCGATCACCTGGAACGGGAAAGCCGTTGCCGTCGATTGCGGCACATAGGCGATTTCCCGGGCACGCAACCGCGGCTGCCAATCGTCAAACCGAACGCCGTCGAGCAGAACCGTTCCGGCCAGCGGCCTCAGCAACCCAGCCAGCATGCGGATCACCGTGGATTTTCCAGAGCCGTTGGCGCCGATCACCGCCGTCATGGACCCCTGCGTCGAAATCAGGCTGACATCCCGCACCACCAAGGGCCCATTAGCGTAGGCGTAGTCGAGATGATGTGCTTCGAGCCAGGGCTGCGGCATCACTGGAGCTCGGGATGAATCAGCTTCGCGAAGAGTTCCGCTGTTTGTACGATGCGTTGCGAGGCGTGCGGTACGAAGTCCCCAATTGCCCCGCGGACACTCCCGGTGCGCACCGCTTTCAGCTCGGGCATCTCCCGCCAAGCCTCCATGGGATCACCCGCGAAGCGGCCCTTTGCTCCCTGAACGAAGTCGAGGATGATGTCGGGATTGATGGCAAGCAGGTCCTCCTTGGCCAGCTTTCGGTAGCCGCTCTCGACCGGTGGCACCGCAATTCGACCGCCGGCGATTCCAACCAACTCCGCGAGAAAACTGCCATCGGTGGCGGTGTACAGATCGCGCAGGGTTCCGGGCGTTCGATCGACAATCAGCACGACTCGCGGCTTGGGAAGCTGGGATGTCTTGCGCGCAACGTGATCGAGTCCTCCGCGGGTAGCTGCCACTAATTTGGCAGCTTCGCTTTCATTCCCGGTAGCATGTCCGATGGCGATCATGGCGGCGTATATCTCTTGCAGGGACCGATTGGACGTCTTCAGAACTCGAAGTCCTAGCTGGTTAAGCGTGTCTTCCAGAAAGGGAGCTTGTGCATTATTGATGACCACCAGGTCGGGACGCATCGTTATGAGTTTTTCGAAGCTCGGACTGTGTAATTGCCCAAGGCGGGGAAGTTTCGCCGCCTCGGGAGGATACGTGTCATAGTTCGATACCCCCACGACGCGATTGAACGCTCCGACGCCATAAAGCATCTCCGTCAAATCGGGAGACAAAGAGACGATCCGCTGCGGCATATCCGCGGCCATGGCGAAGTCCGCAAGCAATAATGTGAGAACGCAGAATCGTCTGGAGTGCATGGTTAAAACTCGAACTGTGTGCCACCAAACATGGTCGTTCCCGGGGTGCGGAAACCATTTTCAAAATACGTTTGGTTAAACAAGTTGTCGGCTTTGACGTAGAAACGGATGGCGCGGAATTCGCTCAAAGGCCGGCGGTAGCTGAGCCCAAGCTGACCGCGCGCCGGGCCGTTAAACCGGAAAGCCTTGCCCGAAACGGAAGCCAGATAATCGGATGCACCCGTATAAGTAAAGAACGCAGTGAACCGTGGAGAGAACCGCTGAGTCGCCGACATGGAATATTGATGCCGCGGGATTTCATAGGTGCGCCAGACGCCGGCGACCAACGGGGTTCTCTGGCGCGCGTCCGTGTAGGTGTAGGCGCCGGTCAATTGCAACGAACGCGTCGCGGCCACGGAGGAGCTGAACTCGGCTCCGCGCGCGATCCCGCCGCTCGTGTTGCGGTACCCGCCGCTGCGGCCCAACGGATCTGTGACGGGATTAATTGCGCTCGACGTATCGAAGATAATCACCTCGTTCAAACGCGTGTAGAAGTATGTAGCTGAGAGCTGCACACGCGAGTTCCACAGCAACTGGTCAATCCCTCCATCGATGGAACTGGAGCGATCGGGCCGTAGGCCGGGGTCCCCGTAGAGCGTGTAGCTCGATCCTCCGTAGAAGGTGCCGAAGCGTTCATAGAGCGAAGGAGCGCGGTAGCCACGGCCCGCATGAGTGCGAACCTTCGTGCTGGATCGGCGGAATGTATAGGAAGCCGAAGCGTCGCCTGTCTGAGCGGTGGGCGGCGCGGCGAAAGTCCGTCCCGTGAACGGCGCGCCCGTCAATGGCTGGAAGTACGGTTGATCGAGCGCGAAGAACTGCGCCCGATAGGCCCCAGCGAGTTGAAGACGGCCATCCAGGAATCGTAGTTGATCCTGCGCGAAGACAGCGTTGCTGCGCTGCGTGACGTTGGCAAAGAAGCTGGTGGTGGGCGCCGGAGGCAGCAGCCGGTTCTGAAAGTTTTCATTCTCAAATTCGTAACCTGCGTCAAAGTGTTGAAACCTGCCCACAGATGCATCAAGGCGGACGCTCGCGGTTTGAATGTTGCCCAGATATTTAGACAGAGAAGTGCCGGCAGGCTGACTTCCCGGTCCGGCCGGCCCGTCACCGTAATTTCGTGTGGTGCTCAGGTCCTGATATTGAGCGACGAAGCCGAGCCGATCGGACGGCCGGACCGTGAACCGAAACGCACCGGTGAAGAACCGCCCAGCTCGCGTGCTATCTGAGTTGTCGGTGGCGGGCAGAAACGTCGCCCCCCCAAGTACAAGCTGCGACAGCGGCGTGCCGGCTTCGTACCGATGCTGTTCGGATAACGAGACGGGCACGGCGTCGATAATGCCGACGGACGGCAGAGTCCCCACGCTACGCGGCGTTAGTCTCACGAAACTGAATGAATCCCCCGTGTAGATCCGAGCGGAAATCGCTGCAATTCTGGACAGCCGATAAGTGATTTGTCCTTGTCCGCTGGTGTTTCGCGCAGGGCTGTCGCCATCGACGCCGCTCATCACGTTCCAGTGCGTGACTCCGAGGCTATACTGCACGCGATCTTGATCGAAACCGCCCGCCAGATGAGCCATTCCGCGAACCGTGCCGAGCGAGCCTCCATCGACCAGCACCGAGCCTCGCGTACGTCCGCCGCCTTCGTCCGTGATAATGTTGACCACGCCCCCGGTCGCATTAGTTCCGTATAGCGAAGATCCAGAGCCGCGCAGTACCTCTACCTGGCTGGTGTTCGTGATGACGAGATCCTGCAGAACACCCGACGCGTCAGCTTGCGTCCCGGCCGCGTCGCGCAGACGGAGTCCGTCAACCAGCACGGCGGTATCCGCATTTCGCAGCCCCCGGATCTTGAAATAGGTGGTCGAGCCAGGACCGCCGAGCTGCTGTACGCGGAGCCCCGGCACATCGAGCAGCGCCTCTCCCACCGATCTATCGGCTCGCAGATTGAGCGTGTCGCCATCCACAACTGTTAAGGCTTTGGAGACCTCGTCCGTGGTCTGCGGCGTGCCGGACGCGGTCACGACGACGGTCGTTCGCACCTGTGCTACTCCAAGGGAGAGCGCGACCTCGACAAGCACGTCGTCCCTCAATTCGAGAAGCTTTGGTAGGGAGGGGTCGAAGCCGGGCGCTTCGCCCTGGACGAAGTATTGACCCTCCGCGATTCCGCTAAAACGGCACGAGCCGTTCGAGTCGGTCGTGAGTTTGCGGGTCTCGCCGCCATTTCGTGAGACCAGCGAGATGGTCGCCCCGGAAATGGAGGCATGATGCGGATCGGCGATGCGCACCGAGACGTCCGCGGCGCTTGCAAGCACGCCGACGAGTGGCAAACAGAGAAGTGAACGCAGTAAGGGCTTGGTCATTTTGAACTCCGTGCGCGCCAATCGGCGCAGTTCTGGACGAATCTTTCTGCGAAGTTTGGGCAGGAGAGGAAGTGCAGATGAATGTAGCTGCCGAGAACGGACCGCACGCGATAGCCTTCCGCCGGGTCTCGATACACGCGACGGACGCTCTCCGGCATGGGATCGATGGCGGAATAGCGGAACTCGTGCCCTCGTCCGCGCTCGCCGAGTGCCAGCCAGCTTTCCGTATCCCCGTCTTCGACTTCGATGTAGCCCAGTCTGGCCAGGCGCGTCTGCATACGGGCGGTTGTGGGGAAGATTCCGGCCATCGGCCAGCGCTGCCCGTCGGCGCTGACAATGGCCTGCGTCAGGTACATGAAGCCCCCGCATTCGGCATAGACCGGTGCATCGTTCGCGACGAATTCCGCGATCGCGGCTCGCATGGACTCATTCGTAGACAGCGCTTCCGCGTGCAATTCCGGGTATCCGCCGCCGAGATAGATCCCATCCAAGTCCGGGGGCAGCATACGATCCGCGATCGGGCTGAAGTCGATGAGTTCGGCGCCCAGCGTGCGCAGCAGTTCCAGGTTGTCGTGATAGTAAAAACAGAAGGCAGCGTCACGGGCTATGCCGATACGCGCACGCTCGGGTTTCCGTGCCGGCTCCTTCAGCGGCGTTATGGCAAGCTTGGGGCGCGCGCTCAACTCCAACAAGCGATCGAGATCCAGATGCGATTCAATCCACTCCGCGAGTTGACGAAGACGATCCTCCGTCAGCGCCTCGTGCGCAAGATGAAGACCCAGATGCCGTTCGGGAATAGAGAAGCTTGCGTCGCGAGGAAGATATCCAACCGGCACTGGACGGCAGCGCGCGGCGATCGCGTCGCGCAGGTAACCGTAGTGTTTGGCGCTCGCCACCTTATTGCAAACGACCGCCGATAGCCGAAGCTCTGGGACCAGGGTATCGAAGCCGTGCACAACAGCCGCCGCGCTCCCCGCCATAGCCGCCGCATCCAGCACGAGGACGGCCGCTGCGTCCAACCAGATGGCCATCTCCGCCGTTGTGCCCGACAATGACGGAGAGCTCTTTCCATCAAAGAGCCCCATGACTCCTTCGATGACAGCGAAGTCAGCGTCATCGATTGCGCGTGCGAAGACGTCGAGATTGGTTTCGCGCGATAACATCCAACCATCGAGGTTGTGGCTGGGCCTCCCCGTCGCGGCGTGATGGAAGGTAGGATCGATGAAATCGGGCCCAACCTTGAAGCCTTGCACCCGAAGACCGCGTCTGCGGAATGCGGCCATGATTCCGGTTGCGACAGTGGTCTTGCCTACACCGCTGTGGGTTCCCGCAACGACAATCCGCGGTATGTTCATTGGTCGCCTGCCTGCTGTGGAGCCGTTTTCAGGTAGAGCGGGAGCCCGGCGACCGTGAAGGTCACCTCATCCGCGGCCTCGGCGGCCCACTGGTTCAAGAGCCCTTGGGTATCGCGAAACGCGCGGCTCACGGCGGGTTCCGGAACTGTTCCGCAACCGAGTTCATTAGAAACGAGAATGACGTGGCAGTGGCGAGCGGAGGCGGTGATCAGCTGGAGTTCGGTGCGCGCAGCATCTTCCACGTGCTGCGGCGTACCGTCTCGATGTTTCCAGAATAGATTGCTGAGCCAGAGCGTCAAGCAATCGACGAGAACGACGTCCGCGTCTTGCGCCGCGCGCTCGACTGCGTCGGCCAATGCAAGGGGTTCTTCGATGGTTCGCCACGAAGCAGGCCGGTCCGCGCGGTGACGCTCGATGCGCGTCAGCATTTCCGCATCATCGCCGGTTCGAGCAGTGGCTAGGTAGCAAACACGTTGAGAGCGTGCAGCTAGCCGCTGAGCGAGCCGGGATTTTCCGCTTCTAGCGCCGCCAAGAATCAGTGTTAACATCGCCGAGGAGTCCGGGCCTCAATTCAAAAAGCCGCGTACGCCTCAATGCGAAAGTGAGAAGGGTAACTGGAGAGAGAACAACCCGCGAAGTGCG
>JBGPHT010000171.1:0-16451 GCA_041484525.1 Bryobacteraceae bacterium | reverse complement strand
GTGGGAGCGGTTCCGTCCGATTGTGGATCGTTACCTGCCTCCGCCGCGAATTCTGCATCCGTTACCAGGGGGTCGCTTCGACGCTATGCACCCGAGGTAAGAGCCGTATGCGCTAGAGTGCGCTCGTACGGATCCGTGCGGGGGGCGTCCGGCAACGGACGTCCCTACCGCGACTGGACGCGGATAAGACAAACGAGTTTCTTATCTGCGTGCATCTGTGTGTGTATCCGTGGCTAAAACTTTACTTGCTGAATCTTCCCCACGCCGAACACATAGAGAACTCCACTGGCCAAGACGATCATCGCAGCCAATAAGAACGCGACGTAGAACTCGCCGGTGGTCTGCACCACCCAGCCGGTGAGCCAGGGGGCAACTACGCCCGCCAGGTTGGCCGTGCCGTTCTGCAGGCCGGTCCATTTGCCGGCGGCGCGCGGACCGGCCAGGGTTTGCGTGATGGCAAAAACGTTGGAGGTGTAAATTCCAAAACAAGTGCACGCCAGCAGCAGCAGCGTCATGGCGATGGTCTCGTTTTGCACTACCGCGACCGGCAGAATGATAGTCGAGAGCCCCAGCCCGACTCCGGCGAAAGTCTTGCGGACGCGCGTGGGAGTGCCGCCGCTCGCGATCCAGCGGTCGGAAAGCCAGCCCGACACCACGCTCGAGAGTGCGATCGCGAGGAACGAAAGGGAACCGAATACGGCCATCTTGCTCTTCGAAAAGTGGCGCTCCTTTTCGAGGTAGGGCGGCAGCCACGTGATCAGGAAATACCAGAAGTAGTTCGAACAGAAAAGGCCGAGCGACGTGAACCAGGCATCGCGCTTGCGCAGGATTTGCAGAATGGTGGGCGCACCCGCCATGTCCTGGCGCACTGGAGCGGTCTTGCCGCGCGGCATCCACCAGATCCACGGGATCAGCCAGAGGAGGCTGCCGAGCCCCAGCGCAAGGAAAAAGATCCGCCATCCGAAGCGCACCATCAGGAGCCCGCCCAGCAGCGTTCCGAGTGCGGGACCCGCCTTGGTGCCGGCGTCGATCAACGCGTTGGCAAAGCCGCGATGGTGCTCCGGGAAATAGCTTGCCAGGATGCGCGAGTATGCGGGGTACGCGATGGATTCGCCCATTCCCAGCATCAGCCGAAGACCAAAAATGACGGTGAATGTCTGGGCCATGCCGGTTACCGCCGTCGCGCTGGACCACAGGAAAAAGCCGATGGCGAATACCCAGAAGACGTTGAAGCGATCCACCAGCCAGCCGGCGATCACGAACAACTGGCACAACGCATAGGTCCAGAAGAACGCCGAAAGCAGCTTGCCGAGCTGGTAATTGTTGATGTGGAGTTCGGCCTGGATGTCCGTGGCCCCCACGGAAAGGTTGGAGCGATCGATGTAATTCAGAAAGCCGGAGATCACGAGCAGGACGAGGATGCGCCAGGCCCAGGCAGAGAGCATTAGAGCATTATATGCGGCGGGCGCGGCTATTCGTAGCGTAGCGCTTCGGTAGGATTCAACTGTGCCGCGCGGTTCGCCGGCAGGATTCCGAACACCAGCCCCACCAGGCACGACACACCGAACGCCACCACGATCGCGACCGGCGAAAGCGGAATGCGGATATCGGCGAACAACTGTACGCTCAGCGGAATCGCTACGCCCACCAGGATGCCGACGATGCCGCCCGTCAGGCTCACCATCATAGCCTCGGTCAGAAACTGCAGCAGGATCTCCTGCTTCGAAGCACCCACCGCGAGGCGCAGGCCGATCTCGCGCGTCCGCTCCGTCACCGTCACCAGCATGATGTTCATGATGCCGATGCCCGAAATCACCAGCGTGATCGCCGACACCAGCACCAGCACCGCCGACAAGATCAGCGAGATCTGTTTCGCCGCGTTGAGAATGCTGGTCAGCGTGTCGACCCGGTAATGCGCGCCCGCTCGGTGCCGCCCTTCGACAATCTCCTGCACCCGCACCGCCACGCGCTCCACTTCCTGGGGCGCGCGCACCTGCACGTACATCGGGTCGATCCGTTCCACCGGAGTGAAATATCGCAGCACCGTAATCGGGATCAGGATCGTGTCGCGCTCGACTTCCGACTGCCCGAAGGTCTCCACCTTTTCGTGAAAAGTGCCGATCACCGTGAACTGGAGGCCGAAAATGCGAATCACCTGATTTAGCCCGCCGTTCGCGCTGCCGTACAGCCGCTCTGCCAGTTTGTCGGTGAGCAGCGCCACTTTCGTGCGCAGTGTGAGGTCGGAAGCATCCAGGAACCGGCCCGAGCTGATCACGATATTGCGCACCGGCTGGTAGGACTCATCGGTGCCGATCACCTTGACGTCCTGCTCCTTGCCGCCGATCAGGATGCGGTCGAAGTTCGACATCACCCCGGTGGTCGCCACAATGTCGCTCGACAGATGCTGGCGGATGGCTTCGACGTCCGACATCTTGATGTAGTCGGCGTCGGCCGCGACCGTGGCGGGACCGGCCGACACGTAGTACGCGAAGATGATGTTCGACCCGATGCCCTGGACCTGTTCCAGGATGTAGTCGCGGCTGGTGAGGGAAATGGTGACGACGAGGATGACGGAAGCCGTCCCGATCACCATTCCGAGGCCGGTCAGCAGCGAGCGGACCGGATTGGCGCGCAGCGCCTGAAGGCTGAATCGGACGGCTTCGCCGAGGAACATTGAGGCCGGGCTTAGCTGCCCTGCACCTGTTTCAGGAGCTTGGCGGCTTCAGACCGCGGCGGGTCATCGGGCGTCAAAACACAACTCATGTAGCGCTTCAGCAATTCACGCGCAACATCAAGATTTCGCTTGCTTTTTATGTATGAGTCGGCTTCGGCGTACATCAACTTCGGGCTGTTGGGCGCAATCTTTTCGGCGCGCGCGAAGCTCTGGTCGACCTCCTGGTAGCGGCCCTGCTTTGCCAGGAAGCGCGCCAAGTCGATCAACCGCCCCACCTGGTGCGGAGCGAGTTCGACGGCGCGCCGCAGGTGCTCCTCGGCAGAGGCATATTCCTTGCGTTTTTCCAACAGCTTAGCCTGCGCCTGATAGCCTTCGGCGGCGTCCACTTTGGAGAGATGTTCGGCCAACGCGCCGGCCTTGTCCAGTCCGCCTCCCAGGAAACCCGGAGCCTCGAGGTAGTACTCGAAAAGGTCGCTCATGGCCTCGATGTTCCGCGGATTCAGGTGCACTGCCTTCTCGAAAGACTGCCGGGCCTTCGAGGCGTAACCGGGAGCCGTGAACGGGCTGGAAGTCTCGGCCCGACGCCCAAAAGCGCGGCCCAGCCACAACTGATATTCGGAATTCCCGGGCGCAGCCGCGACGGCATTCTCCAGAACCTCGGTCGCTTTCTTGAAATCACTCTGCATGTAGTAGTTCCGGCCCATGAGCGCCCAATCACCGGCGTCCTTGTTCGGAATTGCTTGTAACAGTTTAAGAGAGCCTTCGAAGTCTGTGGAATTATAGAGTTTACGCGCCTGATCGAAATCGGCGCCGCCGGCCCAGGCCAAGGATGCGAGACCCAGAACGACCGCCAACAGCTTCAAGTTCCCACCTGTCTGTGCTTGAAAAGCCATTCTAACCTACTTCCTATAGATGAATACGCAAGGCCAAGGGTTTCGGTTTGTGCCGACGCTTTTGTGGGGATGCTGCCTAGTTCTTCCCCACTTAGATACGCGCAAATTCCCCGGCCGCAGGCTCAAGAATCGGAAGATTTTGCACGGTTCGCGCGATCCAAATTGAGTCGCCGAACTCGTGCGTCCGATATCCGCGTTCGTCCAGTTCCCGGTTGGCACGGGCCAGCGTCTTATCGTCGGTGAACGCGCAGAGCATCTCATGGTGGCTGGTGCCGGGCTCGTGGGTACCAGAAAGGATGGCATCGACGACGCGCAGCCGTGTCAGGGCGCCGATCCGTTGCGTGGCGAGCCCCTCGCCCGCCCGCACGTCGCCGTCCGCGACCGCTGCATGTTCGAAGGCTCGGACCACGGTCGTGCCGATGGCGATGATCCGTCCGCCGTTTGCATGCGTCGTGCGGATGGCGCGGGCGGTGGATGGCGGGATGCGATAGGGCTCGTCGAACGGCAGCCGCGCGTCCAGTTCCGGATCCCCGGTGGAAGAGATGCCAGCGGCATGCGTAATGGTAGCGAACCGGACACCGCGCGCCGCGATCGACGCGAGCGCGCGCCAGTCGATCGCGAAACCGGCGGAGGGCGATTCGAAAGCGACGGGCGGGCCGGCGATCGGTGTCCACACGTCCCACAGATCGAGTGGCGCCTGTACGTGCGCATATTGGATGGGACGGCCGTGCCGCGCCATGCCCTCGCGGATTTTGTCGGGCGAGCCATCGAACGCCAGCGATACGAGCCGGGAGTGATGGAGGATCGCCTCGATTGTGGCGGCGAGAGGTCCCAACTGAAGCCGGTCGCCGGGTGAGAGCCGTGGAGGCAGCGGGCGATCCTCAGTGCGGATGTGGAAGTCTCCGGCTCCGAATACGACCGCGGTGAAGCGGCGGAAATCGGCGAGTGACGGCCGGCCCGCCAGACGCACTTCGATGGCGCCGCCGCTCGGAACATGAACGCCCGAGAGGCTGGCCGGCAGCGTAGCCGCGTCATTCGCCACCACGAGGTCGCCCGGTTGTAAGAGCTCGACAAAGCGTGCGCGCGGCCAATGCTGGATGCGGCCGCGGACGTCGATCGCCAGTAGCTTCGCGTCGCGCGGCCGCTGGATGGGTTGGCTGGCGGAGGTCATACTGCGCCCGCAATCGAGCGTGTCCCCAGAAGTTTCGACACGGCAGCCACGAGTTCCTGCGCCGCCAGTTCCGGCTTCTTCAGTTGCGCCGGGTCCGCGTCGGGCACCGCCAGCACGTGCATCGGCGTATCCATGTCGCCGGGATCGATCGACAGGAATTGGATTCCCTCAGCCTCCAGCTCGGCATTCCATATGCCGCTCATGTGACGCAGCGCAGCTTTACTGGCGCCATATGCGCCCCAGAGCGGATATGCGTTCACCGCCGCATCGCTCGACACATTCAGCACCACCGCGCCCGAGCCCTCACGCGCCGAAGCCGCCAGCGCACCCAGCAGCGCTTTCGTCAGGCGGAACGGACCCAGCACGTTGGTGGCTAGGGCGCGCTCGAAGTCCTCGCAATCGGTATCGCCCAGTAGCGCCAGGGGCGCCGGCCCCAGATCGGATGCGTTGTTGATCAGCACATCGAGGCCTCCCAACGCGCCCAGAATCTGCACGGCGATCGGATAGATATCGTCCTTCTGCGATACGTCCCCCACGATGCCGTGCGCCCCGGGATGCTCGCGCGCCACGCGTTCCACACGCTCGCGGCCGCGCGCCACGAATGCCACCTGGGCGCCGCGCGCGAGCAACTCCCCGGCCAGCGCCAGTCCCAGACCCGAGGTGCCGCCTGTAACCGCCACCCGGCAGGCCGCCATATCCCTTTCCATACAACCTTACTTTCTAAAGAACCTTCTTTACAAACTCAGATTACGCCCGGACGGTTGACTTTGTAAAGTAAAATCTTTATAAATAGACTGTGCCCAGGAAAGCAGCGGAATCGGGCGACCGGAAGACCCGGCGCGCCATCGTTCATCTCCTGAAAACGGAGGGTCCTCTCACCTCGGTGCAATTGGCCGAACGGCTGAAGGTCACGGCCATGGCGGTGCGACAGCATCTCTACGCTCTCGAAGGCGAGAAGTTCGTGACCATGGAGGAGCGCCCCGGCCCGATCGGCCGCCCCGCCAAGCACTGGCGCTTGACGCGCGAAGCCGACAGCCTCTTTCCCGACGCCTACGCCGATCTCACCGTCTCGCTCATCGGCGCCATGGGCGATGCGTTTGGCGCGGAGGGCGTGGCACGCGTACTGGAGTCCCGCGGCGCCCGCCAGCGGTCCTTGTACGCGGCACGCATCGCGCCCGAGTCTCCCCTCAAAGAGAAGTTGCGCCAACTGGCTCGGGTGCGCACCGAAGAGGGGTACATGGCCGAGGTCAAGCCTGCGGGGAAGGGATGTTTCCTTTTCGTCGAGAACCACTGTCCCATCTGCGTAGCCGCCACTCAGTGCCAGGGCTTCTGCTCGGCCGAACTCGACTTGTTCCGCGGCGTCCTCGGTGGCGGAGTTGAAGTGGAGCGCGAAGAGCACATCATCGCCGGCGCCCGCCGCTGCGCTTACCGCGTCCGCGATACAATCGCGGATCATGGTCAAAGGAATCGAGCACACCGCCATCGCATCGCCTGACCCGGAACGGCTGGCCCAGTGGTACGTCGAGCACCTGGGCTTCACCATCAACTATCGATCCCAGAACAGCCGCACCTGCTTCGTGAAAGCGGCCGACGGATCGATGATTGAAATCATCCAGGCCGCGCATGCCGCCGGCGGCGCGCCGGCGATGGACGACCCCGGCATACGCCATCTGGCGCTCACGGTCGACGATTTCGATTCCGCCTATCAGCGCTTGAAGGATCAAGGCACCCCGCTGCTCACCGAGGCCGTGAAGAAGAGCGGCAATTCCACCGTGTTCTTCGCCGATCCCGACGGCAACATTCTTCATCTGCTCCACCGCGAGACACCGCTGCCGTGATCGTCACGCTCACCCGTGTCACACGCGAGACGGGCGTTCACGATGCCATGGGGCTGCAGTAATGGGACCATCTGATACGAACCGAGATGAGATCGCCATTCGCCGTCGACATGCCCGACGGCGGCCCGACCATCGCGTGCGATCAGGCCCACCGCGGTTGCTGGCGACCTCGCCTGCGACTGCGGCCGTCTTCACGTCACGTTGACGCCGCCCGCGGCGAATGGAAGGTGATCCGCGCCATGAAGAAACGTGAACCCAGAATTCGGTACTTCTCCCCTTGCACTCCGATCCAAAACAGCACACAATACCTGAACGGCCGCGGCTGGATTGCCGCCCCCGTACCCGGCGAATCCTTGATAACAGGAGAATGCGAGAGTGCCTTATCAACTGGAAGGTAGAATTCTCGAAGTATGCGATTGCAACGTCCTCTGCCCGTGCTGGATCGGCGAGGATGCCGACAACGGAACCTGTGAAGCGGTGGTGGCCTACCATTTCGACAAAGGAAACGTGAATGGCATGGACGTCTCCGGCCTGTCGATCGCGATGGTGGCGCACCTCCCCGGCAATATCCTCGCGGGGAACTGGAAGGTGGCAGCGTTCGTGGATGACAAGTCTACCCCGCAACAGCAGCAGGCGCTGCTCGATGTCTTTACCTGTCAACTCGGCGGCCCCGTCGCCGATCTCGCGAAGCTGGTGGGCGAAATAGTTGCCGTGGAACGTGTGCCCATCGGGTTTCTGGTCGAAGGAGGGCGGGGAACACTCACCGTCGGCAATGTCGTCGATGCCGAGGTGGTGCCGTATATCGGGGCCACCGGCCAGCCCACTACGCTGAACGAGTCCATATTCTCCACGATTCCGGGATCGCCGGCGTACGTCAGCAAGGCCTCCCATTACCGGCGCACGACCGCCAAATACGGATTGAATAACGTGGACCTCCAGGGCAAGAATGCAATCCAGGGTGCGTTCCGCTTCGTGGCCTGACGCGATTTTGACGGGCGCGCTCGCCGGTCTCGTGCTGCTGGCATGGTGGGCGCTGTGGCTCTGGGGCAAGTCGCCCTATGGGCACATTCTGATGCACGGCATCGCCCACGCGCGCATGATGGCTGGCAGCCTCTGGTTCTTGGCCGCGCTCTTTGTCACCGGCTGGACGCTGATGACGATCGCCATGATGCTGCCTACAACCGTTCCGCTGATCTTGTTATTTCAGCGCATCGTGCGCGGCCGCCCGACGGCCGCCGGCCTCATCGTGGTGCTCATCGCCGGCTATCTCTTCGTGTGGACGGCCTTCGGCGCTCTCGTTCAGGTAATGAACTGGTTCCTGCAGCCCGCGATCCAACACACGGCCTGGCTTGCCGGAGCGCCCTGGATCGGCGGCGCTGCCATCCTCGCCGTCGCGGGTCTCTATCAGTTTTCGCCGCTGAAATACGCGTGTCTCGACAAGTGCCGGTCGCCCATGTCGTTCATCATCTCCCGCTGGCAGGGCGGCAACGAGTGGATCCAGTCGCTGCGTATCGGCGTCGAGCACGGCGTATTCTGCGTCGGCTGCTGCTGGTCGCTGATGCTGCTGATGTTCGTGGCCGGCTCCGGCAGTCTGAGTTGGATGCTCCTGCTCGGCGCCGTGATGGCGCTCGAAAAGAATCTCCCCTGGGGCCGCAAGTTGGCCGCTCCCCTGGGCGTGGTACTCCTCGCCGACGCTGCTGCCATGGTCGTCACAGGTCTCGCATGACACCTTCCGGTAACACCGACCTTCGCGGCATTCTCTTCGACATGGACGGCGTTCTCTACAACTCCGACCGCCTCATCCCCGGTGCTGTCGAAGCCATCCGGTGGGTCGAGGCGCAACAGATTCCGCATCTCTTCGTGACCAACACCACCTCGAGATCGCGCGCCGTTCTGGCCGCGAAGCTCAATGCGTTCGGCATTCCCGGAACGGTGGAAGCGATTTTGACCCCCGCCGTCGCCGCCGCCGACTGGCTGCGCGCCCGCACCGCCAGGGATATCGCGCTCTTCCTACGCCCAGCCGCCCGCCCCGAGTTCGACGGTCTGCCTTGTCTTCCGGATGACGCCGAGCGCGGCGCTTCCTACGTCGTAGTGGGCGATCTCGGCAACCTCTGGGATTACAAAACTCTCAACCGCGCTTTCCGCCTGCTGCATCACAACCCCGATGCAGCCCTTATTGCGCTCGGCATGACGCGCTACTGGTTGGCCTCGGACGGCATCTCGCTCGACGCCGCTCCGTTCGTCGCCGCTCTCGAACACGCCACCGGCCGCAAGCCTCTCGTCTTCGGCAAGCCCGCCGCCGCCTTCTTCGACGCCGCTGCTCAAGTGCTCGCACTTCCACTCGCGCAACTCCTCATGATCGGCGACGACATCGATGCGGACATCGGCGGCGCGCAATCCGCCGGCCTCGCAGGCGCCATGGTGAAGACCGGCAAGTTTCGTCCCGCCGATCTCGAGGGAGCGGTCCGCCCCTACGCCGTCTTCGATTCCGTCAGCGACCTTCCCCGTTGGTGGAGTGCAATGCGTGCGAAGTAGGTTGCAGTTGGGCCGCGAAGTCTTCGAGCCGTTCGCGAGCGTCCGGTCCGCCTACTTCGAACAGCCAGAACCACGATCTGACAGGAGAGTGTATGCTGATAGCCAAAGGGCGTCGTCCGGTCGAAAGCCAGAACGGGCGCAGCCCCGCCGAAAGCCGGCGCGGGATCGTGTTTACTGCGCGCCTCGACGCCGAACACCAGCGGCCGTTCGGCGGGCGCGAGTTTGGAGACGGCTTCGAGAGCGAGGAGAGTCGCCGCCCGGTGATGGCCGTGGGTCCGCTCCGTGGGCAGCAGCGTGAGGATCACGTCGTAGCGCTCGCGCTCGAGCAGGGCGGAAAGAAACGCCAGCACACGCCGGCGATCCCAGTTGCTCGAATCCGCGGCGGCTGCGTCGGTCGAGAAACCCACGTCTTTCTGATCGAGGAAATATGTCACACAAACAGAGAAGAGGACCCATGAGCAACTCCCTCGCTAACTTGACGTTTCTCGCCGTGGCCCTCGCTCCGCTTGTTACCGCGCAGCACCAGTCTATGCCGCCGGGAATGTCGCACGAAGAACACTTGAAGCAGATGAGTCAAGAATCCGAGATGAAGAAGCGCGGCAATTTGGCGATGGGATTCGACCAGGACAAGGTCAGTCATCACTTTCATTTGACGCGAGCGGGGGGCAGCATCGAAGTTGGTGTGAAACAGAACGCCGATGAGGTATCCCTTAAGCAGATCCGCGACCATCTGCGAACTATTTCGCAAGAGTTCGCGGACGGTGTCTTTACCAGTCCGATTGCAACCCATGCGGAGGTGCCGCCGGGTGTCTCCGTATTGCGCCAGCGGAAGGCGCGGATCACGTACGCGTACGAAGAAACTCCCGGTGGCGCACGAGTCATTGTCAGCACCACAGATCGAACCTCGCGGACCGCGGTGCACGACTTTCTCAAATACCAGATTCGCGAGCACGCCACTGGCGATCCGGTGTCCGTCCAGAAATAAGGGATCAGCGAAATTGGGTTCGTTCCGCTATCCCGTGCCCACTCGATGCAGCTTCATCAGGTTCGTCGTCCCCGGACGCCCCACCGGCTGGCCCGCTAGAAACACCACGAGTTGCCCCTGCTTCAGGTGCCCGCTTTCTACCAGGACGCGGTCCATCTGCGCCAGCATTTCGTCGGTGCTCGAAACGTCAGGCGCCGGAATCGGCGTCACCCCGTAGTTCACCGAGAGCTGGCGCGCCGTCGTATCGTGCGGCGTGATGGCGAAGATCCCTACCGGCGGCCGGTAGCGCGACACCAGCCGCGCGCTCGAACCCGTGGACGTGAACACCACGATCGCCGCCGCGCCCGATTCGCGCGCCGCGTGGTACGCCGCATCCGCCAGGATCTCGGCGCTCGCGGGCTCGCGCGAATGCGGCGGGTCCTGGTAGCCCTTGTTACGAATCGATGCCTCCGATTCATGTGCGATCCGCGCCATGAACCGCACTGCCTCCACCGGGTACTTGCCGGTCGAGGTCTCCGCCGAGAGCATCACCGCGTCGGTGCCGTCGTAGATGGCGTTAGCCACGTCGCTCACTTCTGCGCGCGTCGGCGTCGAATGCTCGATCATCGATTCCAGCATCTGCGTGGCGGTAATCACGAACCGCCCTTTGCGCCGCGCGCGACGGATGATCGATTTCTGAATGCGCGGCACCTTTTCGAGCGCCGTCTCCACCCCCAGGTCGCCGCGCGCCACCATCACGCCGTCCGTCACGTCGAGGATCGGCTCGATGTTCTCCCACCCCTCCGGTTTCTCGATCTTGGCGACGATCGTCACCGGCCGGCCGCCCAGCCGGTTGCGCAACTGCTCGACGTCGGCCGCCGTGCGCACGAACGAGAGCGCCACCATGTCGACGCCGCTCGTGAGTGCGAAGTGGAGATCCGCCAGGTCCTTCTCGGTGAGCGACGGAAGGCGCACCTGCACGCCCGGCAGGTTGATGCCCTTATTGTCTTTGATGGGCCCGCCGGAGACTACCTCGGTGCGCACGCAGATACCGTCGCTCGCGAGCGCGCGCAGCGTGATGGCGCCATCCGCCAGCAGGATGCGGTCGCCCGGCTGCACGTCGCGCGCGAATCCGGCGTAGCCCGTCGAAGCCTGCTCGCTATTTCCCACGACCGGTTCGGTGGTGATAGTGAAGACAGACCCAGTCGGGAGAATGCAGCCGCCATTCTCGAAGCGCCCCAGCCGTATCTTGGGACCTTGCAGGTCGAGCAGTATCCCCGGATGTGCGCCCGCCTCGCGCGCCGTCTCGCGCACCGCCCGGATGCGTTCCGCATGCTGCGCCTGTGTGCCGTGAGAGGCATTCAGGCGGAAGACGTCCACCCCCGCCGCCAGCAGATCCGCCAACACGCCGGGCGCGTCGGTGGATGGTCCCAGTGTGGCTACCACTTTTGTGTTCGGCATCCCTGCGGTTCATTGTGCCACGGGGCGGCCATGCGGTCCGAAGGCAGCGAGCCGGAGATAATCAGAACTCGCTCTTGACATGCTACGCCCGTAGCACTATGCTACGTACGTAGCATAGAAAAACGGGAGCGACCAGCCATGGCTTCACCACCCAATGAAAAATTGACCCGCCGCGAGCGCGAGATCATGGACGCCATCTTCGCCTTGGGAAACCGCGCGTCCGCCGAAGAGGTCCGGGAGCGCCTCTCCGATCCGCCCAGCTACTCGGCGGTTCGGGCGATGCTGGTGAAGCTCGAAGCCAAGGGCTTCGTGCGGCATCGCGAGGAAGGGCTGCGGTACGTATATTCGCCGACCGCAACGCGCGCCGCCGCGCAGCGCAACGCGCTCCACCAAATGGTGCACGTCTTCTTCGGCGGCTCATCCAGCCACACCGTAACGGCGTTGCTGAAACAGGAAAACTGGACCGACGACGAGCTCGACGCCCTGCGCGCCGAGATCGACCAGGTCCGCAAAGACAGGAGGCGATCATGACATCCACGATATTCGAATCAGCGCTGAAACTGAGCGGTTGGGTCGAGCTGTCCATTCTGGGAAAGGCGACCATCCTGCTGATGCTGGGCTTGCTCGCGGCGCGGTTGGCCGGACGCGCGCGTGCGTCCGTGCGCCATCTTCAGTTGGCGGCGACGTTCGCCACGCTGCTGGCACTTCCGCTTATCGTATTGACTGCCCCGGGAGTCACGATCGAGGTCCCCGTTTCTCACGTCGGCGAATCGATTGCGGCCTCAACACCGGCCCCGACGCTCGATGTTCCGCCGCCCGCGGACGGCCGTTCCGGAAGTCCCATGCTCGGGAGCACCCGCTGGACGGCGCCGTCCTGGCCGGCCATACTCCGATGGGGATGGATCTCCGGAGCCTTGCTGCTGTTCGCGTCGCTCGGCCGCGATCTCTGGCGGCGCCGTCCTATCCGTCGTGATGGCTTGCCGTGTCCGGAGCTGCGCGCGCTCACGCAATCGCTGGCCGCCGAGTGCGGCGTTCGCCGATCCGTCGAGGTCCTGCTGCACGAGGACATCGCCGCGCCCCTGACATTCGGTTTCTGGCATCCCGCGATCGTGCTGCCTTCCGATGCACCCGAGTGGAGTCAGGACGATCTGCATCGCGCCCTGGTTCACGAACTCGAGCACGTGCGGCGCGGCGACTGGGCCATTCAGTTGGCGGCTCGGACGGCATGCGCGTGCTATTGGTTCCACCCGCTGGTGTGGATGGTGTGGCGGCGGCTCTGCCTCGAAGCCGAGCGCGCCTGCGACGACGCCGTGATCGTGCGCGAGGGGCCCACGGAGTACGCGGGCCAGTTGGTTTCACTTGCCCGGCGTCTGTCGAAGCCTCACACCCAGCCCGCACTCGGCATGGCGAATCGCAGCGATCTTTCGACACGAGTCTCCGCCCTTCTCGATGGCAACCAGAGGCGCGGCCGCGTTGGTCTGATGGCAGCCGTGAGCGCCATCGCGGTCGCCAGTCTGACTGTCCTTGCGATCGCACCTGTGCGTGCGGTCGCGCAATCGGCGACATCCGACCGACGTCCGGCGCCCCTCGATCGCGCCCTGTACGAAGCTGCTGAAGAAGGCGGTCTCGACGCGATCAACGCCTTGCTGAACGCCGGCGCGAACATGAATTGCACGATCCCGGGCGATGGCACTCCGCTCATCGGCGCCGCGCGCAAGGGACACCTCGCAGCCGTTCGACTGCTGCTCGACCGCGGCGCCAATCCCAACCTGCCCGTGCGCGGCGATGGGAATCCGCTCATCATGGCGGCGCGCGACGGACACGCGGACGTGGTTGCGCTGCTGCTGGACCGCGGCGCGCTCGTCGACGAGATGGTTCCCGAGGACGAGAACGCGCTGATTCAAGCCAGCGAGAAAGGCCGCCTCGAAGTGGTGAAGCTCCTCGTCGCCCGCCGTGCGAACGTCAACGCCCGAGCCTGGGCGGAGCCCGCCGCCGAACGGCCGGACGGTGAGTGGCGAACGCCGCTGAGCATGGCGCGCAAGGGTGGGCACGACGCCGTAGTTACGTTCCTGCTGGCGTCGGGCGCTCGGGAATAGGCGGTTCGCGACATGCGAAGCGTCAACTACTTCGAGAACCTCATCCGGGGTCACGGCGAGGCCGCTCAGGAAGCCCGCCCCGCCGATCCCGCAACTTCCCATTGTTGCTCGTGTCCCACCACTGCGGCGGCCAGCAGCCCGCATCGTGCGGAGGTCAACGCTGAGTCTGGGCCGAGCCCGCGGCCGAACGGCGAGCGGGACACGACGCCGGAGTTGCCTTCCCGCTGGCGTCGGGCGCGGGGGAATAATTGGTTCGCACCATGCTACGCATCAACTACTTCGAAAACCTGATCCAGGACTTGCGCTACGGCGCGCGGATGATCCGGCGGAGCCCCGGGTTCTCTCTGGTGGCGGTGCTGACCCTGGCGCTAGGCATCGGCGCGAATACTGCGATCTTCTCGGTTGTCGATGCCGTGTTGTTGCGCGCGCTGCCCTACCGGGAGCCGGATCGCCTGGTGATGGTCTGGGAGCATGGCACCGGAAAAACCGGCGAGCAGAACACGCCGGCGCCCGCCAACTATGCCGATTGGAAGAGCCGCAACCATGTATTTACCGGCATGGCTGCGACCGCTTCGCGAACGGCAAGCCTCACCGGGGATGGGCCGCCGGAACAGGTGCTGGGGCGGGGCGTGACCGCGGACTTCTTCACCGTACTCGGCGTACAACCGCTGTTGGGCCGCGCGTTCTCCGAAGACGAGGACCGCACGAATGCGCCGGTCGCGGTCATCAGCTACCGCCTGTGGCGGCGCCGATACCTGGGAGATCCGAACGTCATCGGAACGACGATCCTGATGGACGGCGCCAGGTCCACCGTGATCGGCGTGATGCCGCGCGACTTTGTCTTTCGCAATCGGGAGATCGACTATTGGTGCCCGATCGCTTTCTCGCCGGCCGCGCTGGCGAATCGCGGATACCATTTCCTGAATGTGGTGGCGCGCTTGCAGCCGGATGTCACGGTCGAGCGCGCCCGCGAAGAGATGAGCGGCATTGCGCGGGAGCTGGCGCGCCAGTATCCGGAGAACGAGCGCGTGGGCGCGTCCGTCGTGCCGCTCCAGGAGGACCTCCTGGGCCAGACGCGGATCGCCTTGCTGGTGTTGATGGCTGCCGCGGGGTGCGTTCTGCTGATCGCTTGCGCCAACCTGGCGAGCCTGCTGCTGGCGCGCGCGGTGCGCAGACAGCGGGAGATCGCAGTGCGCGCCGCGCTCGGCGCGGGTCGCGGCAGACTGGCGCGGCAGATGATCGCCGAGGGAATGCTGCTGTCGATTTCGGGCGGCGTGCTCGGCGTTTGCGCGGCGCTCGCGGGCATGGGAGTGCTGGCACGCGTGGTGCCGGTGGCGCTCGGGGACGGAGCGTTGCCGCAAATGGATTCGCGCCTCCTCGGATTTACATTGGCATTGTCGATCCTGACCGGCCTCGTCTTCAGCACTGTTCCTGCCGTGCAGGCTGTGCGCGGATCTCTTCACGACAGTCTGCAGCAGGGAGGTCGCGGTGGCGTCGGCGCACGCGGCCGCGGCGCGCGCGACACGCTGGTCGTCATCGAGGTGGCGGCCGCGCTGGTGTTGCTGGTGGGCGCCGGCCTGATGCTGCAGACACTGGCGAGGCTGCGCGCGATCGATATCGGATTCCGGTCCGACCACCTGTTGACCATGCGCACGGTGCTGCCGGCGGCCAAGTACCGCGACCCTGTGAAGCGTCAGGCATTCTACGAACGCGTGCTCGAGGGCGTCCGCGCGTTGCCCGGCGTCGAGGGCTCGGCCTATGCCTCGACGCTCCCCTTCCTGAGCCGCGGCAACACCAGCGGCTATCGGATAGAAGGTCGGGCCCTTGGTCCTGGCGACTCTGGTGATGTTCTCTTTCGCGTGACCACGAATGACTATCTGAAAGCCCTGGGCGCGCGGCTGATCGAAGGTAGGCTTCCAAGCGCATCCGACGGCGCTGATTCTCCCCCGGTCGTCGTCATCAACCAGACCTTCGCCAGCGGGTACTGGCCCCGGGAGAGCGCACTCGGACATCGCGTTTCCACCAGCTATCCCAACCCTGTCTGGATGACAATCGTCGGAGTTGTGGCGGACGTGTACGAGCGCGGCTATGAGCTCGAAATGAAGCCTGGCGTCTACGTGCTGGCATCGCAGACGCGAAGGGCGGCCGACAATCTGGTGATCCGCGCGGCCGGCGATTCGCGCAATCTGGCCCCGGCGGTGCGTCGCATCGTAGCTTCCGTAGACCCGGAACAGCCGGTGGCCGCGGTGCGCACGATGGATGAGATTGTCGCCCTCGAAGTCGCCGACCGGCGGCAAGTGCTGCTTCTCCTCGGCGTGTTCGCCGGACTGGCATTGCTGCTGGCTTCGATCGGCCTTTATGGGGTGCTGGCCTACTCCGTCACGCAACGCAGCCGTGAGATCGGCCTGCGCATGGCGTTGGGCGCCACTCGGGGCAGCGTCATCCGGATGGTGGTTGGATACGGCCTCGCCCTCACCGCTGCCGGCCTGGCGATCGGACTCGCCGCGTCGTGGGCCGTCACCCGCATCATGACGAAACTTCTGTATGGCGTCGCGGCGACTAATGCCGCAACATTCGCAGCCGTAGCCGCGCTGCTCGGCGCCGTCGCCGCTGCTGCCTGTTGGATACCGGCGCGCCGCGCATCGCTGTTGGACCCTATAGTAGTATTGCGGGAAGACTAGCCCGACTTTCGCACTTGGGCCGGTACGCCACCCGGAAGCCGTTTGTTTTCAGTGAGGGTTCCGCTGAGGTCTGCACTACATTTTGAGTTGAGGCATGGTTGCAACGGGAGCGCTGACAAGGCGTGGAAGGGGCTGTTT
>JBGPHT010000170.1:0-16451 GCA_041484525.1 Bryobacteraceae bacterium | reverse complement strand
TCCCTAACCCCAACCGAAACCGGTGTTCTGAATCACCCTTCCGTCCCCTCGAACGCTCCCCCTCGAAAGTCGCCAGCCTGCGAAGTACCGATACGGTCTGAGGTAGCTCCTTTTTTGAATTTTAAGTGGGAAAGTAGCTAGACTCAATACGATGGATCTGGCTATTCATGCGGATGACGTGCGCGCCGCGGCGGAGCGCATCCGGCCGCTGGCGCGCAAGACCCCGGTGCTGAGCTCCCCCGAGTTCGACGCTGCGGTCGGGAAGCGTGTCTTTTTCAAATGTGAGAATTTGCAGCTCGGCGGCGCGTTCAAGATTCGGGGCGCGTCGAACCTGATTCTGTCGCTGCCTCGCGCCGTGCTCGAGAAAGGCGTGGTGGCGTACTCGTCGGGGAACCACGCGCAAGGGACGGCGATCGCAGCCAAACACGTCGGCGTGCCGGCAACCATCGTGATGCCGCAGGACGCCCCCAAATCGAAAATGGAGGCGACGCGCGCGCATGGCGCGAAGATCGTCACCTACGATCGTTTCACCGAGAACCGCGAGGCCATCGCCGCGGCGATCCTGCAGGAAACCGGTGCGACATTAGTGCCGCCGTTCGACCATCCGATGATCATGGCGGGGCAGGGCACGGCGGCGCTCGAACTGCTCGAAGAGACGGGCCCGCTCGATGCACTGATCACCCCGGTGGGCGGCGGCGGCCTGCTTTCGGGATGCGCCACTATCGCCCGGTCGATGCAGCCGTCGATGCGCATCTTCGGCGCGGAACCGGAGGGCGCCAACGACACGTTTCTCTCGATGCTTGCGGGCGAGCGCATAACGGTGGCGCACCCGGACACGATCGCGGACGGCCTGCGGTCGCCACAGCCCGGCAAGCTGATCTTCCCGGTGCTGCAGCGCCTGGTCGAGCGGATACTGCTCGTGAGCGACGCGGAGATTCGTCAAGCTGTGAAGTTCCTGCTACTCAAGCTAAAGATCCTGGCCGAGCCTAGCGGAGCCGTGCCTGTGGCGGCGGTGCTATTCGGCAAGTTGCCGGCGGATGTGGCATCGGTGGGTGTGGTGATCTCCGGGGGCAATGTAGATTTCGAAGACCTGGTGAAATACTGAAAGAGAATCCTCACCGCCGAGACGCCGAGACCGCAGAGAACGCAAACAGTCTCTGAGGTTTTGACTTATGAACTCGGCGGTCTCGGCGTCTCGGCGGTGAATATGCCTTTCCAACATACCCAGGGTTCTCAAAACACAGCAGGCCGGCTATTCCTGGTGGCCACGCCCATCGGAAACCTCGAGGACATCACGTATCGCGCGGTGCGCGTCCTGAACGAAGTGGACCTCATCGCTTGCGAGGATACGCGACAGACGCGCAAGCTGCTCGAGCGGTACGCTATCGACAAACCCACCATCAGCTACCACGAACACAACGAGGCGGAGCGCGCCGAAGAGCTCGCGGCACGCATGCGGGCAGGGACAAAGATCGCGCTGGTGTCGGACGCGGGCATGCCGCTGGTGTCCGACCCGGGCTACCGGCTGGTGCGGGCGGCGATCGCGAGCGGTATCGAGGTGGAGCCGGTGCCCGGACCTTCGGCGGCGCTGGCCGCGCTCGCAGCGTCGGGACTGCCGACGGATGCGTTCTACTTCGGCGGGTTCCTTCCCTCCAAGCCGGGCCAGAGGGCGAAGGCTATCGAGACGCTCGGTGAGCTCGAGGCGACGCTGGTGTTTTTCGAAGCGCCGCACCGCATCATCGAAGCGTTGGAAGCGATCGAGCAGACGCTGGGCGCGCGGCCGGTGGTGGTGGCGCGCGAGCTCACCAAGATCCACGAGGAGTTCCTGCGCGGGACGGCGGCCGAGATTCGCGCGCAGCTCGAGGCGCGCGACGCGGTGAAGGGCGAGATCACGCTACTGATCGGGAAAGCCACCGAGCCGGCGCCGGACGCGACACCGGTCGAAGACGCGGTGGGTGCGCTGGTGCGCGCGGGCATGGCGCGCATGGACGCCATCAAGCACGTGGCGCGCAAGCGGGGGCTTTCGAAGCGCGAACTCTACGATCAGTTGTTGGGCGAGAAGTAGCCCTACTCGCCGGCCAGAGCCTCCATCGGCGATATCCGGGCGGCGCGGTGAGACGGCAACAGACACGCGACAACGGACACCAGCCCCATGATGGCGGCGGCCCCGGCGAGTGTCGCCAGATTGAGAGCCGGCACGTGGAAGAGGACGGTCTGCATGGCCTTGCCAGTCAGCCATGCTCCGATCAGGCCAAGTGTCGTGCCGCAGACCAGCAGGCGTAGAGCAAGAGAGAAGAACTGGCCGCGGATCTGTTCCGGTCGCGCCCCCAACGCCATGCGCACACCGATCTCGCGGCGTCGCTGCGCCACCGCGTAGCTCAACACGCCATAGGTTCCGATGGCGGTGAGGAGCACGGCGATCGCGGAAAAGAGGCCGGCCAGCAGTGCCGGTGCACGGCGATCCACGAGGCTGTCGGCGATGCGGGACTCCATCGACCGGACGTCGTTGACCGGCAGGTCGGGGTCGAGTTGTCGAACAATCCTCTGCAGCGTCAACCCGAGTGATTCCGGCGGGAGGCCGGTGCGTGCGGCTATGAAGAGATCGTTGTCGGATCGGAAGACATAAGGATAGTAAACCGCGCCTTGTGCTGCGTCGTCGGTGAGCCCCGCTTGTTTCACCCTGCCGACGACGCCGACGACGGTGAATGCCTCGGCATCACTTCTCACCTCGGATCCCTGGAACAAATGTTGACCGAGAGCGCTGGCGTCCGGCCAGTAGTACCGCGCGAAATCCTCGTCCACAACACAGACTCGCTCGGCGCGGCGTGAATCGGCCGCCGCGAGGAATCGCCCTGCCCGCAACCCGAAGCCCAGCGCCCCGAAGTAGTCCCCGCCAACCCAATACGAGTAGTGTCCGTGCGGCGATTCACCCGGCCGGAGGATGTGCCCCTTCACCGCGGCGGCGCTCTTGCCGCTGTTGCCGCTGAGAGGCACATTAGTGACGACGCCGGCGGACGACACTCCCGGTTGGCGGCCGATTTCTTGCATCAGCCTTTCGGTGAAAGCAAGGCGGGCCGGCCCGTCCGGGTACCTGCTCCACGGCAGGGAGATTTGGCCAGTGAGAATGTGATCGGACCGGAAGCCGGGAGGAACGGCCATCGCACGTTTGAGGCTGAGCCCGAGCAAACCGGCCCCGGCCAACAGAATGAAGGACAGGGCAATCTGGGCAACGATGAAGCTATGGCGCAGGTGTTGAGCCGCCCGGCTGCTGGTTCCTCCGCGAGTCTCCGATTGGATTGCATTCGCCAAATGGCCTCGGAGATTGAACCAGGCGATCGGCGCTGCGAGCACGATCCCCATGGCGATGGCTCCGCCCAAAGCGACCAATCCCACGCGCGCATCTAAGGCGATGTGCGCTCCCAAAGGTAAACGGCCGGCGCCCAATACGGCCAACAGTCGAATTCCACCGGCCCCGACGGCGCACCCGAGGAGTCCTGCAACCAGCGTGAGCAGGGTAGTCTCGATCATCGCTTCGCTCACCACATGCCGGCGACTCGCGCCCAGCGCTTGCCGGACAGCCAGTTCCTTGCTTCGGCCATTGGCCCGGATGAGAAGGAGGTTTATCAGATTCACCGTGCCGATCAGGAGCAGCGCGAGCACGCCGGCCTGCATCAACAGCAGCGTGGGACGGATGGATGCGACATGGTCGGCGTGCAGCGACACGACTAGCGAGCGAAAGCCGGCATCGGCCATCATTTTGGCTTCCGGGTCATCTTTCTCCAGTGCGGCATTCTGCAGGTCGATCTGCGACTGCGCCTCCGTGAGCGTGGCTCCCGGTCTGAGCCTGCCGATCATGTGGGTGAAATTTCCCCCCGAATGCCGCTGCTGGGGCGTCCGATCCTGAGGTCGCGAGGCAAGAGGAAAGTACAATCGAGCTTCCGAAGAAAGGAAACGGAACGTGCGCGGCAGGACGCCGATTACGGTTTTGGGGAGACCGTCCACGCGAATTTGCCGTCCGATCGCGTGCGGGTCGGCGTTGAAGCGTTGCCGCCAATAAGCGTCCGTGAGGATGGCGACACCGTCGGTCTGATACGTGGTTTCCTGTTCCGTGAACGCTCGCCCCATGACGGGCCCGATCCCAAGCGTAGAGAAAAAGTCCGGAGATACGCGGGTGATCTGTTCGCGCTCGGTTGAGCCGGCCTCGCCGGCGATCGCGGTGCCATAGCGGTAGATCGCGAGCGCCGTGAAGGCGGAAATGTGACCGCGGCGTTCGTAGTAGTTGGTCAACGAGGAACCGTCGCGGTCGACACCGGCTTTGGGGTAGGTGTTGAACACGGTCACGAGCCGGCCGGCATCCGGAAACGGCAGCGGACGGAGCAGCACCGAGTCGATCGCGGCGAAAATCGTCAGATTTGCGCCGATACAAATGGCGAGGGTGACAAGAGCAGTGGCCGTAAATCCAGGCGCCTTGCGCAGCAATCGGGCGGCATAGCGCAGTTCCCGAAGAAGCTCGTCAAACAAGTGAAGGCTGCGAGCCTCGCGGCAGTCCTCCTGGACACTGTTCAGGCTGCCGAACTCGATACGCGCGCGACGGGCCGCGTCCTCCGGCGACACGCCGGAGCGCACCAGGTCGCCGGCGTATTGCTCGATGTGGAAGCGCAGCTCCTCGGTCATGCCTGCTTCGAAATCGCGCCGCGAAATCAGCGCACGGAACAGAGAACGAAGGCGCTTCCACATATCACACCTCCTCCGGCGTCGTGTTCAAGGCCGCGGCAATCGCCGACGCCAATCGGTTCCAGCCATCCGTTTCTTCACGCAGGCGGCGTCGTCCGGCGGCTGTAAGCGTGTAGTATTTCGCGCGGCGATTGTTCTCGCTCTGACGCCATTCGGCGGTGATGAGATCCTGGTGCTCCAACCTATACAGCGCTGGATATAAGGACCCTTGTGGAATCTCCAGCGCCTCGCCCGAGATCTGGCGGATGCGCAGCAACACGCCGTATCCATGCAGCGGTTTCAAGGACACCGCCTTGAGGATCAACATGTCGAGTGTGCCCGGGAGCAGGTCTGCCGCTTTGCCCAAGATGTATTCGTCTCCTAGTCTGGCTAGGAGTATATCGGATGCTCTCCTAGTCTGGCAAGGAGAGCGCGACGCAACAGTAGCCTCCGCTTGCGTTTCGGGCGGCGAAATCCGTACAGTGGAAGATACCTAAATTACGTAACAGGGCGGTTCCCCCATGGTATGCCCCCGCTGCCGCACGCCGAATCCGGAAGGTACGAATATCTGTATCCGGTGTGCTACGCCCATCGATCTGGCGGAGTCTACGCTTGAGGTGAGCCCCGGCGCGCCGGCTACGGCGGCGATCGAGACGGGCGAAGGTACGGCGTGGTCGAGCCCGGCAACAGTGGTCGACGGCGCGACCGTGCGGTCCATTCAGACGGGCGATGTTCTCGCAGAGCGCTACGAAATCCTGAAGCTGCTGGGCGAAGGCGGGATGGGCGCGGTGTATCGCGCGCGCGACCGCGAGCTGGACCGGCTGGTGGCGGTCAAGGTGATCCGGCCCGAGCTGGCGAGCAACGCACAGGTGCTGCAGCGCTTCAAGCAGGAGCTCATCCTGGCGCGCCAGGTGACCCACCGCAATATCAGCCGCATCTTCGATCTGGGCCAGGCCCAAGGCACGCGCTTCATCACCATGGAGTACATCGAGGGCGAGGACGTGGCGCAGATCCTCTCCCAGCGCGGGAAGCTGCCGGCGTCCGAGGCTGTGGCGATCATGACGCAGGTGCTGCGTGGCCTGGACGCGGCGCACGGTGAAGGCGTGGTGCACCGCGATCTGAAGCCGCAGAACATCATGATCGACCAGCAGGGCAAGGCGTTCGTGATGGATTTCGGAATCGCGCGCTCGGTGGACGCGTCGAATATGACGCGCACCGGCGCCCTGCTGGGGACCCCGGCCTACATGTCGCCCGAGCAGGCGCAGGGACAGAAGGTGGACGCGCGGTCGGACCTGTATACGTCCGGCATCATCTTCTACGAACTGCTCACGGGTACGCCGCCTTTCGAGGCGGACAACCCCATGGCGACTCTGGTGAGGCGCATTCAGGAGAAGCCGGCGCCGCCCATGGGCGTCGAGCCCACGATTCCGAAAGCGCTCAACGACATCATCTTGAAGATGCTGGCCACGGCGCCGGCGGACCGCTACCAGACCGCGGCCGAGATTCTGGCGGAGCTGGATCGGTGGGAGGCGGAACGGACGGGCCGCACGACGCAAACGGTCGCGCCCGCGCCGCTGAAACCCGGCGCCGACCTGACGATCAAGATAGTAGCGGCGGCGCTGGCCGTAATGCTGGCGGTTGTCGGATGGTTGTTCGTGCACCAGCGTTCGCAGACCGGGCAAGCGCCGGCGGCGGCGAAAACCGTAACCGTGCTGGTCGCCGATTTCCAAAACTCCACCGGCGACTCGGTGTTCGACGGCACGCTCGAGCCCACGTTTGGGCTGGCTCTCGAAGGCGCGTCCTTCATCAGCGCCTATTCGCGCGCGCAGGCCCACGATGCCGCCAGGAAGCTGCAGCCGGACGCCACTAAACTGGATGAGAACCTGGCGCGCGCGGTGGCGCGGGGGCAAGGCATCAGCGCCGTGGTGTCGGGCCGGATCGAGGCCAGGGACGGCGGCTACACGATCTCCGTGAAGGCGCTGGACACGGTCACCGGCAACACCATGGCGGAGAAGAGCGCGACGGCGTCGGGCAAGCAGGACGTGCTGGCGGCGGCGGGGAAGCTGGCGGGGCCGATCCGCAAGGCGCTGGGCGACAGCGCGCCCGAATCGGCGCAGATGCTGGCGGCAGAGACGTACAGCACCACGTCGCTCGACGCGGCGCAGGCATATTCGAAGGGCCAGGAAGTGCAGTGGAAAGGCCAGTCGGATCAGGCGATCCAGTTCTACGAGAAAGCCGTGTCGCTCGATCCGAACATGGGACGCGCGTATGCGGGCCTGGCGGTGGCGCACGCCAACCTGGGGCAGCGCGAGGAAGCGGACAAATACTTCCAGTTGGCGATGGCCAAAACCGACCGTATGACGGAGCGGGAGAAATACCGCACGCGCGGCGCGTATTACCTGGCGGTGCGCAACGATCAGAAGGCGGTGGAGGAGTGCTCCAACCTGATCAAGCAGTACCCGGCGGACGATGCGGGGCGCACCAATCTGGCGCTGGCGTATTTCTACAGCCGCAACATTCCGCGCGCGATTGAAGAAGGGCGGAAGGCGATCGAGATCAATCCGCAGAATGCGCTGTACCGCAACAACGTGGCGTTGTATGCGATGTACGGCGGGCAGTTCGAGGATGCGATCCGCGAGGCGGGTGAGGTGTTGAAGTTGGACGCGGCCTACCGCAAGGCTTACGTGGCGATCGCGCTTTCCCATTTCGCGCTGGGCAGGACGGCGGACGCGGAGGCGGCGTACCGCAAGCTGGAGGCGGTGGACGCGCGCGGGGCGTCGCTGGCGGCGATCGGGCTGGCCGATCTGGCGTTATACGAGGGGCGCAGGGCGGACGCGATCGCGATTCTGGAGAAGGGCGTGGCGGCAGACCTGGCGAACAAGTTCGGGTCGGCGGCGGCCATCAAGCTGTCGGCGATGGCGGCGGCGCGGCGCAGTGCCGAAGCCGCGGGCCGCGCGCTGGCGCAAGCCGCGGGCAAGCAGCCGGGCGCGGAATTCGCCGCCGCGCGAACGCTGCTCGAGGCGGGCCAGGAGGCGAAGGCGGTGGCGGTGGCGTCCCAAATGGGCGCGCTGCTGGCGCCGGAGCCGCAGGCGTACGCCAAGCTGCTCGAAGGTGAGGCGCAACTCCGGAAGGGCAACGCCCGGGAGGCGATCCGCATTTTTGAGGACGCGAAGAAGCTGGCGGACACGTGGCTGGGACATCTGGACCTGGGCCGCGCGTACCTGGAAGCGGGAGCGTTCACCGAGGCGTCGTCAGAGCTCGACGTCTGCCTGCAGCGGAAGGGTGAAGCCACGGCCGTGTTTCTGGACGAAGTGCCGACCTACCGCTACTTGCCTGCGGTTTATTATTACCGCGCGCGCGTCCAGGAAGGGTTGAAGAGCGCGGGCGCGGCGGAATCGTACAAGACATTCCTGGCGATCGTGGCGAAGGCGGATGAGGGCGACCCGATGGTGGCGGACGCGCGCAAACGGGCGGCGGCGCTGGCCGCGCAGTGATCGCTATTTTTGGGCAATTATATACTTGACTTACCACACGACAAACCGCATAATTGATTTATGGACGGCCTGAAAACACTGCAAGATGCGATTCTTTACTTCAGTAACTTTGAGAATTGCAGAGCCGCCATGACGCGGTTGCGCTGGCCGGACGGCAAAGTCAAGTGCCCCCACTGCGGATCGGAGAAGGTCACCTTCCTCGCCAAGAATCGCGTGTGGAAGTGCTACACCGGGCATGATCGGCCGACATTCTCGCTGAAGACCGGAACTATCTTTGAGGACTCTCCCCTCGGCCTCGACAAGTGGCTCCCCGCGCTATGGCTGGTGGTGAACTGCAAGAACGGCATCAGTTCGTGCGAGACAGCGCGCGACCTGGGAGTGACTCAAAAGACCGCGTGGTTCATGAATCACCGCTTGCGCTTCGCTCTCACTGACGGCGGATTTGGTCTACTCTCCGGCGAAGTGGAAGCGGACGAGACTTTCATCGGCGGTGAGGCCCGCAACATGCACGCTGACAAGCGCGCTGAAAAGATCACAGGGACTGGCGGCAAAGACAAGACCGCCGTCATGGGCATCTTGGAGCGCGGCGGAAAGATCCGCACTTCGGTTGTTCCCAACCGGAAGAAGAAAGCGCTACAGGCCGAAGTCCGCAAGCATGTTGAGGCCGGCTCCGCAATCTATACCGATGCTCTGAAATCGTATGAAAGGCTCAACGAATTCGAGCACCCGGTGGTTGACCACGCCGTGCAGTATGTGGACGGCAAGGCTCACACCAACGGTTGCGAGAACTTTTGGAGCCTGCTTAAGCGCGGTCTGCACGGCACCTACATCAGCGTGGAACCCTTCCACCTGTTCCGGTACTTGGACGAGCCCTTCCGCTACAACAACCGGCAGGATGTGGGCGATGGCAACCGCTTCGTACTGGCGCTTTCACGGGTGACCGGGAAGCGCCTGACCTACGAGTATCTCACTGGGAAGGATCGGGAGCCGGACACGGCGGTCATCTGAAAAGACAGAGGCGGGGAAAGCAAAAAGCCCAGATGACTAGAAGCAGGTCAGCTTGAACGGGAGCGCAGTATCAAGTAGACGCCGCCGCAAAAAGCCAGAGCTACTCCGGTTGCATCACCCCATTCGCCAGCGTTGGACTCCGCGCTCAGGGAAAACAGGCCTCCGATTTTCGTCAGCGAAAAAACAACCAGAAGGCACCCGAGGCCGACTTTCCAGTTCCATCTCATATTGGCTTTCTGGAGTTGACCATTTTCTTTCTTCCCGCTTTGACAGCCTTATTGAACGGATTAGGCACGGCACTTTTCGGAACGGACAACACCGTCTTGAGCGCACGCGTGAATCGCACGGCGGCTTCGGGGCCTTCGATCATTTCGGGGTGAGGCTTCATCGGTGTCTTTTACCAAGAGCAGCAAAACATTATCCGCGTGGAATGTCGATTCGTGGCGGCGGTATAATCATTTCTTGGCCGCTGTTCTGGATGTGAAAGTCGGCTTTTTATGCCGTGCGCTCGTTTCACGAGCCTAGCTCCAGGGGGGCGGCCTTACTCACATCAAATGGGGCCTTGCGGGTATACCGCGTGTTGGAGTCGTATATGTCATGCAGGAGGCTGACCTTCTGGCTCACGGATTCAAAATGCTCCATCTGGCGAGTAGTAAACGCCCGGTGGACTGCCCAGTTCACGTAGTCAATCACGCTGAGGCAGGGCTCTCCTAGCGGCGTCTCCGGCATTATGGTGAAGGTGGTGCTGTCTATCCCAAAGTTGCAGTTGTTTTCGAACCTCTTTTTCGCCCGCCAAATTGCGTGTTCCAGCTTTTTCCGCCTATCCCGAGAACCGCGTTTCGAGAAAATGATGTGATTGGTGTTGGAAACGATGTAGGACGTTTTGAAAAAGCACCGTGACGAGGTAATCGTAGAATTTGTCCTGCTTACCTCCGTGGTTCGCCCTGAAGATCGGCTCAATTTTTCGCGCAACAACAAACTGGGCCTTGAACTCTAGCGTGCTTATGAGCTTATAGAACAAATACCTGACCACTGGCCCATCGTCCTTAGCGTGGAACGCGACCGCGGTCTTCTTCATTGACTCGAACTTCTTGAGATACGGGTCACTGGTGACCTCGCGATGCAACCGCAAAACCGATTCCCGTATAGCGTGCGGGTCCTGGGTCTCGATGTATCCTAAAATCAAAACTTGTGAGCATCCGGGCTGTCCTACGATGCACTTCCCGTTAGGGCCGTAAAACACAGGATCGCCGGATTCGTCCACAAAAAAGTAAGATTGGCCGACTTTCGGCTTTTGCATTTTTGGCGGCGCTGCCCGCCTTCGAGCCTAGCACATCGGGTACGGTAAGTATATAATTGCGCTATTTTGATTCCCCCTCGGCCACACGGCGCAGCAGAGCCCACAGCGAGTACACCAGCAGGGGCCCGGAGCCGGCCAGTTCGGCGCGGTGTACGCTCGACAGGCGTTCCAGCTTCTCTTCTCCCGCGCCCGTGAGCCGCACCCGCACCTGGCGCCGGTCTCCCTCGTCAACGCGAACCCGTTCCACCATGCCGCGCTCCACCAGCCGGTCGATCAGCCCGACCGCACTGTGATGCCGCACTATCAGTTGGTCCGCCAGCTTGCCGACCGTCGGTCCGCCGGGCTCCTCCATGGCACGGATGGCGAGCAGCATCTGGTGTTGTTGCGGCTCGAGTCCCTCGGCTCGCGCGGCCTCTTCGCTGCCATGAAGAAAATAGCGAATCTGATGACGGAATTCGTGCAGCGCGCGGTAATCGGCGCCCGTGACCGGTTCGGCGTCTGTCATCGGGAGGTGCTTTGGAAAGCCAGAAATATCATATCACGATATAAGGTCGGTAGTATTACGTACTAAATATTATGGCGATAAAAATAAAGTACGGCTTGCTTTCCGGCTGATTTGTGATTATTCTGACTATCCAGTAGGGAAATCTCCTAAGTGGAATAGGAAAAATCTGAGATGATGATTGCACTACCCTCCCCCTCATCTTCTGAACGTAGCAGACTACTTAACGTGGATTCGATCCGCCGCCGGGCTTTGGAACGCCTCTACGAACGCCGGGCAGCGGTCGACGGCCTAATTAGTTCCCTTGAGAAGTACCAGAAGGCGAGTGCTACACGGCGCGCCGCCTGTATCGAGTTCAACGCTGAACGGAAGTGCTCGTAAGATTGCGTTCGATCGCGAATTTGACGAGCCCCACCAGGTCGTGGACATTCAACTTACGCATTAAGCTGGCGCGATAGGTATCCACAGTCTTCGGGCTGATATCGAGCAGGTCGGCGATATCCTTGGCGCGCAGGCCATTCACCAGGTGCGAGAAGACTTCCATCTCGCGCGGGCTGAGCGAGCCCAGCGGATCGTCGGGCGCTTTCTTCTCGGAGCGCGTGAACAGACCAGCGCCGCGCAGCAGCGGTGAAACGTAAACTCCGCCATCGCGCACGAAACTGATGGCGTCCAGCAGGTGGCGCGACGGCCCATCCTTTAATAGGTAGGCATCGGCACCCGCGCGCAGCGCCTCCATCACGGTTCCTTCTTCACGGCTGATGGAGAGGATCAGCAGCTTGGCCTTGCAGCCATAGGCGCGAAGCTTGCGAACCACTTCGACGCCCGTCATGGCCGGCATGTGCAGGTCGAGAATCGCCAGGTCCGGCTGCAGGGAGACGATCATCTCCACAGCCGAAGCGCCATCCGCGCACTGTCCCAGGATGCGCATGCCGTTGGTGACGCACAAGGCTGCAATTCCCTCCCGCACGATAGCGTGATCGTCTGCCAGTACGACCGTGGTGTCCTGCTGTTCTTGCATGTCTCTCCTTCAAACGCCGGGGCCGCTAGGATGCCGGGGAATTCAATGGCGCCGAGATCTCTAGTGTAGTGCCTTCCGGTCCGCTTGCAATATCCACCTTTCCGCCCATCGCCGCCGTCTGCTCCCGCACCGACCGCAGACCGATGCCCGAAGCCACACTGGCGGGCCCCGCCAGCATCGCCGTCACGTCGAACCCCACGCCGTTGTCGCGGATGGTGAGGATCACGCGGCCGTCGCGCGGTTCGAGAGACATCTCAATCCGCGTGGCCCGGGAATGGCGCGCCACGTTCGAAAGCGCCTCCTGCGCGGAGCGGTAAAGCAGCACCTTGATTTCGAATTCGGGTTCGCGCGGCAGCGGCTCGATACGCAGCGAAGTTTGAAATCGCTGGGGAATGCCGCTCATATCCCATAGCTGCTGGAGCGCGGCCTCGAGCGTCAGCCGCTGCCACTCGGGCGGATGCAGCCGTTTCGAAACCGACCGCACCTGTTCCAATGCGTCGCTCGCCAGCAGCGAAATCCGTCCCAGGGCCGCCACCGCGGGCTCCGGCGGATTGGGCATGACCTTCTCGATGATCTCGAGCTGTAGACGAATCGCCGCCAGCAACTGTCCCACGCCGGTGTGCAGCTCGCGGCCCAGCCGCTGCCGCTCGAGTTCGATCTGGCGCAGCGCGCCGGCGCCCGATCCCGGCCGTCCGTGGCGCGCCCGCGTCGATAGTTTCCGCTCGGCAAGTTGCAGCCGGAAGTAGTGGCGGAGCAGGTTTCCTTGGAGGTTCATCAATTCCACGTCGTCGTGACGGACCCGTGCTTCGACCGAAACCGCCGTCTGAGCACTGATCAGCATCCTATCTCCGTTACCTAACAACCGGTCGAACCTCAACCCCGGACCCAGTGCCAACACAGATGCAGCAGGGCCAACCGCTGCCAGTGCGCCCATCAGGTTGTCCGCCGTTCCCAGGACCATGCGCGTCCTCTCGCTCATCCAGAGCACCTGCCCGCGCGAGTCGCATTCCAGCAGCAATGGTATCGCGACCGTATCCCCGAAGGCGAACCCGGATTCTGAATCCTGGCTCAATCCAGAAGTCTCCTGAAAGGAAGGATGTTTCCTAGTAAGGATGCCAGGATAGCTGCCAAGCCGCAATTGCGGTACGTACCTAGTACGTTGCTTTCTAACTGTAGTACTTGCATGAATTTCCGGGAAGTATTATAAACAGATCACGCATGGCAAACGCATTTAGATATGTTCCCCGAGTTGCGATCTTTCTCGCGGGGATCGCGGCCGGCGCCTTGACCAGTTCCCGTCGCGCGGCCCGCGGCGGTTTGGATACGGAAACAGGCAACGACCTGAAGCGGTCTTTGGCTGATCTGGAGAAGCGCCTCGCGGCGCAGGAATCCGCCAGCGCCAACCGTTTGGGCCACATTGAAGCGCGTTTGGACGAACACGCTGCGCGGCTGGCTGACGTGCCTTCCACCACGCAAATCGTAGCAGCCATGGAGCAACTGCTGTCGAAAACCATGGCCTCCCTGGACGAACGCCTCTCTACTCAGGCGCATTCCATCGATGTGCTCAAGACCACGGTCTCGCAGACCGACAGTCTCCTGGAGCGCGTTCTCGAATCGCTCGACTCCCTGCAAACTTTTGCGGATCCGGCGGAGTTGGCGCAGGATTCCTTACTCCACCGGCCCGCCGTGTAGGGTTGAGTTGAGACTTGTTCCTTTTTTCCGACCACGCTCTAGGTGTAGTCTGATTTGTTTTTGGAATGAAAAAGACTATCCTCAAGAAATTGCCGCATGGATCTCGCAAGAATTCTGAAGCATCTTCGCGAGGAGTTGGAACACCTCGACACCGCGATTCGTAACCTGGAGCGGCTGGCAGAGCACCATGGCCGGCATGGCCGGGCTGAAAAGCGCCCCACGCGGCGTCCGCCTCGCGAGCCGCGGCGCAAATCCGAATCCGAGGGCCGGAACACCGGACCTCCCTAACCCGCCGAAGAATTGGCGACGCGACAAATTCCTGCCGCTTCACGGCGACTAATACTCGCACAGGCTAAGAAACAAAAGGTAGTACGAGTGGTGGGGAGATTGCACCTTGCCGGCTCGTATGAGAATGCTCCATCCCATGCGCGGCGCGGTCGCCCTTGAAAAACCGGCGTCGCGGTCCGCCTCTGCACCGAAGTCCGTCGTCGGTCCGAAGACCGAATCGTTCCGTGCGATTTTCGAAAGCGCTCCCGCGGAACCTGCCGGTAGACAGCCGGCCACCGACGCTCCGCCGGCGTCGACACCGCCGACTGTCGTGCCAACGAGACTGGCGGTTAGCCAGAGAGCCGACTCCTTCCGTGCCATTGTCGCGAGCCCGCAACCCGCTGCTGCAGAACCAGCGCCGGCCGCTCCGCCAATTCCGGCGCCGCCCAGCGTCTCGATCCCTGTCACGCCCGCGGCCGCCACCGCTGCGTCCATCACCCAGCAGCAGATCGCCGTCGCCGTCATGGGCGGCTACTATGCCGGGTCGAACAACTCGAATTTCTCCTACGCGACGGGCGTGCCAGGTGGCGGCTCGAAGACAGACGAAGCCGCGGCCAACCTGTCGGATCTGCAGGATGCCTTCTACGCGTCCATTCATCAAGGTGACGTCGCAGGTGCGCACCATGCGATCGATCAGATGAATAGCGTGCGATCCTCCATCGGCCTGAATGCGTTCTGGAGCCCGGTGACGGATTTTCAAATTCTGCAAAACGCCGGTGGACAACTGGGCGAAGCCGCTCGAGCCTTTGCGGAAGCCAACCCCGATGTGAAAGATCTCAACCAGTTCGTAAACGCCGGTCCGGTGCTGCTCACCAATGCAGGCAACGGCACGCTGGGACTGTATCAGGGTTTGGCGGTTGCGCCCTCATTCGGGAAAACTACCTGATGTTGCCCGGCTACCCCAGGTCCGGCAGTTCCTCGCGCGGGATCAACAGCCGAATCGATCGGCTTTGCCACGGAGTTCTTTCGATGAAGCCCTTGGCCTCCAGCATCAGGACCATCTGGTGCACCGACGGCGGAGTCACGCGGAAGTAATCCTGCATTTCGGCTTCCGACGGCGCCCGGCCGTGGAGCTTGGTGTAGTAGTAGATGAATGCCAGATACCGGCCTTGCTTTTCTGTGTAGCGGTTCCTCACGTAAGAGAAGATTGTAATTGGTTCGGGCGCCCAAATCAAAACGGGTCCCCGTTCCACTCCTCCCGGTCTCCCGGTGCGCGATGCACAATTCTGTCCGGCTTCGCGTCAATCCGCGGCGGGCGAACCAGGAATCCGGCGGCCCTATCGAACAGAATGACTTTGGGCTCGCCTTCGAACTGTGCTGCGTTGAACCGGTATTTCTCAGACTGCTGCAGGAATGGCTGCGCCCCGCAGCCGGGCACCAGGCACTCGCGCTTACCCGGCTTGGGACACTTCCCGAAGATGCAGAGGCGTCCGCGGTACGCAGCCGTCCCGGCCTCAAAGAGGTGCACATCCACCTGATGATGCGCCACGCCTCCATACGGCGTGTCTTGCAGCGATGACAGTCCACGCCCCAATGCGCGCTTCAGTTCCTTGAGCCGCGCGAGATCGGCCGTCCAGACGGCGAGGTCCAGGTCCGCGCACTCGTGGAGGATCTCTATGCGGTGGCGGCGAAACTTGCTAAACCGCGGGACCTCCATCTCTAAGGGCTGCGCGACGGCGCCGAACGCAGCCACCTTCTGGACCTCCGGCAGCGCGCTCATCGCCACGGCAACCGATTGCGCCGCCCAACGAAAGAGGCACTGGCAGCGGAGCATCAGCGTGTTCTCTTCGTCGACCTCCTCGTCCGCTGGTGGCGCGAAGCGATCCTCGAAGGGATTCCCGTACCACGACGCACCCCCTTCGTCGTCCTCGTCGTCGCCAAACTCCAGCGGCTCGTAGACAACACGCTCGGGAATTTCCGGTTTATCCGGCCACGGATGCTCCGGGTTCCGAAATTCGATGATGCGAGGACGCTCCGGCGGCATTGAGGCTGGCTCAGAAGCGGGGCGGGGTTCCCGATGCTTGGAACCGAACTTCTGCTCGTGGAGCGATCTCACCCAATCTCGAACCGGAGCCTTCCACTGTTGAGAAGGAGAAGGAATGTTCTTGATGAGGGAGTTCGGTTGCATACCCAGTTCCTTGGCCATCCGGACCTCTTCGCCGGATAGCCGGCACCGGCGCTTCGCCTCAATCCATGCTTCCTGTCGCTGCTGATTCACGGCGCAATCCAGGGGTGCGGTTGCGACACCTCGATTCCGATTCTAAACACAGCGACTTAAGTAATTGCGCATAATCGGCGTAGTGTTTCATTGCGACCGGCCCATTGGTCGAACTCGGCTTCTACTGCGGCGATCACTTCATCCAGGCGCGGAAAGTATCGATTGTGCAAGCAACGGCG
>JBGPHT010000169.1:0-16600 GCA_041484525.1 Bryobacteraceae bacterium | reverse complement strand
TCAGCGAAACCGGCCGCGTCCTCCTGACGGCCTTCCTCATCGCCCGTCAGGCAACCGCTAAACAGTTGATGAAGAAGGCAGCTTGACAAAATTCTGTGCTAAAAACAAAGAAACGAACGGTTAGTAGTACGGATGGCTAAAAACAGAAGATCTGCTTATCTGTGTTCATCCGTGGCCATCAGCGGCTTCAATGACTTTTTCGGCCTGCGATAATAGGAGCAATGCAGAACATTCTCCCGGTAATCTGTTTTATTGCCGGTTTTGCGCTCGCCTGGCTGGTGCTCCGTTGGCGGAAACAGGAGACGGAGCGGAGCTTCCAGGCGCTTTCGGCGGACGCCTTGGCGCGCAACAACCAGACTTTTCTGGAACTGGCCAAGGCCACGCTGGCGCAGACACAGGAAGCGGCGCGCGGCGATCTCGCGATGCGGCAGCAGGCGATCGCGGAGATCGTGACGCCAGTGAAGGCGTCGCTCGATAAGGTCGATTCCAAGATCCAGGATCTCGAAAAGGCGCGCGTGGGTGCTTATGCGGCGCTCACCGAGCAGGTCCGCAGCCTGCTCGAAACCCAGACGCAGCTTCGCAATGAAACCGGGAAGCTGGTGACAGCGCTGCGCACACCGAGCGTGCGCGGGCACTGGGGCGAGATCCAGTTGCGGCGCGTGGTGGAGATGGCGGGCATGCTCGACCACTGCGATTTCCAGGCGCAGACCACGCTCACTTCCGAGGATGGCCGGCAGCGGCCGGACCTGCTAGTGTACCTTCCGGCCGGGAAGACGATCGTGGTGGACGCCAAGACCCCGCTCGAAGCCTACCTGCGCGCCATGGAGGCGCCCGACGAGCCCACGCGGAAGGCGCATCTGGCCGACCACGCGCGGCAGGTGCGCGTCCACATCGCCGCGCTGGGCCGAAAATCCTACTGGGAGCAGTTCGACCAGGCTCCGGAATTCGCCGTGCTGTTTCTGCCGGGCGAGTGCTTCTTCAGCGCGGCGCTCGAAAGCGATCCGTCGCTGATCGAGGGCGGCGCCGGGCAAAACGTCATCCTCGCTACTCCGACCACTCTGATCGCGCTGCTGCGCGCGGTGGCGTACGGCTGGCGGCAGGAGAAGCTGGCGCAGAACGCGGCCGAGATCAGCGCGCTGGGGAAGGAGCTTTTCAAAAGGCTCTCCGACATGGCGGACCACTGGAACAAAGTGGGACGAGGTCTCGAAAAAGCCGTGGAGGCGTACAACGGCGCGGTGGGTTCGTTCGAGAGCCGGGTGATGGTGAGCGCGCGCCGGTTCGAGGATTTGAAAACGGCTCCGATGGGTGTCGAAATTCCCGAGCTGGAGCCGGTGGACAAGAGCGTGCGGGCGTTGCGGGCGGGCGAGAATTCGGCAGACGGGTTAAACTGACAGCGCATGCCGGCGTCTGCCGCTGTTCCCGTCGAAGAGTATCTGCGCACCACCTACGAGCCGGACATGGAGTACGTCGACGGCCGCCTCGTGGAGCGGCACGTGGGCGAGTACTTTCATAGCCGAATGCAGGCACTGATTACGCATGCCCTGGGAGGGCGGGAACGGGTCCGGCGTTTTCGCGTGTTCACCGCCCAGAGAATTCGGATAAGCGCCGCGCCGCGGTACCGGATTCCTGACATCTGCGTGAAAGCGCTGCCGCACACGGTCACGTCGATTCTCGAGCAGCCGGATCTCGCGATCGAAGTTCTCTCGCCTCACGATTTGGCTGGCGACATGATCGAGAAGTTCGCCGATTATCAGCAGGCAGGCATTCCCAATATCTGGATCGTCGATCCCTACGGAAAGAAGGTATTCGAACTGGGGTCATCCGGAATCCAGAGGGTCTCTGTGCCCATTCTGCATACCGGCCTGACAGGCGACTTGGACTTCGCGCCGCTCTTCGAAGAGCTCTACGAACCGGCTGAGTAGCCCTTCCCTCTAAGCGTACTAATACTTCACTCGTTGATTAGTACTGATTCGGACGTTTAGACTGGGGACATCCCCGACGGAGAGGGGATTTGTCTCATGAAATCCAAGGTTCTTCTGGCTGTGGTGGCGGCATGTTTGACCGTCCCCAGTGGTTTCGCCGGCACCTGCGGCGGACATTGTGTCGACGGACTATTCAACGGCAACCCAGGGTCCACCAGCGACAGCCCGGAGTGGGGCAGCCCCAATGTGGCGAAGACGTTCTTCGCTCCATCGGGGATTAGCGGCAATGCGTGGTTGTACGCAGAGCAGGGCGGGCAGGGGAGCAACACGCTGTATCTGATGTACGACTACCTTGGCGGCGCCAGCCAGGCGTCCTTCTTCGATGTGTTTTTTGAGGTCGGGCTCGACGATTATGCGGTGCACATCCTGCCGGGCTTCGGTAATTTTCAGGTTTACGAGAAGCCGGTGGGACAGTCTTCCGGTGTGGTGAACGGGGCACTCGATTTGAGCAGCGCGCCGTGGACTCTATTGCTACCGGGGGACCCCGATTTATCGCTGGCGAATTTCCAGGCGGCGATCGGATTTGGGCTGAGCCCGAATTCCAGCACTCCGCATGCGATGGCGGAGTTTGCGCTGTCGGTCAACCGCTCGACTGTTCCGGGCCAGCCGAATGGCCTCTATAGCCCCGATCCGGCGTTCTGGTCTGCCAGCGAAAAGGGACCGGGGCTCTCGATCCGCCCATCAACTCCGGAATCTTCACGCTGAACCCGGACGGCAGCACCAGCATCGTGCCCGTGCTCGACGCCGGGGCTCCGGTGCTTGAGGGTACGGCGCTTCCCGAGCCCGGCACTTTCTGGATTCTGGCTTCGGGCGGGCTGGCGCTGATGGCGCTGCGCCGGCGGCGGTAAAATCGCGGCTATTGCAACCGCATGCGTAGCTGTTCGTTCGAAACCAAGCCGTCGAATATCGCGAGCACTTGTTTGCGGTAGGTGTACACGCGCTGGAGGTTCTCCCGGAAGGAGTACTCGAAGTCGTGGGCCTTCATCCACTTCTCGAGCATGGACCGGGGTACATCGATGTCCTCCCGGAGCGTTTCGATATCGTGCCCACGGAGGAAGAGACCGTAAAAGAACGCCGCCTCCCGTTGGGGCGCCAAAGGGTCGAATTCGTCTCTCGCCGTCATAAACGTCTCAGCGAAAATGCCAGTATACCGATGCCCGGAACCTAACCGCAAGTCCGATTCCGGGGGACGGTACCTGTTAAGATTCGCTCTTGGGAGGAACACGCAAGGTGCCCACACTAATAGACTCGCCAACGCGCGTAGAGGCTGCGGGAAACAAGCCGAAATCGATCGACGAATTCATCGGACGGGTGAATTCCGCCACCGAAAACGTCAGCGTGGCGCGCATGCGCAGTCCGGATGGATGGCAGGAACCGGGGCAGACTCCCGAGTTCGACGAGTACACGATTGTGCTGCGGGGGATGTTGCGGGTGGAACATCGCGGCGGCACGCTGGACGTGCGCGCCGGTCAGGCCGTCGTCGCCCACCGCGGCGAATGGGTACGATACAGTACACCCCAAGCAGATGGCGCGGAGTATATCGCGGTTTGCGTTCCCGCGTTCTCGATGGCGACCGTCCACCGCGACGAGTGAATGGGTTACTCGGTAGCGGAGACCGACACCGGGGTAGCGTTCGCTGGGATAGCGGCGCCCTCCCTGCGGGTGCGAAACTCGTAACGCTGGATCTGTACAGCGGCACGATCGTCTTCCGATCGGACGACACGGCCGGTAGCGACAAATTTCAGAGCACACGTTCCGTCCAGGCGCGCCGGCCAGTTCACGGAAATCTCCACCGTGCGGCCCATCTGCAACTTCTCCTCTGTGGAGAAGAGCAGTCCGCCGCTGCCAATGTTGATTGTCCTCCCGATACCGGTCTGGACCACAGCCTTCGACTGGAAGACGCGGTAAGTCAATTCCTCATTGACGGGGAACCGGCTGGTGTTCCTCCGGTCCGACATGCCTCCGAAAATCGCACTTATGTTGTGCGTACTGTTATTCATCGCATCTCATAATGCGAGAGTTGGAGGTGGCCTTCAATAGACTAAATGGTCTAAAACATTCGTAGAACCTACATGGTACTTTGGTCCGGGACACTCGAGATATGCCGTAGAGACCGCTAGAGTGTCTGATATTCTGGCCTCATGGGCGAGGACCAGCTCCGGATATTGTTCGAGCAGGTGCGCACGGGCGCTGTCGGCATCGACCACGCCATCGAGCGCATGCGGCACATGCCGTTCGAGGACCTGGGATTCGCCAAATTGGATCACCATCGCGCGCTGCGCCACGGCATGCCGGAGGTGGTCTTCGCCAAAGGCAAGACGCCGGAGCAAGTGGTGGCGATCGCGGAGCGGCTTTTGGAACATTCGCCCAATGTCCTGATTACGCGCGCCGACCGGGAGTGTGCCGCCATGGTGACGGGCAATCTGCCGGACGCCGAGTATTTTCCCCTCTCGGGTGTGGTGCGGTTCTGGCGCGATCGTACGTTGAACGGCAAAGGCAAGATCGCGGTGGTCTGCGCCGGCACGAGCGACATGCCGGTAGCCGAAGAGGCGCAGCTCACCGGCGAGGTGATGGGCAACGAGGTGGACACGATCAACGATATCGGCGTGGCCGGCATTCACCGGCTGATGCACTATCGCGAACGTCTCTGCCAGGCGCGCGTGATCGTGGTCTGCGCGGGGATGGAGGGCGCGCTGCCGAGCGCCATCGGCGGACTGGTGTCCTGCCCGGTGATTGCGGTGCCCACCAGCGTCGGGTATGGCGCCAGTTTTAACGGACTGGCGGCGCTGCTCGGGATGCTGAATAGCTGCGCCAGCAACGTAACCGTGGTGAACATCGACAACGGGTTCGGCGCGGGGTACGTCGCCAGCCTGATCAATCGGCAGTAAGGTCGGGGACGTCCACCCAGCAGCGATTCCGCCAGGACTCGATGCCCTTTTCCGCGAGCTGTACGCCTTTGGCGCCCTCGATCAGACCCCAGCGGAACGGCTCGTCCTTCACCACGTGGCGGAGGAAGAGCTCCCACTGCCGCTTGAAGGCGTTGTCGAAGGTGTCCTGTTCCGGCACCTTCTGCCAGCCGTCGAAATAGTTGAGCGGGCTATCGACATCAGGGTTCCACACGGGACGCGGCGTGGAGCCGTAGTGCTGCGTCCAGCAGTGGCGCAGGCCGGCGATGGCGGTGCCCTTGGTGCCGTCCACCTGAACGGTCAGCAGATCGTCGCGCCGCACGCGCACGCACCAGGAGGAGTTGAAGTGCGCGATGGTGCCGCCCTCGAGCTCGAAGGTGGCGTAGGCGGAATCGTCGGCGGTGCAATCGTAAGGCTGGCCGGATTCGTTCCAGCGCCGCGGGATGTGAGTGGCGCCCAGGCACGACACGGCCTTCACGTTTCCAAAAAGGTTGTCGAGCACATAGCGCCAGTGGCACAGCATGTCGATGATGATGCCGCCGCCGTCCTCCTTGCGATAGTTCCAGGAGGGACGCTGCGCGGGAACCGTGTCGCCCTCGAAAACCCAGTAGCCAAATTCGCCGCGTACCGAAAGGATGCGGCCGAAGAAGCCGAGATCCATCAGGGTTTTCAGCTTCATCAATCCGGGCAGCCAGAGCTTGTCCTGCACCACGCCGTGCTTGACTCCGGCCGCGCGCGCCAGGCGGTAGAGGTCGAGCGCGACTTCCAGGCTATCCGAGATCGGCTTCTCACAATAGATGTGCTTGCCGGCGGCGATGGCCAGGCGCACGGCGGGCGCGCGCCGGTCGGTGGTCTGGGCGTCGAAGTAGACGGAGTATTCGGAGTTGGCCAGGGCGGATTCGAGATCGGTGGTCCAGGGTAGGCCTCCACATTCGGCGGAGATGGCCTCCAGCTTGGCCGCGTTGCGGCCCACGAGCAGCGGGCGCGGCATGATGGACTCGCTATCGCTCAACTTGACGCCGCCCTGTTGCATGATGGCGTAGAGCGACCGCCGCAGGTGCTGGTTGAGCCCCATGCGGCCGGTGACGCCGTTCATGATGATCCCGACGGAATGAATACTTTTCGCGCTCATGGGCTAGCTCTTCGGTTTCTCGGTGCACTGAGGATGGGCGCCTGCGGGTAGAGGCGGCACGTCGACACCGGCCCGCGGCAGTGTCCCGTCCAGCTCCTGCCGCCAGTGGGCGACATCGCCGGCGGGGCCATAGCAGTACATCATCCGCATGGGCGTGCTGCCGGTGTTGGTCAACTGGTGAAAGACGCGGTGCGGGATGTAGACGGCTTGTCCGGTGCGAACGGCGATCCGCTCTTCGCCCAGGCACATTTCGCCGTCGCCTTCGATGATGAAGTAGATCTCTTCCTGCTCCTGGTTATGCCACGGCACCTGGCCGCCGTTGGGTTCGAGGGTGACATGGCCCATGGAAAAGTTGGTGGCCTGGATGGGGCTGGCGCCGCCCACCAGGTTCTGCGTCCTGCGACGCGCCGGATACGTGCGGCCGGCGATTTGAGAAAGGTCGGCAATAGTCATGCGAGTGAAAAGTAATTCTATCAGGCCTATTTCGGTGACAGGCTACACAACCTCGAAATTCGAGCAGCAAAGTGTTGAACTGGCGCTGCTGTGCCGGCTCGAATTTCGAGGTTGTGTAGCCTGTCACCGAAATAGGAGGCGGGCCGCGTTTCCACCGTAGATCTTGGATTTGTCCTCTTCGCTCAGATCGAGAGCGCGGATGCTGTCGATCATCTTCGGAATGCTGCCGATCTGGTGCGGGTAATCGCTGCCGGCGAGAATCCGGTCCACACCGGCGAACTGGATCGCGAGGTGGATCGCCTGCGGATTGAAATTCACGGTGTCGTAGTAGAAGTTCTTCAGGTACGAGCTGGGCGGGCGCGGGATATTTTCACGGCACTCGCTGAAGGCTTCGTAGCCGCGGTCGAGACGCTCGGCCAGATACGGAATCGCGCCGCCGAGATGGCCGAGCACCCACTGGATCTTGGGGAAGCGCTCCGGAATGCCGCTGAACACGATCTTCGCCGCCGCCAGCGTGGTGTCCATCAGGAAGCCTACGAGCGGCATCAGCCAGAAATCGGTCATCGCCTCGACGCCCAGCGGGTGTGTGGGGTGGATGTACAGCACGGCGCCCAAATCGTTGGCCACTTCGTAGATCGGCCAGAACTGCTTCTCGTTGAGACCCTGGCCGTTCACATTGCTGAACAACATGGCGCCGCGGAATCCGAGTTCGCGACACGCGCGCTCGAGCTCGCGGGCGGAGGCCGCAGGGTCGTTCAGCGGCAGAGTCGGGAGTGCCGTGAAGCGGCCGTGTTTATTTTGAACCACCGTGGCAAAGGCATCGTTCACCAGCGAGGCGAACTTCGCCGCCGTGGCCGGTGTCTCCACGTGCGTACCGGGTGTCGTCAAAGTGAGGACCTGCGTATCCACGCCATGCTCGATCAACACCTGCTCGCGGTAATCGATGTCCCGGTGGCCGGGCACGGCGATGTTGTAGTCGCCCGGATAGTAGATGCGGGGATTGCCATCCTGATCGATGCTTACTTCGACGGCGCTCGAACCGGAGCGCAGCGCGTCCAGGTAGGCGGGTGGGTAGTAGTGGTTGTGAAAATCAACGATGCGCATGGACCCAAATGTAGTAGACAGGCAATCCTAACATGACGATCAACAGCCCCGTGACTGCCTGCGCCGGGTCCGCCAAAATTTGGACGACGGCCACCAGGATCGCCGCGGCCGCGAACACCAGCGGGACCACAGGATAGCCCCAGGTGGCGTAGACAGGCTTATAGCCGGGCCGCTGCCGCAAGCGGAAAAGCCCCACGGCCATCAGCGCGAAGAAGAGCCACTCCGTGTACACGACGCGCGTGTAGAGCGCGCGATAGGTTCCGGTCGCGACCAGCACGCAGGACCACAGAGCCTGCGCCACGGTGGCGGTATGGGGCGTGTGAAAGCGCGGATGGATGCGCCCCAGCCACGAGAATGCCAGCTTCTCCTCGGCCATGGCGAAATACATGCGAGGGCCTGCCAGGATGACGCCGTTCAGTACGCCGGTGGCCGAGAGGATTACCAGTGCCGCCACCAGGCGCGCCCCGGCCGGTCCCGCCATCACTTCGGCGGCGTCGGCGGCGACACGGGTGGACGAGACCACGCGCGCCATCGGCAGCAGACGCAAGTAGGCGGCGTTCAACGCGACGTAGCACGCGGTCACTACGCACATCCCGATCAGCAGCGCGCGCGGAATGGTCCTCTGCGGATCGCGCGTTTCGCCCGCTGAATAGGCCACCATGTGCCAGCCGCCGTAAGCGAACAACGCCGCGCTGACTCCCAGGACGAACTCGCGAAAGAGCGGTCCGGCGGGCGCGGGTGACGTCTCCGCCGGTCCAACGCCGGGGCCGAATCCGAATACCATTCCGAGTAGGACCACGATCGCCACCACCTTGGCGCACGTCACCACCGTTTGCAGCGCGCTGCCTTGCCGTACGCCGGCATAGTTGAGCGCCGAGAAGAGCAGAATCCCGCCCATGGCGACGGCGCGGATGCCCGTATCGCCGAGCGGCACGAACACTCCCACAAAGCGCGCGAAGATCACCGACGAGGCCGCGATGATCCCCGAGTGCACGCTCCAGAACATGGCCCATCCCCAGAGGAATCCGCACGCCGGCGAGAGCGTCTCTTTCAGGAACACGAAGACGCCGCCGGTGCGCGGCAAGGCCGAGGAGAGCTCGGCGCAGACCAGCGAGCCGAACAGCGTGAGGATGCCGGCCGCGATCCACACAAGTAGCACGCCCGCGGCCCAGGGCACGTGGCGGTTGATCTCCGACGGCTGCACGAAGATCGAGGCGCCGATGATGACCCCCACCACCATGGCGGTGGCGCGGAGCAGGCCGATCGAGCGATCCAGGTTCGCCACTACCTGCCCTCGAACCGAGGCGCGCGTTTTTCGAGGGCGGCGCGCAGGCCTTCTGTTTTATCCGTCGTGGAGAACAACAGCTCGAACGTTTTCCGCTCCCGCCGGAGTCCGCCATCCAGGCTGCCGTTCATGCTGGCGAGCACGAGTTCCTTCACGGCGCGCACCGCCAAAGGAGCCGCGCCCGCAATCTCGCCCGCCAGCGCCAGCGCCGTGCGAAGCACCTGTTCATCCGGCACGACTTCGCTCACCAGGCCCATGGGCAGCGCTTCCGCGGCGCCGATCTTCCGGCCGGTGAGCAGCAGCCGCATGGCGCGGAACTTTCCCACCGCGCGCGTCAGCCGCTGCGTCGCGCCCGCTCCCGGAATCACGCCGATCCGCACCTCCGGAAAACCGAACTGCGCCGATTCCCCGGCCACGATGATGTCGGCGTGCATCGCCAGCTCGCAGCCGCCGCCCAGGGCACATCCGTTCACCGCCGCGATGACGGGCTTGGGGCAGTCCGCAATGGACGCCCAGAGTGCGTGGAGCCCCTTGCGCACCACGTCGATGGTGGATGCTTCCACGTATTCCGTCAGGTCGGCGCCGGAACTGAAGGCGCGGTCGTCACCCGTCAGCACGATGGCGCGCACGGATTCGTCACTCGCCAGTGCTTCGAAAGCCGCCGCCAATTCCTGTTGCAGTGCGAGATTCAGCGCGTTCCACACTTGCGGGCGGTTGAGCCGCACCACGGCGACGCCGTCTTCGGGCCGCTCCAGGATGATGTAGTCCATCATGGAAGGCCCAGCGCGCGCGCCGGATTGGTCTTCGACATCAAACCGATCTCGGCTGGCGAGAAACCCTCGCGCGACAGCAGGTCGAAGAACGCCGCCAGCCCGTCCGGATGCAGCGGATTCGCCGCCTGCCCCAGATCGCTCGACAGGATGCAGTGCTCCGGCCCCACTTCGCGGATGGCTTTGGCGTAATCGCCAATTTGGAATTCGCGGTTGGGACCAATCAGTCCGTTGTACACGAATTCCAGATACGCGCCCTCCTTGGCGGCCTCGCGCATCTGCGCAATAGTCATTCCGACCGGCGCCAGCATGGCGTGCGTGACCACGATATGCTCGACACCCTGGCGCCTCGCTTCCCGAATGAGCATGAGGCACTCGGCGGGTGACGAGTGACCGGTCTCGAGGGTCAGATGATGCTGCGCCACGAGCGCGATCACCTGCTTCACTTCGGGCAGCAGTTGCCCTCCGCGCGAGACTGCCACGAACGGCCGGTTCTCCTTGGAATACCGGACCTGGTTTTCGGCGTCGAAGGTCGGCATCCAGACGACGCGTCCCCAGCCGCCCTTCATCAGGACCATGCGCTCCACCGCCGCCGGGTTGACGCCGCCGACCGAGCGGTTCAGGTCGATGCCTCCGAAGGCTTCGATTCCCGGCACGATCTTCCGCACCAGATAAGCCAGCGACGCCGTCGGCTCGTAGTGGTTCTTCAGAACCAGCCCGCGCATACCGCGATCTTTGGCCATGCGCGCTAGATCGACGGCATCAATCGACCGCGCGACGCTGTCCGGATCGGAATGCACGTGGAAATCGATGACGCCCGAAAGCTGCGCCTGCGCGGCCGCGAGTGCCGCCGCCAGCGTGCCCAGGACACACGTCCGCATCAAGGTCATGCGCAGCAGAATACCATGTGGGGCAGGTGCTGCTGGCCGCCCCCGTTATTCCGACACCACCGGCTCAGCCCTCTCTTCCGCCGGACTCAACTGGGCGTGCCGGGTTAGAAAACGCGCGCACGCATTCCACCGTAGCAGCGGGTCGTCGTTGCCGGCGGGGCGCAGCGCCTGCGCTTTCTCGTACCACTCCATGGCATGCCGGAAGAGCGCGTAGATAGCGCTGCCCGACCGGAAATCGCTGTGGCGGAACAGCGCGATGGCCCGCCGTTCGTGAATGATGCCGGAGTAATAAGCCCGGTCGTATCCGTCCGTCAGTTCTTCGATCAGGTCGAGGGCCGATTGCGCGCTGATGCCCCGATCGAATTGCTCGGTGAGGGACAGGATCAGCGTGATTCGCGCCGCCTGATTCGGGGCATCGACCGCGAGCACGTCGCGGCAAATGCTTTCCGCCTGCCACGGTTCGCCCAAGAGGCGATACCGTTCGGCTTTGGAGAGCGCTCCCGGAATGGCTTCACGGGACAGCGGTTTCAATTGGTACACCGGCATCTCCACCTCCCAGGTATACCGGGCAGACTACGCCCGCCGCTGTCCCGATGCAAGCCCCCCTACTTCGCGCTGGTGTCCGCCTGCATCAGCCCGAACGTGTTCCCCTCCGTATCCATGCAATAGGCCAGCCAGCCCACGCCCGGAATTGCCATCTTCGGCAAGGCCACCGTCCCACCGGCCTTGGTCGCGGCGGCCACGGCGTCATCCACCGACTTCACGCTGATGGTGTTCACCGTTCCTTGCCCCGGGTGCGCGCGGCTTAGCAGCCCGCCGTTGATCCCCGGCTCCTCGTTCGGCCCGGTGGTGACGAGCCAGTACGGCATCGGGCCCTCCCACTTGTGGAACTTCCAACCGAAAGCCGCGGTGTAAAACGCGATGGCGCGGTCCGGATTATCCGCTGGTATCTCGAAATGAATGACTCTCGACACTGTTGTTTTCTCCTCTCACGATTGTTTTGCAAGTGCGCCGTAGCGCTGCGTAAAAAAGCCGATCATCGCCCCCGTGATGAATCCCGGCAGCATGATCTGCAGGTAGTGTTGCTCGCCGGCCTGGGCATCCATTACGGCTACCACGAACGCCAGGATCAGCCCTATCACGGCGGCCAGCGTCACACCTTTGCCCGTAGAATTCACCTTGCGCGCGTAGAACCCGGCGACCAGCCCGACCAGCAACCCCTTGATGGAAGATCCCACCAGGATGCTCGCCATCGCCGACCGCGCGGACGGGGTGAACCACGCCGTAGCGCCATCCAGCGCCCCGAGCACGAGTCCGGCCAGCACTCCGATCAAAACCTTGTTCATGTGTTTGTCCTTCCTTACTCTCTTATTCCGCGTTGGCCGGATTTCCTTTACGGCCGCGGCCAGAAAAACAGCACAAATCGTATCACCACGTAGACCAGCAGCAGAACCAGCAGCGGCTGGTTCTTACGATAGAACCGTACGCCGCGCTCAAGCGTCGACTCGCGGTAGGCCTCGACAGCGCGGCCGTCGAGGAAGCGTCCGATCTCGCGGTCGAGCGACCCCGCGTCCGGATAGCGCTCGGCCGGATCCTCGGCCATCGCCCGATCGGCCACGGCCCGCAGCGGCCGCGGCGCATCCGCCGGCAGCAGGGTGCGCAGGATGGCGCCCAGCGAAAACACGTCCGCCGCCGGACCCACCGGCCGGTCGCCGCCCGATGCCTGCTCGGGCGCGCGATACCGCGGAGTGCCCGCCACGCCGATGCCCCAATCCACCACCAGCACCTCGCCGAACGGCCCCACCATCACGTTGGCCGGCTTGAGATCGCGATGCACCACGCCGCGGCTGTGGGCGAACGCCACGGCATCGCACAGCTTCTGAAAAACGCGCAGGCGGCCGGAGAGCGGCGCCGCGGCCCGGACGTAATCACTCAGGTGAGAGCCGGCTACCAGTTTCATGGTGTAATACACCCGCCCGTCGGGCAGTGTGCCGGCGTCGTACAGCGGGATCACTCCGGGGTGTTCCAGTTGCGCCGCCACGCGCGCTTCGGCGAGCAGGCGTTCCGCGGCAGCGCTATCGGCGTGGGGCGCGGCCAGCACTTTGAGCGCGACGCGGCGTTCCAGTTGCGCGTCGAACACCTCGTACACCACACCCATGCCGCCGCGGCCGATCTCCCGCTCCAGACGATACCGCGTACCCGTGAGATCGGGCAGGTCGACAACCTCGCGCAGGCGCTCCACCACGCGATTGGGAAGATAGCTCATCGCGGCGGTCCGAAAAGGGCGCGCGCTTCGTCGCGGAAATCGCGATCGCCGCCCGTCACCGCTGCCACGCGTTCGAGGACCAACCCGCGCAGCTCGCGGCGCGCCCACGTAGGAAGGTAGCTCATCGCGGAGGTCCGAAAAGGGCGCGCGCTTCGTCGCGGAAATCACGATTGCCGCCCGTCACCGCCGCCACGCGTTCGAGAACCAGCCGGCGCAGCTCGCGGCGCGCCCACGTAGGAAGACAGCTCATCGCGGCGGTCCGAAAAGGGCGCGCGCTTCGTCGCGGAAATCGCGATCGCCGCCCGTCACCGCCGCCACGCGTTCGAGAACCAGACGGCGCAGCTCGCGGCGCGACCACGTAGGAAGATAGCTCATCGCGGCGGTCCGAAAAGGGCGCGCGCTTCTTCGCGGAAATCACGATCGCCGCCCGTCACCGCCGCCACGCGTTCGAGAACCAGACGGCGCAGCTCGCGGCGCGCCCACGCCAGGTAGTTCGTGACCGCCGTCTCCGGGACTCCGTGGCGGCGCGCCAGCTCCGCATAGGCCGGTGGATCGTCCGCCAGGTCATGTTCTTCGAATACGCGAAGCGGCACGTCCTTGCCCTTTTCGTGCGCCAGGCGGCGCAGGTCCTCGACGCCCAGCGTGAAGATCTCGCGCTGCCATTCGCGGTGGAAGAACTCCTCCATCGCCACGACCGCGGGGCCGACCGGCAACTCACGTTCCACGGCGTCGAAATCGAGTGAGACGAGTTCGAATCCGCCTCCACGCTTCAGCCGGGCGGCAGCCTGCGCCTGATTGGCCACCATGCCATCCACGCATACCCGCACGTAAGTCCGGAAAGAAGCACGGGCGGCGTCGAAGCGCGCGAGCATGTCGCCCTCCAACAGTTCCGCGAAAAACTGCTGCGTGAGATCCTTGGCCTCTTCGTTGGATTTGCGCCACTGCAGCCGGACATACTTATACACGGGCTTCCAGTACGCCGCGACGATGGCTTCGAAGGCTTCCCGGCGAACCCCCGGCTCGCGGTCCGCGGCCGAATCGAGCACCGAGTGGCGGGTGGAAGGGAACCGCTCGTGAGGGCCGCCAAGCGAGGTATCCGGGTCGTAGCCCACAGCCCGCTATTTTCGCATGCGGTGACTTGACTTGGCGCTTGGCGCGCGACATCCTTGTGGGGATTGAGGTGATCCATGTCGATATCCAGGCGTAATATGCTACGGTCCGTCGCGGCCACGGGGCTGATCGGCGTCGCGACCCCTCGCGAACAGAAAGCCCAGGAGCAGGTCGCGCGCGCGACGCGCGGAATGCCCGCTCCGCGAATCAAAGACATCAGCACGATCGAATGCCAGCCCGCCGGCGTGCGGCTCACGGTGGTGAAGATCACGACCGATCAGGACGGCCTGTACGGCTACGGCTGCGCCACCTTCACGCAGCGCGCCGATCTGGTCAAACCGGCGGTGGAACGCTACCTCAAGCCATTCCTGCTGAACAAGACGACCGACCGCATCGAAGACATCTGGCAGTCCTGCTACGACAGCTCGTATTGGAAGAACGGCCCAGTGTTGAACAATGCACTCAGCGGCGTGGATCAGGCGTTGTGGGACATCAAGGGCCGGCAGGCCGGGATGCCGGTCTACCAGCTTGCCGGCGGCAAGTGCCGCGAAGCCGCCGATTGCTACGGACACGCCGACGGGCCCGACTACCCCAACGTCGTCGAGGCCGCGAAGCGCTACATGGCGCAGGGATTCCGCCACGTTCGCGTGCAGATCGGCGTCCCCGGCATGGCGGGCTACGGCTCCGGCGGGTCGAGCGTGGCCCCTCCCAAGGCGCTGCACGACAAGCCGCTTTTCGAACCGGCGGTGTACGCGCGGCGCGCACTCAAGCTCTTCGAAGTGTGCCGCAAGGAACTGGGCGACGAGGTGGAGCTGCTGCACGATGTCCACGAGCGCGTTTCCCCCAACCAGGCGGTCCAGTTCTGCAAGGACGCGGAGAAGTTCAAGCTCTTTTTTGTCGAGGATCCGCTTTCGCCCGAGGACAACGCCTACTTCCGCCAGATCCGCGCGCAGTGCGCCACCCCCATCGCCATGGGCGAGCTTTTCAACAGCCCGCATGAGTGGCAGCCGCTCATCGGGGAGAGACTGATCGACTACATCCGGGTGCACGTTTCGCAGACTGGCGGCTTCACGCCGGCGCGCAAGATCGCCATCATGAGCGAAATCTACGGCGTGAAAACGGCATGGCACGGGCCGGGAGACGTTTCGCCCATCGGTCACATGGCGAACGTCACGCTCGATCTGGTCAGCTACAATTTCGGCATCCAGGAATACTCGCCATTCAACGACCGCACGCGCGAGATTTTTTCGGGATGTCCGGAGATGAAGGACGGCTATCTGTGGGCGAGCGAAAAGCCGGGCTGGGGGATCGAGATCGATGAGAAGGCCGCCGCCAAGGCGCCCTTCACTGGCGGCCGCAACAACCTGAACGGCGGGTGGGGCGAGATCCGGCGCCTGGATGGCACTGTCATCAAACAGTGAACATCGATCGCGAATACGCTACCCGGACGCTGGTGCGGCTGGTCCAGATTAATTCCATCAATCCGACTCTGGCGCCGGGCGCTCCGGGCGAACGGGAGATCGCGGAATTCATCTGGCGGTCGCTTGGCGCGTGCGATCTCGAAGTGGAAGTCCACGAGCCGGAGCCGGGGCGCATCAGTATAGTGGGGCGTCTGCGGGGAATGGGTGGCGGTCGCAGCCTCATGCTCAACGCCCATTGCGACACGGTGGACGTGGCGGGAATGACGGAGCCGTTCTCGGGCGCCATCCGCGACGGCAAGGTCTACGGACGCGGGTCGTTCGACATGAAGGGGAGCCTTGCCGCCTGCATGACGGCCGTGAAGGCGCTGTCCCGTGGGGTTCCACGATTGCGCGGCGATGTGGTGGTGGCGGCTGTCGCCGACGAAGAGTACGGCAGTCTCGGCACGCGCGACCTGATCGGCCGCGTGAAGGTGGATGGCGCCATCGTGACCGAGCCCACTGCGCTCGATGTCTGCCTGGCGCACAAGGGTTATCTGTGGATCGAGGTGGAGATTGCGGGACGCGCCGCGCACGGCAGCAAGTTCGACCTGGGCCGCGACGCCAACATGCAGATGGGCCACTTCCTGCACGCGCTCAGCGGACTCGAGCGCGACCTGCGAAATCGCCGCCCGCATCCGCTGGTGGGTCCGCCCTCGCTGCATGCGGCGCTGCTGAAGGGCGGCAGCGGCCTTAGCACTTATGCGGCGCAGTCCAGCGTGCAGATCGAGCGCCGCACGGTCCCCGGCGAGACGGAGGCTCAGGCGGTGGCGGAAATACAGGCCATCGTGGACAGCCTGGCCGCGGCCGACCCGGATTTCCACACCACGGTGAAACCGTTCTTCGTGCGTGACCCCTTTGAGGTGTCACCGGACGCGCCAATCGTGCGCTCGGTAGATCGCGCCGCTGCCAAGGTTCGCGGAAAGCAGCCTGCGCACATCGGCGATACTCCGTGGATGGACGCGGCCTTGCTGCAAGCGGCGGGCGTGGAGACGGTGGTGTGCGGTGCCGCCGGCGCCGGGGCGCACGCCGACATCGAGTGGGTGGATCTGGAATCCGTTATCCAGCTTGCCGAGATTCTGGCCGAGGCCGCTCTCGACTACTGCGCCTAATTTCGGGGACATCCATGATAAGGACTTGTCAAGGGAAAACAGAATTTCCCCTGCACTCAAAAGAGCGTCCTGAATCGCGGTAGCGGTCTCGGCAAGTTGCGCTTCGATTAGTCTTTTGCGATCCGTTACGGAT
>JBGPHT010000168.1:0-16794 GCA_041484525.1 Bryobacteraceae bacterium | reverse complement strand
GGACGATCCTTTCCAGGCCCCACCTGCGCTTGCCGGTGTGCATGATGACGCGCAACAGCTTGCAATCACGTGGTAGGCAGCAATGGGACAGCAGGGCAACACCCCAAAGGTGATGGCATTGATTCCAGGAGACCCGTGACGAAGAGCCGAGCACGATCACCGATAGTCGGGTGATGCATGTGGTCGAGAAGACCACGCAGGAGAACACAACTCCAGCGCCGGAGCACCCCGGACGATGGCGACCTCTGTAGGACTCAGCGAGGCGAGCATAAACCGTATCTGGCACGCTCACGGTCTGAAGCCGCATCTGCGACGTTGAAGCTCAGCAACGATCCTCCGTTCACCTGAAAGACGGGAGGCGATTCGTAGGGCTGTATCTGAAACCTCCGGACGTGCCATCGTGCTTGTGCGCCGAAGCGGCCGATTCAAGCTTTGGATCTATGCCGGTGCGGGACCATGACCCACGACTACAAACGGAATGGAACGGTAACCCTGTTTGCGCTCTCAATACTCTCGATGGCACGGTGATGTCTTATGTGCGATGACCATCACCGGCATCAGGAGAGGCTCCTGGCGGTCGACGCTTGACGATCCTCGAGAACGCTTAAGCAACACTTCCACCAGCGTACTCCGGCATTGGCGGATGCGGGCTGGAAAAATGGATCGACTAACGGTCCGGTTGTTACAGTCAGTTCCCCTTCATCTGTCTCTGCAGCCGCTGCTCCGCTTCCTGCTGCAGCACCGCCGGAATCATATCCGGCTGCCGCTTCACCTGTCCCTGCTTGGCTTCGTCGATATCCACGTTATACACCTCGAGGATTCGTGCCAGCATATTATCCAGGTTCAATTTCGAGTGAATGTAGCCGTTCAGCGCATTCACTTCGGAGAGCTGCCGCGTCACCGTGTCGCGCTGGATCAGCACCACGTCCAGAATCGTCGACGTGCCCAACTCGTATTTCCGTCGCGCTCCCTGCAGCGTCTGCTCCTGCAACCGCCGCGCTTCCAGGCTGGTATCGTACGCCGACCGCGCGTTGGCCAGCGCCATGCGCGCGTTCACCACGTTCATCTTGATACTGTTGTGAAGCTGCTTGTCCTGGATCTCCTGCTGCCGGTAATTCAACTCGTCGGTGATCAGGTCGGCCTGCGCCGCGCGGTTGCGGAGCGGGACATTGAGGCTGAAGCCCGCGCTGTAGTTTGGGAAATTGCGTCCGAAAATCTGCCCCAGGAACGTCCCGTAGCCGCCCAGAAAGAACCCGTTCACATCCCCCGGCGTGCGCGAGACCAACTGCGACTGACCATTCGGCAGCGTCTGCCGGATGGGCAGCGAATTCACCTGTCCCGCGAGGGCGCTGTTCGACATATTCACGAATGCGTTGAGCTGCGGCAGCAGCGCATCCTTCGTGCCCCGCATCGTGATGCGCGAATCCTCCAGGCCGATCTGGTTCTGCTGCACATCCGGGCGGTTCTGCATGGCTTCGCCGATCAGGCCCTGGATCGGACGTATCGGCTCCTGCCCTGGCACCTCGAAGTGGTACGTGGGCACGATCCGCGCATTGGCGATCGCCATGTCGTCCATGCCGCTGCGCGTCAGCACGCTCTTCAGGATCGTCTCCTGCTGCTCCACCTGCAGTTCGGCCGTCGTCACATCCTGCTGCGCCGACTTCATCTCCGCCTCCGCCTGGATGATGTCGATGGGCGCGATCGCCCCCAGTTCCGCCCGCCGCTTGTTGTCGGTGTACAGCTTGGTGTTGAGCTCGAACGACTGCTGCTTGACCTTCAGGCTCTCGTTGAACGTAACCAGATCCCAGTAGAGACTCACCACACTGTTGACCGTGCTCATTACCTGGTTCTTGAAAGTCAGGTCGGAGATGCTCCGCTGGTTCTTGGACACCACGATGGCGCGCTTGTTTATCGAGGGCAGGAAGCACTGCAGCAGGTTCTGCTGCACGGAAAGCGCCAGGCTACCCTGCGTGGACGGGCTAAAATCGCTGTTGGGCGAGTTCTGCCGCAGCCCGATCGTGTTGCCCATCGAGACCCCGACGCTGGTCCCGGTCAGGAAGCCCTGCTGGATGCCGTAGTTCGCCGTGTGATACGTCGTCACCAGGAAGTTCGTGCCGGTGACAAAGGTGCTCGCCTGCGGACTGGTCGAGTGCACCGCCTGCGTGCTGAAGAATGCCGTCGGATCCAGGTTCGGAATCGCCGAACCCGCCAACTGCACGTTCAGGCCGCTCAGCACGCCGCCCTGCGAGCCGCCGCCCCCGCCGCCACCCGTCGATCCCAGCGAATTCGCTCCCGACAGCACACCCAGTGAAGCCGAGGACGGGCCCGACGAAATGTTGTTCGATACGTTACGCAATAGCGCGCCCGCACTGGCGCGCAGCAGGTTCGCATCCGCCAGCTTTGGATTGATGCGCGCGTATTCCAGATCCAGGTTGTTCTCGAGCGCCAGCGCGATGGCGTCCCGCAGGGAGAGATAAATGATTCCCGCGCGGATCAGTTTCTCCAGGCGCGGCGAATCTTCAAAGCTGATCTTTCGAACCCCGTGGGCCCGGTAATTATATGTGAACCGTTCGAGCGTGCCGTGCGGCTCGTCGGCCGTAAGCTGCTGCGTGGTCGGCATCTGGTCGGTGGCCGGCCTCTGTTGCTGCCCGAAGCCCGGCAGGATCATGACATAGCAGAGAAGGATACGAGAGTTCTTCGAACACTTTGCCGACGGACTCGCCGCACGGCTGTTTTCGCTGGCAATAGCTGCCGATCATTGGTGATACTTCGATAATTTGCTCTTGACAAGCAGTTCTAGAACTTCTAGAATTGAAGCCTAGTACTTAGCGGATCGTTTAATTGGTCTTTCGGAGAGCTTCGTAAGGTGCTCTCTAACATTTAGTTAAGCCGCGGGAGTAAGTCATGCATCGCGCCACGGTTTGGCTTGGAACGGCCCTCCTCCTTGCTTCAAATGTCGTTTTGTTATCCATAAACTATGGATTGAGGCGAATCTTCCGAAGGCTTGCGGCGACAGTTATTCCTTTCCCGAGGCATGCGGCTACCTGCTTTTCACGGAAAGAGTCTAACAGGTCAAAGCGTAGCTTTGACGTTTGATCGTAACGGGCCCTATACAATTCTGCTCGTTTATAGTCCTGTGTGCGGTTTTTGTGCGAAGAACTGGCCTCAGTGGGACCGAATTCTCCAAGCAGCGGATGATCGGCGGCTTCGGGTTGTTGGCGTAGACCTTTCAGGCGACTCGCACCAGGAATACATAGAAGCTCATCATCTCCAGAGAACTCTCCTCCTAAAACAGGTCGATCCTCAAACGTTGGTCGACTATCGATTGCGGGCCACTCCTCACACTATCGTCCTCGATCCCGTAGGAACTGTCGTTGGTTCTTGGGTGGGCGTGTTACACGACGACTCCCTACGCGAGATCCTATCCCTCATTCGCACATAGTTTGGTACTCACTGAGTCCTTAGATCCGAACGAGCCGAACCCGGCAAGAAAGGAGGTGAATCGGGTGAACTGGAGACGGCAGATGCTCTCTGCTGTGCTGTTGATTTCTGCTTCGGTAAGCAGCGCAATGACCGTATCAGCGCTTCGAGAGGTCGGAAGCGAAATGGATTACTGCAACTCAGCGTTCTGCGTTCCGTTTTGGGACACTTGCGATGCAGGTTGCTATTGCTCTTCAACTTGGTGGCAATGTGTGTCTGACCAGTAAATGGAATACGCGTGTATGCACGGAACTCGAACAAAGAGACTCCGGCGAATAAAGTCGAATATTCGCGGGGCAGACGCTGGCCTGCCCCGCCGTTTTCACCGGTGCGACTTGACCGGGCTACCGTCGCAATCCATTCAGCGGGAGGCGACGCTCGGCTTCCTGCTGAACCACTGCCGGGATCAGATCGGGCTGCCGCTTGACCTGGCCGGTTTTGGCTTCTTCAATATCCACACTGTAAACCTCCAGCGTCCGGGCCAGAACGTTGTCCAAATTCAGGCGCGCGTGAATGTAAGAATTCAAGGCATTCGTTTCCGCCAGTTGGCGCGCAGTGGCATCGCGCTGGATCAGCACGACGTCCAGTATTGTCGAGGTGCCGAGCTCGTACTTGCGGCGTGCCCCTGCGAGGGTTTGATCTTCGAGTTTTCGCGCCTCGACGCTGGTATCGTAAGCCGCACGCGCGTTGGCCAGCGCCATGCGGGCATTTACGACGTTTAGCTTGATATTGTTGTGGAGTTGCTTGTCCTGGATCTCCGACTGCCGGTAATTGAGCTCGTCCGTGATCAAGTCGGCTTGCGCAGCGCGGTTGCGGATCGGGACGTTGAGGCTGAAACCCGCGCTGTAGTTCGGGAAGTTACGTCCGAAAAGCTGGCTCAGAACGCTCCCGTACCCACCCAGGAAAAATCCGTTCACATCGCCCGGTCCGCGGGTCACGAACCCCGGGCTCCCGTTGGGTAGCGTAGTCGCTCGGGGCAAGGTGTTCACCTGGCCCGCCAGCGCGTTATTCGACATGTTGACGAACGCATTGAGCGTCGGAAGCAGCGCATCCTTGGTGCCGCGCATCGTGATGCGCGAATCTTCCAGGCCGATCTGGTTCTGGATCACGTCCGGACGGTTTTGCACGGCTTCGACGATCAGGTCCTGAATCGGCCGGATCGGTTCCTGCGCAGGCACCTCGAAATGGTCGGTGGGTACGATGCGGGCGTTGGCAATCGCCAAATCATCCATGCCGCTACGCGTGAGCACGTTCTTGAGGATCATCTCCTGCTGCTGGACCTGTAGCTCCGACGTGGTGACATCCTGCTGCGACGATTTCATCTCGGCTTCGGCCTGAATGATGTCGATGGGCGCGATGGCGCCCAGCTCCGCGCGACGCTTATTGTCGGTATACAGCTTGGTATTTAATTCCAACGTCTGCTGTTTGACCTTGAGGCCTTCGTTGAACGAAACCAGGTCCCAATAGAGGCTCGCCACGTTGTTCACCGTGGACATCACCTGGTTCTTGAACGTCAGATCGGAGATGTTCCGCTGGTTCTTGGCGACGATGATGGCGCGCTTGTTGACGGAAGGACGGAAGCCCTGCAACAGGTTCTGCTGGACGGAGAGCGCCAGGTTACTGTTCGTGACCGGATTGAAATCGTTGTTGGGCGAGTTCTGGCGGTAGCCGAGCGTGTTCCCCATGCTCAATCCGACGCTCGTGCCCGTCATGAACCCCTGCTGGACGCCATAGCTGGCGGTGTGATACGTGGTCACCAGGAAATTGGTGCCGCTGACGAACGTGCTGGTCTGCGGGCTGGTGGAGTGCACCGTCTGCGAGCTGACAAAAAGCGTCGGATCGAGGTTCGGAATGGCGGACCCGGCCAACTGGACGTTCAACCCGCTGAGCACTCCGCCCGTCCCGCTGCTGCCTCCGCCGCTGGAAGACGAGCCGAGCGAGCTGCCCGCGGTTACGCCCAACGACGCCGATGACGGCCCCGACGAAACATTGTTCGACACGTTCCGCAGCAGTGCGCCGGCGCTGGCGCGCAGCAGGTTGGCCTCCGAAAGCTTCGGATTGATGCGGGCGTATTCGAGATCGAGGTTGTTCTCGAGCGCCAGCGCGATGGCGTCCCGCAGGGAGAGATAAATGATTCCCGCGCGGATCAGTTTCTCCAGGCGCGGCGAATCTTCAAAGCTGATCTTTCGAACCCCGTGGGCCCGGTAATTGTACGTGAAACGCTCCACCATGGTGGTGGGCGCATCGGTCGTCAACATTCGCGTTGTCGGCATCTGCTGCCCGAAGCCCGGCAGGATCATCGTGTAGCAAAGCAGGATCGCAAGTATGGATTTGGCAATAGACATAAGCGGATTGAACCTCAGAGACTCATTATCACGGCAAACGGGGTGCCAACGCACGCTTCCCCGTAAGTTCTTCTTTCCGGTATACGTGAAACCGGGCCGCCGGGTTCGAAGAACCTGCGGGTGTCCGATTTTGGGACGCAAATCTGCGGCCGTGAACAGACCATAAAGCCATGACGTTTGCCCTGTCACATCATTAGTCCAGCATCGAAGAAACCGTCGAAGCGCTACAGTAGTCATTAGGAGTATGCGCAAGGTTATCTTGGCGTTATGCGTGCTCGCCTTCACGGCTTGGGCCGCGAACGTCAAACTGTATTTGAAGGATGGCAGCTTCCAGGTCGTCCGCGAGTACCAGGTGCAGGGCGACCGCGTCCGCTTCTATAGCATCGAGCGCAGCCAGTGGGAGGAAATGCCGTCCGCCCTGGTCGACGTGAAGCGTACCGAATCCGAAGCCGGCACCCGCCAGGCCGAGATCGAACGCGAGGCCAAGATCATCTCCGAGGAGGAGAAGGTCGAGCGTGAGATGAAGCGGGAAGTCCAGCGCATCCCGCAGGACCCCGGGGTCTATTGGATCGACGGCAAGGAAACCAAGGTCATTCACGCCGCCGAATCGCAGGTTCACACCAACAAAGGCCGCGCCGTGCTGGCGAAGCTGTCCCCCATCCCCATGGTCTCCGGCAAAGGCACGCTCGAAATCAACGGCGCGCATTCCTCGACCGTCTTCACCAACCCCGAGCAGGAACTCTTCATCCAGATATCCGAGACCGAGCGCTTCGGTATCGCCAGGCTCACCACCAAGGGCGCCGTCCGTATCGTCGAGAACATCACGTGGGTCCCCATCTCGAAGGAGGTGATCGAAGAGCCGGTGATGGTCCCGAGTTTCCAGAAGCAGCTCCCCTCCGAAGGCCTGTACAAGATCTGGCCCAAGGAGCCCCTCGAACCCGGCGAATACGCTGTCATCGAATACACCGAAGGCAAACTCAACATCCAGGTGTGGGACTTCGCGATCAAGCCTGCCAAGTAGCAAGCCAAGCATTCACCGCCGAGACGCCGAGATCGCCGAGAAGAAACAGGAAAATCAAATCCTAGCTTTATTGTTCTCGGCGCTCTCGGCGTCTCGGTGGTGAATGCTTACCCTCTCTATCGCCTAAACGCCGACGCATCCACCGTCATGCCCGCTCCACTCCGCCGGCCGCTCGCTTTCAGCATCGCCCGCGCCTGCGATTCAGCCGTCTTGGCCTCCTTCTTCTGCCCCGTTTTCTTCAGGAATTCCGAGTAGTTGAGCAGAACCATACCATACGTCGGATGCTCCGCCCCGAGCTTGCGTTCACAGATCGAGAGCGCGCGCCGGAATGCCCCGGCGGCATCCTCCATTCGCCGTTCCAGCGTGTACGCGGTCGCCAGATTGTTGAGCGACGGGATCAGGACCGGATGATCCGGCCCCATTTCCGCCTCCAGATCGCGAGCCGCCCGCTCCAGCATCGGAATGCCTTCCGCATTCCGCTTCGTGAGCCGCCGCGCCACTCCCAGATTTCCCAGCGTAATTGCCGCTTCCATCGGCGATTCGTCCGGATGTCTCTCATACGCCGCCAGCGCCTCTTCGAGCAAACGCACGCCCTCTGCGTTCTGCTTCCGCCGCAGCAGCGATTGCGCCAGCGAGCTACGCGTCGCGGCAAGGTCCAGGTCGTCCCCTGGAAGCACTTTGGCCTGCCTTTCCAACGCCGTCCGCAGCGTCGCCTCGCCTTCGGTCAGCCGGCCCTCCTGCAAATACAGTGTGCCGAGATTGGAGAGGACGGTCGCATAGTGGCCGCCGTACCTCCCTTCCGCGGTTTCGAGCACGTCGAGCGCTCGTGTGTATTGCGCCTCCGCCTCACGGTACTGCCCCATGTCGCAGTAGATGACGGCCAGGTCGTTGAGTGACGATGCCAGCATCCTTTTCGAAACACCGGACTGCTCCGCCAGCAGCAGCGCTTGGCGATACGCGGACAAAGACCCGGCGTAGTCGCCGAGATCCCGCAATCGGCCGCCTAGCAGCTTGGCCTGGCTCCACTCCACAACCTGCGCCACAGCCGTGTGGAGCGAAAATAATATGACGAGTGTGAAGACACTTCTCCTCCGCATGATTCCCCTCCAAAAATAAAAAGGCCGCCATCAGGGCAGTTCCCTGATGGCGGCCTCCAAGAGCTTTGGTCAGCCGCGCGACAGCGCGGTCGCGATTCTAACGGTCCCGGTTAAACTTCACTTTCTTGCGCGTCATCTCCGCCAGAACGGGCACCCCGTCCTGGATACACAACCGCTCGATCTCCCCATGCCGAAGCTCATCGCAGAAGCGAATAAACTCCCGCCATGCAGGGGAGAGCAGACGCGGCTCACCTTCGCACGGCGCCAGCGGAATCGGTAGCCTGTTTCCATCCTTCATCGCGATCCGCGTGTGCGGCTTAATGTATAGACGAAAGTTTTCGGAAAAAGTTTAGCGAAGTTGCGAAACTCAATTGAGGAAATATGTGCGGTAAAGCGTATCCCGCTGTTTCGGTACAAATCCCGCGTCCCGGATCATCCGCCGCAACTCCTCTTCGCTGGCGCGATGATGAGCCCCCGCCGCCGAGACCACGTTCTCTTCGATCATGATGCTGCCCACATCGTTGCCGCCGAATCGCAGCCCCAACTGGCACGTCTTCAGCCCCTGCGTCACCCACGACGACTGCACGTTCTCGAAGTTGTCCAGATAGATCCGCGAGATCGCCAGCGTCTGCAGGTACTCCACAGCCGTCGCCTCTTCCTTCACGAACCGCCCGAGCGACGTGTTCTCGCGCTGGAAGGTCCACGGGATAAACGCGGTGAAGCCGCCCGTCTCCGACTGAATGTTGCGAACCAGCTCCAGGTGGTTCATCCGCTGTTCCAGAGTTTCCCCGCAGCCGAACATCATCGTCGCCGTCGTCCGCATCCCCAGTTGGTGCGCCGTGCGATGCACGTCCACCCAATCCTGCGTCGTGCACTTCAACCGGCTGATGCGGTGCCGCACGCCGTCATCCAGAATCTCGGCGCCGCCCCCCGGAATGGAATCGAGACCCGCATCCATCAGCCGCTGGATCGTGTCCCGCAAGCTCAGCCCGCTCACCGCCACGATGTTCGTCACCTCGGGCGCCGACAGGCAATGCAGGTGAATCGGATACCGCTGTTTGATGCTGCGAAACAGATCCTCGTACCACTCGATCTTAAGATCGGGATGAAGTCCACCCTGCATCAACACGCCCGTGCCGCCCAGGTCCAGCGTCTCCTGGATCTTCTCGTAGATCGTTTCCTTCGAGAGCACGTAGCCCTCGGGGCTGCCCATCGGCCGGTAAAACGCGCAGAAGCTGCAATATTCCGTGCAGAAGTTGGTGTAATTAATGTTGCGGTCGATGATGTAAGAAACGACACCCTCGGGGTGCCACTTACGCCGCACCGCATCAGCCCCCATGCCAATGCCGATCGTGTCATCGGAACGAAATAGATCGAGGGCTTCTTCGCGAGAGATCATAGGCAGCGTACTGATTAATAAGATACACCACCCGGCGAACGCCGCGGCGCGGTCTTATGCGCCTGCCAATTCCATCTGGCGCTGCATCGCTTGCAGGAAAACGTAAACCGTGAAGAGTGGTTTGGGGTCGCCCTTCCCCCACCGGTTGACCAGCCACTTCACGCGTAGAAATTTGACATCCGCGCGGTCGCTCAAATCCACCAGGATCTGATACGTGCCGGTGTAGAATTTCTGCGGGAACGCTATCAGTGGTTTCGTGCCCCACTCTGCACCGTCGGCTGAGCCCCAGATCGAGACGTCGATGCTTTCCTGCTCGATAATCCGGGTGATTCCGAGGGTGAGAACAAGCGATTCGCCCTGCATTTCGCCAAGTGCGAGTTCAGGACCGGCTCCGGCTTCGCGGACGGTTGTTTCCGGTAGTAGGAACTGTGGAAGCATACGTTGTTCCTGCCGGCACCAGATCGGAAAATCGTTCGTGAACTAACCCAATTTCAATCGCAATAACTGCTGCCGGGCTGATTCCAGAGTCTCATATTTCTTGCAAAAACAAAAGCGAACTTGCTGATTTCCGCCGCCCGCCTGTGAATAAAAACTCGACCCCGGCACTGCCGCCAGCCCCAGGTTTTCAATCAGGTGACGACAGAACGCCACGTCATCGCTAAAGCCGAACCCAGAGATGTCAGTCATTACGTAATAAGCCCCACGCGGCACAAAACAGCGGAAACCCGCACGGTTCAAACTTTCCACAATATGATCGCGGCGCTTGGCGTACTCGGAGCTCAGCGCCTGGTAATAATCATCGCCCCACGCCAACGCCATCGCGCCCGCCTGCTGCAGCGGCGCGGCCGCGCCCACCGTCAGAAAATCGTGCACCTTGCGGATGGAATCGGTCAGGTCGGGCGGCGCCAGCACCCATCCCACGCGCCAGCCCGTCACCGAATACGTCTTGCTCATGCTGTTTACCAGGATCGAGCGCTCCCGCATGCCCGGCAGGGACAGCATCGGAATATGTACCGCGCCGTCGTAGAGAATGTGCTCGTAAATCTCATCCGTGATCGCCAGCGCGTCGAACTCCTGGCAGAGCCCGGCGATGTACTCCAGCTCCTCGCGCGTGAACACCTTCCCGGTAGGATTATTCGGCGTATTTAAGATGACGGCCTTGGTGCGCGGCGTGAATGCACGGCGCAATTCCTCGCGATCGAACGTCCACTCCGGCGCGTTGAGCTTCACGTAGCGCGCCTCGGCGCCGCAAAGCTGCGTGTCGGGATTGTAGTTTTCGTAGAACGGCTCGAACAGCACAATCTCGTCGCCGGGATTGACCGTCGCCATCAGCGACGCGATCATCCCTTCGGTAGCCCCGCAGCAAACCGTGATCTCGCGCTCCGGGTCGAACTCCATTCCATACGTGCGCCGGTATTTGTTCGCGATGGCATCGCGAAACGGCTTGGCGCCCCACGTGATCGCGTATTGATTGATATCGGCCGCGATGGCATCGGCCGCCGCCTGCTTGAGCGCCGCGGGCGCCGGAAAATCGGGAAAGCCCTGCGCCAGATTGGTGGCGCCGTGGCGCATCGCCAGCCGCGTCATTTCACGGATGACCGATTCGGTGAATTTCCAGGTGCGGCGGCTGCGGAAGCGCTCGCGCGTAGCGGCGACGGAAGACGTCATTGTTCGAGAGTAAGAGATCGGAGGGGATTGTGTAAAGCCGGGAGGGCCTGCCGAGCGTCGCCGAATAGCAGGCCCTTCACTGAGTAGAAAGGAACGTTACCCAAAATTAACTTGCCCTACCCGGCCGGGCAATCCCCCTTTCGATATCAGTGCGGTGTTATCCGGGCCAAGGAGTTTTCCTGGTACTGTTGGATTTCACCCCGATTTGCGGCGCCATTTGTGGCACCACGCTTCGGTTGGGGCGCCAGTCACACCACTTTTGTCATGGCCTGCCGCAAGGTAGCATCCAGGGCGACAATCGCTTCCGCGACTTTCCGGCTGATGGTTTCCAGTTGGCACAGCACTCGTATCCGGTCCCGCCGGCCGGCGATTTGCGCGTCGCTCAGCACATATCCCAACAGGCCGCAGGGTTCCGCGATGCTCACCAGCATGATGTCGCGCGTGTCGGGAATCTCGTCCGTCAGGATGGCGTGCGCCAGTCGCAGTTTCACATGCTGCTGTGGCCGGTTGTTCACCATCGGGAATCGTTCGACGTCGATGATCCACAGCAGCTTGGATTTTTCGTGCCGCAGAATGCCCCCCTCGATCAGCCGCGCCAGCGCCTCGCCTTCCAGGTCGCGCCGCTCGAGGGAGATCGCCTCGATCCAATCCCGCACCGTGCCCGCCTTCGGCCGCGCGCGCATAGCCGCCAGCACGCGGTCGAGCGTCGCGTTCCCCGTGGGCGTGGTGTCGATAATCTCGATCGCCTCCGTATCCGTATCGATCTTGCGCGCCAGCGCCAGGTCGAAGAACAGTGCGCCCACCAGCGCGTAAGCCGTCCCGAACTCCCGCGTCGAGCGCAACTGGCCCGTTTTCTCGTCCACCGCCAGCAGCACCACCTCTTCGAGCATCGTCAGCATGGCAGTTCCCCCTCGATCCGCAGGATGTGATGCATTCCGCTCATGTCAAAAACCTTTTGCACCGGCGCACTCAACTGGCAGACCGCGAACTCCCCGCTGCGCGCCTCAGCCGCGCGCGCCGCCTGCAGCACCGCCCGCAGGCCGGCGCTCGAAATGTAATCCAGTGCCGCAAAATCGGCCGCCACCTTCGGGTGCTTTTCGATGGCGCTGCGCAGCGCGCTCTCGAGTTCGTCCGCCGCTTCCGAATCGGCGCGTCCCCGCACCCCCACCACACACCAGCCCGCGCGTGTTTCCTCCGTCACCTGGATCATCCGGTCTCCTCCGTCCCAATCGGCCGCAGCATCGTCACTCGGTTCCATCCTTCCGCGCGCCGGTACTCGATGTCGCGCATGATCTGCCGCACCAGGTGCAGCCCGAGTCCGCCCACCGGCCGTTTCGCCAGCGGCGCCGTCACATCGGGCTGGGGCAAATTGGTGGGATCGAACTCCCGCCCGCGATCGCAAAACTCCGCCCGTACGCCTTCGCCCCGCCGCTCCAGGCGAACCCGAACCGCGTCCTTCACGCCCTCGCAGCCGCCATGCCGGATCGCATTGGCGAACAACTCCTCCATCGCGAGATTCAGATCGAACTCGATCTCGCCCGCCAGTTCGTTCTCCCCGCAGAACCGCGCCACCTCTTCCACGAGGCGTCCGAGCTCGTTGAGGTTGCCGTCCAGTGTGAATTCTCGTCCGCTCAGAATCGCCTGATTGTGGCACACCGGCCGGTTGCGATTCAACGGATCGTGTTTTGCGTGCGTTCCCGCACCGCCCGGATGTTGGAAAATCGGTGCCCAACTTATAATTGGGATTACGGGTCCTGTGCAGCGATCAACTTTCATTTCGGCGCGGCCCGGGACTTCAATGTGGATCGCCGTGGCGGCACTCTATGTGGCGCTTCCGGCATCCGCCCAACCGACCTCCCCGCCCGCCTCGCCTGGCTTCATCGACAAATTTCTGGACATGGTAGGTCCCGCTGACCCCAAGCATCAGACGGCGGGCCAGAAGTTCACACAGTATGTCTGGAACACTGTTGGCCCCGTGCCTCTGTTGGGCGAGGCCGCTGCAGCCGGCATCGGCCAGTGGACGAACACGCCGCACGAGTGGGGTCAGGGATGGGAAGCCTACGGGAGGCGCTACGGCAGCAACCTGGCGTATAACGGCGTGCGCCAGACCATCTCGTACGGCCTCTCGGTGCCGCTCGGCGAGGACAACCGCTACTTCGCGTCGCGATCCAAGCGCTTCTGGCCGCGAACCGGCCACGCGCTCCTCAGTACATTCACAGCCCGCCACGCCGACGGCCGCACTACGTTTTCGATCTCGGCCAACACCGGCGTCGTGTCGACGGCCGCGATTTCGAGCATCTGGGAACCGCCCAGCCAGAAACGCATCGACAGCATTGCCGCCAGCGCCGGTATCTCCTTCGGGACCACCGCCGCCTTCAACTTTGTGCGCGAGTTCCTCCCCGACCTGCTGCACCGCCCCCGCAAGTGAACGGCAGCGCCGTGCGTGCGGTAAAATCAAGTACATTCGGGTCATCCCAGAATGACACTTGACGAACGCCTGGAAGCCTTAACGCATTCTGCAGAACTCCATGAACATACGATCACCGCTCATGATCGGGCGATAGCCGACCATGAACAGTGGCTGGCCACTCATGATCGGGCGAAAGCCGACCATGAACAGTGGCGGACTACCCATGAAAAGGCGCTGGCCGACCATGAACAGTGGCTGGCTGCTCATGATCGGGCGGTGGCTGCCCATCAAAAAGACATCGCTGCACTCGATCAACAACTACGCCGCGCCATCCGCTTGAATGTCCAGGAGGTGCGCGCTGAACGGAAGCGCCGGGCCGCGGCAATCGCAATCATCGATGAAAAAATCACGCAGTTAGCGGCAGCGCAACTCATCACCGAAGAGAAACTGCAGCGCTACCTACAAAACCGGGGCGGCGGGAACGGACACGGCCAATAAGAAAAGCTGGGGTGGGTGGAGGGATTCGAACCCTCGGCCACCGGAACCACAATCCATACTGGCGAGTCGCGCCTAGTCGCGCCGAACGTCTCAAGTACACCAAATCAGCGGTTTAGCGGCTGTAGTTGTCCCTTCAAACCGCCTGGAGCCGGGCACATTGTCGGGCACACCGGGCACACTCTTGGGCACACCCATCAACATCGCGGTAAGGTTCGCCCATGACGCCGGCAGTCCCGCCCCAGCGTGGGGCCAAGTCCGGCTGGCCCATCGGTCGCCCTAAAGCCGTGTTCGACCATGAACGGGTCGTGGCTCTCCGCGACGGGGGGCTTTCCTTGCGTGACATCGCCCGCGCAACCGGTCTCGGGGTAGGAACGGTACGTAGGACTCTCCAGCAGTCGCCTGAGCCTTCTGAAGTGTGCCAAAACCCCGTAGCGGTCTGCGCCGCGGGGGATGCGTCCGTTGCAGCGATCACCGGACCGGTTGACGCAGGCCTTCCCAACAGCCTGAAAGAGGCCTCAAGACTCGCGGTGAATCTGGACGAATCCAAGAATCTCTCAACGGTTGATCGAGATTCCACGGCACGTTTTGACAATTCGAACACGTTCCGTGAGCCGTTTCTTTCACGTTTGATTCACGATTCGATAGCAGGGCGGTCAACATGAAAAGGCCGGAGCGAGCGCTCAGAATCAGCCAGGCAGCCCGTGCACTTGGAACCAGTGAGCACAAACTTCGGAAGTTCTGCGCGCTCGACATGATCGAACACGAGCGCACTCCCGGTGGACATATCCGAATACCCGAGGCGGAAATCGAACGGATTCAGGAGCAAGGCTTGCCCGAACTTCCGGCCCTGATAGCTGCCGAGGATGAGGCGGACGAGGAACCTCCATCAACTCGTAACGGCCGCGAACCAGTACCGCCAGAGGAATTGTACGCTCAGCCGTCCGAGGCCGTGGTCGAAGCCGCCGAAGGCGTGCAGATACAGCAGAGCCGTCTTGAGAAGCGCCGGATCGAAAAGGATTTGGAGGAAACCGAAGACTGGTTTCGGGCACGCGAAAAGAAAGAGGCAGCCAAAAAGGCCGCCGCGCGTCAACGCGCCGAGGAGGAGCAGGCTGAGCAACGGCACCGCAAGCTGATCCATCAGTGGACTGAATACGGTCTGAAGTGCCTGCCCTTCCATCATCCGCCAGAATCCGAACTTTCCGCGCACCGGGCTTTACAGGAATTGCTCGCCGACCTCGACCTCGACCAGCCCGAACATGTCACAACACGGTTGGTGCAGGCAGCAATTGAGAAGGCTTACGCGCCCTATAGGCGGAAGGAAGAAATCAAGCGGGCCATCGAAGCGGCACGCCAGAGCCTACCATGGTCGGTCCTACACGACCCGAAATACGGACGCCTAAAAGAGTGTGCGCCGGACCTCATCGCGGCCGCTGTCACGAAACTTCGGGAAGGAGCGGATAGTCGGGAAATGCAGGCTGCCACTATCCAGGCAGTCCAGCCGATCATTTCCGAATACAACCACCTGACGGCATGCGAGCGGGTTTCTGTGTCGGTGTGGGAGTTGTCCGGAGCAACTTCGGAAGAACGGGAGCGGGCGACCGAGGCAGTCCGGAAGCGTATAGCCGCACTGCCAGTGGGTGCTACTCCCCACAAGATGGAGCAGGAGAAGCAAGGGGCCATAGCACATTCAAGGCAACGATCGCGAGCCGCGAGAACGAAGCCAAGCTCGCCGCTCAAGAACAGAAACGGCGCCACGATGCAGAGTCGCGAGTCAATTGGAAGCTGGGGCATGTGCGCGACTACATCGGAGCGCTAGAGAACGATGACGAGGTGACATTTGACGATGGGTGGGACCGCTCAAGAACGATAGACAAATTCAAAGACCGTATCCGGCCAATACTGACGGAACAGGTCCTTGAAGATCCGAATATCAGTGATAAGGAACTCAAAGAAGAAATTGAGGATATGGTGGATGAGTTCTGGGGTGAGTTCATTGACGAAGACGACGAAAACGATTAGCCGTGCGTCGACCCCGAACGGCCGCGGACCCCAATCGCGCAGAGACCCGGCCAAGGCACTCTACAACGATGCAGTTGAGGCAGCGCGCAGTCTCAAAAAAAAGCACCGCAGCTACTACACCGCGGACCCGCTTGGATTTCGAGCGTACGTCAGGCAAGCCCACAATTGCGTATTCCGGTTGAAGCCAGGCCCCAAAGCCGATGCACGAATTGTGCAAGCGGCACAACTCCGTGCACACGGCGCGGCCTGGAAAGATCTCTACCCCGAATGCATCGATGGTTATGGAACCATGTCCGAATACACGCGTAGTTTGGCGGAGGAGGGCTTCCGAAAAAAGGTCAACACCTACCTGCAACGCCATCCCCGGCGCCGGCAGAGATGGGCGAGAACAACTGAGGCCAAGAATTCACACACTGACGAGAAGCCCAGGTTGCCCGCCAGATAACTATTCCTCGACGTGAACCATGGCCGAGCGGTAACGTTCCATCGTGACATCCAACCCGAGGACACTCACCCGCGAGCAACTGCAAGCCCGGAAGGAAAAGGCTGTCCGTTTTACCAGAGACATCCTGGAAGATCCAGAGCGGGCCGCTGAGATCGCCGATGAGGACCTGGACGATTACGCTGCAAGGCGCAGAATCAGATTCACGAATCCAACTCACCGGAGAAAACCGACAATGGCAGCACGCAGACTCAGCAGGGAAGAAATTGAGGATCGCCTAGTACTACTGTGTTAGAAATAACAAAACTGATGTAGAATGTTTTTATGGGACATTGTTTCGCACCAGGCCCACAGGAAAAGCGCTTTGCGGCATACACGGATGGCTTGGCGAAAGCCGCGGGGCACGCTGATCGTG